>NZ_BJVK01000118.1 GCF_007989105.1 Lentilactobacillus kefiri | reverse complement strand
TAGATATTGGGGGCTATTTTAATTTATTTTTTTATAAGTGCCCCTAAACTATAGCTATTGATTCAAGATTTCATGGGAGCCAGTTGCAACCAATAACAAAATCAATTCATCATGATCTAGCTGATAAATAACAATCCAGTTGTCATAATTTTTACCATAGTTTCCATATCTGGCAGGGTGAAATTCACGATAGCCACGCCAATTTCCTTTTAATGCATGATCTTTAATCTGTTTCAAAACAAGTACATCTTGTTCAACAATTGCTTCTAAACAAGGCTTCAAGACAGTTATTGGGAAATGTTTTTTGACTAGTTTTTTTAATTCACGTTCAAAAGATTTGGTCTGTTTAATTTGCATCTAACTTATCGATCCAATCTTCAAAGTCAGTCAATGAACCAATGTTTTTGACCTGCCCTGTTTCTGCTTCTTTTTTAGCGGCTAAGGCTTCCGGAGAATCTAAAAAGCTGACTAATCGAACTTCATTATTGGCCGCTTTAACTAACGATAAGCGTATATA
>NZ_BJVK01000117.1 GCF_007989105.1 Lentilactobacillus kefiri | reverse complement strand
CATAACGATCCCTCCAATCATATTAGAAATAATCACCGACACTATATCATAAGGGAAACGTTAAGTCAAAGTATAAAAGTTGAAATAGCGAAGCGGAAGGCATACACTAAGTTAAAGTTAAGAGAATCAGCAGACCGAGTGAAACGAGGTTAATGCGCACTTACACATATAATTTATTCTATGTTGTGCTAACCCCCAAAAAACCTGTATTAGAAGTCGCCAATGGCGACAACAAAGGCAAACCCATAGGATCAAAGTAAGGAGGTAACTAATATGGCAATCTTTCACATGAGTTTTAGTAATATTAGTGCTGGTAAAGGACGCAGTGCCATTGCCAGTGCCGCTTATAGAAGTGGTGAAGAATTATTTGATGATAAAGAAGGTCGCCGATATTTCTATGCCCGCTCGGTTATGCCAGAAAGCTTTATTTTAACCCCCCAAAATGCACCAGCATGGGCCAGTGATCGAGAAAAATTATGGAATGAAGTTGAAAAGAACGATCGTAAATCAAACTCACGGTATGCAAAAGAATTTAACGTAGCTTTACCA
>NZ_BJVK01000116.1 GCF_007989105.1 Lentilactobacillus kefiri | reverse complement strand
ATTTTGAGCACATTAGTGCTCAAGGCTTGAAAACCACCTTACTCGAAATTAATCAGAGACCACTTAAAATACTTGACTGGCAAACACCTTATCAGGTCATGCTGACCAATTTGTCAAAAAATTCGGATTAAATTTGCAATCTACCTTAAACACAACTATTCATCGTTACTTTTTGGCAGTTGCAAGCTTAGCGACTGTATTTTTAGCATGTTTTTTAGACTTTTTAGACTTTTTAGACTTTTTGACAGTCTTCTTAGTAGTAGACTTCTTAGCGGTAGTTCCGTTACTTCTTTTAGCACCCTTTAACTCTTTAGTCTTGCCGTTAAACATTGAGGTACCATCACCGTCATCAGCCATGGCAACTACTGGAGCAATTGCGGTGACTGAAGCAGCACCAGCCAATAAGAGGCCAGTCATCGATAAGGTGATTAATTTCTTGATTGATTTCATGATATATTCCATCCCTTTAATGAATTTTAGTTGGTAAAAAGTCGTATTTTCGATTTAATCGGTCAACTATCATTTTAACCTGTTTGTCAGGAAATTCAAGCTGAAGTGGATGTAAGCT
>NZ_BJVK01000115.1 GCF_007989105.1 Lentilactobacillus kefiri | reverse complement strand
CTTGAATTTACACTTTAAGTGCAACACTAATTAAATAAAGAATGGCCCATGGCCAAATTCCTGTAAAATGATGTTTGCGAAAACAATCATGAAAGGAATTTAGCCATGGATCACTACAAGCATATTACCATAGATGAACGGGAAACTATCTTTTTAATGAGGAATCATGGAAACTCACTTCGTGAGATTGCCAGCCATATCAAGAAAAGTTACTCAACCATTTCTCGAGAATTAAGCCGTAATTCTACTGGTAAATCCTATTCACCTTCGAAGGCTCAGGAGAAGTACAAACAGCGCAAAGGCAACTGTGGCAGAGTCTCTCTTTTGAGTAATCCTCAGGTGTTTGAAGTGGTGAGAGAACACTTCTGCGAAGACCTTTGGTCTCCGGAGGAAATATCGAATCGCTTGGCAGTCGAAAAGTATCCGGTGCAGATCAGTACCACGACTATTTACCGTGGGATTTTCAATGGCTTATTTGATAATTTGTTTAAATCTGGCAGCTCTAGTGCCGTGCGCCATCTAAGGCATCACGGCAAGTCTCGCCACAATAAAGCTTATCAAGAAAAGCGAGGC
>NZ_BJVK01000114.1 GCF_007989105.1 Lentilactobacillus kefiri | reverse complement strand
GGGTCAACAAATCATCACGAATGTTCATTAAACATTCGTTTAATTCACTACCCTTGAAAACTGTTTGTTCGCTATCGGTTTCCTTAATTAATTCCCGTCTTTCAGCTTGCGTGGTCTGTTCAAAATTAAGCTCTGGATAAAGTTTTTTAGTCGTGCGATCAACCACTTTATTTAAGAGTTCATCTGCTTTTTTGAGTGAGCTTTCTTGTTGGTTAATTGTCAATAATTGTTTAGTCACATCTTCACCAACCGCATGTTTAATTAAGGTGCTGTTTTTCCAATTAAATAGCATGCGCCGCTTATCATCTAAGTTTTCCAAACTGATATAAGTTTTCAGTTCATGGCTTAACTCTTTAACTACCCGTTTTTCATTAAACGAAAAGTGTTTACTTAGGCTATCTAAATGACCTCTATTGATTACTTTTTCTTGGTTATTTTTATAACTGGCTTTGGCCTTGCGATAGTCCTTAACTTGTTGGTTAAATGCCTTTCTTTCATGCCGCTTACTATTGATTCCCTCATGTTGCATTGGGGTATCATCTATTCCCTCCTCGATAAATGATTTTTCGCTGATCCGATCGGGAATATTTTTTTGCTCTAAAACTTGATTTACACTAACCGCCCAATTGTGCCG
>NZ_BJVK01000113.1 GCF_007989105.1 Lentilactobacillus kefiri | reverse complement strand
CGGAACAATAAATCATCACGAATATTCATTAAACGTTCGTTTAATTCACTGCCTTTGAAAATCGTTTGTTCACTATTAGTTTCTTTAATCAATTCCCGTCGTTCAGCCGCGGTTGTCTGTTCAAAATCAAGCTCTGGATAAAGTTTTTTAGTCGTGCGATCAACTACTTTATTTAAGAGTTCATCTGCTTTTTTTAGTGAACTTTCTTGTTGGTTAATCGTCAATAATTGCTTAGTGACATCTTCACCAACAGCGTGCTTAATTAAGGTACTGTTTTTCCAATTAAATAGCATGCGCCGCTTATCATCTAAACTTTCCAAACTAATATAAGTTTTCAGTTCGTGGCTTAACTCTTTGACCACTTTTTTCTCGTTAAACGAGAAGTGTTTACTTAGGCTATCCAAGTGACCTCGATTAATTACTTTTTCTTGATTGTTTTTATAATTCGCTTTGGTCTTGCGATAGTCCTTAACTTGTTGGTTAAATTCTTTCCTTTTACTCCGCTTACTATTGATTCCCTCATGTTGAGTTGGAACTTCATCTATTCCTTGATTTTCAAAAGATTTTTCACTGATCCGATCAGGAATATTTTTTTGCTCTAAAACCTGATTGACACTAACTGCCCAATTATGACG
>NZ_BJVK01000112.1 GCF_007989105.1 Lentilactobacillus kefiri | reverse complement strand
CTCTTAGTACAAATGGTGATATTAAAATTAATACAGAAGCTCTTGAAAAAACGTCTCTTAACTTTATCAAGAATAGTCTGGTACTTAGTAGACTTCCGGAAGATGTTATTACACCAAATTTTGTTTCTTACTTAAATAAAAGAATTTCTGCAGCATCATAAAAGTGATTATAAAATTATAATTTTTCACAAACTTTGCAAATTGAGTAGGAGGTACTTAATTATTTCAATTACCGTTCTCTTATACTATCGTACGTACGATTTCGTAATTTAAACATCTCGAATAGACTGGAATAACTTTGAAAGATGTATCAATCCGAGTTGTTCCAGTTTTTCGATTGATCATTACTTTAATGCCTTTTCCCAGAAATTTACTAATACTCTCAATACTCACTGATCTTCTCGCTTATTTTTAACGTAATATTGCAGTAATTCGCATATCAAACAAAGGGAAGATTTCACTTAGTTAAGAGCTTATACAACTCGTTTAATTGCATCTTACACACTTCGATTAAATTGGAAACAAAAAACTATTAGCGGATCTTCGCATCCTCTCTCTAGTTAACACCCATGCCAATCACACTCCAAATAAGGGTCTATAACTAACAAATAACCCCTCAAAAACATTGAAAGAATAGCCCCCAATATCTATAATG
>NZ_BJVK01000111.1 GCF_007989105.1 Lentilactobacillus kefiri | reverse complement strand
TAGTTTCCAGACAGACCCTAATGGCTTTGAGGATGTCATCTTCTCGATAATCGCGATAATACATTGACATTACGATTGGGTAGTACAGCATCACATGTAATCGGTTCAAAATATCAAGATGCTGTGTAATTAGTTTGTTTCTAAAGAATTCATAGTGGCTTTTAGGCGCAATTGGTGAATCAAGCACAGAATATACTTCGACAAGTGCATCAAGATCCTTCAAGAAGGTTGTTGCGTCACTCATATTTGTTATTTCTTGACTAATTGCACGGTACAGTTTGGACTCTTGGATTACTTTGTGGCTCGCAGCCCAATATGTTCGAATGAATCTGGAAATTTTATGACTGTCGCCATTGAAAGCAGAAGAAATTCGTTGCCATGCACTATTTGCCGAGTCCATGTCGTCATGTAATAAGGCCATTAAGTGATTCTTAATAATGTCGGAAACTTCCAAATCTTTTCCACGACTATTCAATGTTTCAAATATTGTAAAAGCGTCAAGTTGACTCGGTGCTGAAATCATTACAATATAAAATTTGTCGTAAAAAGAGTTAAAAATATTGTCTAACCGATCAATTCGCTCACCCAATGTTTTCTTCAACTTTAAATCACCCACAATCCACTTGTGGATTGTGGTGTAAGTTGACCTCATTTTTTTAATTGGTGCAACCTTACTAGGGTCTGTCTGGAAACTA
>NZ_BJVK01000110.1 GCF_007989105.1 Lentilactobacillus kefiri | reverse complement strand
ACCTCGTTTTTCCTGATAAGCTTTATTGTGGCGAGACTTGCCGTGATGCCTTAGATGGCGCACGGCACTAGAACGGTAAATAGAGCTTACTGAAATTATGGGGATATCGGTATCGTAAGGATACGTTGACACATTCAGGGCCACTTTCGAAATCGCAGAGTTCTTGATAATATTTCCCGTGTATTTTAATTTTTCCAATCCAATGTCCGCCGTCTCCCTTAGTAAACGAGTAATTTACGCGATCAATTGTGTTTGGTTCGTTGGAGTGATTTGCTGCTTGACGTGTAACATATAGCTTGTTGAACCCTTTACTCCGAGGTGTTGACTTCAAATAATATTTGCTGATCCTTTTTCCAGCTTTATTGACATCAAATCCTAAAATGGAGTGGGCAGTGTATTTTGTTGCTGACCATTTTTCTTTCCCATTATATGAGTACCATGTTCCACGAAAAATTTTAGGAATTGTGCTGTGGGAAGACGCAAAAGAAACCTCTGATGAACCAAATAAACTAAACACTAAAACTAGAAATGATATTAAACAAAATTTTTTCAAGATCTATGTTCCTTTCGTATAATTATATGTTAATAAAAACATTATATTTTAAATATAAGTAATTGTTAAATAAATTTGGGTATCCATCCATAGATAATCAGTATACTTCACTTTCTTTTAACTGAATGATATCCTTTATAAG
>NZ_BJVK01000109.1 GCF_007989105.1 Lentilactobacillus kefiri | reverse complement strand
CATTATTTAATTTACGACCAACAATCTGATGTCTATAAAAGCTGTACATTATTGGGAGGAATTTTATATGAATAAGTTATTGGACAGATTTGACCCATTTATGTTTGTCGTCGGGATCTTAAGTATTTTCGTTGCGGTCATTTCTTTAAGAAATCCCCTAGCAACCTTCAGTGCG
Source organism: Lentilactobacillus kefiri (assembly GCF_007989105.1). GTDB lineage: Bacteria > Bacillota > Bacilli > Lactobacillales > Lactobacillaceae > Lentilactobacillus > Lentilactobacillus kefiri. Next base: position 528 of record NZ_BJVK01000109.1, on the reverse strand, counting down.
GTAATCGTTATTGCAGCAATTACCGCAATTTTGTCCGGGATTTACAAGTTAACCGTTCTTAGAGGTGCTTTAGAAAATTCTGGATGGGTCGTTTTTAACGCGGTCGTTGACATTATTATCGGAATTTTAATGTTGTTCAACGGAAAGTTTGGCATTCTATTTGTTGCAATTTCGTTTGCAATTATGTTCTTGATGGATTCAATAATATCGTTATGGCTTTCGAACATTATCAAGTTAGTTAACGAAAAGTATTTTATGGTTGACGTGATTTTATCCGTAATTGGCATTATTTTAGGTGTTCTTTTATTGATTTATCCCGCCTTTTCAATCTTATCAATCTATTACCTAGTAGGATTATTCTTTATGATTACTGGGATTAGTGCGATTATTCACTCAATTTAATTTACTAAATTAAATGCCGCTTCCCGTTCTGGTGACTAGACGCAGTTCGATTCTGTGTACGGGAATAAGTCCAAACATTGATGACTTTAAAAGCTAAGTCGTTTTAGGAGATGAGTTTTTGGGAGT
>NZ_BJVK01000108.1 GCF_007989105.1 Lentilactobacillus kefiri | reverse complement strand
TAGATTGTAAAATTAATCCGAACGCTGTTCGGACAAAAAAGATCAGCTTCCTTTAAAATGGTGTTTACCACAAACCCATCTTTTAGGAGCTGATCTTTTGTCTAGTATAACCTATTCCGAACGAATTAAAATCGAAACCTTTTGTGAACTAGGGCTGTCCAATATCCAAATGGGCGTTCGGCTGAACCGATCACCGTCAACAATTTCTTATGAATTATCTCGATGTCAACCTTATCAGGCTGAATTAGCACAAACAGATGCCGAATACAAGCGATCACGATGTGGTCGGAAAACTAAGCTGAGCGATGAGTTAAAGCAAAAAATTCTCAACCATTTACGTCTAAGCTGGTCACCAGGAATGATTGCTCACGAATTTAAACTAGCTACTAAATCTATTTATAATTGGCTAAATCAGGGGAGAATTGGTTTCTCCTTGAATGATCTACCTGAACATGGCGTACGCCAACGGCGTAACGTTGACCAACGATCCAAATATAATCAATCTTTGGGGCGATCAATTGAACAGCGTCCCATGATGATTAATCAACGTAATCGCATCGGCGATTTTGAACTAGATACAGTCGTTGGTCCTCGTGGGCATAGTAAGGCAGTTTTATTAACTTTAATCGATCGCAAATCACGGTTCCTTTGGGCATACCGGTTAAAAGATCGGACGACAGCGACTGTTAATGAAGCACTAACTAAGTTCCTAACCACTTTTAATGG
>NZ_BJVK01000107.1 GCF_007989105.1 Lentilactobacillus kefiri | reverse complement strand
CAATTTACTGACAGCTTTTTTATCATCCTTTAGATTTTACAATTGCAAGTTGAATTGCACCTGTTACGAACAGAACAATCCCAATTCCAACATAAACCAATTCTTTTTTAGTTTTCTTTTCACCAAGGAAGAGAATTCCTCCAATAGTTGAAATGATAACACCTAATTGTGAGAATGAAAAGGCAATTGCGTCACCAGCAGCGCTTGCAGCCATAAGCATAAAGATATTACCTACACCAAACATTACTCCATCAATCATATTTTGATAAACATATTTTTCCATTTTAATTTTGAAACGACCCATCACAAGTGCTCCAAAGATCATTCCAACTGACATTGGCAAGATAATTGTCAGTGTATCAAAATGAACATTGAACCAAAGTACTGCTAAGTTATTAAAAAGAATAACATAGATAACATATCCCAAAGTTGAGTAAGTTAAAGCAGTCAATCCTTTAGTATAATTACGTCCTTCTTCAACAACTGCATTTTCTGGGTCACGTTTAGCTGAGAAATAGAACCCAACTGCCAAAACAGCCATCGCAATAAATCCGAGAATAAATTGAATTTGTTTTGTCCATTCGTGGAAAGCAAAAACCCCAAGCAATCCACCAATTACTAATTGACTTCCTGATGAAAGTGGACTCGCTACTGAAACACCCATGTATTTCATTGATTTAAACTGACCAAATTGTCCAATTGCCCAAAGCAATCCACCAATAAATCCAATTAAGAAAATTTGCCATGTCAACGTTGGCATGCGGAATAAGAAAACAATAAGTGCAAAAACAAAAG
>NZ_BJVK01000106.1 GCF_007989105.1 Lentilactobacillus kefiri | reverse complement strand
GGCCAATATGTTCACACGCGTCCACCAGCTGATTGCCTAGATTATCTACCACAATAACGTCACGATGGTAGGCTTATTTGTTATGCCTTCAAGTACGATATTCAGACAACACACCAGATTAAACGCCGCAACTAATAAAACAACAAAAAAGATCTCCCACACGAGGAGATCTTCAAAGGATAGAAACTATCCTTCAACACCATTTGACAAACTTCCACATTAATATAGTTTTGTAATTATGCTACCGCCTTTGAAGCGGCTTGCGTGGGAAGTCCTGTTTTCGGCGGGACTTCCTTTTTCTGTCCACATTATAGCATGTCCTTTAAAAACTGGCTACCGTTTTAAACTTTGATCAAGTTCGGATTCGGGTTGTTTGATTCCTGGATTCTGTTCAGCAAATGCTTGTAACTGCTTTTGCGTTCGCTCACTGATTTCTTCATGTATCTCATGTAACTGGTTTTTAAATTGTGTTTTTTGTTGTGGATTAGTCATTTGCTGAACTTGTTGTTGCAATCTTTGGTAGGACTTATTAAGATCCTGGGCGGATAGCTTTTTTAGATCATGCTCAGGTTCTTTTTGGGCTTCTTGTAAGCCTAATTGTTTGGTTAACTCGTCACTAAGCTCAATCACTTTGTTGCTAACTTGCTGGATTTCACTTAAAGCACTATGGATCACAGCTTTATCTTTAGCCCAGGTAGCCACATATCCGAGTGAATAGTTACTGGTATCAACGCCAATATTTTGCATGGCAACATATGCGACCGCTTCGGCTTGGGTTTCTTGATAGGCTCGTGGTC
>NZ_BJVK01000105.1 GCF_007989105.1 Lentilactobacillus kefiri | reverse complement strand
CCTCTTCAATAGTTCTATTAGACGTTTGGGATTTATCAAAAGTCCCTACGAGCTCATTGTGAACAGTTCCAGATATTTGTTCGGCATAAGCTTTTTCATTCATGCCAACTGTCAAAAATAAAAGAATCGAAAAGAAAATGACAAACACTCTATTGTTTTTCGACATATTTAATCCTCCAATTGAATAAACTGGCCTTATACATGTGAACCCCTATTTTTTGTTTATTAAGTGTAGTTACATAATAAGCATTCTTATTTGTCCCGCCTTGAAAATCTGACGTATCTTTGCAGCGAGTGGAATTGGATAAACTAATTAAAAATTTGTAAGTTGTTTTATCATTTGAGATTCTTTTAAGTTCTTTTGTATTTCCTGCCTGGATAACTCTATTGACCTTTGTATTTACTTGATGTGTTACGTAGATGTCTGAATTTAGATAAATCCCCCCCAAAAAAATAAGTGCAACTGCTATAATAGCAAAGACAAGTAACTTTCTCTTTTTCATATTCAGTGACCCTCTTAAGCATATAGTCTACTCTGTTAGACTATAAAAAGCATCCATTGCCTTAACTTTCCTACATTAGTTTAGTATAAAGAAAAATTGAAACTCAAAAATCTTAGATCTTATTTATCAAAGTATTTATTCACAATAGATAGTGATACAAAGAAAAATTTGAAACTAAGCTTCATCAGTAAAAGTGGGCCACAACTTAACAGTTATGGCCTCTTTTTTGATACTGTATAATTAAAGGGTTAGAACCGTGTCATTACTTAATGACATAAGTAAGGAGAGAAAAAGATGAAA
>NZ_BJVK01000104.1 GCF_007989105.1 Lentilactobacillus kefiri | reverse complement strand
AAGGAGGATGAGAGATTCGAACTCTCGCGTGGTTTGACCCACCTAGCGGTTTTCAAGACCGCCCCCTTCAGCCACTTGGGTAATCCTCCATAAAAGCTGTATAAAACTAAAAATATAAAAATGAGTCGATGGACCTTGTAGGACTCGAACCTACGACCGAACGGTTATGAGCCGTTTGCTCTAACCAACTGAGCTAAAGGTCCAAGACCTATATCGCGGCAGGGGGGATCGAACCCTCGACCTCCCGGGTATGAACCGGACGCTCTAGCCAGCTGAGCTACACCGCGATGAAAAATGATAGTTATTCTATCAATCGGGAAGACAGGATTCGAACCTGCGACCCCCTGGTCCCAAACCAGGTGCTCTACCAAACTGAGCTACTTCCCGAAAAAACAATGCACCCAGTAGGAGTCGAACCTACAACCTTCTGATTCGTAGTCAGACACTCTATCCAATTGCGCTATGGGTGCATAATATGCCGAGGACCGGGATCGAACCGGTACGGTCATCACTGACCGCAGGATTTTAAGTCCTGTGCGTCTGCCAATTCCGCCACCCCGGCATAACAAGCGGAAGACGGGATTCGAACCCGCGACCCCCACCATGGCAAGGTGATGTTCTACCACTGAACTACTTCCGCAAAATGCCGACTAGAAGATTCGAACTTCCGACCCCCTGTTTACAAGACAGGTGCTCTGCCAGCTGAGCTAAGTCGGCATACAAAATATTATGCGCGTTAATAATATTCAATTGTAATGAGCCGTGGCGGTCTCGAACCGCCGACCCTCTGATTAAAAGTCAGATGCTCTACCAACTGAGCTAACGGCTCAAGGAA
>NZ_BJVK01000103.1 GCF_007989105.1 Lentilactobacillus kefiri | reverse complement strand
TTTAGGGAAATGCCGATTCAAGCCTTCATCCAAACCAACTAACCCATCGGCCACAAACAACAGCACATCTTTAACGCCCTGCTTGATCAAGGTTCCCAGCAGTTCAGTCCAGATTCCAGTCGATTCCGTTGGCGCCACTTGGTAGTTCAGCACTTCTTTCGTACCATCTGGACGAATGCCAATCGCAATATGAACGGCTTCTTTTTGAACGGTATCCCGCTTTAACGGCAAGTAAGTGGCATCTAAGAAGATGGCCGCATATTGTGAAGCCAGTCGACGTTGCTGGAAAGCTTGAACCTGTTCATTGACGGCTTTAGTCATGTTGGAAACCGTGGCTTTGGAGTAGTGAGCACCGTACATTTTCTCAATGAGTTCGGCAATTTCAGCAGTGGTAATTCCCTTGGTATACAACTGAATGACCGTTGTTTCTAAATTATCACTGTGCCGACCGTAGGCTGGCAAGGTATGATTTTCAAACCGGCCATTGCGATCTCGAGGAATGGTTAAGTTAAGTTGGCCGTACTTCGTATCAAACGAGCGCTCATAACTGCCGTTGCGGTTATTACCAGTGTTAATCCCAGCGTATGAGTAGCGTTCGTAACCCAAAAACTCTGCCAATTCGGTTTGAAGCAGCTGGTTAATCGCAATTTCGAGGTGGTGACGAAAAACTTCGTCCAAATCTTGCTTTTGGGCTAGTGCAGCGATAATTTCTGTGGTAAGTTCATTCATGGGGAATGCCTCCTGTGATGTTTTCTGTGATTACTAAATATCATAAGGGAAGGCATTCCCTATTTCTATACAATTCAGAAATCTTTTATGCATTTACACAAGATATTTTACGCTCTC
>NZ_BJVK01000102.1 GCF_007989105.1 Lentilactobacillus kefiri | reverse complement strand
AAACTGTTTGAGATCTAGTTTAAACTTTGATATACTTTTGCAAAAAGGAAATTATGATGACTAATTATCCCAGCAATATTACCCGCCAGCAGTTTGAAGTGATTCGTCCTGAATTAGAAAATTTTCATCAACGAACGAAGCCCCGTCAAGTCGATTTGTATGACGTCTTTTGCGCCATTTTATACATCTTGAAAAATGGCTCCCAGTGGCGTGCCCTGCCACATGACTTTCCCAAATGGCAAACGGTTTACACCTACTTTCGCTTGTGGTCCCGGCAATCGGCTCCAACGGAGCCGTCATTACTGGATCAAGTTTTAAAAAAATTGTCTTTACCTTACGATCTCAACAAGATCGTTCGGCATTAACTTCGTTTATTATCGTGGATGCGCAAAGCGTTAAAAATACCGCCACTGCTGAAAATAAAGGTTATGATGCTGGTAAGAAAATATCGGGAATTAAACGGCATCTAGCCGTTGATATTAACGGGTTTCCACAAGCCATTCATATTACCCGAGCCAATGTTTCTGATCGGGACGGAGCCAGTGCGATGATTGCCTTATATGCCAATGATCTTCGGCATGTTCGCAATGTTCTAGTCGATGGTGGTTATTCAGGAGCTAACTTTAAATTGGATGTTATGAGCAATTTACAAGCGACCGTTCAGGTCGCTAAACGCAATGAATTACACAAGTTTGAAGTAATGCCGCAACGATGGTTGGTTGAACGATCCTTTAGTTGGCTAGAGAATTGTCGACGACTGTGGAAAAATTGTGAAAGACAGCTGCACACAAGTGCCATGATGATGACCTTAGCCTTTATTTCAGTTCTATTGAGGCGCTTTTAAAGATCTCAAACAG
>NZ_BJVK01000101.1 GCF_007989105.1 Lentilactobacillus kefiri | reverse complement strand
CTGTTTGAGATCTCTAAAAGCGGCGTAGGAAAACTGAGACAAACGCTAAAGTTACCATCGTTGTACTGGTGTGCAGCTGTCGTTCACAGTTTTTCCAGAGCCGACGATATTTTTCCAACCAGCTAAAGGAGCGTTCAATTATCCAGCGTTGTGGCAACACTTCAAATTTATGTAACTCATTTCGTTTGGCGACTTGGGTGGTCGCTTTTAAATTAAGCTGGACATCCATGGCGAAATTGCGGCCACTGTAACCACCATCAACCAATACACTTCGAACCCGGCGTAAGTTTTCGGCGTTTAAGGCTAACATGGCACTGGCGCCGTCACGGTCAGAGACATTGGCCCGCGTTAAATGAATGGCTTGCGGAAAGCCATTCATATCCACTGCTAGATGCCGCTTAATTCCGGAAATTTTCTTACCGGCATCATAGCCTTTATTCTCGGCCGTTTCGGTATTTTTAACACTCTGAGCGTCAACGATAATGAAGGAAGTTAACGCCGAACGATCCTGCTTGGATCGTAAGGTAGCGACAATTTTTTTAAAACCTGATCTAACAGTGATGGCTCTGCTGGCGTTGGTTGCCGAGACCATAAGCGAAAATACGTGTAGACCGTTTGCCACTTGGGAAAATCATGCGGTAATGCCCGCCATTGAGCGCCGGTCTTTAAGATATATAGAATGGCACAGAAAACGTCATATAAATCAACTTGCCGCGGCTTCGTCCGTTGACAAAAGTTTTCTAGTTCTGAGCGAATGACTTCAAACTGTTGGCGAGTAATATTACTGGGATAATTAGGCATAACAATTTCCTTTTTTGCAAAAGTATACCAAAACTCAATTTAGATCTCAAACAGTTTCTT
>NZ_BJVK01000100.1 GCF_007989105.1 Lentilactobacillus kefiri | reverse complement strand
ACTTCCCCTTTTTGCTCTTGAAACCCTTTAATTTGCTGGTTTCACCCTTGGTAACCAACGCTTTAATTGCGGTCTTCCCGAGCGTCTTGCTACTCCATTTCTTGGGTAGGGTAAAGTCCTCGCCTTGCTTAGGCTTCACAATGTAAAATTTTTGTTTGTTTAATACGGTTGCTTGTGGTGTTTCTAAGAAGACCTCGGCGGCCTTCTGCGCTTGCTGTTGGTGATTGATTTGTTGCTTAATGGCTGCACTGCCGGTTAATTGTGTCGGAACATCAGCAATCAATTTTGCCACGAACTTTTTGATTTGGTTCAAAAAGTTATCCGGGGTGCGTTCTTCGGTACTGATTTGTTGTAACGCTTGCTCCCATTTAGCCGTCATTTCTGGGCTAGTTAGCAAGGGTTCGAGTTCAACCGCTTTACATAAAGTAATTCCGGCTTCACTGACGTGTAGCTTGTTCTTTTCAGTGACGAGATAGCCGCGTTTTTTTAATATTTCCAGTACATTTGCCCGGGTCGCACTTGTCCCAATGCCTTGCACATCTTTGAGAATCGCCTGGGCTACTTCATCATCAAGCGTTTTGCCAGCGGTCTTCATGGCCATAATCAGGGTACCTTCGGTAAAGGGTACCGGAGGTGTCGTTTCTTTTTGCGGCGTTTGCAGATTCGCTTGAACTTGGTCGCCTTGGTGAACGATCGGTAGGGTGGCTGCCTCTTGCTGGTCGGCTTTGTGATCATCAAATAAAGCTTGCCAACCTTGCTTAGTTGGGACCTTACCCGTTGCTTTAAAATTGGCGTCACCAACTTGGGTAATAATGGTAGTTTCCTCGTACTCGTACGGATCAGCAAACATCGCTAACGTTGTTCTTAAAATCAGGTCG
>NZ_BJVK01000099.1 GCF_007989105.1 Lentilactobacillus kefiri | reverse complement strand
TTTAATTTTAAAGCATTGTCGGGCTCATCGCCACCAATGACGATTTCATTAGTGCTGGGTTGAAAATACCCCTTAGCCCCATTTAGCGTCGCTAAAGGCACTTCACTGACTTTAAGGTCGGTTTGCTGGTTCAAATAGTCTTTGAACGCGTTATACAAGCTCGTCACGTTCTGATGATCGGCCAAATTTTCTTTGACAAAGTCTTGAGCACTTAACACTGGTTCACCGCTAGTTTGTGCCACATCAAAGACGGGTAGATAGCGATAACCGACAATGGCGCGCTCATCGGTGGTATCAATATGCTTCTGCTCAGCAGGTGTTAATTTCTTAATAATAGGTGCCGCAATTCGAATGGATTTAGCACCCTTATTAACAGTGCGGTTAAAATCAGTTTGCCATTGCTTAAATCCCGCGACGTGGGTCGCTTGGGGATTTTGAGCATAGATCAAGTCAATATTTCTGGCACTGTACTGGTGGAATTTAGCCAGGGTATTAAGATACTGTTTAAATCGGTCACTATCGGTTAATTTTAGGATTTGCTGTTCAGCCTGGGCGAATAATTGTGCTTTCCAGGCTTTAACGTCTGCTTTACTCGGCATTGTCTACCCCTCCTCATCTTCAAAAGTATCATTCAATGTCGGCAATGATCTTATTTGAACCGGAGTCGTGCCATAAAGGGCAACGTAGCCATCGGCTAATTTTTGCCAGGCCACTTGATAGTAAGCTCCATTTCCTGTAATTTCTTTTAAATACTTGTAGGCTCCTTTAGTCTGCAAAACCGGTAATTCACTCCCAATGACTGTTAATTCGTTATCCATTTCATGATCTCCTTTGCTTTGCTAATCTCACCCGTTGTTTAGGTTTACTTTTAGCTTTATAAAAGTGAACCTAAATGACGGGTTCACCAACCGGAACAACGTG
>NZ_BJVK01000098.1 GCF_007989105.1 Lentilactobacillus kefiri | reverse complement strand
TTAGGTTCTGGGTTAGGATCAGCAAAAAATTGCAAATTTGTTTTCATCATCAAAACTCCTTTTTAAGTCCGTAGACTAAATTGTTTGTAAGTGCAATAACTAAATCAATTATTCTTTAACGCCTGTAATTGAGAAAAAGGCAAATCAAAAATTCCTATTTTAAAAAGAATGGCACAATCGAATAACTTGTATTCAAATATTCAATTGCCTATAATTAGATTTAGAAGGATGCAATTTAGATAATGGAGGATTTCATATGAAAAGATTTGGACTTTGGTCAAAAATATCAATTATCATTTCTATATCTCAACTTTTATTAGCCATTTTTAAAGAAATTCAAAACTATAACAAATCTAAAAAAACATCCTTCGAAAAATAAGAGAGGATGATGTTTTATGCATTGGTTATGGGTTTTAATTATTGGTGCCATCATTGGTGCTATTGCTGGAGCAATTACTAGCAAAGGAAAATCAATGGGGTGGATTGCTAATATTGTTGCCGGATTAGTTGGTTCCTCTATTGGAGAAGCTATACTCGGATCTTGGGGCCCTCAATTAGCCGGAATGGCAATTATTCCTTCAATTATTGGAGCAGTAATTGTTGTTGCTGTAGTTTCTTTCTTTGTCGGTAAATCAAAGAATTAGTTTTTAAGCTTCATTTAAGGTTCTTATACTAAATTATAGATGCTAACTTAGTTAGCACCCCTCGACTTTGTTGTGAGCGAAGCCAATTAATAATATTCGGAAGTTTGTCACTCTTTCTACTACAGTAAAGGATAGTTTAGGCTATCTTCCAAATTGTACAGCAGAACAAATTCCATTGGTTGCCAATAAAACTGTCCCTCGCAGTAGTGCTCCAAAGGTTTTTTGGAATCATTTTGTGAATTTCGTTAATGAAAAACTCTAAAATTTTACTGACAGAAAACTTGTCAGAAAATTAACTCACAAAAAAAGCCGT
>NZ_BJVK01000097.1 GCF_007989105.1 Lentilactobacillus kefiri | reverse complement strand
ACTATAAAAGAACGTGAAATACTTATGTTTTTACGAGCTAAGGGGTTATCTATCCGGGCTGTTGCGTTACGGCTGGGGCGAAATCCAAGCACTATTTCACGGGAGTTAAAACGTTGTGCAGGTAATTATTCCCCAAGCAAAGCAGATAATGACTATCATCAAAAGCGGCAGAATTGTCACAAGAAGCGACTATTAGACAGCCATCCACAATTACGTCGTCAAATTGTTCATTACATCTTAGATCTGCACTGGTCACCAGAGCAGATTACCGCTCGCTTTAATAAGGAACATCAATGGTGTGTTAGCTACAACACAATTTACCGTCATATCTATCAACACAATTTAGGTGAGAAGTACTCCTCACGTGGTGATACCGGTATTCAGCGCCATCTCAGACATAAACATCGGACTCGGCATTCAAAGAATACTAGACGACATCGAGAAGTACAGACCGACTATATCTCGATCCATGAGCGCCCTGGTTTTATCAACCAGCGTCAACGTATAGGTGACTGGGAAATTGATACTGTGATTGGTCGAACGGGTCACTCCATCCTTTTAACGGTTGTCGATCGGCTTAGTCGGCTTACGCTTATCAAAAAGGTTGTGCAAAAGGACTCGCAGGAGATAAATAAAGGCTTAGTTGAACTGTTAGGGGCCATTCCTAAAGAATTTGTTCATTCTATTACACCAGATCATGGGACCGAATTTCTTCATCTTGATGAAATCAGCGAAAGGTTAGGTGTTACTGTCTATTGGCCCGATCCATATTCGCCTGAACAGCGTGGAACAAATGAGAATACAAATGGATTAATCCGGGAATATTTTCCCAAGCGAACAGATATTGATAATTATACAGAACAGGACGTTGAACACTGCCAAAAGCAGTTAAATCAACGTCCTCGCAAAGTGTTAAACTATGAAACCCCATATGAAGTATTTTTTGACAAACCGTTGCACTTAGTTTGACAATTC
>NZ_BJVK01000096.1 GCF_007989105.1 Lentilactobacillus kefiri | reverse complement strand
CCCTGTTTGTAAAATTAAGTTAGAAATTTAAAAAGCCATTTGTGATAGACTTTTGAGTGTTGAAATCAAAAGAAAGGCTGATCACAAATGACCTATACTCATCTTACCATAGACGAACTCACTACAATTTATTCCTTTTGGAAGCTCAATAAAAAGGCTTACCGAGTAGCACCAGCACTCCACCGGAGTGCTGAAACCGTTTATCGCATCTATCGTTTTCTTGACGCTGGCGGTACGCTTATTGATTACCAACAACATTATCGACGGCACAAACAACATTGTGGGCGTAAGCCCATTCAACTAGCCCCTGATGAACTGGTTTATATCCAAGCCAAAATTCAAGCGGGGTGGCAACCAGATACAATTATTAATCGCCACGAACGTTCTTTTAGCTGCGGCGTACGAACCCTATATCGCATTTTCAAACATGATGCTTTTGGCTTGTTCGCCAAAGATTTACCCATGCATGGTCAGCGTCACCCTAATGGGTACGTTGAACGACGAGGAAAAGCTGGGCAATTGGGCAGAGATTTAAAAACCCGTTATCAGGACTATCCTAATTTTAAACGAGAATTCGGTCATTTAGAAGGCGACACGGTTCAAGGCAAAAACCATCAGGGTGCCGTAACCACACTGGTTGAACGGCAGACCAAGGTCGCAATTGTTTTGAATTCACATACCAAGTCATCACAAAACGTCAATCGTAGTTTAGCAGCCTGGTTGACGAAGCTGCCACGCCACTTGTTTAAGTCCATCACGTTTGATAATGGTAAGGAGTTCGCCGGTTGGCGAACGATTGCTAACCAGTTTGATTTAAATATTTACTTTGCCGCTGTAGGAGCACCCAATCAACGTGGGTTGAATGAAAACACCAACAACTTACTTCGTAAGGATGGGTTGCACCATGATCTCATCATGGACCAGCTATCAGATGAATTTGTCCAGGCTGTTGCTAGTCGACGGAACCATATTCCCAGAAAAAGTCTCAATTATCAAACACCACTTGAGGCATTCGTAAATCAAATCACTGATGAGCAGCTAAAATTTCTAACTTAATTTGACATTTGAA
>NZ_BJVK01000095.1 GCF_007989105.1 Lentilactobacillus kefiri | reverse complement strand
TTTTATAATGTGTTTGAAAAAAGATAGAGCTATCTTTAAAGGAGGATTCATATTGAAATATACGCTATTAGGTTCACTTGGAAATATTGGTAGGGTTGTTGTTCCTGCTTTGGTTAACGCTGGCAATGATGTTACAGTGATTAGCTCAAATTCTAAGCGGTCAGAACAAATTCGTGAAGTAGGCGCACAGCCGGCAATTGGCAACATGGCAGATAGCAAATTTTTGGCTAATCAGTTTGAAGGTGCGGATGCCGTCTATCTAATGGTTGCGACTAGGCCTAGTGATTCCATATTCGAGGATACAGAAAAACAGGGAAGGGTATTTGCTGAAGCAATTAAGCGTTCTGGGGTTAAAAATGTCGTTGACTTAAGCAGTATTGGTGCTAACAATCCGCAGGCAGGTGTCCTGTATGCTTACCATTGGATTGAGGATCAGCTAAAAGAACTTGAAGACGTAAATGTTGCTTTTATACGACCAGTTGGATTCTACAGTAATCTGTATGCCAACATAAATACCATTAGGGCTGACCATGCAATTTATTCAAACATTCCTGAAACTATTACTCAGCGGTGGGCAGCTCCACAAGATATTGCCGCTGTTGTTTTAAAATTACTTCAGCATGTTCCAGTTGGAACGTCGGTTCATTATGTCTATAGTGATGCTTTCTCAACTCAAAAATTTATTGAAACCCTCCAGGATACACTATCCATGCCAGATCTACACTTTGTTTCAATTTCTGATGAGCAGGCTGAACAGTCAATGGTTGATAGGGGCGTTTCTAAAAAGCTTGCACAGCTATTTATTAAAATGAGCGAACTGGAACGTCATCCAGAAAAACTGTATGCAGATTTGGACAATCAAACCACAAATATTGGTGAAGTTAAACTTGCTGATTTTGTTAAAGCATTCTCTGTAGCCTATCAGGATCAAAATAATGGTCCTCATGCTAATACCTTGGTTGACCAGTGATCAGAATAAGTCCCGTAAAAATAAACACCTTTAGTTTTATGTGTGCAAAAAGGCTCCCGATATTATTGTCGAGAGCCTTTCTATCTTTTTTTTATGTTTC
>NZ_BJVK01000094.1 GCF_007989105.1 Lentilactobacillus kefiri | reverse complement strand
TTTCTAAGACTTAGCTTTCAAATGGAACATACTATTATCCAAATTATGATTTGTTAAGGTGGTGTTGTCATAGTTACTGAATTGAATCAATTGGGCAGAAACAAGAAAAATTTAACTAAGACCATGGACACCATTCAAAATTAAGGGAACGTCATCCTAAATCTATTGCCAATGGCGGGAATTGTTGATTTTTATTTATGCCAACTCGTGACCACATCTTATCATTGGATGATATGAATGATGTTGACAGAAAAACTAGCATTAGAGACCTCCTTATTATATATAGTAAAGGATACTAAACGAAATAGATTAAGGTAGATTACAAATTTAATCCGAATTATTTGCAATTTAAAACGTAGTCTCCAATATTGTATTTAGTATGCCTCATGGGAATTCACTCTGATTTATGTGGCCCCCTTCAAATTGGAATTTGTAATCTAACATAAACGGCTTATTAATCACGCCTAACCGGCTCTTCAGGTTGTTTTTCAGGGTATATTTTTTCTGGATTTATTTGGGGGGGTTCAGGTGGAGTCTTTACTGGAAATCTTTGTGGTAATTGCTTTTTAGGCTTTTCTATTGGTATATGAGGAGTAATTTTGTTTGGGTGTTTTTCCAAAAGTGATATCATTAGCTATGCCTCCTTAAATTCTTCTTGAATGGAGTGTCGTCTTTTAAATCAGAGCGATGTTGATACCATTTTTCCGCTTGTTCCGTAGCAATTGAAATGGCCCGCTTATCGTCATAATTTTTTTCTTTAAGCGCATTTGCGATCTCAATAGCTTTTTTTCGAACCACTTTTTTCAAATTTTTCATTGATGGTGGGTAATTTTGTTCATTCCAAGGCATTTCAATAACCTCCATTCATATGATTTTAGATATGGAAAAGAGTATATAGACTATTTGTTATATATTAAATAAGATTACAGCATGTTGGTAAGCGTTGTCAAAAAAGTTGCTTTAGTTTCAACCGATAGTCACTAGACTCATATTTTAACTAAGAAATAGTATCCATGTAATTTGCCCCAAAAAGGTTTCTAATTATAAATTTCGAACTAGACATTGAATTATGATGATATTTTACGCTCT
>NZ_BJVK01000093.1 GCF_007989105.1 Lentilactobacillus kefiri | reverse complement strand
TAATAAAATTCTTTCTATTTTTGTTCGCCACCGTACAATTAATAACGAGGGAACGAACGTCTTAGAAGGTGGTTTCTCTGAAGTGGCCCAACATATTTGGAATATGGAATTGAATGGTATTGACGATATTATTAAGGAGCTTAATGATAAGCTACTTAAGAGTGATGATTCTATTAAAGCAAACTTTTCTGCACTTTCCAAAGAGGGTGGCTTAAAGGGACCCAAGAAATGGACTCTGGTTTATCTTCTTTCAGAAATTTACTCTTATGAGTACGATGATTTTGCCGAGAATAATTTGTATCCTAAGGTGTTTGATCAGGATAACTACAAGTTGGTTCACATTAATTCAGATGACTCATTAGGAGATTATAAGGGCTACATTGGTAATTGGACTATTTTGGAAAAGCAGTTGGCAACAGGGACTGAAGATGATATGACTAAGTTAATGAATGCTCTGAATCAGTCGGAACTTAATGCTAATCACAAATTGTCGGACTCACTGCAAGCTGGAGAATGGGGTTCTGACCAGATCAGAGAACGTCAAGATAATTTTGCCAATAATGTTGTTACCCAACTTTGGTAGTTTTTAAATACTGATGTGTAAGTGCTGGAGAACCCTTGAAAGGAGGTGATTCGTTTGGAGAGTAACAGTCAAAGTCACTCAAATGGCCATGCTGCATTCCTATCTATTGGGTGGGTGTCTGCAGTTATTAGTTTATTTGTTCCATTTATTGGTATTTTAGCAATTGTTTTTGGTATCTTAGATATTGTGAAAAGTAAATCAAAGACTGCTGGTATTGTATTATTGGTATTTGCCATTATTTTCTTGTACCTTGGCTTAACAGGGTTTGGATATGGCTTTACGTCATCATATGGTTCATAGTTCCGCAATTCAAATATAATTATTGTTCTTTGTTTTTCCTCGCCGGTGCTAAAGACAGGTTCAACTCCTGTCGGGGAATTATTCATATTTCTTTGGAGGATACAGTATGAAAAATAATAGTATTAAGAAAACCGGAATTGCATTAATTATTGGGTTATCATTGGGAATTGGAGGGGTGACATTTCCTAGTGTGGTTTCCAATACGTCTAAGAAA
>NZ_BJVK01000092.1 GCF_007989105.1 Lentilactobacillus kefiri | reverse complement strand
TTCTATATTAATTTAGACAAAAATTATTTTGTTATATGAGATAACAGCTTATAAATTGCGCTTACAAAATAACTGTGATATAGTGAAAATGAAGCCAAGTTGTACACAATTAATCGTCACACTATTATTAAAGTGGTCGAATTTTATGGTAACTTAGCCCATCATTAGTAATAAAGTAACACATTCACGTAATGAGGAGGCATTTTAATGGAAATCATAATTAAGGAAGCTGCTAAAGAATATTTGGAAAATCAGCTTGATGTTGAAAAAGACCTACTTTTAGCCGCCGACGATGGCTCTAATGAATATTCCAAAATTGGTGGTAGCTGTGCTATTGGCGATAAGTTTCAAATTGTTGCTACTACTCATAAAAATAATAATTATAAAATCCCTATCAATAATGCGCAAAATTGGAAATTATATACTTCCAACAGTGAGCAAACCTTTTTAGGGACTGGTTTGACACTTGACTTGCTGCACAATAATTTAGTGCTTAAAGATGATAGTGGCATTCTTGACAATAATATAACCTTTCAAGATGCAGATAAGTCAGCTAATCAAACTGATGAGGAAAAGATGGCTGAACGTAAAGCACTTAGCCAACATATTTGTTAAAATATCAGAATAATATTCTATAAGGGACCTTCAAAGAAAATGAGGTATAACCATTTTCTTTGAAGGCCCTTTTGCTAATCTTTTTATAACTTGCACTATGATTTCCCACATACATATTTTAAGTTACCGATTCGCTAATAAAAAAATCGCAACAAAAATGAAAAAATCAACACTGCATATGCCTAGGCTAAAGCCGCTTTAATTTTCTTATTGAACTCTGGTAAATCTTCAGGGGTTCGGCTGGTAATTAATTTGTGGTTTTGATCGATAACTACCGGTTCATCCAAAACTTGGGCTCCCGCATAATACAGATCGAAACGAACTGTATTATAAGCAGTTAATTTCAATGCTGAGGCAAGCCCTGTTTGGATGAAGAGTTGAGGACCATGGCAAATTGCAAAAATAGGCTTATTTTTCAATAAGAAACCTTTAACGAAATCTACAAAGCGATTATCTGCCCGCAACTGATCAGGCGAAAAGCCTCAAGGAATTAATAAAGCATCAAAATCATTGACCGAGACCTCATCAATTCCCTTATCAGCTCGAATAGAAACACCATGTTTACCAGTAATTTGATTACCCGCATGTT
>NZ_BJVK01000091.1 GCF_007989105.1 Lentilactobacillus kefiri | reverse complement strand
GTGTTTTAAAATACCCTATTCAGCATTTTCTGTCGCTGGATGTTTCTTAAAAGAAGCAATGTATTTCTTCGACTTCGCTTCGTCAAATTCTTTTTCAGATTTACCAATAACAACGGTTGCCAATGAATTTCCGACAACGTTCACGGCCGTTCGTCCCATATCGACAATTCGATCAATGCCGGCAATAAAGGTCAGACCGGTAACTGGAACGCCAATGGTAGAGATGGTAGCCAGTAAGACAACAAATGAGGCCCCTGGGACGCCCGCCATTCCCTTTGAAGTAATCATTAGGACAACTAGTAGGGTAATTTGTTGACCGATGGAGAGGTTAATGTGATAAGCCTGAGCGAGGAACAATGCAGCAATGGATTGATAGATTGCCGAACCATCCAGATTAAATGTGTAACCAGTTGGAATAACAAACGAAACAATTCCCTGACTGGTACCAAATTTATCCATCTTTTCAATCATCTTGGGCAGTACTGCTTCAGAGCTGGCAGTTGAGAATGCCAAGATAATTTCGTCTTTAATCACTAAGAGCAAATCAAATATGCTGAAGCCAAAGATTTTAGCAACGATCCCCATAATAACCAAGATGAAGGCTGCCATGGTTACATAGGCAATCGCAACAAAGTACCCGAGCGGTACCAATGCACCAATTCCCATTTCTGCCAAGGCAACTCCGATTAACGCACAAACCCCAATTGGAGCTGCATGCATAACCCAGTTAGTGACTTTAAACATCACTTCAGCAACAGCATTTAAACCATCGATCAAGATTTTTCCTTTTTCTCCAATGGCAGCAATACCTAACCCGAAAAAGACAGTGAAAAAAATGACCGGCATCATATCGCCATTTGCTAAAGATTTAAAGATGTTGATTGGAATAATTCCAATCAGTGTTCCCCAGATACCGGTATGTTGGGCAGTCTTAGCTGTTGCCATGTACTGACTAATATCTGAACCATGAAGAGAGTGAATATCAATCAGTGTTCCTGGATGAAGGACGTTGGCAACAATCATTCCCAGAGCAATCGCGACCGTCGTCATCAGCTCAAAATAGATGATGGTCTTTAGACCAACCCGACCCAGTTTTTTAATGTCACCCATACTGGCAATTCCAACTGTTAAACATGAAACGACAATTGGTAACACAATCATTTGAATCAAGTTGATAAACATGGTTCCAATATTCTGCATGACCGTTATTGCAGCGTTGTTTTTATAAAAGATAACGCCAAAAAAGACACCCAGTATCAAACCAATCACAATCTGCCAGCCTAAGCTTAGCCGGTAGGATCTGTATCGCTTCATAATTTCACCCGTATTTCTTTAAAATATGTACTATTTTAATATAAAACAAAAGCCTTCAATAGTAAATACCATTGAAGACTTTCTAGTTTGCGC
>NZ_BJVK01000090.1 GCF_007989105.1 Lentilactobacillus kefiri | reverse complement strand
CAGCTGTAACAATTTGAAACTCTGTGAATCTTTGAAACAATCGGCTAAATAAAACATTCTTTATTCATACTTCAATGCTTCTAATGAATCGTGAACCTCAAACTCTTAAAATAAACAACTATGCGTTCTACATGTGAAACATTTGAAAATAATCTGGTAACATAACAACATATTAATCTTGGATCAGAGAACATTCAAAGTAGGTTGAAACCCCTGTGCTTCGAACTTCTTTTCCCTTCCTTGACTATATAATATCATATCTGTAAGCGTTTGCAAGTATTATACGCACTTTTTTTAAATTTATTTCGGAACGTTATATTATCAGGCATTGAGGGCATTAAAAAGGACGCGGCTGAAGGTATCAACCGCGTCTTTTTTGCTTTTATTTAAATAAAAATCTTAATGGATCAAATGCGATAAATGTCACACCGGCAACAGCGATGATTGCCAAGGCTCCCAATAACGGCAACGTTTCGGAAATTCCGGTTGAATCATGCTCCATATACTTCACATGCTTGACCGGAGTGGTCAACGTGACTTTCTTACCGGTAGTCGTTGTAACCGTCCCGGGCTTTTGAGCCGTGCTCAATACGTGACGATAAATCTTGTTTGAGAAGGCGTTGAACGGCAACAACTTGGTTTTGTTCGATGATGCTGACGTTGCTGCGGCTTTAACAGCCTTGGGATCACTTTTTGTAACTTTATCGGCAAATGTGTCACCTAAAATATCATTATGAATGTTTTTGCTTTCAATAATCGGCTGATTAGGCACAATTAAGGTTTCTTGGGTTTCACCAGGCTCACTTGCATCCGGTGACTCCAGAACGACCACATTGTCGTCTGCTGGATCAGCTGGAACGGCAGGTGTCGTTGTCGACTCATCCACAGTGCTGGATTTGTCGGAATCAGAATCGGTCACCTTATCAACAACATCTTTAACAACCTTATTCAAGGTGTCGTCATTGGCCCCAACAACTGATGCACCGACATTCAAATCGGTGCTTCCTGTGCTGCTTGATGCCGATGAACTGTCTGAACTTGATGACGAGCTTGATGAGCTTGAAGTACTGGCGGCAGAAGAACTATCCACAGCATCCCCCTGCTGTGATGAACTTTGCTGTGGCGCCTGAGCACCAACCGAGCCGCCAGCGGCTGCGTTTGACGATGAATCGTCTTTGGCAGCGCTGCTATCATTAACGGTGACTTTGTCAGTTTTATCAGTTTTTGAACTGCTGTCGTTGACGGTCACTTGATTATCTTTGGCATCGCCATAAGTTGTTGTAACGGTGCTGTCAGAATTTTTAGTTGTCTTTGAATCATCAGCTGATGTTGAATGCTTATTGGCAGTCACATCAGATACCGTGTTTGACGAAACACTGTTTGCCGAATTAACCTTTACAGTCGACTTGGCATCACTAACTGATTGAACCTGAGTGCTTTT
>NZ_BJVK01000089.1 GCF_007989105.1 Lentilactobacillus kefiri | reverse complement strand
CTCTACAATATCTGTTGTTGGTAATAGATTTTTATCTATTACTGATGACAGATTTTTTGTTTTTCATTAGAATAAAAAAGCGGACATTTCCTGTCCGTTCATCAAAACCAACAACCACGAAGATTTTAGAGAAAGAAGGAAATGCCCTATGTCAAATGATACTACGAAAATGTTGTTAGGAATAGATGATAAACACTTAAAAATTGAGAATGGCAAAATAGGTGATGATGGGGTGATCCGATTAAACGGGTCGCTGAACTATTCCCCCAAGGCTTGCCGCAACTGTGGGGTTATTAATGATCACCAGATCATTGGCTATGGTTGGCGAAGGACCACCATTAGATTCGCTAAAACATTGGGCAGCACGGTTATCCTATGCCTCAATCGGCGAAACTTTCACTGTAAGGCTTGTCATACCAACTTCCTGGCGCAGACGAGTGCAGTGCCGAAGCACTGCACGATTTCAAATACAACCCGGAAACAATGTTTAGAGAAGTTAACGGAACCAGTGAGCCTCAAACACATTGCCAATGAATTGTCCACTTCGGATTCATTCGTTGGTCGGCAGCTCTTACGGGCTGAACGGGACTTTAAAACCAACTGGCACTACTTACCCAAAGTTCTCCTCATGGACGAAGTTAAAAGCACTAAGAGTGCCACCGACGCGATGAGCTTTGAATTTATGGACGCCGAAACCCACGAATTAATTGACCTATTGCCCTTTAGAACCATCTATCAGCTTCAAAAGTATTTCCAGCATTATGACCAAGCCGCACGAGAAAATGTGAAAATTATCGTCACCGATATGAACTATACCTATCCCAAATTGGTTGGGCAGATCTTCCCGAACGCCATCGTTGTTATTGATCCTTTTCACTTAGTTAACGCTTTAAACCGGGCTTTTAACAAGACGCGAGTGCGTCTCATGAAAACCCTGGCCACTTCCTCGCGCCAGTATCACGCCTTGAAACGCTATTGGAAACTATTATTAACGCCGGCCAATCACCTTAACTACGAGGCTTTCCGCAAGTGGACAAACTTCCCTTATCCGGCAACTGCCACGGATGTGGTTGATGCTTTACTGGACATTGATCCCGAGCTCAAGCAAACTTACGACGTGATGAATTGGTTACGTGAAACCATCAAAAACCGCGACTGGCCCAACTATAATCAAGCCTTTCACCACCTGCAGGGGTGCTCGGAAGAGATGTTGGCAGCCCTCCAAACCTTGGCGGCTCATCATGATGAAATTGGCAACACTTTCACCCACCACTACACCAACGGGCCCTTAGAAGGTTCAAACAACAAGATTAAAGTCATTAAGCGCACTGGATTTGGTTACCGAAACTTCTTCAGATTCCGGCTAAGAGTGCTGTTCGCTTTTCGAGTTCATACAAAAAGAGCCCTAATCACCAAGTGATTAGAACTCCAATATTTTGTTCACCAACAACAGTTGACGAAGAACC
>NZ_BJVK01000088.1 GCF_007989105.1 Lentilactobacillus kefiri | reverse complement strand
GAGCTATACCCCCAAAGTTAAAGTAAAAACTTTAGCTTTGGGGGTATTTTTATGACTAAAATTTCAAAGACAATTAAACTATGTGCATTAATTGAATATTTTGATGGGCAAGGAGGTCTTAAGACCATTTCCAGTAAATATCAGATCGCACCATATCTTTTTAGAATGATGGTTGCGGCATACCGCACTCATGGTCCCGACGTGCTGTTGAATCCACCACAAGTAACACCTGAATTTAGAGTGGAAGTTGCCCATTGGGCAATTGCCAATAATGCCTCATACACTCAAGTTGCGGCTAAGTTTGGATATGTTGGTGCCAGACAAATTCAAATATGGAAAGAAATATATCGTAATCAGGGGCCAAATGGGTTATTGTCTATATCAAAAGGACGGAAACCCAAAATGACAAATAAACGTAAGAAACCGACTAAGAAGCGGTCAACCAAAAAGAAACTTTCACCAGAAGAAAATCGTCTTAAGCAATTAGAAGCTGAAAATTTGGAGTTGCGAATCAAAAATGAAGCGTTAAAATTATTGGCCTCGATGAAGCAACGAACAAAGAACTCGCACAAGTAATCTGCACACTCGAGGCCAAATTTAAGCTGGCTGACCTTTTACGGGTCTTGCCAATTTCACCAGATACTTTTTTCTACTGGAAGCATCAATTCAAGCTGCCAAACAAAGATTATCACTTGCGGTACTTGATTTCCCGCATCTGGAGTCAGGATCATCATATGGGTGTTCTACGAATTACCCAAGCCCTCCTGAATGATTTTAACCTTAAGGTCAACCATAAGCGTGTTTATCGGCTGATGAAGGAGTTGGATATCCAAGGGGAAGGTTATCGCAAGAAGATCCGCAAATATGATTCCTCTAAAGGTCCTGAAGGAACTAGAGTCAAAAATAAGTTACGTCGCCGTTTTCAAACCGATCGGCCAAATCAGAAGATGGTTTCCGATGTCACTGAATTTAAGATCCCCGAAACTCAGGAAAGAGTGTATTTCGAACCGATAATGGATTTATACAATAATGAGATTCTAACCTTTGCCATTACTGCCGGCAGTCCCAATCTTGAATTTGCCATGAAACCATTGGATTCCCTAATTGACTTAATACCAAACCAACCATACAAGCAGTTCCTGCATACGGACCAAGGTTGGCAGTACCGACATCGAGCATGGCAGAAGAAACTAAGAAACGCTCACATTACACCCAGCATGTCTCGACGAGCAACTTGCTTAGATAACGCCTGTATAGAAAGCTTCTTTAACAAGTTAAAAGTTGAGTTAGGAAATCTATCCAACTACAATTCCGCTGAAGAATTGATAGCGGCTATTAAAAAGTGGATAATCTACTACAATACTGAACGAATTCAAATGAAACTAAGCGGCACATCGCCGATAAAATATCGACTCCGTGCCGCCTAGGAAAGACAAGCAAATACTTACTTTAACTTTTGGGGTACACCTCAA
>NZ_BJVK01000087.1 GCF_007989105.1 Lentilactobacillus kefiri | reverse complement strand
CTGAAACATGAAAGCTAATAATCACGCCAAAGGCGTGTGGTTATTGGCTTTTTTGGCAAAAAATAAACGCAAGCTCTCCTGCGTTGTATACTTTAGTCGACCAAAACCAAGATACAAAGGAGACTTACGTCATGAATATTATAAGACAAAAAAATACAGAAAACGAGCTTCACAATATTGTTCATCAATTTACTTCCCTCATTGGTCTATCTAAACTCACCAAGTTGGTGAATTATCGCCGGCATTCAGAAATCAGCTTGATGAAGGTCATTGAATGGCTGCTCACGACAAAGTTCCTGGGACGCTCGCTTTATCGAGCCCATGAAACACCTAACTTTACCAGTCGCACCGTCAGAAATAATTTGAACGATGGCCGGATCAATTGGCAACGCTTGATTTGTCAAGTTGGGAGTCATTTAATCAAGCATTTACGACCGTTTATTGACCGCCGGCGGCGGTTAGCATTGATCATTGACGATACACTCTTTTCCCGTGAGTACGCCACCCAAACCGAATTACTAGCGCGAGTCTTTGACCATGACAAACAGTTATATATTAAGGGATACCGGGCTTTAACTTTGGGTTGGAGTGACGCCAATACATTCTTACCGATCAACTTTGCATTAATGTCTTCCAAGAAGCCACAAAACGTCCTTGGAAAATCAGCTAAAACAACCGATCAACGAACAATTGCTGGCCGGAGACGTCGCCAAGCACAGCAAAAAATGAACCTCGTTTCATTGCAACTTGTCAAGCAAGCCCTCGCAAATGGCGTTCTAGCTGACTATGTGTTATTTGATAGCTGGTATAGCTCACCAAAAATGTTCTATGAATTAACCAAGTTGGGATTAAACGGCGTGGGCATGCTTAAACGGTCCAGCAAAATTTACTATCAATATCGCGGACGGCAATATTCAGTTAAAGCATTATACAAGCGACTGCAGGCCTCAAAATATCAACCCAAGCAAGCTTATCAATACAGCTGCTTTGTCGAAGCGCACGTCGGGAACCAAAAATTCAAGCTTCGCTTGGTATTTGTGGCTAATCGGGCCCGTCAAGATGACTACCTAGTACTGGCAACGACTCAGTTAGGCCTTCAGCCACAAGAGATCATTCAACTATACGCCCGAAGATGGCAAATTGAGAATTACTTTAAAGTTGCCAAGCAATACTTGCGGCTCGACAAATCACAAGTTCAAAATTATGACGGGCTTTGTGGCCATTTAGCAATTGTCATGATGACTTATGACCTATTAGCTTGGCAGGAACGGCAAAATCAGGATGATCGCACCATTGGGGATTTATTCTTTATAATGAACGAAGCCATGCCAGATATTGAGTTGTCTCAAGCACTGGTATGGCTTCTAAATTCGTTAAAAACGATTATTAATCATGAAGTTTATGCAAGAAGAGCCCAAATTATTCAGATGATGAATCAGTTCTTCACATTTTTGCCGAAACGGTTAGTTTCGCTGTTAACAGCAAGCTAAATGGTTAAATTAATTAAAATATG
>NZ_BJVK01000086.1 GCF_007989105.1 Lentilactobacillus kefiri | reverse complement strand
AGAACTACTTATACGGCACCATGCAAAACCTATTTGGGATTTGGTGGAATAAACAAGCGGCTAGAGAATATGCTGCTAAACACCCGGAGGAGCAGAACGCTGACAATGAGCGCACTTGGAGTTAAACACCATATAAGCTTGTTTAAGACGTTTTAAGCGAACGGGAACATTCTTATATTAGATTATATTTAAAATGGGTCTAAAGCCGTGTTAGGAGCCCAATATTAGTGTCTATTAGCTATCCATAGGAAAGATGGTGCGACCACATGGAAATTAAATACGATAACTGCTCAGTACAGCTTTAGTAGGAGTCTGTTCTGTACTGAGCATATTTTCAACAGACAAAGCTGTACTTTTGTTTCGACTTACTCGTTATTGAAAGGCAGTTAAAATGAACAAAGAAAAATTAAATTTATGGCATCAGGAAGAACAATATGGCATTACAGGCTGGGATTTTTCACATCTTGATGGTCGTTGGCAAAATGAACTTCTTTCCTGGAATTATCGGAAACTGGTTTTAAGCTATTTAAAATCAGATATGCAGCTATTGGATATGGGAACCGGCGGTGGTGAGCTGTTAAAAACTTTTCATCACCCTAGTAATAGAACACAAGTTACGGAGGCTTGGCAGCCTAACATTAATCTTCTAAAACACACGATTGCCAAACAAGGGATCAAGGTTCATGCTTTGTCTGCAAAGTATGAAGATGCCTTGCCTGTTAAAAATGGTTCTCTGAATATGATCACTAATAGTCATGCTGCCTTCAACCCAAAATTAATCAAAGATAAGTTAAAAACTGGCGGTTATTTTATCAGTCAACAGGTTGGGGCTTTGAACAATTATTCATTATCACGCTTTTTCAATTCAGCTTATGTTCCGGCATATCCAGATAATACCTTGTTGAAAACAGTCGCAGATTTTCAAAATTTTGGTTTTGAAATTTTGTTAGCTAAAGAAGCTCAACCCAGTATGACTTTTTTTGATATTGGGGCCATTATTTATTACGCTTCAATTATTCCTTGGGAGTTTCCCGATTTCAGTGTTGATCACTGCTTATCACAGCTTACTCAACTAGATCAATTAATTCAAAATGGCGGTTCAGTTAATACTAAAGAGGATCGCTTCATTTTAGTTACCCGAAAAATGTAATCTATTTTGATTGAATTTGAGATGCTTTATCAAACTAAAAATGAACCGAAAAAATGATTCAGAAAATAAAAACGATCGGCCTAGTTATTAGGTTGATCGTTTTTGAGTTTATTCGGTTTATGGGCATTAACGTAATCGGCAAATATCTTTAAAAGCTCTTCGGTTTGTTCGACCGAGAGGTTATCAGCTTTAAAGTATTTTTCGAGCAAAGCACCCTTTTGAATTAATCGGCGAGAACGGGCTTTGCGGGCTTGCCGATCTTCGTAGTATTTAGATTGCCGTAATTTAAAATCTTCCCGCTCAATTTTTTGTTTTAAACGCGCTTGCTGCTCGACTAGTTTTTCATATTGATTAGACATGGAATTTCCCCATCTCGTATGGCTAATGATCTACGGA
>NZ_BJVK01000085.1 GCF_007989105.1 Lentilactobacillus kefiri | reverse complement strand
TTTTATCTTTTTATCTCCTTACTTATGTCATTAAGTAATGACACGGTTCTAACCCTTTAATTATACAGTATCAAAAAACAGGCCACAACTGTTAAGTTGTGGCACATTTTCTTCTTGCTTATTCTCTTCTTTTACCAAGTCCATGTTAATTATCGTGTTGAAATGAGAAAAAATACGCTAATTATTAGCACACTAAAAACATCTACTGAATACAAATATCACTCTGATATAGTTATAGAGGCTAAATGTCAGTTAGAAACCCTGAACGTATGGTATTTTTTAACTATTTCATATCAACTTGGACAGCAATCTCTTTCAATGCCCTGCTTAAAGCTTTGCTAATTTGATCTGGAGATAAGGGAGCACTCTTCTTAAAAAGCGTATCCAGTAGAACACCGAACCCACCAATTGAGTACGTTAGCATGTACTCATAATGCTGGTTATTCAAACTGCCTTTTCGCCAAGGGACATTTACTTTCATGAGAAGCGCTACAATGGTTTGAATATGTCTTGTTAGCAAAGGAACTAAGAGATCATTTTTAGCTAGCAATTCAATTTTGTCATGGTGGGGCCAAATAAATTCAAGAAAATGTTTAGGGATAGTATCCGGTGTAATGGAAGATTTTAGTAAGTAATCATGATAGCTAGTGAGATATTTACAAAATGCTATATCTAAAATTTTTGTTTTAGTTTTGAAGGATCGATAATAAGTCCTTTTGGAATAACCCGATTCTAATGTCAACTGTTTGACTGTAATATGTTCAAAGGATTCGCTTTTCAGTAGTTGAAACAAGGCCTCAATAAAAGCATTTTTAGACTCTTCAATAATCATTGTCCGAGACATGGCACAAAAACTCCTTTCAGTGGCACATGTTTCCATTATATTCAAAGATTCGCATCAACATAATATAATACTAGCAGGAGGGCCATAAAATGATTAATTTTAGTTCTTATTGGATATTGCCATTGTTATTTATGTTCCATGATTTTGAAGAGTTAGTATTTGTCCCATATTGGTTGAAAGATCATAATCCCAAAATTAACGGGCGTGTGCTGTTTGGTGGAGTGAATCGTTCAGATATTTTAGCGGCTGGAATCTGGGAAGAATTTTGTATTTATTTACTGCTCGCAACAGTCGCCTATATCATGGGTTCACCATTACTAGTTGCCACTGCAATTTTACCGTATCTGTTTCATTTGATCATGCACTTAGTTTTTGTCTTTAATAAACGTGCTTATGTTCCTGGAGCTATAACCGCAATTATTGAATTACCCATAACAATTTTTTACTTATACAGCTTAGTCACATTAACAAAAGCTCCGCTATGGGAATGGATTATCGTTGTAGTCATAATGTTTATATTCTTCATCAGTAATTTAAAATTCATTCATTGGATTATGGCAGAAACAATGCATAAACTTAGATAATACGTAGCAAACAGAGGGCCTTAAGCAATGTTCAGTAGTTTTGCTTAAGGTCCTCTGTTTGCTAGTTGATTGATAATTTTGGACAATGCTATTGAACTCTTGCAAATTGAAGCAGCTCGTGCAGGCAAGTAAGACCACTAGGATATACCCTATTGGCCGTTTTTGATCCATTATCAATGGCTTTTTAAATTAGGGCCTAGTA
>NZ_BJVK01000084.1 GCF_007989105.1 Lentilactobacillus kefiri | reverse complement strand
CCAAACATTTGCGAAGTCAATTCGTAATAACAAATAATAAATTTAAATCATGAGCTATAACAGGCTTATCATTTTAAAACATTTTAAGATGAGAGTTTGATCCTGGCTCAGGACGAACGCTGGCGGCGTGCCTAATACATGCAAGTCGAACGCGTTTCCGTTATTGATTTTAGGTGCTTGCATTTAAATGATTTAACACGAAACGAGTGGCGAACTGGTGAGTAACACGTGGGTAACCTGCCCTTGAAGTAGGGGATAACACTTGGAAACAGGTGCTAATACCGTATAACAACCAAAACCACATGGTTTTGGTTTAAAAGATGGCTTCGGCTATCACTTTAGGATGGACCCGCGGCGTATTAGCTTGTTGGTAAGGTAATGGCCTACCAAGGCAATGATACGTAGCCGACCTGAGAGGGTAATCGGCCACATTGGGACTGAGACACGGCCCAAACTCCTACGGGAGGCAGCAGTAGGGAATCTTCCACAATGGACGAAAGTCTGATGGAGCAACGCCGCGTGAGTGATGAAGGGTTTCGGCTCGTAAAACTCTGTTGTTGGAGAAGAACAGGTGTCAGAGTAACTGTTGACATCTTGACGGTATCCAACCAGAAAGCCACGGCTAACTACGTGCCAGCAGCCGCGGTAATACGTAGGTGGCAAGCGTTGTCCGGATTTATTGGGCGTAAAGCGAGCGCAGGCGGTTTCTTAGGTCTGATGTGAAAGCCTTCGGCTTAACCGGAGAAGTGCATCGGAAACCAGGAGACTTGAGTGCAGAAGAGGACAGTGGAACTCCATGTGTAGCGGTGAAATGCGTAGATATATGGAAGAACACCAGTGGCGAAGGCGGCTGTCTGGTCTGTAACTGACGCTGAGGCTCGAAAGCATGGGTAGCGAACAGGATTAGATACCCTGGTAGTCCATGCCGTAAACGATGAGTGCTAAGTGTTGGAGGGTTTCCGCCCTTCAGTGCTGCAGCTAACGCATTAAGCACTCCGCCTGGGGAGTACGACCGCAAGGTTGAAACTCAAAGGAATTGACGGGGGCCCGCACAAGCGGTGGAGCATGTGGTTTAATTCGATGCTACGCGAAGAACCTTACCAGGTCTTGACATCTTCTGCCAACCTAAGAGATTAGGCGTTCCCTTCGGGGACAGAATGACAGGTGGTGCATGGTTGTCGTCAGCTCGTGTCGTGAGATGTTGGGTTAAGTCCCGCAACGAGCGCAACCCTTATTGTTAGTTGCCAGCATTCAGTTGGGCACTCTAGCAAGACTGCCGGTGACAAACCGGAGGAAGGTGGGGATGACGTCAAATCATCATGCCCCTTATGACCTGGGCTACACACGTGCTACAATGGACGGTACAACGAGTCGCGAAACCGCGAGGTCAAGCTAATCTCTTAAAGCCGTTCTCAGTTCGGATTGCAGGCTGCAACTCGCCTGCATGAAGTTGGAATCGCTAGTAATCGTGGATCAGCATGCCACGGTGAATACGTTCCCGGGCCTTGTACACACCGCCCGTCACACCATGAGAGTTTGTAACACCCAAAGCCGGTGAGGTAACCTTCGGGGACCAGCCGTCTAAGGTGGGACAGATGATTAGGGTGAAGTCGTAACAAGGTAGCCGTAGGAGAACCTGCGGCTGGATCACCTCCTTTCTAAGGAAAAACGGAATCCTGCACATTGTCGAAAGTTTTGTTTAGTTTTGAGAGGT
>NZ_BJVK01000083.1 GCF_007989105.1 Lentilactobacillus kefiri | reverse complement strand
GA
Organism: Lentilactobacillus kefiri; assembly: GCF_007989105.1. Classification (GTDB taxonomy): domain Bacteria; phylum Bacillota; class Bacilli; order Lactobacillales; family Lactobacillaceae; genus Lentilactobacillus; species Lentilactobacillus kefiri. The sequence goes on along the minus strand of NZ_BJVK01000083.1, from coordinate 1,763 downwards.
TTCAAAAAGTCATCCATTGCCTTGAAAGTGGCCACATTATTAACAATCTTGTCTTTAGGGTCACGAAACAATGCATAACGACTTAGTGGCTTGGAGACGGTACTATTTGGAAACAGTGCCAAAACGTCACGAGTTAACTGCTGGTATTTGGATTGCTTGATAAACTGATTGTATTCTTTATTGGTTGCAATATTGAGATCAATACTTTTAACCTTAGTAAAGTTAGGATTATATCCCGGCTTGAGATAACCACGCCAAATCCAGCCACTAACCCATTTCTTGGTTTTAGTTGGGGAAACTGCACCAACTCGGTAATAAACAGCATTCTTATTATTATGACGAAGCACAACCGCACCAGTCGAATGCCATGAGGTATTGGGGTAATTTTTAATGTTCGCTAATTTTTTAGTGTGCTTAGTGGTAGTCCAAACGTATGCGTTTCGCTTTGGATTCGCTGCATGATACATTTTACCAGTTCCCGCAGGAAATGAGCTTTTGACAACTGTGTAGGCAGAACTAGCATAAGTTGTTGGATTGGACAGTATAACGATGCCCAATCCAAGACTAAGCAACAACAAAGGCCATTTTTTCATAAGTATCCTCCTCATATATTCCCAGTATACTTGATCACGAACTAACCTTAAAAATTAATGAATGTCAATAAGTGAGGCAACCTTTACAAAATTCAAACAATCGTACGGCCAAGTATCTATTCGTCATCTCCAGGCCATTGTAATCATCAATAGCGTGGCTTTTACTTTAACTTTTAGGGTACATCTCAATATCAGCGGCATTTTTAAATCCAATGTTAATGCTCCATACTAGGTACTTTATATAATAAAGCTGAATTTTAAACAATCTAATGCTCGGAGAATTGCAACTTCAAAAGGTCACTCGTTATTGTCGATCTCTCTTAAAAACTACCTCGCGTATTGACTTTGATCCAGCACACTTCTTAAAGACTATCAAGAACTCAATCACAAAATAAATGATCATCGTTATTGTGATAAGGCCTATGTATGCAATAGTTATATCAAATCCAATATTTTGAATAAGCCCCAGTGTAAAGACTGTGACTGCTGCTAAAACGTTTGTAAACACATCTTCAATAACAAAAATCTGTGTTCGATTTTCATCTGTAATTTGTGTTTGAATCATGTTTTCCAACATATTACCGGCGATTGTTGAACCAATTGCTAAAAGTACATACGAAAGTAACACCATTGCCAAGTTCTGACTTACAACCAACATGATCGCATAACTTCCAAAGATCAATGTGCCAATTTGGAATGCAAGATGATATGGCAAACGTAAGTTAACAAATGCTAATACCGAAGAAACAATTAAAAAAACAATTGCTAGAAATGATAATGAATAAGCATATTGAGCAGAAGTAATCCCTACAACCTTAGTGACAAAAATAACTTCAAATGAATCCAAGCCAGTTCCCATATTATCGAAAAGAATAAAGATCAGATAAAATCCTGCTAAACCTTTAACTGTTTTCAGTGCTTTTAAAGAATTCACAATATCTGATTTAACGTTTCTTTTGGTTCCCTCATATGATGTTGGGTTGTCAAATTTAATTGATGGAAGAGCAAATAATGTAAGCCCGCCCAAAAAAGTGATTCCGCTATAGATATAAAATAGCAACGCCTGCTGTTGTCCTTGAAACAATCCAACTAACATCGGCCCGATAAAATACGAAATTGAACCAACACTTGTAATTGCAGCATTAAAACGACTTATTCCTTCTTTCTTAG
>NZ_BJVK01000082.1 GCF_007989105.1 Lentilactobacillus kefiri | reverse complement strand
TCTGTCTCAAATATTGACTTCAATCCACTCTTTTCCTCGATCAAGTGTTTAAGGTTTTTAGTAAGCGAAGACTTTCGCCCCCGTTGACTAACCTTGCGTTCAAAGTCAGTTTGCGCTAGCTCAGCCTGGTACTCACCATTTAGTCGGTGAAGTTCGTTAAAGATGGTGGTCTTACTAAAGTCTAAGTAGTTAGCGATGTATCGCAAGGAACGTCCTTCATTATGAAGCGTTTCAATGACAACACGGTTCTGGAATGATAAAATAGTGGTGCTCATCAAGGTCCTTCTTTCTAATGGATTGTGTGGTAACACCATTAAAGACCTTGATGGGTTTTTCTGTCCACTTAAATGTTCAACTTAAATTTTACAATCTGCCTTATGCATTATTTTATCAAGTATAGAACGGAATACGCTAAAATAGTCTTTGATTAATAAATATCAGAAAAGGAGAAGTTAAATTCATGGATATTCCAACCCGTCGACAGCAATTTAAAGCTCTTGTTCAAGCACAATCGACTGTCATTTCGGCGCTACCTTACTTATTAGGTTGTGCCTTCACCTATTTTTATTACGATCACTTTAATATTGGCGATGCTGCTCGCCTCTTTATTGCGGTCATCTGTTTCCACCTTGCCGTTAACGGTCACAACCAATATACCGATTACAGGAGGTTCAATGCCAGCGGCTCAGTTTCGGAGAATAACATTATTGCCAAATTTAAAATCAGCCTTTCTTGGGCCCGATTAATTATTGGCAGTCTCGTTCTCCTTTCAGCAGTAATTGGGATCTATCTGACATTTAAGACTGGCTGGCCGCTACTTTTGATTGGTCTCTTAAGTTTTTTGATTGGGTACGCCTACTCTGGTGGCCCTCACCCGATTCTTAAGACCCCTTTAGGTGAACCAGCTTCCGGGATCACAATGGGCTACAACATTACCCTACTCGCCATCTACGTCAATATTTATAACAGTCCTCAATTTGACCCCTTCTTCTGGCTAAAGGGCCTCATTGTTGCTCTGCCAGCAATTCTTGTAATTAGCAACGTCATGCTTGGAAATAATATTTGTGACCGGGACGAAGATATTCAAATCGGCAAGCACACTCTTGTCTACTATATCGGTCGTTCCGCAGCCATGAAGGTTTTAATCGCTTGTTACGTTCTAAGTTATATTATGATCATCGTTGCGGTAGTCCTTCACTACTTACCTGTGCTGACCCTGCTAAGTCTTGTTACCATCCCCATCGTTTACCAACGAATTAAAGTTTTTGTCCAACATCCCGATAAAATGACGACATTCTTTAATATTCTGATCGGCCTTCAATTAATTCTGGTTAGTGAAATTCTCTTTACGATTATTGGCATCATTATCAAAGTCATATAAGACAGTTAAAGGACCCCTGGTAAAAGCCTCAACTGACTTCTATTAGAAACTGTTTGAGGTCTTTGAAAGACGCTTGAATTTCCGGTAAAATATGTGAAAAAAGGACTTCATTATGACTGATTATCCAAGCAATATCACTCGTGACCAATTTGAATTGATTCGCGTTGACCTTGAGACGTTTTGCAAGCGTACATGTCCTCGAAGGGTGGACCTATTTGATGTCTTCAATGCAGTGCTTTACGAGCTTCGTACGGGCGCTCAATGGCGTCAGTTGCCGCATGATTTTCCGAAATGGCAAACCGTTTACACTTACTTTGCCATGTGGTCAAAACCATTAGCTAATTCGGAATATTCCCTGATTGACCCGCTTTTAAAAAAAATTGTCGCTCGAGAGCGATTACGAATGGGACGATCGGTACGAACGTCGTTCGTAATTCTTGATGCGC
>NZ_BJVK01000081.1 GCF_007989105.1 Lentilactobacillus kefiri | reverse complement strand
TGGTGGAATCTCTGCTGGTGGTGCCACTGCAGGGGCTACAACTAATTCTGGGAATGTTTCTGCAACGGTCTCGACAAATAATCAAAGCATCCATGGTAATACTTCTGCTCAGAGACTAGGAGAATCTGAAGTAGATCAGTCTAATCAAACCGCAACTGACAGTTCTGTAGTAAACAAGTCAGATGATTCAAGTACAAGTGATCCGAATGATATGACTGAAAACCATTCTTCAACTTCAGCATCTTCTAAGAGTAATACACCTCTTCAAGAGAGAACTAGAACTAAAGAGGTTCAAAAGTATAAGTCTGATAATTATAAGTATGAGTCCAGTTTGAAACAAGAATCACATGTTGGTCATCATAAGCGATTTAGCGTAAAGAATGCTAAGCCCGGTGATATAGTCACAACCAACAAAACTTCATCTGCAGGATTAACAGGGCACGCTGGAATCGTGGCTCCTAATGGGAAAGTTTTGACAATTAATGGATATGGGCAACATCCAGTGTTGGAAAGCAAAACCAAGTGGGAACGGATGGCGAGAGGTCAGAATAATTGGGTCAAAGTTTGGCATGAAAAAAATTCGGCAGCAAGAAATCGGGCTTCAAGGATTGCTATGAAGCTTTATCATGGAAAAAACTACAAACGCATAAAGTACGGATTTGGAGGAGGACTCGGTTATACGAAACGGACATATTGTTCCAAGATCGTTTATCAAGCCTATGCATTCCAAGATTCTTCGCGCCATTCAATTGGATTTAAGATCAAGAATCCAAGTTCTGGGGTTGTTCCACCATATAACTTGGATAATTGTTTCCCAAGAAAAGGTAAGTTTGCATTAATATACAAAGGGAGCGAATAAGTTGAAGATATTAAACAGGATATTACTTGGATCATTGTTGATATTGATCGGTGTACTAGAGGTGCTTTTTAGCATTTTTGCACTTGGACCACTTCCTGCAAATTCAGGTATGTCTGATATTTATTGGCTGATATTCACAGGAGGGAGCAATGTATTTGTAGGCATTGTGTATTTCTTTGCCTTAAAAAAGAACATAGTGCTCGCACTCTCAAGTTTATTGATTATTATCAATTTGATTCCGACTGTGCAACAAATACTTTCTGGAAATTACTTTCTGTTCCCCTTGATTTTGTTGGGTATAATCCTAAATGCTATTCCCGCCATTGTGTATAATATTCACTTCAATCAACCATTAAAAAAGCCCTAGAGGTAAAGTTATGACAAAAAGATTGAATCTATTTTTTCTCATCATTGCAGTTATTGGACTTGGCATTTCAAGCCCACTACAGTGTAAATCATTCGCCAGTTCAACTTGAAAACCAGTGTATTCAAATATGCTTGGCAAACCTTATAAGCACAAGGTAATCAAATATAGTCCTACGGGATGGGGAGATTTTGAAGGTGGGGATAGCAAAGCTTACTTTAGCTCTGATAAGCATATTCAGTATCGGTACATCAAAAAGTCTCGAACCGTGATTTATCGGTATAACAACCATGATAAGGCGCTTCAGTTAAAATATAATTATCAAAAGATTGTTCTTGGTCATGGCCATAAAACGCCTGAATATTCCTACTACTATAAGTTGGGCCAGCAGAAATGGGTTTACACGGTAACCTATCGATTCTGGTTGGTCAAGCCGATTAAGTACTAATCTTGTTAGTTGAATTTGACATTTACCGGATTGTGGATGAGCATCATTCACAATCATCCATTAAATGAAAGGTTAATGATGAGCTTGTTTGTTATTCGACAACATAAGATCACTTTAAAGTGGTTATTATTAGCTTTCTTTTCTCTGTTGATTTTAGTTCCGATGTCAGCATCTGCCAGCACCAACTGGAAGCATCTGGATATGAATTCCCTTGGATATGCTTCTAAACAAAAGGTACTCAAGTACAATTCTGTGAACTGGGGTGAGTTTGAGGGCGATCGCCAGGGCTTGTTCAAAGATACCAGCAACAAGCAACAATGCT
>NZ_BJVK01000080.1 GCF_007989105.1 Lentilactobacillus kefiri | reverse complement strand
CGGAAGAATTCCTACTGGTGGTGCAACAGCTGGTGCCACAACCAATAATGGTTCTGCTACTGTTGTATCCAATCCCCAAGGCCAGTCCACTAATGGAACCAACAACAGCACTGCTGAGGGCATGACAGGTGTCAACGATTCTGCTGGTTCTGCAACTACAAAAACAGGTAGTGCTGTTACCAGTAGAAGTTCTAACCAGACTCAGTTTCAAAGTAACAACTCTAAGAACAATGGTGCTTCTGCCTCTGGTACTTCTCAGGAACAGCCACAGAATAAAGGAACTCGTAACTCCCATTCTGATCATTATGCTCAGAAATCTATGCATTCAAACGGTCAATTTCAGCCAAGCAATAAGCCGAAACACAAGTCTTATAAGACGACTTGGAAAAAGGGGGAAAAACTGGATAGAAACCAGCGAAGAGAAGTCCGATACGAACGCAAGCATTATAAAAAATATAATAAGCACTATCCCAATCTAGGGCATTTTAATGATGGTGGTGACTGCACTAATTGGGCCTCTCAAGACAGGCTTCATGCCGGTGGAAAAATGACTTCGAGTGCTAAGCACGTCAAGGGCCACTATCCATGGTCCAAAAATAAATGGTCGAAAAGTCCTCGTAAATGGTATTGCAGACAAACAAAGCCAACCAAGATTTTTGGAAAGGTACTACAAAGACACTGGAATTATTCTACTAGCTGGTCAACGGTGAATGGTTTTTACAAATATTGGACTAAAGTCAAGCATCGGCCGCATTTTGCAACAAGTAGTTTTCGAAAAGTAATGGCAAGGGTTCATGTGGGAGATGTTGTTCAGTTGCATTCCAAAGGACAAGGTTGGCATCATACCTTGACTATTTCAAAGATCACAAAGCATATGGTCTATTATACTTCTCATAATTACAATAGATTATTTGCACCGTTAACAAAGATCAAGTCTTTTCTTGGCACTTCTAGAACTAATAAAATGCGTGTTATAGAAATGGGGGTATAAGGGAATGAAACGTGCATTGATGAGAATAAAGAAAACTTTATATGCTTTTTTAGGAATATTAATTATTGTGATACTTCTTTTCACAATTCCGCCCAAAAATGCTGTTAGAGCAACTATGCTAATACATGGAGCATCTCCTGTGTCTGCATTTAGGTGTAATCCAAAGTATGATTCTGGAAACAGTCGAGAATTGAAGATGGATTTGTATACCATCCCCAATAAATATGGATATATTGATGACACAGGAGTTAGAAATACTTTGTTCAGGGTCAAAACGTATTTTGTTATTTTCCATGTAGCAGTTCCTGGGGTTCAATATCTCTCGTAGAACGTATTTTGAATGTCTGGGTCATTTTCTGTCATGGGAGCAGATTGAAACTCAGCAAGAAGCAAAATAAGGGGATAGTGATCATCCGTAAAGAAATTATTTCACTCGTCTTGATAATTGTCGCATTGGTTCTGTTACTAACCGTCCCAACCAAGAATGCCGTACGAACCATCATAGCAGTCAGCGGTCCGTCCGTTTCAACAGTGGTAAAATACAATCCGGTATATGGGCTAGTAAGGCCACTCATGAGAATGTGTATATCATTCCTCAAAAGGATGCCTATTCTGTGGGATATGGTTCTAACGTGAGACTATTCATTGTTAAAGACTATTTGTTGATTTTCCATATAGCCTACCCCACTCAACCCGAAGTTTAAGAAAAGCACACTGTGCACAATCGTAATCTAGTCATCGTTATATACTGAATCATGGTTTGCGCTAAAGCAAAAAAGCATTTGACCTTAGCAGACCAAATGGGATGTGCGTTATAGAAATGGGAGAGCTTAAAATATCTTTTATGCGTTTACACAAGATATTTTAAGCTCTCAATCAAGTATTGGATGTTTCACCCAATTAAATATTAGCTGATGGATGGAAGCTTACATCGGTAATGAGGTGAATTATATGAAACGTACGTTTATTCTGAAGTTATTGTTGCCACTTTCTTTTCTTGCATTGCTATTTTTAACACCC
>NZ_BJVK01000079.1 GCF_007989105.1 Lentilactobacillus kefiri | reverse complement strand
CCATAAATCAGTGGGCGTTTTGCTTAGGCAAAGCGCTTTTTTTGTGGCCTCGTTTAACATGTTATAATTTGTGATGTTTATAAATTAAATGATATTAAGCAGAAAGGAGGATCAACATGCAGCAACCCCTCGCCTATAGGATGCGGCCAACCAAGCTCGAAGAAATTGTCGGACAACAGGATCTGGTCGGTCCGGGTAAAATTATTGAAAGAATGGTCCGTGCCAAGATGCTTTCGTCAATGATCCTCTACGGTCCTCCTGGAACCGGAAAGACCAGTATTGCCAGTGCGATCGCTGGTTCAACCAAGTATGCCTTCCGGATGCTGAATGCAGCAACCGATACAAAGAAGGATTTACAAGTGGTTGCCGAAGAAGCAAAGATGAGCGGCACTGTCGTTTTATTACTTGATGAAATCCACCGATTGGATAAAACCAAGCAGGATTTTCTTCTGCCATTACTCGAAAGCGGCTCAATTATTTTGATTGGTGCTACAACCGAGAATCCATATATCAACATTAATCCGGCAATCCGGTCAAGAACTCAAATTTTTGAGGTTCATCCCCTGTCCCCTGACGATATCAAAAAAGCGCTCATTCGGGCACTTCATGACAAAGACAAAGGGTTGGGAAGCTATCCGGTTGATATAACAGATTCTGCGATGGCCTTCTTATCAACGGCGACAAACGGCGATTTGCGTTCTTCTTTGAACGCCTTGGAATTAGCCGTTAAATCGACTGGCAAAGACAGCAATGGCCGAATTAAGGTAACCCAGGCAATTGTTGAAGAATGTTTACAGCGAAAAGCTTTAAACTCTGATAAAGATGGCGATGCCCATTACGACGTTATTTCGGCATTTCAAAAATCGATCCGTGGTTCGGATACCGATGCAGCTCTTCACTATGCTGGTCGATTAATTGAATCCGGAGATTTAGTGTCAATTATGAGACGCCTGCTGGTTATCGCCTATGAAGATATTGGTCTGGCAAACCCCAGTGCTTGTCAGCGGACCGTTGCAGCTGTTGATGCCGCCCGCCAATTGGGGCTTCCAGAGGCGCGCATCCCTCTTGCCAACGCAATTATCGAATTGTGCCTGAGTCCAAAATCCAATTCGGCAATGACAGCAATCGATGGCGCTTTAAGTGATATTCGTTCCGGAAATTACGGCGATGTGCCGTTACACCTAAAAGACGCTCATTATAAAGGAGCTAAGAAATTGGGTCGCGGTGTCACCTACAAATATCCGCATGATTTTCCAAACGACTGGGTCAAACAGCAATATCTGCCTGATAAAATTAAGAACGCGCAATACTATCATCCAAAAGAAAACGGCCGGATCGAAACTGCGCTTAAACAACAGTACGAGAAGCTCAGAAAATCGGCCGGACATCAATAATACTGGAGTGTAACTATGATAATCAATATTTTGGTGGGAGTCGCCGTGTTAATCGCCCTTTACATCGGCTACTACCTACTATCACATCTGAACAAAAAAATGTTCAATATATCCGTTCAAAGTGATCCCCGTTTAAAAGGTGCGGCCAAAAACGGTGGAATCATGTTCATCTTTTTAGCCATCCTGGGGATTGTTTCGTTGATTCTTCAAAATGACATTCTCATTTTAGTTGTCCTTTTGTGGATGACTGCACATGGGCTCGTTGTTGAGTTCTCAATCCTCAACGTGATCAATCATAAACAGCGGTAATATTTATTTCTTTGTATTTTGGCAAATTTAAAGTACAATTGAGTTAAACAGATAGAAATGAGGGTGGACATGATGTTACAACAACAATATAAACAAATTCTGGTCCCAGTTGATGGATCATATGAGGCGGAATTGGCTTTTAAAAAAGGTGTCGCAGTTGCAATTCGTAATAATGCATCTCTTCACTTAGTTCACGTTGTTGATACACGAGCATTTCAAAATATTTCAAGCTTTGATACATCAATGGTTGAACAAGTAACTGATACTGCAAAAGAAACATTGGATAAATACATTGAAGATGCAAAAAAGGCGGGTCTCAACGATGTTGATTATTCAATTGAATATGGCGCACCAAAGACTGTCATCGCCAGAGACATTCCACAAAACCTCAACATCGACTTAATTATGATTGGTGCAACAGGTTTGAATGCCGTTGAACGACTATTAATTGGTTCAGTTACTGAGTATGTAACCAGAACCGCGGTTTGTGATGTCTTAGTTGTAAGAACTGATTTAAACAACAAACCTGCAGTCAATCCAAGCAAGCACGTTTGATAATTGAATGTGCTTTCTAACAGTACAAATCTTTCATCTCGGAAATGTGACGATGTTTCCGGGATTTTTTATTCCCAAATTCACTTTATGAACGCTTGCAAAAAGCGG
>NZ_BJVK01000078.1 GCF_007989105.1 Lentilactobacillus kefiri | reverse complement strand
TAGTTTCCAGACAGACCCTAGTAAAAGGCAGAACAGTTATCTTATTTACGGATTGCCTATCAACAATTGTATATTCAGACATAATTCATTACGTTGGTAACCATCGAATACTTACTTGTGGAACTCATAAAGAACTATCGACAAAATTGCCAGAATATAAAGGATTTGTGAGTGAACAGAAACTATAAAGTTATATATAGGAGGATCTTATGCGTAAGGGATATTTAATAAGTAGTCTGGTAAATATAGCATTTTTGATTGGGTTGATATTACCCTGCCCATTTAATGGTAATAAAGCTAAGGCAGCTTCCTATAAGTCAAACATTCAGTCGTATGAGGCCTTAACGACTCCGAAAATTATCCATCCAAGTTGGATAAAAGGAAATGAATATAAAAACTTTGATATTATCTTAAATCCGAAACAGCCTGGTAAATTTTTACACCAGGCTACATCAGTTAATACTCCGGGTAGTTTACAATTCAAGCACTACCTAACAGCAAACAAAATTGGAACATATTATGGTCAGCCATTGAGAATATTAATTAAATGGAACCATTATTTAAATCAACACCATTTAAAATGCTCTTGGTTTAAAAATCGTATGGTACTTAAAGTTAGTGGTCGGGTAAGGTCTATCGATAAGGTTTTTAATATTAGACTTCAGAAGGCTATTTATCACAATAACCCTGTTCGTTTTGGGACAAGAAAAAACTATATACCGAAAGAATTGTCGAGAACTGTTTTAACGATAATTGGGATCACGGATTACAACTATCATAATGTATTTAGCGATTCTTTTAATAATTCAGAAATGAAAGGAGAAAAATCGAATAGAGGCAAATCAGATGTTAAAAAAATTATGAGACATTATGATGGAGAATATCTATATCGTAAGGGATTAACTGGTAGAGGAACGGAAATAGGTATCATCGCTTTTGGAGCTGCTAAGAAGAAAAATGTGATACATTTTTGGCAACATGAAGGAGCAAGTACTAGTCAAAAGAGATTAAAAATAAGAGAAGTTTTTTCAAATCGATTTGAAAAAACTCCAGCTGGAAAAGATGATTTAGAAGCAACACAAGATGCAGAAATTGCTGGTGCAATTGCCAAACGTGCAAAAGTTAAAATCTTTTTTGTTCCAGAACCATACCCTAATATTATGAATTTTCTCAATGCTTATCTGACAGCCTTTGATGATCCAAAAATATCAGTAACAACTAGTAGTTGGGGTCTTGGAAACCAGATAGCTTATTTAGCACGTCACCGATTGGTCACGCCACATTATCGCTACCTACTTAATTTAGTTTTAGCTCAGGGTGCTCTAGAGGGGGACTCTAATTTTACTGCAGCAGGTGACTTTGGAATTCACGGAGAGTTGAGATCTACGTATAAAAATCATGCATTATTGGATTATCAAAACACAGGACAAGATCCATTAGCCACGAACCCCTTTGTAACAAGTGTGGGAGCAACAGTTCGCTCTTTCACTATAAAGGAAAATGGGTATATGTTTAGATATCGAGGCCCAGAAACTGCATGGGGATTTGCTACAAATATTTGGTCTAATTACCAAAAAGAAAACATATACTTGCTATTGCTAGAGAAATGATAGGCGGCAGTGGTGGCGGCTTTGCTCACTTTTATCGTACACCCAGTTATCAAATCGGTATTCCTGGGATTAATACATTTCATGCGCGGCAATACTTTTCTTATAGTTTGCTACCAATAAATGGCACGCCACCGCTTCTTAGTGGAAAAGACTATGGTCGAAATTATCCTGATATATCGGCAAATATGATGGGATATCAAGTTTACCAGCAAGATGGAAAAGATTCATGGGGCATTTCTGGTGGAACAAGCATTGTTGCTCCACAATTTGCGGGAATTGCTGCCTTAATTGATAGTTCTCCTGGCCATAAAAAGATGGGATTCTGGAATCCTCAGATTTATCAATTAGCTAAATATGGCAATTCGGTATTTAAGTCATTGAATGGAACAACTAATAATTGTAATAACTATTATACTGGAGAGCCTGGGAAAGTGTATAACCAGGCTACTGGTTTAGGAGTTCCCGATTTTAAAAAGTTATTTTTAAAGTATCAATAGATGTATTTAACTTGGAAAGCTCTAAGGGCCAACTAAGTTGGAAAGTTGAAAAGGAGAGACTCAATGATGAACTCGGATGTGCGGAAGTATATGAATACCGATAGTATCTTTTATGTTATGACTAAGTCTGAGGTAAGTTTGAGTTACCTTTCACAACGGTGCTATTTAATGTAACAGATTGGTTAGATAACACGAATAATTCGGGAAGACACATTGGAGTTCCTCAGGCAACTTTTAAGAGACGGTATAATAAGTCAATCATCTTTTATAAGACTT
>NZ_BJVK01000077.1 GCF_007989105.1 Lentilactobacillus kefiri | reverse complement strand
TGACCTGGTTTTAAGGACGACGTTAGCGATGTTTGCTGATCCGTACGAGTACGAGGAAACCACCATTATTACCCAAGTTGGTGACGCCAATTTTAAAGCAACCGGTAAGGTCCCAACTAAGCAAGGTTGGCAAGCTTTATTTGATGATCACAAAGCCGAACAGCAAGAAGCAGCAACCTTACCGCTCGTTCACCAAGGCGATCAAGTCCAAGCAAATCTGCAAACACCGCAAAAAGAAACGACACCACCGGTACCCTTTACCGAAGGTACCCTGATTACGGCCATGAAGACCGCCGGCAAAACGCTTGATGATGAAGAAGCCCAAGCGATTCTTAAAGATGTGCAAGGCATTGGGACAAGTGCGACCCGGGCCAATGTGCTGGAAGCGTTAAAGAAACGCGGCTACTTAGTTACTGAAAAGAATAAGTTGCACGTCAGTGAAGCCGGAATCACTTTATGTAAAGCAGTCGAACTCGAACCCTTGCTAACTAGTCCAGAAATGACAGCTAAATGGGAGCAAGCGTTACAGCAAATCAGTACCGAAGAACGCACTCCGGATAATTTTTTGAGCCAAATCAAGAAGTTTGTGGCGAAGTTAATCGCTGATGTTCCCACACAATTAACCGGCAATGCAGCCATTAAGCAACAAATCAATCACCAACAGCAAGCACAAAAGTCCGCCGAGGTCTTCTTAGAAACACCGCAAGCGACCGTTTTAAATAAACAGAAGTTTTATATTGTAAAGCCTAAGCAGGGCGAAGACTTTACCCTGCCCAAGAAATGGAGCAGTAAGACCCTCGGGAAGACCGCAATCAAAGCACTGGTCACCAAAGGGGAAACCAGCAAACTAAAGGGTTTCAAGAGCAAAAAGGGAAAGGCGTTTGACGCCAAGTTAAAGCTTGACGGCCATAAATTAAGTTTTGATTTTGATTAGAACCTGCCTACCGCCCTGCACTACGTTCCGGTTGGTGAACCCGTCATTTAGGTTCACTTTTACAACCCTAAAAGTAAACCCAAACAACGGGTGAGATTAGCAAAGCAAAGGAGATCATAAAATGGATAATAAATTAGCAGTCATTGGGAGTGAATTACCAGTTTTACAGGCTAAAGGAACCTACAAGTATTTAAAAGAAATCACTGGTAACGGAGCCTATTATCAAGTGGCTTGGCAAAAATTAGCTGATGGCTACATCGCCCTTTATGGCACGACCCCGATTCAAATCAACGTAGCCCCTATATTGAATGATATTTTTGAAGATGAGGAGGGGTAGACAATGTCGAGTAAAGCAGACGTTAAAGCCTGGAAAGCACAATTAGTCGCCCAAGCCGAACAACAAATCCTAAAATTAACCGACAGTGACCGATTTAAACAGTATCTTAATACCCTGGCTAAATTTCATCATTATAGCGCCAGAAACATTGATTTGATTTATGCGCAAAATCCGCAAGCCACTCAAGTCGCGGGCTTTAAGCAATGGCAGACGGCTTTTAACCGCACCGTCAAACGAGGCGCAAAAGCGATTCGGATTGCGGCCCCGATTATTAAGAAGTTAACACCAGCCGAGAAAAAGCGTCTTGATACCACCGATGAACGCGCCATTGTCGGTTACCGTTATCTACCCGTCTTTGATGTGGCACAAACTAGCGGTGAGCCAGTGTTAAGTGCCAAGGATTTTGTCAAAGAAAATTTAGCCGATCATCAGAATGTAACGAGCTTGTATAACGAGTTCAAAGATTATTTAAACCAGCAAACCGACCTTAAAGTCAGTGAAGTGCCTTTAGAGACGCTAAATGGGGCTAAGGGGTATTTTCAACCCAGCAGTAATGAAATCGTCATTGGTGGCGATGAGCCCGATAATGCTTTAAAATTGAAGACGTTATATCATGAATATGCGCATAGCCAGCTACACGGATTAAAATCAGCCTTTAAAGATCGGCCACGAGCCTATCAGGAAACCCAGGCCGAAGCGGTCGCATATGTTGCCATGCAAAATATTGGCGTTGATACCAGTAACTATTCACTCGGTTATGTGGCTACCTGGGCTAAAGATAAAGCCGTGATCCATAGTGCTTTAAGTGAGATCCAGCAAGTGAGCAACAAAGTGATTGAGCTTAGCGACGGGTTAACCAGACAATTAGGCTTACAAGAAGCCCCAAAAGAACCTGAGCATGATCTAAAAAAGCTATCAGCCCATGATCTTAATAAGTCCTATCAAGGCTTGCAACAACAAATTCAACAAACAACTAGTCCACAACAAAAAGCGCAATTAAAAAATCAGTTAAACGATGTGCACCAAGAAATTAGTGAGCGAACACAAAAGCAACTGAAAGCATTTGCAAAACAAAATCCAGAAATTAAACAACTATATTCTGAACCCGATCAAAGTCTAAAACGTTAGCCAGTTATTAGAAGTATATCAAAAATCATAGATCTTGGACAGCTTC
>NZ_BJVK01000076.1 GCF_007989105.1 Lentilactobacillus kefiri | reverse complement strand
CCCGTAGATCATTAGTCATACGAGATGGGGAAATTCCATGTCTAAGCAATATGAAAAACTAATTGAACAACAAGCACGTTTAAAACAAAAAATTGAGCGGGAAGATTTTAAGTTACGCCAATCTAAATACTACGAAAATCGGCAAGCCCGCAAAGCCCGTTCTCGCCGATTAATTCAAAAAGGGGCTTTATTAGAAAAGTACTTTCAAGCTAATAACCTCTCGGTCGAACAAACCGAAGAACTTTTAAAAACATTTGCCGATTACGTTAATTCCCATAAGCCGAATAAAAAATTATTACCTCCAGTATACCAATCATTGAAAGCCGATGAAATTACGATAGATCAGTCAAAAAGTGGCTTTTAAGATGCAAAATTCCAGCCCTTTACATCTCAAAAGTCGCCTTCATGATTAACTTATTCCAATCTAGTCACAACTAACTTTATTGCGCCGTATAACCACCATCGACAACCAATTCCGAACCGGTCGAGAATGAAGACTCATCGGATGCCAAATAAAGCGCCGCATTGGCAATTTCATCAGCCGTTCCCAAACGACCCATTGGATGCAGGCTTTCCAATTTCTGACGCATTTCAGGATAGGCATCCACCATTGGCGTGTGAGCGTACCCGGGATGAACGGAATTGACCCGAATGGCATAATGCTTTTCTGCACAGTACAGAGCTGCTGATTTGGTGAGCATGCGAACTCCACCCTTGGCAGCGTTATACGCATAGAGGTTGCTAATGCCGATTAAGCCGGCAATTGACGAAATGTTGACGATTGAGCCACCATTTTCTTTCATGAACTTGATTGCGCACTTGGTGCCCAACATGACACCATCCAAATCTACGGATAAGATCTTGTGCCAAGTTGCAAGATCAATGGTTTCAGCATCGTTAAACGACAAGATCCCAGCATTGTTAATCAGAATGTTGACTTTGCCAAATTTTTCAACGGCCGTTTTGAATACCGGTTCCCAGCCAGCCTCTTGTGAAACGTCCTGTTTGGTAAAAATTGCGTTAGCCCGACCAATTTCATCAAGGGCCTCATCCGCGTGCTGATCATCAACATCAGTAATCACTACTTTGGCGCCTTCCTTAACAAACAGCTTAGCCATTGCAAGTCCGAAGCCTTTGACGCCACCGGTAATAATGGCAACTTTTTTATCTAAACGCCCCATAAATATCGACCTCCCAATACTTAATTCAAAACTATAACCACACCTATCTACACCTTAAGTATAGTCTAGCGGAGACCAGTTGTAAAATATTTCACAAACAGCTGTGCCAAAAACCGATTAATCACTATAATAAGCATGATAAACGTTGCGCGTTCAACGGTTACCATGCTCTAAAAATTTATAATCTCTTATACGTTAAATTCAAAAACGATCAGCCTAATAACTAGGCCGATCGTTTTTATTTTCAGGATTGTTTTTTGGCTTAATTTCTGGATTGTGTTTAGCAAATTCTTTTAACTGTTTTTGAATTCTTTATGTAAGCTCTGCTTTACTTTCTTTGTGCTTCCTTTTACTTGATCGCTGTTGAATTATCTTTTGACCCTTACCTCTTCTTTTTGATTTTAGGTCAAGCGTAAAATCCGAAATTTTATTTTGATCTAGCTTACTTAAATGACCGATTTCTTTAAAGTTTAAACCGGCTTTGGGAAAGCGGTAAATATTACCAAGATCGACCCAGGAAGGTTTCTTCAACCCAGCGGATTGCCAATCTTGAATCGGATAATATTGTTGCTTGATATAAGCCGACTTCTTTTCATACTGACTAGTAATTTTAAAAGCCTCGACCGTCTGTTCTGATACCCGACGAATTAAAACTGATCGAGACTTGCCACTGTTAGTTTCTACAAAACTAATGTATAGGCTGACTAAGTCATTAGTCCTCATCTGGATCGTTGAGCCAATCAGCGACCTCTTTAGCGTCTTTGAACTCGGTGACTGGTGTCCCTTCGGTCGCCTTTAAAAAGCGTAAATTAGCTCTTTCTTCTTCGCTTAAAGACGCATTAAAAGGTAAAGCACCATTAGCAACAATCCGCTTGTAAAACATGTTAATGGCCGTGGTTGGATTTAAGCCCAATTCGCTTAAAACTGCTTCGGTATCATCGGCCAAATCTTTATCAATCTTGACTTGGACCCGTTTCTTTTCCTTAACTGTCATGATTGTCTCATCTCCTTTCTTTTGCTACTACCATTACGCTACCTTTTGAGTACCTTATCAATAGATAAAGCCCTGGCCTCAAATCACTTGAGCTTGGCGTTGATCTAAAGGCTGAACTTTTGAGCTGGTTAGCTTTGGTATTCATTTAAAAGCCCCTATTCTTCTGTTTAAGCCATTTAAATCTAACTTAAGCATAAAGAGGTTAGTAAGCCTTAAAACCTCTTAGAAAGGATTTTGTAGCCTTTTACGACTAGTAGTACAACCCACTGCTATCGTTGTCGGCCGACTTTTC
>NZ_BJVK01000075.1 GCF_007989105.1 Lentilactobacillus kefiri | reverse complement strand
AGCTTACATCCATATATTGTTTTGACTTAAAATAATAAAAAAGCTACCCGGAAAAAACGGATAGCTTTTTTATTTCAATAAAGGGTACTGAATAAACATTTTGTTAAATTCCAAATTTTTAATTTGACTTTGAACCATAAATTTCATTCTGAAGCTTGTCACCGAAAATATCAATCTTTTTTGTTGCGAAAAGTGTACCACCCAATAAGACACCGCTCACAATGAGGGTACTAGCGATCATAAATTTAAAAACAGCTTTTAATGCATCCATAGTTACTCACCTGCTTTCTAGGATCGTTTAACAACAAAGGAAACAATCAGAACTAAAATAACGGCACCGATAATTGACGGAATAAGTGCCATTCCGGCCAAACTCGGTCCCCAAGACCCCAGTAGTGCTTGACCGATGGCTGATCCAATTAAGCCAGCTACAATATTAGCGATCCAACCCATCGATTGGCCGTTGTTCGTAATTGCGCCCGCCAAGGCACCGATGACGGCGCCAACAATAATTGCCCAAATAAAGCCCATGATAAATTCCTCCTAACGTGATGATGGTTATTTGTTACTGACCTAAGTTCAAGTATCAATGAAATGACTGGACACTGACAAGCTGGGTATAGTTAAAAGCATTCATATCTCAATTATATATAATATTTAGGTCATTATTAGAAAAGAAACAAATATCATATATTAATTAAAGGTTATCACGGCTATCTTAAAACTGTCAAAAACGAAGATTTCAAATTAACTTTTTCAGGTATCATTTATCAATAAATTCTAGGTGAATCCTGAGTTTTAGACCAAAAAGCCCTTCAGCACCAACAAATCACTATGCAATATATCTATTAGTGCCGAAAGGCTTTTGTTAAAAGACACTTCAAATAGTGATTGGGATTTTTTCCTTTGAATTCGGTGGCCTACTTGTTTTGCTTAGAAAAATTGGCGCAAAATATCTTTTAGTGGTGGTAGTTCAGGTATTTTTTTCTCTTCTTTAAGATATTGGCTGCCAAATTTCATGTATCCTTTAGCTTCCTGACCGACAATCTTGCCCGGCAAAGGTGCATCATCACTGACATAAGCATTGATCAGTACCGGCATATTCTGGACCCGATAGGCTCTGTTCAATGCGTTCTTAAATTCTTCGGAAGTTTTAGCAGTAATACCAACACCGCCAGCCGCATCGGCAAATTTGGCGTAATCCATATCCTGTAAGTCGATTTGATAATTTAATTGGCCGGCGGCCTGTTGTTCGTATTCAATAAAGGCCAGCTTTGAATTATTGAGTACGATATTAATTAATGGTAACTTGTATTTAACCGCCGTAATGAAATCCTGCATGACCATTGCAAACGCACCATCACCATTAACCGAGATAACCGGTCGATCGGGATAATTTATTTTTGCTGCAATCGCTCCCGGTAATGCACATCCCATTGTCCCTAAGTAAGAGGACAAGATAAATTTTTGTGTTGGTGATACGTTTAAGAAACGGGCGCTCCAAGAGGTGGCTGTTCCAACATCAATTGAATAAATTGTATTAAGCGGTGCCGTTTCATTAATATCGTTAAATAATGCTTCGGGTGCAACTGGTTTGGAATCGAGTTCACGTTTGCCGGTCATCCAACGATTCCAGTTAGCAACATTTTCCTGACAGGCCTTTAAGAAACCATCATCAGGATGGAGGATCGTTGTTTCAGAAGAATTAAGTTGCTTTATAACGTCTTTGATATCGGCTACCAATCCAACATCAGCCGGATAACGTTTTCCGATTGCTGATGCACTGGTATTGATTTGGATGCTTTTGGCCGTCCCTGGTTTGGGCAAGTACGCGGTATAGGGATAATTTGTGCCGAACATTAGAAGCAGATCGGTATTTTGCATGGCTTCATAAGCCGGCTTTGTCCCCAACTTACCAACATTTCCCAGCGAATTAGGATGATTGTCGCCAATGATCCCCTTTGCGGGCAACGTTGAAATAAACGGAATATGGTTTTGCTCTAAGAAGGCCGCAACCTGGCTGCCGGCTTTTTTTGCCCCCAAGCCAACCAATGCAAGCGGTTTTTTGGAATCACGAATCAGTTTAGCGGCTGTATTAAGTCGATTGTCATCTATTTGTGGTGATGTCAATTGGAAAGAAGAAGCGGAACTGATATAGTGGTCGCTGACCCTTTGTTCCGGAAGGTTATCCGGAATGGTTAAAACTGCGACTCCATGTTTCTCATAAGCCGTTCGAATGGCTTCATCAACGATTTCAGCTAAATTGTCAGTGGCAGAAATTAGTTTATTATAGACCGCAACGTCCGCAAATAGTTGTGGTGTATTCACTTCTTGGAAGTATTCCTCGTTTAAAAACTGGGTATCAACCTGACCAAGTAAAGCCAGTACTGGCACGTGATCCATTTTGGCATCATAAAGGCCATTTAACATATGAATTGCGCCTGGCCCACCGATTGAAAGACAGACACCAAGCTTACCGGTTAACTTAGCCTCGGCCGCTGCTGCCAAGGAAGCAACTTCTTCGTGACGGACTTGGACAAATCCGATCTGATCCTGTTGTTTGCGTAAAGCATCGACAGTTGTATCGATGGAATCCCCCGGTAGTCCATAAACGTGTTTTACATGCCAATCAATTAAGACGTCGACTAATTGTTCAGAAGCTTTTTGAGCCATATTGCGTCATCCTTTCCATAAACGATGTTAAGAAAGCTTACTTTCATTGTAGACAATTTAAATGGAATTGCAAAAACTAGAATTATTAATATGG
>NZ_BJVK01000074.1 GCF_007989105.1 Lentilactobacillus kefiri | reverse complement strand
GTATCTATTAGTATCTATGTTTTTAGAGTCTTTATATAGATTGCTTTCGATTTTCGAAATTCCGCTCGTAGCAAGGGATTGAGAGCTATTGTCAACGAAGTCATGCGGACTTTCGATTTTCGAAATTCCGCTCGTAGCAAGGGATCCAACGAAGTCATGCGGACTTTCGATTTTCGAAATTCCGCTCGTAGCAAGGGATTTCGGCGTTTCTTGTCCATATTCACCCCTTAAATAGACATCAGTAGCTTTCACATCGAGCTTGGAAAGGTATAAACGATTCGGTTCATTCTTTTTCGTTTTAGGATTAAATCCCATTTGAATTTGTTTTAATAGATTGGCTGTTTGTAATTCTTTTTTTATTTTAACGGCTTTTTCAGTAGCGCAGTTAAATAAGTCTTGTAATTCTTGAACGGTAAAAATAAAGTAAACATGATTATCTTCATCAACCCAGTGGTTGCGCAAAGAATACTCGAGCCGATCTTTCAGTACCATATAAGCCAATTTAGCATCACTGCTTAAATGTTTATATTGCTCGCCATACATTAATACCTTAGGAAACTGGAAAAATAGGGCTCCATATACGTTATCGGCTTCATAGTAATTGAAATTTTTTGATTTTGTCATAATAAAAACTCCCTTTCTCGACTGACACACGCTGTCTCAAAAGAGAGTTGCTAAAACATTCGACTTGCATTACAATACAAATCTGATATGCTCTAACTGAATTACAAAGCGAACATTGGTTGTGAGGGCTTTGTAGTTTCACCAGCATGTGTCTGTTTGTGAGTTGCCCAGTCGGCAACTTTTTTAATTTCTAACAACAAAAAATGGACTAAATAGCTTTGGTTAGCTACTTAGTCCATTGACTTTAATTTGTTTTTAACTATCCTTAACTTGTCCTTGGGGACTGGTTTGCGGTATAATTAACCTACAAATTAAGAACAATGTTCAGTCGATTTTAACTTGGAGGTGAAAATCGACTGAATCTAAGTAGCTGGCTGATAGCTACTTGCTAAATCCAAAATCCCTGATTCCTCGTGAATCGGGGATTTTTCTGTTTAGCTTGATCTCTTTATTCGGTTGTTAAATTAGTCATAGTCTAGCATTTTTGTATGTTCATTTCTTATAATTTGTTTGAACAATTCAAGAATATCATTTAGTGCCTAACTTGTAAATAGTAAAACTATGAAAGTACACTTTTTCATGACAGCATTCTATTAGTAAATACACTAGGAGAAAAAGAGATTAGTGCATTAGGGGAAAAGGAGATTAAGAGAAAAGTATACTAGTGTAGAAAGAGAACAGGAGAAAAGGAGAATAGGAGAAAAAGAGATTTTTAATTTTTTATAAATACTGATTCTACAGGGTTTAAGTTCTTATTGAATTTCAAAAGGTGTATTAGTACACTTTTCTCTTAATACACTAGGAGAAAAAGAGATTAGTGTATTAGGAGAAAAGGAGATTAAAAGATTAGTGTATTAGGAGAAAAGTGTATTAGGAAGCTAAATTTATTTTTGCCTTGCGATTAACTCGTGTGAAGTGTACTATGATCATATTAAGTAAGACTGCATTAGTGTACTTTTTCAAGATTGAGGTGAATACATTGGGATATGTGATTATAAATGCACAACAAAAGGGTGGCGTTGGTAAAACTACAGATACGGTGATGGAAGCTGTTGTTGCTTCATCCTTGTTTAACAAAAAAGTTTTAGTTATTGACACTGACCTTCAGGGGAATGCCACTACTTTTTTGGCAAAAACTTATAAGGACTTAAATATTAATAAATCTTTCATGAGTTGTATGGAAGATGGTGACTTAGAAGCTGGTCTTGTTCATTTGGGACCCAATATTGACATGATTGCTTCTGATTATGATACGCGAAAATTTGGTGACTTTTTAGCCGACAAATTTAAAAACACAATTGATCGAACTTTTTATTTAAAAAAGCTTGTTGATAAATTAAAAGATAGTTACGATTTTGTATTCATTGATGTTCCGCCTTCAACAGATATTAAGGTCGATAATGCTATGGCTTGTGCTGATTATGTTATTGTAATTCAAGAAACACAGCAATTTGCGTTTGATGGTTCGAAAAAATTGGTTTTAACATATCTTCAAACTTTGGCTGACGATTTTGGAGATAAAATCAATTTGCAAGTGGCCGGTATTTTACCAGTGCTACTTCAGGCTCGTAGACCCTTACAAACTAAAATTGTTCGCGAAACTATTGAGTATTTTGGCAAAGACAACGTGTTCAATAATATTATTAATAATCACGCTCGCCTAGAATGGTATACAGCCCAAGGTGTTCAATTTCAAGATTTCCATGATAAACGAATTTGGGCTTTGTTTGCCGATATTTTCTGTGAACTGCAAGCGCGTATAGAATCTTTTGAAAAAACTAATGATGTAATTAACTTTCATTATGATCATCAATATATTAATCAAAATAGACTAACTCCTTTGGGAAAGGAAATGACTGTTAATGGCTTTAATTAAGAAAGATAACAATCAACAAGTTAGAATTAAACATACTGCTAATGTTGATCGAAATTTGACTCCCAGTAAAAAATTTAAGTCTAGTGATCGTCGTACTTTAAAAGTTGATCCGCCAGTCTACCAGCTTATTAAGTCATTGGCCTATATTACCGATAAAAAAATGTATGATTTGGTTCGTGAAATGGCCAATGCGTATTTAGATAACAATATAACTGATCGGCAAAGGGAAAATGTACTAAGAAATATTGATGATATTGAACGCTAAGAAACCGTTTGAGATCTTTAAAAGCGCCGCAATAGAACTGACATAAAGGCTAAGGTCATCATCGTGGCGCTCGTATGTAACTGCCTTTCGCAATTTTTCCACAGTCGTCGACATTTTTCTACCCAACTA
>NZ_BJVK01000073.1 GCF_007989105.1 Lentilactobacillus kefiri | reverse complement strand
AATATATTTTGTATTTCCGGTAATGTAACCACCGGCAACTCGATATCCTATCATAATAGGCTGGATATGAATATTGTTTATAAGCCAGCAAAGTCTACAATATTCTCCCATACTTTATGAGTTAAACGAGGCACATTTGATACACATATTAGCGCCTATCATGTTCATCAAGGATACTGGGATGTCCTATTATCCCCATCAAGGTACGCATTCCAAGGCTACCAATAAATATCCAGGGAATATAAAATGAGATCTGATAGCGTCCTTGTACTTCAACCCCAAAGAAGAGTATGAAGAATCCAAGCATAATCGTTTCAGTAAGCAAAATTCCATTACGGTCCTTTGCTGTTTTCGAATTTTCTTTTTTGGAAAAAAGTTGGCTTAATAAACCAATCACAACAAGGAGCAAAAGTGCAACGACCGGAGCTGTCATCAAATTAGTGGCAGTGTCTACAATCTGCCTTGGTATCAGTTGCTTTTGTTTATCATTTGACCGAGTATTTTCCGAGAATTCCGTAAATGCATATGCCGGTTTCATTAATGACTCATATTTGGAATAAACGAATTTATCCCAATCACGGTGAACATGATGATAATTTAAATTATCTTTGATCTGCTTTTTGAATACAGAATTAAAGTAAATGAATTTCTGCCCTTCAGATTTCCCATTAATATGATTAAATAACTCAATTCTATTAATTAATGCATCAGAATAGACACCATGGGTTTTAGGATTCGTCCCCACTGCCAATGTATATGCTTCACCAACATTATTACTTGCTATGGGAACACCAAAGTAAAAACGATCAATTTGTGGCTGGATTTGTCGTAGTGTAAAGCATGCGCCGATAATTAAAACGATTGCAATTTTCGGCAGCCAAAGCTCTACGAAGCGTGGCTTGTACGAAATTGTGCCCGTTACTCCAATTGCAAGGTGCTCACGTCTGCCTTCATGAAATCGAAACCAAATAAAACAGAAAAATGCAATAAACAGGACGACCGATAATGGTTGAATATTTTCAGCAAAAAAGAGTACCACAATTATTAAGAAAATGTCTCCCCACAACCGCCAGTCCTTGAAATTACCATATTTAAATAACCTTAGTATTAAAGATATACCGGCCAGCTGACAAAAAAGCCAAACCGGTTCAATGCCAATTAAGGTAGTATACAGGTACCAACTGGGCTGAAGGAAAAAAACCAATGCGGCAAACATTCCCGCGCGTCGACCAAAGAAGCGGGCCGCCAAGCCTAAAACAAGAAACGTTGTTAGTGCACTAATCATAACATTAAAATACTGAACAACAGTGTTGGAATTAACAGAAATTCTGAACAAAATATTATAAAAGTCAGCGATGTGAAGAACATGTGGAAAAATATTGTCCAAGTCCAAAACGCCAACATGGTACATCCATGACCACAGGTCCCCATTTGCCCGCGATCCGGCAAGAACCGAATAGCTATACATATCAGATTGTGGGTTAAGCTTAAACATTGCAATCAAAATCAGTTTAGGAATTGACATGATCCCAACAAACGCAACAAACCAACCGGTAAATCTTTTAGCAAACCATTCTCCTAAGTACCAAAGCATCACCATTAAAATGCAACTCACAGTAATCAGATAAAAGAATAATAGATAATTCGGATGAAATGTTATGTATCTATATTTGGAGTATCCAGTTAGTGTCGTTGCTATCATGAATAGCGAAGCAATCACAGCCAAAAAAGTTACAACATAAAAAACTAGTTTATTTATTAATATCTTCTTAGCTTTCATCACTTAGCCATCCTATCATTAGGCGCATCATTTTTAAGAGACTGATCCTTCTGATCATAATCCGCTTCAAAACTGTTGGAATTTTCCTGCACTGTCGTGTGGTCATGGGCCGTTTTCGCCCATTCATTACGTCTTAAAACCAATCGCGTCAAAGCTATGAAAGATACAGGCGCCAACATCCATGAATAGGCAAAGTTGCCAACAATCATGGTAGTAATTTCTCTAAAAGTATAGGTACGTCCAGCCTGAATGCCATAATGATTTGCAGCCAAAATCATCATTGTTGTTACTGCTATACCTAAGATTAATATAATGACCAATACAATAAACGTTTTTTGCGGCCATGCCACAAAATGAACGATCAAAACAATAGACGCAATGAGCGAACTAATGATAAAGATAATTGAAATAAATGGTATTAGCATAAATGTGATTAAATCAGTCTTTAATTTAGATGGCACAATTTTTGATAGAAATAATTGCTTACCATATCGTATCAGACATTGCATGCCACCATGACACCAACGTACACGTTGCTTAATCAGTGCTCTATAAGTAAGAACACCCTCTTGGGGTAACAAGGTATAAGGTAAAAAGCCTCCAGTAAATCCATGCAGTAATCCATTGAGACTAAACTCAAGATCATCAAGCAACGAATTATTCCATCTGATTTTCGAAGCCATTTCCAAAGTCATAAATTGCCCATCACCTGATGCAATTGCACTTCCCCAATCCATTCGAATAACTTGCTGTAATAAGTTGGGAACGCCAAATTCAAACTCTTGCATCAACGTCAAGAAATTGTGAACATTGTTAATCGTAATTTCGGTCTGCAATAAATCATACTTGGAATGAATGAACCCCCGATATACATTAAACAGTATTTTAAAACTGGGACTAGCATCACTATCAATAACACCAACAACAGTATGAGTAAGATCTTTTGTCTGCTTTGCAATCCAGTCTAAGCCATCATTTAAAGCCGCACCTTTTCCTTCTCGCGCATGTGGTAATTCGCGGGTTATAACATGAACATGAGGATTGTTGGCAAATTCATCAAGAGCAATATCTGTTCCATCATCAGAGCCATCATTGATAATGACTAAAGTTGACTCAATTGGAAGTGGCTCCATCGATCTCAAGAGCTGGTTAACCGTACCAACAATTTCATTTGCTTCATTCAATGCCGGTACCATAATATACATATGCTTAATTTCTCTTTGAACCGTCCTGGAAAAGTGTTGATCTGTCTTCTTTTGGGTAAAGGG
>NZ_BJVK01000072.1 GCF_007989105.1 Lentilactobacillus kefiri | reverse complement strand
GTTCTTTGAAAACTAGATAATATTAATTTTCTGTAATAATTTTTTGAAATTGTATTTAATATAATTTCAACCGAGAACACCGCGTTATTTTGAGTTTGTTAACTAGAAAAAATCGCAAATACTCAATTAACTTTGCATCACGTAGTGATGTACAGGTTAAGTTAAAAAGGGCGCATGGTGGATGCCTTGGCACTAGAAGCCGATGAAGGACGGGACTAACACCGATATGCTTCGGGGAGCTGTACGTAAGCTTTGATCCGGAGATTTCCGAATGGGGAAACCCAGCAGCTTTAATCAGCTGTTACTATATCGTGAATTCATAGCGATATAGAGGTAGACGTGGGGAACTGAAACATCTCAGTACCCACAGGAGCAGAAAGAAATTTCGATTCCCTAAGTAGCGGCGAGCGAACGGGGAACAGCCCAAACCAACGAGCTTGCTCGTTGGGGTTGTAGGACTGAACATTTGAGTTACCAAAGTTGTTGATAATCGAACAATCTGGGAAGGTTGGCGAAACAGGGTGATAGCCCCGTAGGTGAAATCAATGACCCTCAGTTCAGGATCCTGAGTACGGCGACACACGTGAAACGTCGTCGGAATCCGGGAGGACCATCTCCCAAGGCTAAATACTCTCTAGTGACCGATAGTGTACCAGTACCGTGAGGGAAAGGTGAAAAGCACCCCGGAAGGGGAGTGAAATAGTTCCTGAAACCATGTGCCTACAAGCAGTTAGAGCCCGTTAATGGGTGATAGCGTGCCTCTTGTAGAATGAACCGGCGAGTTACGGTAACATGCAAGGTTAAGGTTTAAAAGCCGGAGCCGCAGCGAAAGCGAGTCTGAAATGGGCGTTTAAGTATGTTGCTGTAGACCCGAAACCAGGTGATCTACCCATGTCCAGGGTGAAGGTGCGGTAAAACGCGCTGGAGGCCCGAACCCGTGTACGTTGAAAAGTGCTGGGATGAGGTGTGGGTAGCGGTGAAATTCCAAACGAACTTGGAGATAGCTGGTTCTCTCCGAAATAGCTTTAGGGCTAGCCTCGGACGTAGAATCATGGAGGTAGAGCCACTGTTTGGACGAGGGGCCCGTCATGGGTTACTAAATTCAGATAAACTCCGAATACCATTGATTTTTATCCGGGAGTCAGACGGTGAGTGATAAGATCCATCGTCAAAAGGGGAACAGCCCAGACCACCAGTTAAGGTCCCTAAATATATGCTAAGTGGAAAAGGATGTGGAGTTGCATAGACAACTAGGATGTTGGCTCAGAAGCAGCCACCATTTAAAGAGTGCGTAATAGCTCACTAGTCGAGTGATTCCGCGCCGAAAATTTACCGGGGCTAAGCATATTACCGAGACTGTGGACTTGACCATTAGGTCAAGTGATAGGAGAGCGTTCTAAGGGCAATGAAGCCAGACCGTAAGGACTGGTGGAGCGCTTAGAAGTGAGAATGCCGGTATGAGTAGCGAAAAATCAGTGAGAATCTGATTCACCGAATGACTAAGGTTTCCTGGGGAAGGCTCGTCCTCCCAGGGTTAGTCGGGACCTAAGCCGAGGCCGAAAGGCGTAGGCGATGGATAACAGGTTGAGATTCCTGTACTAGTTGATTATGTTTGAGCGATGGAGGGACGCAGGAGGCTAAGTTGTGCATCCAGCTGGAAACGGATGTTTAAGCCACAAGTCAGTCAAAGAGTTAAATGCTTTTTGGCGGGTTGACAAGTGGTGATGAGGACCGAAATTTAAGTAGGGAAGCAACCAACGTCACACTGCCGAGAAAAGCTTCTAGTGAGTAATCAACTACCCGTACCGCAAACCGACACAGGTAGTCGAGGAGAGAATCCTCAGGTGAGCGAGTGAACTCTTGTTAAGGAACTCGGCAAAATGACCCCGTAACTTCGGGAGAAGGGGTGCTGTGCGCAAGCACAGCCGCAGTGAAAAGGCCCAGGCGACTGTTTATCAAAAACACAGGTTTCTGCAAAATCGTAAGATGACGTATAGGGGCTGACGCCTGCCCGGTGCTGGAAGGTTAAGTGGATGAGTTAGCTTCGGCGAAGCCCAGAAATGAAGCCCCAGTAAACGGCGGCCGTAACTATAACGGTCCTAAGGTAGCGAAATTCCTTGTCGGGTAAGTTCCGACCCGCACGAAAGGCGTAACGATCTGGGCACTGTCTCAACAAGAGACTCGGTGAAATTAAGATACCTGTGAAGAAGCAGGTTACCCGCGACAGGACGGAAAGACCCCATGGAGCTTTACTGTAGCTTGATATTGGGTGTTGACACAGCTTGTACAGGATAGGTAGGAGCCATTGAGGCCGGAACGCTAGTTTCGGCAGAGGCGTTGGTGGGATACTACCCTCGCTGTGTGAACACTCTAACCCGCGCCACTTAGCGTGGCGGGAGACAGTGTCAGGTAGGCAGTTTGACTGGGGCGGTCGCCTCCCAAACAGTAACGGAGGCGCCCAAAGGTTCCCTCAGAATGGTTGGAAATCATTCAACGAGTGTAAAGGCAGAAGGGAGCTTGACTGCGAGACAGACAGGTCGAGCAGGGACGAAAGTCGGGCTTAGTGATCCGGTGGTACCGTATGGAAGGGCCATCGCTCAACGGATAAAAGCTACCCTGGGGATAACAGGCTTATCTCCCCCAAGAGTCCACATCGACGGGGAGGTTTGGCACCTCGATGTCGGCTCATCGCATCCTGGGGCTGTAGTCGGTCCCAAGGGTTGGGCTGTTCGCCCATTAAAGCGGTACGCGAGCTGGGTTCAGAACGTCGTGAGACAGTTCGGTCCCTATCCGTCGCGGGCGTAGGAAATTTGAGAGGAGCTGTCCTTAGTACGAGAGGACCGGGATGGACATACCGCTGGTGTACCAGTTGCGCCGCCAGGCGCATCGCTGGGTAGCTACGTATGGATGAGATAAACGCTGAAAGCATCTAAGTGTGAAACTCACCTCAAGATGAGATTTCCCATTCCTATATGGAAGTAAGACCCCTGAAAGATGATCAGGTAGATAGGTTGGAAGTGGAAGTGCAGTGATGTACGGAGCGGACCAATACTAATCGGTCGAGGACTTAACCAAGTAGAAATGGTGTTCAAGGTACAGAAAATTAATATTAGCTAGTTTTGAGAGAACGAAGTTCTTTCAAGGAAAAATAGTGTGGTGGCGATAGCCAGAAGGATACACCTGTTCCCATGCCGAACACAGAAGTTAAGCTTCTGCACGCCGAGAGTAGTTGGGGGATCGCCCCCTGCGAGGGTAGGACGTTGCC
>NZ_BJVK01000071.1 GCF_007989105.1 Lentilactobacillus kefiri | reverse complement strand
GGTAGATTGTAAAATAAAAAAGATATAACTTGTGCCAGGCCGATAAGATACAAAAACACATAGGACATTGAGAAGCTAGCATAAAAAACTATGTGTTGCATTTTAGGGGCTATAATTATAAATTAGATAATACATTAGAAGCTGGAGACAAGATTGTCTAGATAATGTGTGAGATAAAATTTTTGGCAGGTTATCATACATAAGACAAAATGTTTTTAAAACTGATAACGTATTTATTTCACAACGATTACGCATTTATTTTTGAGAAAAATATAAAGCAGGAGGATTACAATGCTGAAAACTTATTCTTTAACAACAGATACATTATTAGTTTCGTCAGAATCAGATATCAAAAATTCTTCTGTTGTTTATGTTTATGGCGACGAACGAGAATATATCGAATCTTTTGAACATAAATATGACCTTAAAATAGGCAATATACTAACGTTTGATGATCAAGTTGCATATGACACGATGATAGATCGGAACGATGAAAAAAATTTCCTCGTAAGTTTTTTGTTTCCCAAGATACACGAAGGTGGGCATCTAGATAATCTGACGACATCTGTTGTTTTCTTGGTATTTAAAAATAAGTTGATAATTTTTACAAACCAAAAATTAAATTCCATTTCCGAACTCTTATCCAATATGGTTTTACGTGATATCAATAATTTCACGGAGGAAGTACTTTTAAAGATCATGCAAAAAGATTTCTATGCGATGCTTAACGACCTTCGTGGAATCAAGGAAAAAATTGATGATTTAGACTCAAAAATATCAACGTCCGGTCCACTCAGACCAACGTTTGGTGATTTATTGACTCTTCAAAAATACATGATAGCTTTGTCATCAACCTATAAAGCTAACCATAAAGAGCTTGATTTCATTAAAAAAAATTTCACAACTATTGACGATATTGATTTTAGTACTAAAAAAATAATTGATGATTTATACGATACAAGTGATACAATGGATAGAATCATTTTAGGTTACAGCCAATATTTGGACAATTTGGAAAATATGATAAACAATATGATTTCGTATCAGCTAAACATGATTATGAAAACTCTAACCGAGATATCAATCATTTTGACTATTCCAGCGATTATTTTTGGTTTTTGGGGAATCAATGTCGATGTCCCGTTTGAAAAATCTTCTTATGGTTTTTTTGCTGTGCTGATTATCTCTGTTATACTAAGCCTAATTTGCTGGTTTTGGTTGCGACGCAAAAAATATTAAAGTATTTGTGATACCCTAATATGATTTAAAGCAGAATTTCTTTGTTGAACGAAAACCCGCTTCAGGTTGTATTAACTGAAGCGGGTTTTCCGTTGTTTAAATATTAATTTCGGCGAAAATGAAGTTCTGTCAATTGTTTCATTTGCGTTATATCAATTAATTCCAACCGAGTTTGATAGTCGGATTGCTCGAATAATCTTTTTCCGTTACCAAGTAAAACGAGTGCGATTTGAATCCACCATTCATCAATCAAGTCAGCAACAATAATGTTTTTTAGTAGGTTCACACCACCGACCACCCAAATATTGCCCGACGGTTGTTCTTTCAACTTTCTAAGGTAGTCTACTGGATCCTCGGATACGGCAAAACCTTCTTGGACATCGAAATTAGTATTATGGGTAAACACCACAACATCCTTACCGGGATATAAAGGCTGGACGTACTTTCGGGCCTCTTCGTATGTAATTCTGCCCATCACAACAGTTTCTACCGTATCCAAAAAGGCATCTGTGGTAAGTTTATCACCGACTTCTGTATCAAATAACCATTGTAATCCATCGTTCACATCGGATAGGTAGCCATCCAAACTAACAGCGCCATAAAAGAAAATTTTAGCCACGTTATTCCCTCATTTCTTAATCTGTTGCAAGTATAACAAGTCTTGCAAAAATATGATAATTGGTATATTCAATAAAGCTGTGGAAAGGCACAGAGTGGTCCGCTCTTCACCCCGCAACAAATAAACCTACGGCTTGTGAATTTTTAAAAATCACAAACTAGGCGCTGTAAACGTTGATATAGCAACAACTACGCATAATCAAATGTTATGTAAATCAGATAATGAAAAGAAGTCAGATAAATACTAATATAGCGAGACCAATATTTATATCTTTTCTTCACCAGTGAATATAAATGTTCAACATGCTTATCTAAGCGGGGGCTACAACTATCAAATAGGCCTTTGATCATTTCTAAAGCCATTCTTCAGAACGTTATTACGATCTGAGGAACGGCTTTATTGGCTTGTGCAAGTAACATTTGCGTGACTAATGCTAGTAATTCTTGCTAGGATTGCCCTAGATCCTTGATTATGATTTAGGAGGAGTGTGATTTGAGCTTTAAAGACGATATCAAGACCTTGCGCAGGCAATCTAACTTAACCCAAGAAGCGTTAGCTCAAAAATTACATGTGACCCGTCAAACGGTCTCAACTTGGGAAACTGGCAAGAATATGCCAAGTTTAGAGACCCTGCATGCTTTGAGTCAATTGTTTAACATCTCACTCGAAAAACTTCTATTTAACGAGGAGATTGCAATGAAAAAAGATAAAGAACCCTCTTTGGCTACCCAGATAGATCATGATGTTAAGCTTAAAAGTCGTTATCGTCGTTGGACTTTTGGTTTAGGTGGCTTGATCGTACTAGCACTGGTTAGTATTGGTATTTTATGTTTGGGATATTATAAAGGTATTGGGACGATTGATCGCTTTGATCCGTTTTTATCCTATAAAGTCGGGTACACTAAATTACCTAGTGAAAAGGAAATTTCTCCTAACAATAAGGCGACCAATGGTTACTGGACCGCTTGGTTCACCGATAATACGATGGGTAATGAATGGACCAAATTAACCTTAACGACGGGGCTTAATCCTGGGGTCAAAGATCCTTATGTGATGGCGTATCATAAGGGCAGCTATGTTAAAGTTGCACGTATTGTGCCTCGCACCTACATTAATCAGACTTATGTTAGCAACTTAGCAGCGCTAGATGCCTTGTTAAACAATAAAGGCAATACCGCAACTAACAATCATGACCTTAAGAAGTATAAGACACAAATCCACATATCTGACATTGTCCAACAGTTAGTAACTGAATAGAGAACCACCTAGTTACAATCCACAAGTGGTTTTAGGGTCTATAAGTTCCAAATAACCCCTCAAAAACGTTGTTAAAATAACCCCCAATATCTATAATGTAGATGTTGGGGGTTATTTATCTTTATAATATAAAAATGACTTCTTTTATTCGTCATCAATACTGAACAACAATTTGTATAAAAAGATTATTTCTTCTAATTCTTCACGCGATACATGATCAACAATGGCTTCATCAGTGACATGTCTTGCCCGCAAATCTAAGGCTATTGTTTGATCTAATAATACTTTCCCATGTACTGTTTGACTACTAGTTAGCCGATGATACATAGGAAAATTACGCTCGGTACTGCTAATTGGAGCCACAATCGTCATGTTACTTGTCTGACAGACTAGATCATTGCTTAGAGCAATGGCTGGCC
>NZ_BJVK01000070.1 GCF_007989105.1 Lentilactobacillus kefiri | reverse complement strand
TAATAATTCCTGAATCTAACAATTTATGGTG
This sequence comes from Lentilactobacillus kefiri, assembly GCF_007989105.1. Classification (GTDB taxonomy): domain Bacteria; phylum Bacillota; class Bacilli; order Lactobacillales; family Lactobacillaceae; genus Lentilactobacillus; species Lentilactobacillus kefiri. The sequence goes on along the minus strand of NZ_BJVK01000070.1, from coordinate 3,569 downwards.
ATTGTTGCAAAGCCATAATCCGTTTTTTCCATCTGTTGCCATTTCTATTTTCTTCTCTAGTGGTACCGCCAGTTTTTTTATATCTGCTACAGGATAAATATGAGCTCCCTGTATCAGCTGTGGAATATCACAATCACAAAAAGCACAATGCTTTGGTCCGTAAATAGCTAATAAATTTGAAATATATTTTGGAGAACGAAGACTGTTTCCCTTTTCAAATTCATGTTTTTCTAATTCTGAATCAATTTTCACTATTTTTATTCCAATTTTTTCAAGCGCATTTCTAGAAGCTTTAGGTAGCTCCTTGAGATTCTTCTCTACAAATTCATATAGCGTTGTTTTCGCCATTGTTAGAGCATTCATAGCAATAGAAATAAGTGTAGTTTCGTATTTATTTGCGCCATAAACTTTACCATATATTACAGTATTACTGCTTTCATCCACTGTAACATAAGTCGAATTATTTTGTTGCCTACTTAGTTCATTCGTTCTTATCCTTATAAAATCAGCAACTGAGTTGAATGCTACTATTGGCTTTTTTAGATACTCAGTCGCGTTTAAGAACTCGGTTCCAATTGTGGCCATCAAACGATACATCATCCGGTGATAATCCGTTTCGATGTTAGTTTTATCCGGAGTAGGAAGGTTATAGTAAAAAATTCTTTTATTAGTATGTTTATCTAAAATATACTTGTTTACAGTGGTGGGAAAACTTTGGAAATATGAATTTCGCCCCGCTGGACAATCATCTGATAGACAAACAAAGTCTTTTTCATTTTCCTGTTCTATTACGACCAAACGACCCTTATTTATCTTATCTATATATTTAACATCATAGTCAGTATGTCCTGTAACTTTTTTTACAAGATCATCTAAAACCCCATTGTTTAAAATTTCTTTATACGTACCTTCTCGTTTCTGAAATTTATTATTTATAGTTACTTGAATCATCATTATAACCACTTTTCTTAAATATCATAGTTAGTAATTAGAATCTCATTTCGTTTCCTTCCCTTTATTCCACTGAGTTCAAACAGATTAAAACTTTTGTGTGTATCTAGCCAGTTTAACAGGTTTTGATTTACCTTTCCCTTATGCTTAACAACATAGGAAAACATAATTCGGTTTCCGTTTTCATTTAAATTTTCCATAAATGAAAACAGTTGTTTTTCTTCCTTACGATTCCAACCTTTAAATCCTCGTTTTCCGTCGTTATAAGATCCAGTTGTCAAAAGATATGGTGGATCCAGATATACCAATGTATCTTCTCCTTGGGGTATATATAATTCTTCAAAAGATTTGGATTCAAAAACTAAATTTTTTGTTTTAATATGTCGACTGAAACTGATTAGTTTTTCTAATACTTTATCGTTAAACCATCTCATACCAACTGGATTGTTAAATTCCAGCTTACTGTTAAATCTTAATTGTTGCTGAAACCCATACATTACAATAGTATAGAGCATCTGAGGATCTTTATCGCCATTGGGCAAATTATTATAGTATGCCCGCGCAGCAACATACGATTCTTTATTTTCAGCTGAAAGATCAAACCTTTTTATTATTTTGTGAATATATCTAATTAGATCATATGTGTTTTTCTCAGCAATCATCTCAATCAAGTCTTTAACAATGAAGTTAATGTCATTATAAATAACAGTATCCGCTTCATAGTTAGCGCCAAAATTGAAACCACCACCAAATATATCTACCACAGTAGTTATATTTTGAGGAAAGTATTTCGATAATTCTCCCAACATTTGATATTTACTACCAATAAAATTCAACGGTGATTCATAGGTAACATCAATTTTTCGTTTCAATTCAATAAAGAATAGGTATTCAAAATGTTCATTCGTAGTCTTTGTTTTGAAATTACGATATTTTTTATAATTAATTTTCTTTAGTTCAAATGTTTCTGCCTTTCCATATCGCTTAAGTGCAGATTCAATAAACGTTTTCGACATAATACCATCATTGTTATAGCTTAACATCACATACTTTGCTTTTGTTTCACTAAGTATCTTATCAAATAGTATTTGAGCTTTATATTCTTTTGACCAATCCGATCTCATCGGACCAGTTGGACGTGATCCTGTAACTTTACTGACAGATGGATGATCATCCTTTATTAAGGTTTCAAATATATGATACTGCGTTCCGTATTGGTTTTGTGTATATGGCGGATCCAAGTATAAAATGTCCGTATCCACGGCTCCGATGATATTTTCAATTTTATCGTTAAACACTTGGAGATTTCGATTTTTAATTTTTTTAAAAGGTACTGGGATAAATTCCATTGGCTTTAATGCTCTGGGATCCCATTTTTTTAAGAACGCACCATATACGCCGGCAACATTGGCCACCTTAGACATTGACTCAATAAGTGATGCAAGTAAAAACACGTATTCATTCTTAGAAACTAACTTTGTATCATACCAACTTTGAATAGTATGCCTAATAAAATCAATCTTACCGGCATTTTCAGTTGAAAAATACATTCTATCAGATCCACCTGGTGAATATGTTTGATAGAAAAAGCCTTCTTCACTAATTTTTGGTTGATTAAAATATTTAAATGGATTAAAATTTAAATTCTCAAATTTTATGCTTTCACCATCAATTCTAGCTTGACTATATATAGTACACCACGTCAGCGAGTCATTAATGATTATATTAAACTGGTCTTTTAGACTATCTGCAACTGCTCCTGTACCACAAAATGCATCAAAAAACGTTAACTTTTTATTTAACAGATGCTTTTTTTTCAAAATGTCTCGTATTTCATCTGTCATCGATTCTTTATTGCCTAAAAATCTCATATTTTCCTCTTCATTATTCTTATTTTATATGCCACCAATGTTTTTTCTAGTCTATTGAGGGTTAGTTTCCCGAATATCCGTATTTGAACTAATGGGTCTACATTTTCAGTGGTTGCATATCACTCGGAGTATTTGCCTTCCTTAGTTGTTTTCACATTACTGGAACCGGCTACTTGCAGCGCAAGCAGCCAATAATTCTCATTGATGAAAGCTTAGAACTGCTACCAAAAATGCCACCAACTATTATTGGTTTTGCTCTTGGATACTTTCTTTTCCCTATTCCGATATTCATCAACTTTGTTTCCGTTTTGGTTGTCGTTTTTATCCTTTCTGTGACTGGTATTAGAACTATTCGACAAGATATCATCCCTGTCATTTGATTGTTGCTGTTGAGCTGAACTAGAAGTTTCAAGCAAACCACTCAATTTTCGAACGTGCTCTTTTAATTGATGGTTTTCTGCAACTGTCGCTATCTGTAATTTTTGTTGCTGGTCTAAAGCTTGTTGTAAATTTGCAATTTGTTGATCTTTAACATCAAGTTGTTTCAGTAAGATATGATCAACATTTTTGTCGTTTTTGTCTTGCTGATTTGGTTGTCGTTCTTGTCGTTTTTGCTTGTCAAAATTAGCAAGCAGCTTAACGCCTTGATTGTCTATTTCTAGATGGTTTTTGACTTTATAAGTGTGTTTGCTTCGAAAGCCATTAATGCTATTAATACGTTGATTAATGGCTTGTTTTGATAATTTC
>NZ_BJVK01000069.1 GCF_007989105.1 Lentilactobacillus kefiri | reverse complement strand
CCTAAAGAGAACAATTTCTCCATTCTTAGTTACAGAAAGAAGTCTTTTTGTGACTCATAATGTAGTATCACGATGATTAGTTATAGGAAATGGATTTGATTTGAAATCTAAGTTTAAAGATTACAGTAGCAACAAAAATGATATGCTTTAAAGAATAAATACGTTGATATAGGAGATTTTAATGAAAAGTATCTGGGAGATGGACGCACCAATAGGCTTGGCTTTTTTCTTTGGGCCAGCTTTAATTATTGGAATTATGATGTTAATAAGTGGTTTTAACACCGTTTCAGCCATTATGGTCTTAGTGTTAGTTTTGTGTGGGCTTAAATACATGCATACTTCAATAATTGGTAAGTATAGAATAATGAAATCTATTGTTAACAGTATTCATTTAAAAAAAGACAGTAAGATATTAGACGCTGGCTGTGGTCACGGTGCCTTTATGTTGCAATTTAACGGACAAGCGGCAAACATAAGCGAAATAATAGGAATTGATATCTGGAGTAATAAGGATCAGGGAAGTAATTCAATTGCAGCTACTCAAAAAATAATGGAAAATAGTAATTTGGCTGACAAGGTAAAGTTGAAAACTGCTAATATCTTAGACATGCCTTTCAACGATAATGAATTTGATCTGATTGTATCTAGTTTGGTACTGCATAATATTAAGCCATTTGAGAAACGGAAAGTAGCGCTTGTAAACATAGCAAGGGTTCAAAAACAAAAAGGTCAGTTAGTAATCATGGATATAGGCTACGAAACTAGTAAATATGTGCGTATTCTTAAAGAATTGGGATATCAAAACGTTAATATTGTAAATGCTGGCTATAACGGTTGGTGGGGTACCCCGATGGTTCCAACTTTTGTGATAACTGCGACCAAATAAAAACAGTATCCGTCACACTAATAGGGGGAATACAGAGGGAGGAAGTCCTTATGAAAGAATCAAGGATTTTACGTTATTGGGAAGCATTTCAAAAAGTGAGTGGTGTAACAGGAGAACATTATCTGGCAGAGCAATTTGGCTATGGCAAACAAGTAGGTGATGAGTCGGCCGAGTTAATCAGAATCGGTAAAAAAACAGCCACTACTTCTGCTCTGGAATTGTACGAAAAAATGAGCCTAAACCCAAAGTAGGTACTTACAGTATTGTTTTAGACGGTTCAGGAGCACCTGTATGTATTACATAGACAGAGCGAGTTGAAATCAAAAACCTTAACAAAGTTACAGCTGATCATGCTTACCTTGAAGGTGAAGGAAATCGAAGCTTAGAATATTGGCGAAAGGTTCATAAAGATTTTTTTGAAAAGGAATATTATCAGGCTGGAAAAGTATTCACAGATCGAATTCCATGTATCTGTGAAACTTTTAAAGTCGTGTATAAGTAAGAACCTGGCCATTAGGGTATACCCTAATGGCCGTTTTTATAACCTATTAATATTAAGACTTTTTAAATAAGTTTAATTTTCCAAATTAAGCAAAATTTATCTTGGTTAATAAATCAACTAGTTGCTGGCTTTTACTTACATATAATAGTTTTGCAACGGAGTAATTCCAATTTCTCTAGGGCTCGTTAAATATATAGGCGGATTTTTTAAAAAAAACGCTATAGGTATCACACGGCGCTTCCAATGACAATTATGTCCCCATTCAATTAATCTCATGTAAGAACAATTTGACCAAAGTGAAAGATAAGCAATTGATTGAGTTTACTCCGGATCGCTACCTGTATTATGAGAAATATTCAATTGCTTATCACTATCTAAGAAATTGTAGAAGGGAAGATGTAATGTTCCATTCCCAGATTGACTAGTTAAATATGCTAAGAAAGGACGTATATATGAAAAAATCAGTGCCGGTGCGTTGACTTTCAAGAAATTATTAATTTGGCTTGAGTCAGTGACATCCGTGGTGTCAAACAAGGATCGCATAACTAAATTTATAATGTATGGGCCATCATTATCAATGATAACTTGAAGGCTCAAATAAAATTTCTTACGACTACCAGGAAATTCTTCAACTGTCGCTTTTATTTGGATTTTTTCGGGTTTATTTTCTTTGTCCTTTTTAAACTCTTCATTTTTTTTGAAGTTTAAGGACAATAGTTCTGGATCGGAAAACTTAAAAGCACTCTCTTTAGCCATAATTAAGCAACCTCTGCAAATGTTCTCACATGTCCTAACTTACCTTCTGGTAACACTAACTCACTCTTCATTTGGAAATGATCAGTCTTAGTGTCCAAATAATTAGTCATAGAGTTTGTATCATCAGAATCAACTTCTAACGAATCCATTTGGATTGATGAAAAATCAATATTATCGGTAATATATCCCATCTTCACCAAACTATTATGAATTTCCTGATCACTCATTTTCCAAGAATGATTGACCATCAAGTCTTTAATATTTATTTCCATGAAGCATACCTCCTTCATACAATTTTAGTATATCATACTGTACTCTATAGAATCATGATACGTATACTATGAATTAATTATGAATAGATGTTTTTTGAATGTTTGTTATTTTTTGTGAATTTCTTATACATATTTCGGTGCCGTTTGGAAAATTACTTAAATTATAGCCGGGACATTCGCACTTTGTATACGTATTCTTTTTTATGACATCAATGGCAACGCCGGTGACGCTCTCTAGCTTTTCTATCATCATATTCAAGATAATGCCATCTAAGTTGCCTCGTTTCAAAATTCCCTTCTGTGGAGAGCTAACTGTTTTATAATAAGTTAGTTGTTCTTTAACTGCCTCATAATTTTCCAATCGAAATTTTACCACTTCTTCGATTGTGCTTAGGCAATCGCAATTTAACACATTGCTATTTTTTTCGTCAACATTCACCGATAAAACTGCAACGGGTGAACGCTGGTATGTTTTAGCATACTGAAATGCCATTTTCTCAGGAGAGAGACCAAAAGTGTTCTTAACGAAAAAGTAGTATCCATCACCCAAATCATTGGGTAATCTGCCAGAATCTCTGTCCACATTGAAGCCATCATTCTGGATTGAGTTTACATTATTTTCACTTGTTCCATGAAACGCCTTCAATCAGTCCACCAGCCCCATATCATATATTATATCAATAAAATACATTATACCAGCTGCCAATGAACATGACCAAACTTTGGTATTGTTTTTAAACTAGTATGTCGAATATTAAGGTATGCTTTGACATTCGGATTCTCGAAATTGATTCCGTCGAAGTCATTCAAACACTCCCTTAGGATCTGTTTGAGATCTTTAAAAGCACCACAATAGGACTGACATAAAGACTAAGGTCATCATTGTGGCGCTCGAATTTTTCCCAAGTCGCCTACAATCATTTGACAATCTTTATAGGGGGCTTATAATGTATGTATACATTGTTTATAAATACCTTATAGGGGAGGAGGAAGAAATATGTCAAAACCTATTTTCGATCCAGTAATTAGTGTGTTTGTTAAGGGGGATTCAAAAATTCATGAAAATGGAATATTTTACAAAGTTTCCTACGGTTACGAAAATGAAAATGATAACCCGATTTTTAAAATTCAAATGGCCTATAATCGTCGAGTAAAAGGTCGACAAGCACCCAGCTATACGACAAATGACTTCAAATTACTTGCAAAACTGCAACCAGTTCTAAAAGCAAAATTTGATGATATGGATAAAAGACTGCGTCGAATTGTATACATTTATGATTTGGACAACAACAGTCTTCGACCCGAAGACTCAAAATAGGAACTTTAAATGTTCTCACTGAATACACATAGTTCTAACTAAAATTGTCATGCTCATGGTGTTAAATTTAAAGTCCATAATT
>NZ_BJVK01000068.1 GCF_007989105.1 Lentilactobacillus kefiri | reverse complement strand
TCACCCAGACAATCCGCATGCACATGTGATGTTAACCAATCGCCCATTTAACCCCGATGGTAGTTGGGGATTAAAAGCAAAGACGCAGTACATTAAAGATGAAAATGGCAAGCAACTTTTAACCAAAAGCGGGTTTCCAAAACAAAGAAAAATTTGGTTGGTTGATTGGGATAAAAAGGAAAAAATTAATGAGTGGCGGCATAATTGGGCAACAAGTGTTAATCAGTCTTTAGCACAAAAAAATATTCCGGATCGGATTAGTGAAAAATCATTTGTCGATCAAGGGATTCAAGAGACACCTACCCAACACGAAGGCATTAACAGCCAAAGAAAAAATCGAAAAGCATTTAATCAACAAGTTAGCGCGCAAAGAAACGCCCAAGCTAAATATCATAATCTTGACGAAAAGATAAGAAATCATGAACATTTTGATGCGTTAACTGACGAGCTATCGTTCTCTGAAAAACACACAATTAGTCATCTAAGTCAGCAATTGAAAGCCTATGTCGATTTAGAACATTTAGATGATAAACAGCGCATGCTGTTTAATTGGAAAAACAGCTTATTAATCAAACATGCCATTGGTGAAGATGTAACTCAACAACTGCTGACTATTGACCAGCAAACGACATCACTAGCACAAGCTAACCAGTTGTTAAATAAAGTGGTGGAACGAGCAACGAAAAAGCTTTATCCGGAACTTAATTTTGAACAGACAACCGCCGCTGAACGACGGGAACTGATTAAAGAAACTAATAGTGAACAAACGATTTTTAAGGGTAGCGAATTAGCAGAACGGTTAGCGGATATTCGAAGTGACTTATTAACCCAGCAATTATTGACGTTTACCAAGCGGCCATATACCAGCTGGCAGTTAGTTAATCAGCAGGCCCAAACAATTGAGAAGCAATTAACCACGGTACTAGCCAAACATGGTCACCAGTTAGACGATTTGAAGCATACTGATCGGGGCATACTAGCCGCTTATCAACCTAACGAACTCGAATTCATTTCTAAAGCGGTCAAAGATTTACGGGTCATTCGGGAAGTTAAAGCCGTGGTGCAAACCCAATACGACAGCATTCTAACGACTGCTTTTCCGGACAGTGACCTCGATAAGCTAGAGACGATTGATAAGGAGCAAATCTATACCGCTGTGGTTTACTATGACCCAGAATTAAAGCCATTAAGCGCCGATGATCTTAGTCAATTACAACAGCAGCCACCGGTCGTCTTTACTAGTCAGCAACACCAAGCCGGTTTGAATTACCTGTTAGGTAAAATGGAATTAAAAGATATTCAGGATCATCGACTGCAACGGGTCTTAAAACATGATGGCACCCGGCAACTGTTTATTGGCGAATGTGGCCAAGATCCTAAGTTGGATCACAAACAAATTGAAATGGTGCAAGCCCGTTTGAAACAACAGACAACACGATTTGATCAATATAAGCAAGACCAAATTAAGGACTATCAGGCCATTAATTATTACCCGACTAGCCCCCAAAATTACCTGATGAATATTTTGGACGAAGCCTTAGTGACCATTTTATATGCGAAAAATACAGACTATCTAAGAAAGCAGCAGCTACGTGGCTTAAAAGAGACCGAGTGGGCAATGACGAAAAAGCAGCGGCAACACCAAACCCGTAATCGGCATGAAGATGGGGGTATGCACTTGTAATTTAAATGTAAAATAAAAAGCTATCAGCCCGAGCGCTTAATCAGTCATATCAAAGCTTGCAACAACAAGTTCAGCAAGCAAGGAACCCACAACAAAAATCAGAACTAAAAAATAAACTAAATGATATACACCATGAAATCACTAATCGAACACAAAAACAGCTGCAAGCATTTACTGAAGAAAATTCATCAATCAAACAACCCAAATCCGAATTTGATCAAAGTTTAAAGCGTTAGCCAGTTTTTAAAGGTCATGCTATAATATAAACAGAAAAAGGAAGTCCCGCCGAAAATAGGACTTCCCGCGCAAGCCGCTTCAAAGGCGGTGGCATTAGTTAACTAAACGATAATGTCGTCCCGTAACTCGCCAAAGTTATGATCGGTGCGGCTTTTTTATTTGTGGTGCTTGTCGATATAGCTGAGAAGCGCGATTAAAAACGTGCCAAACAGCAACATCAACGAGAGTGTCTGAAAGACGCTCATTGACTGTGCAACCTTCCTGAAGATTATTCCATGTTCCCATGGGCCTCACCTCACAAGTAAAAAGACAACCACCGCCCTTAAAACTTTTTGCTCAATCCATTATACAGGGAAGTTAAAAATCAACCAAGAGCAATAAAACTGCTCTTGACAGCAAAGGAAAGCTACAACACTAGCAAGGTCAGCAAGCAAGGCTAATAATACTGCTGCAATGGGAAATAACAAGCGTCCAGTAGGGCGGTCCAAGAGCGGGCGCAAACCCTACCAGACAGTACGATTATAAAAGTAAAGAAGGTCATAAAATCAGCTACTAGAGGGAAAACTATGGTAAAAGACAAATAAGATGGTGAAATGATGACTATAAAGTCAAGTCAGATAAATAGGTAGTTGAGCATATAAATTGCTTTTGACGCTTTAATTACTTATAATAAGTGCAATAACAAATGACTAGTAAAAGGCGGGTAAAACAATGGATAAATTTAAAAATATTATTATTGGATTTGGTAAGGCGGGTAAGACATTAGCTAAGTACTTGGCGCAGCATGATGAGACCGTGCTTCTGATTGAACGGTCTAAACAAATGTACGGAGGAACTTGCATCAATGTTGGCTGCCTACCATCTAAAAATTTAATTTTTAATGGCCAACGTGGCGTGGACTTCACTACAGCAGTTAATAAGCGTGGTGAGATGACTAGACAGTTGCGAAACAAAAACTATCACATGGTGGCTGATGAGCCACTAGCAACGGTTTGGGATGGGTCAGCCCGTTTTATCGACAATTATGTTTTGGCAGTCGTAATGAGTGATGGAACGACTAAGAAGGTGAGAGGTGAACGTATCTTTATTAATACTGGAGCAGTTCCAAATTGGCCATCAATCCCAGGGTTAGAATTTAGTCAGCGGATTTTTACGTCTAAAGAAGCTATGGAATTGGAGAAACAACCGAAACGACTAGCAATTATTGGTGGCGGTTATATTGGCCTTGAATTTGCTGGAATGTTTAATTCCTTTGGTACGCATGTAACGATTTTCGACCAACATACCAGATTGTTAGAGCGCGAAGATCCTGATATTGCGACCGAGGTCGTAGCAGATCTGACTGACGCAGGGATCGAGATTAAACCGGCGACTCAACTAACTCAAGTAAAAGATAATGGTGAGAAGGTTACATTATATTATCAACAAGGTGATCAAACCAACACTGCGAAATTTGATGCGGTATTGGTTGCAGTCGGTCGACGGCCTAATATAAATAGTTTAGGGCTAGAAAATACCGATATTGCTTTAACCAGTCGTGGTGCTATTCAGGTCGATGATCATTTAAGGACCACAGTACAAAACGTTTGGGCTTTGGGCGACGTTAATGGCGGTCCTATGTTCACTTATGTCTCATTGGATGATTTTCGTATTATTGTAGATCAATTGTTTGATAAGGGGGATCGCTCAACGGCCGATCGAATGGTGATACCGGCTGCTTCGTTCCTAAATCCACCACTGGCTAACGTCGGCTTAAATGAACGTCAAGCTAAGAGTGCAGGTTATGATTTACAAACCTTCAAGCTATCAGTCAAGGCGATTCCAAAGGCCCGTGTCTTGGAGGATCAACGCGGGCTTTATAAGGTAATCGTTGATCAAAAAACACACCTTATTTTAGGGGCAACATTGTATGCCGCTGAGGCTCATGAAACCATCAATCTAATTGCATTGGCAATGAAGGCCAAATTACCTTACGAAAGATTACGCGACATGATCTATACTCATCCAACAATGTCTGAAGCCTTGAATGATCTTTTTAAGACCCCGGTTGTGAAAAGCTAACGCCCTAGAAACACAAAGCCGACTAGTTAATCGAGGAAACAATCAAGAAATCACCGTTAAAATTA
>NZ_BJVK01000067.1 GCF_007989105.1 Lentilactobacillus kefiri | reverse complement strand
ATATCTATTAGTATCTAAATTATTAGTATAGTCTAGATTGTGACTCTTTTTGACACTTTCGCGTGTATCAAGGGTTTGTGGTGTATCTTTAACGAACTTCCGCGAAGGTTCCGTTTTGACACTTTCGCGTGTATCAAGGGTTTTAACGAACTTCCGCGAAGGTTCCCTTTTGACACTTTCGCGTGTACCAAGGGTTTGTGGCTCTTGTTGCCGAGATTTTGTATAAATGTCTGTTGCCGTAACTTCTAAATCTGCTAAATACAATCTATTTGGTTCATTTTTACCAGTTTTGGGATTAAAGTGCATGGTTTTCTGAAATAATAATCCTTGGTTTTCAAGTTCATTTTTTACCCTAATCACTTTCTTTTTTGACCAGCCCATAAGATCTGTTAGTTCTTGATTTGTAAAAATGAAATAAACCCGGTTATCTTCATCAACCCAGTTGTTTTTCAATGAATAATCTAGTCTATCGTGTAAAATCATATATCCTAATTTTGCACTATCACTTAATGTCTTATATTGAGATCCATAAATTAAAACCTGTGGGAATTGGAAAAAACGAGTTGCATAAGCTTTTTCCGACTCAATAAAATTGAAATTAGTTTGATTCATTATAAAACTTCCCTTCTCAACTGACACATACTGTCTCGAAAGAGAGTTGCTAAAACATTAGATTTGCTTTAAAATACAAATCTGATATGCTTTAACTAAATTACAAAGCATTCATTTAGCCGTGAGGGCTTTGTAATTTACCAGCATGTGTCTATTCTTGGTTGCCCATTCGGCAACTTTTTTAATTTCTGGTAGATTGCAAATTTAATCCGAATTTTTGGACAAATTTGCAATCTACCATTAACACGGTTCTGACCATTTTAGGTATGCTAGGTGTAATTAACTATAAACGTCTCACAGGACACGACAGGCACCTTAGAACATGTTACAAACGAGGTGGACTCCGCTAGCCAAGCTGATAAAGCACCAACTAGTGCGAACGTTTCTAATGTGACCTCAACTAGTGCTGAGATTAAAGTAGATGACAAAGCTGAATAAAGTAAAAAGGTCTATCCTCAATTGGGTAGGCCTTTTTATTGTGCAATTTTAAGCTAGTTAACATAATGCACAGTATTCAAAGCTAAACTTTGTGAAGTCTAGTTAGGCCTATTGTATCAGTGTTTATAGACAACTCACTGTTTGGTTTAGCCAGTTTAGCTGAGTCTGTGAAATTAGGCTGGTTTAAGCTAGATTATCCAAAGCCTATTTTAATCACATTTAGACTTTGTGAAATTAGCTTAAACTGTCCTAGTTAGCTGGCTTGTGATTATTATTTATTTATTCAATTTAGTTGACTTATTGGTTTACCCCTGCTGTAATGCGAGGGAGTGAAGTGGTTGAGTGCAGAGTTGTACCCTAGTCAGACGATCAAAATTAAAATGACTATCTAGCTAGAGTGCAACTCACCTGTTGTAACGCTCGGTCGTTCGGGCATCGCTTGGACAATTAGTTGCGGTATTGCTACCAACCACTAGTATCAATCTACATTCTCGGTTAAACCCATTAAAAAACGCCCTAATGGACGCTGATAGAACGTATTTAGTTTTGTTCGGTTACCAGCTACTAGTGGTCACCATGCCTAAGCATCGTTTTACCACCCGGGCCGTTAATGGTCGCGCTCACCATTCACCACCCAGCCGTACAGATAACCTTGTTGTGGTATAGCCAGATTTATTGACGTCGCACTGGCAAACGTGTCCCCTTGGATTTAGACCCCAGCTTGTCCCCTAGGGCTTTAAAAATCGCACCGGCCATGATATAATAGTCATTAAACAACGATGACTTTTATGTGGCGCTCACCGATTCCCGTCGGTGGGTGTTTTTTTGTATTCACTTACAAGTACAATTGTATTTCTCTCAATAAAAGAAATCAACACTTTTTTAAGAAATGTATACACTTTTACATTAGTACAAATACTAATGTAAAAATTAGTATTTGTATACTCATTCAAAACGCCTCTATTGCAGTCTACATAGAGCTCATGTATACATTTTTACTTTTACACACTTGTATTTGTATACATGTACTAATTTTTGTGCTATGCTTTAAGAGCATTACACTACATATTTATGAGGTGATATTTTGGATAGCAAAGTCATAACATTTTCAAACTTTAAAGGCGGGACTGGCAAGACAACTAATAGTACAATGACTGGTATCGAGTTGGCACGTCGTGGGTATAAAACACTATTAATAGATTTGGATCCTCAAGCTAACGCCACTAATTTATATTTAAAAACTAAAAATAACGTCGGCGGTGAAGTAACTTCTTTTGATGAAACCTTGATGACCGCAATTAAAAACAAAAACCTCAAACCAGCTATCATCAACGTAATCCAAAATTTAGATATTCTTCCATCCTCAGCTGACTTTTCTTTATATCCTAGATATATGGAGAATATAATTTCTGACTACACCGATCGTGTAAAATACTTGTCTACCTTAATAAATCCGTGGAAAGATGACTATGACTACTTGTTGGTAGACGTTCCACCTACAATTAGCCTAATCACAGATACCGCATTATATATGACAGACTACGCGATTGTCGTTCTTCAAACTCAGGAAAGATCGCTTCAGGGTGCCCAGGCATTCATCAAATACATGCAAGATCAAATTATCAATGAATTCCACGCTCCGACATTAGATTTACTAGGAATATTGCCGGTTTTGCTGAAAAATGGTGCCCCTGTCGATAAGAGCACCTTAGCTAAAGCAATTGATATATTTGGTAAAGAAAATATTTTTGACATAACAATTAAAAATATGGAACGCTTAAAACGATATGATGTAACCGGGGTGACATTTAAAGATCAGTTTGATAAAGCAGTTCAAGACGTATACTCCAACGTTACTGATGAAATATTTAGCAGAATGGCTGGTGAATAGGAATGAGCGGATTATTAAGCAATCCCAATCTAAAAAAACAACCAAAGACGGACCCACTTGATCGTGGACAAGATATCAAACCCAAAAACACCTTTACTACAGATGATCTTAAAAGTAATAATGGCAAACCATCAAAACCGGGAAAAAGCGTTGCAGATTCTGTTACTTTTTATGCTAACGTTAGAATCAACAACCATATTAAGAACAAAGCGGAAGCTTTATCTGGAATTGGTCTATATAAATCTCAAAAAGATGCCATTGATAACGCATTAGACTATCTCATTGATTCTTTAGACGCTGAAGACAAGCGAAAATTTACTTTTCAATTAGATATTCTGGAGAGTAGAGACGCCCGAACTAGGGGAAAATAATATCGCGCTCTCAGACAACACGTTCAGCTTTTAGACGTATACTTTGTCCGTTTAAATTAAGCAGAATGCACACAAAAAAGTCCTCTATTATGCGGAATAGAGGGCTTTTCTGAAATCAGTACATACAGGCTTTGCTTAGGAGCGTTGCTTGTGTCCATTTAGGACATACACAATCTACCAAGTAAAGAAAGTGGCTCATCAACAATTGAACAGCCTATTTTCCACTACTGGATCAGCCAAATTAACAACTAAAAACAAACAGACGAACCTAAGACGTGCCCTTAAACAAGCGGCCAAATCTCAAGTTGATTTACCATAGCCCCAAAAGGGAGCCGATCTTCACCAGGTCTACCAAGCCCAGAAGAAGTTAGCACTAGCTACTGACAACTTAAAAGCGGGTAACCAGCAACTAGCACTTACCTTAACCAAGTTAGAAAATCAAAATACCGCTAATCTAAACTGTCAGTAGCTTCTCAAAAAATTAATTTGGGTAATCAGAAAATAAGCCAGGGTCAGAAAAAATTGTTAGTAGGTCTCAAACAATTGGCACAAAAAGAAGCTTTAACGACAGCTTTGAGAAAAATTAAGCATACTAAGAATCGACAGATCAGCCAGGCCTTCAGTCATACCTACTTAGTAGGAGCGGTGATTGTTTTGATTCTGTCACCAATTGCTTTGTTGACAGATCGTAAGCCCTTAAAAAGTTGAACTGGGAGCTAGCCATTAACTTTAATACGGATTACTAGCTAAATCTAAAAGGGGCCTCGTATTCGAAGCCCCTTTTGGTATGGTGTAAACAGTTTTAAAATATATTGTTTTTAACTAATTTAAATCGTCGCTGTTGCGTGCGTTTACTAATCCCCGTCTTTCGTTCAATCATTTTATAGGTCATGCCTTGTTTTCGTAACTCGTAGGCAAATCTGATTTGTTCCTCAGAATACGTTTTCGGTCGCCCTTCCCGAAATGACGGATCATGTTGCTTGGCATACAA
>NZ_BJVK01000066.1 GCF_007989105.1 Lentilactobacillus kefiri | reverse complement strand
CTCGGCTAAGACTATCGCCAGTCTCACCGGTATTTCGACAAACTCAGTTCAGCGTATTTTGACGACTAAAATTAGATCTTGATAATAACGATAGGCCTGACTTAGATCATCATCGAAAGACAGTAAGCGATGAACTACTTCAACGTCGGTAAGCTGAGCGTAACCAAAATTATGGCGTGACCAATAGTTATCATATTTAAGAAGTCCTGCTGGGGTTAAAATTAGTTTCCAGAAGTGTTTAAGAGCTCGCCACTGGTGAGTACCTTTCCCGGCTCTATTCATAGCCTTGATACGAATTTGATTCAAAGCACGATATGCTTGGGCGACCACGTGAAAGTGGTCGGCAATAATAATGGTATGAGGGAACAGTTCATGAATAAGATGACGGTAAGGTGTATACAGGTCAACCGTAATTGTTTGAACCGCTAAACGAGCCGAGCGGTCGTAACGCAGAAAGTAATTGCGTAAGTAGCGACTTCGTCGTGACAAAATAATGTCTAAAGTACGGTGATTTTCAATGTTCATCAAGATCATACTCATTCCACTGGGCGCAAAGCGACCAGACTTAAAATCATCAAAAGCAATGTGTCGTGGTAGCCAGTGGTAGTTAGGCTTGAAGAATTGATCGAGGTTAAAGATAACCCGTCTTACAGTCCAATCAGAGATGCCAAGTTCCTTAGCAATATCGGTTTGCGATTCATTAACAGTTAGTTGCATCATAACTCGCTGTTTAATGGCTTGACTGATATGATGGTGATACTTAACGTCCTCAACTTTAGCCACTTTGGTAATCGTTTGTGGGCAGTTTAGTGACGGCTTACAAAGGTATTTTTGTTTACGAATTGACCAAATAGTTGGCTCATAGTGCAAGCTTGGTCCTAGTACTTTAACAAGCTTAAAGCCATTTTTGAGCATTAATTGACCGCAACGCGGGCAATGTAAAGGATAAGACTGAATAAGATGCACAATTACCTGGTTACCTTGATCTTCAATTGCATCTTTAAAGTGTGCTGTATCTAATTCAAGGTAGGGATCTTTAATTCCAAGAGCAGCTTTGGTAGAATAATTCATGAAGGATGGTCCTTTCTTTACGAAGACGGGGTTCCGAGCCATCTTTCGTTTTTTATTTTAAATTTAAACCAAAATAAGTACCGATGTTAAATCCATCAGTACTTAAAATTGTAGAGTCTTTTATTCCGCCAAAATTGGACTGGTCAGGCCGTGCGCAATTTAGCCGTTTATGCCAGTGAATTAGTTCCTAATACCGGCCAGCAGTTAACTTTATTTACCGATCCGCAACGCCAAATTAAAGCCGAACGACTTAACGGGGTCATTGACGAGATTCACCGGCGGTTCGGTTTCTCCAAACTGGTTTTCGCGACCAGTTTAATTCAAGGGGGCACTGCCATTGAGCGTTCACAACTGGTAGGCGGCCACAATGGGGGAAATAGCTATGCCTAGTGATTTAAAGCTAATCAGTGAGCGAATGAGACGGCTTTTTAAGCCTCGTAGTCAAACTCGTTACTGGCTTCAAGTGGTCAATGATCGTTATGATCAATGCTTTAATTTCTTTTTTAATTCGCAGCGGCAGGGTGAACGGTTAAAATCAGTGCCTCTACATACCCTTTATCATTATGATCTGAATGCCCTAGAAGAACTCCTGCGGAGTCTGCGGCAGCAAACAAACTTAACCATTCAATTAGTGGGCTTTGTGGGTCTTAAGTGGCCCAGCACCCAAAAAGTCATCCAAAGGAGGCGGCAGCCTTTTGAATAACCCTGATTTTAGCAACCAACGCGTGCAGCAATTCTTTGATCACGATTATCATGATCGCGGCATGGTCAAATGGCAGGGCTTCTATTTATCGGATCATACGGCCGCTCTCCATCAACAGGCGGCCCAGCTTAAGCGGCAGGTTTGCCCTAAACCGCAACAATCTCTACCGATTATCACCCGTCGACTGGCCGAAGCCTATCAGCGAGATTTAATCGACACCCTTCAATTAAATGTATGTCAGCTTGAGGACCCCCACCGACTGGAAATAACAACTCATATCTTGGGTTATCAGGAAGATAATGTCATTGGTGATGAGGCGCAATTTATTCCATTGGCTGCCATTCGCCACGTTGATTATCAAACCAATTGAGCTACTTTCTAATAGTTGTGGTAGTAAAAGACACTTTTTTTAATTGATATACGATCCCGTCTCAGTAAGTATTTTGACATAAACAGGCTTCTCAATGATCATTGAGAAGCCTGTTACTATCTTTATCTAAGTGTGGATTACGTGATAAGTCACAACGATTAATTACAGCCTAAGATAATCAGAAGAACAGTTCCCATTCTAACGTTAGCAAAGAGCCCATTTCTAAATAAAAAAGAGCCCCATGGACGATTGCACGTAGAAGTTATGGAAACTGAGTGGATACCCATACTTTAACCAAACCCAAAAATTAATTAAATTGAATAACTTCACTTTTTAGACAATCCTATTGGCTATTAGTCACTAGAACTCAGATTGGTAAATTAATTGATAACATTGGTGCTCTTAAAATGATATCAAATAATAAAAAATTATGTTATAATTCCACTTAGAAGGGAGTGTTTATTATGTTAGAAAAAAGCGCAGATTTAAGAGACTACGGTCCAGCACCCTTTGCACCTGATTTAAAATCGGCTGCTTTGGAAAATGAAAATTATCGAACTACTTTGTGGACCGGGGATCATTTTCAAATCACATTAATGGCTATCCCAGCCGGAGGTGGTGATATTGGTATGGAAATTCATCATGGTAATGATCAACTTATTTACTTAGTAGCCGGTATTGGCCACGTTAAAATGGGGAAAGATAAAGATCATTTAACAGTTGATCAGGAAATTCATCCGGGAGAGTCTGTAGTTGTTCCTGATAACACTTGGCATAACGTGATCAACGCTGGAAAACAGACCATGAAGGTCTTCTCTATTTATTCACCGGTCAAGCACCAAAAAGGAACTAATGAAGCCACTAAAGCCGATGCAATTAAGCAGGAGGGCCCTCTGGAGGGTACTGGTGAATAAGACAAATTATTTATCAAAAGATATGATTTATGTCAAGAACTAATGGTATTCTTTGATAAATAATTTGAATTAGAATTTTTTCTGAACTATGCAATTAATAATTTTTTAGTTGCATTTAGCAATCGGGACTTATACAACCGAAAGAGTGGAACATAGTTCCACCCTTTTAATTTCAAAATATATAAAGAGCTGTTATAAAAATTCCACTAAAAATTTTTATAACAGCGGTTCTGTTGCGAAGTTTGAAAATCAAACGCGCCCTCTCTGAACTCCAAATATCTTAGGCTGTTATTCCCATTAATACCTTGATTTCAGTAGACACCGAAAAGCCGAAGAGCGTTCCATTTCTTCGGTTCTTTTTATATATTCCTCGAATGGTCTCCATGCCCTTAATCGTGGAAGAGGCTGTACGGAGACTTTGATAAAATTTATTTCGTCGTTTAATAGGTCGATGGTCTTGTTCTATTAAATTGTTAAGATACTTCACAGTTCGGTGCTCTGTCTTAGTATATAAACCCACACTCTGTAACTTTCTAAAGGCGGAGCCAAGAGAAGGTGCTTTATCGGTCACAATTGCTTTCGGCTCACCAAACTGTTTATGGAGTCGTTTTAAGAAAGCATAGGCTGCTTGCGTATCCCGTTTCTTTCGTAACCAGATATCTAAGGTTAAGCCGTCCGCATCAATTGCACGATAAAGATAATGCCAACGTCCCTTAATTTTGATATAGGTTTCGTCCATTTTCCATGAATAGAAGGATTGTCTATTTTTCTTCTTCCAAAGATAATAGAGGACTTTGCTGTACTCTTGCACCAACGATAAATCGTAGTATGACAAACATTTATTCCACGATCATATAACAATTCCTGAACTTCACGATAGCTTAGATTGTAACGCAGGTAGTAACCAACAGCGACAATAATGACGTCTTTTTTGAATTGTTTGCCTTTAAAATGATTCATTACTCTGTCCTCTCTGTCTTTTTTCTCAATTTTACACTAAAATAGATTTTTTGGAAAACTTTGCAACAGAACCATCGCGACGCTTAAGCGACACAAAGTCGCTGTTCTCGCCGCTGTCACCAGCCCTTATTCCAACGGTCCGATCGAAGGGATTAACCGTCTCATCAAGTCACTCAAACGATCCTGTTTTGGATTCAAGAATCAGCTGAACTTCTTCAAACGAATCTACCAAATCACGGCATAACATGACAAAGACGGCTCCCCAAATGGAGAACCGCCTCAAATGATAAATTTATTCTTCAACACCAGTTGGCGTAGAGCCACAGTTATGGTTCTTGTGTATTCTTTTATCTCTTGTTTTTTTTCTGAAAAAATAGTAAAATGGAGGTATGCTTAATTTTTTGTGTAAAAAATTATTTTAAAGAGGTAAATATAAACATGCAAGGAGTTCTTCTCGCGCTTGTTCCAATTTTTGCTTGGGGTTCTATCGGATTGGTAGCTAATAAATTTGGTGGTGATGCTAATCAACAAACACTTGGAATGACTTTGGGCG
>NZ_BJVK01000065.1 GCF_007989105.1 Lentilactobacillus kefiri | reverse complement strand
TCATTATTTATATTTTATATCTTTTGATCGGCTAACCTCTGAATTGTATGCTTATATGTTCAATTTTTAACTTTTTTAAAATTATTAGTTTGGTAATAATCAGCAATTAATTTATTCCACTTATTCAGAGACACACTAATAATGTTAGTACTATCGTTAATGCTTTATTAGTAATCATAGATCGGAAAGTGGTTAATTTTTTATAGAAATTTTTCTCCCTTGTTGTTTTCAGTTAGTGACGGTTTAAAAAATATTTTTTCCTAAATCAACGCTACCTGTTCTCTGCCGTAATTCACTAAAGGCTAAAGTGTCTTCTATCACTATGATCTTGTTACCTTGCTTTTCTATAGTCAACGGTCTCTTGTGTTGTTATATGCTGCCAATTCTACTTTAAATTGACAATTATTAAAATATCTGCAGTTTGTTTAGCTGGGGCTTAGTCCTCTTTTATCGATTTTTAGTTCAGATAGTTTTTAATTGTTCACTGATTATTTTTATCTTGATTCCTTCTTGATGATTGTTTAAAGCCCATATTATTTTGCTTAAGCAGCTTTTAATCAATATTAGTATGAATCTATATCAAACTCCTAAAGCGGCTTAGAAGCAATTTTAAGGGCCTTTAGGCCCATCCGTTGGAATCTGAGTTTTTAGTTTCCTCGGGGTGAGCTTTTTTATACTGCTTTGCAGCCTGTTTATTCCACCAAATGCCAAACAGGTTCTGCATAGTACCGTATAAGTAGTTCTCTACGTTCTTAATATGTTTCTCGTTGCTTCTTAGGGCATTGAAATAGCGTCTTAACGTCTTGGTTATTAAGGGCTTTAGTTCGGGATCATCCAAGGCGATCCACACCCCTAAGTCCCGGTGTTCTTTTTCGACGGCATATTTGGCATTCAGAATAATGCCGATAAAGCGGTGCATTTGTTGCGGGGTGCGGCACCAAAAACTTAGAAGTTGAACAGCTTCGGGTTCTAAGAAGACTTCCAAGCCGCTATCCGGATCAGTTAAAAAGTCGTTAGCATGCGAGACTAGATCGCGATTTTGCTTGTCGATTTCTGCTGGTGAAAAGTTGGCTGTGGAAAAGTTTAACTTTTGAGTATCTATATTGTATCTATTAGTATCTAAGCTTCTAGGTTCTTTATATAGATCGTGTCCGTTTTTCGGAAGTCTGCTTGTATCAAGGGATTGGGATATGTTACCAACGGTCTCATGCTGATTTCCGTTTTTCGGAAGTCTGCTTGTATCAAGGGATTCAACGGTCTCATGCTGATTTCCGTTTTTCGGAAGTCTGCTCGTATCAAGGGATTGGGAGCTATTTAGATTCTTTTCTCTTAAATAAACATCTTTTTCATTAACTTTTAATTCCGCTAAATACAATCGGTTGGGTAATTGGCGGCCGGCTTTTGGTTGAAAACCCATTCTTTTCTGCATTAATAAATGAGCACCTTCAAGCTCTTTTTTAATTTTTGCAATTTTTGTATTTGAGCAGTCAAATAGTTTTTTTAATTCTTCGTTTGTGAAGACAAAATAAACATTGTCATTTTCGTCAACCCAGTTATTTCGTAATGAATATTCTAGCCGATCTTTGAGAACCATGTAAGCCAGTTTAGTATCACTACTTAGGTGTTTATATTTTTCTCCGTACATTAGTACCTTGGGAAATTGAAAAAATAAAGTTCCATAAACGTTATCTTTTTTATAAAATTCAAAATTTGTTTGATCCATCATAAAAACTCCCTTCTTGACTGACACCTGCTGTCCCAAAAGAGAGTTGCCAAAACATTTGATTTGCTTTAAAATACAAATCTGATATGCTTTAACTAAGTTACAAAGCGTACATTTGGTAGTGGTGGCTTTGCAATTTCATCAGCATGTGTCTGTTTGTGAGTTGACCAACCGGCAACTTTTTTAATTTATAGCAACTAAACAAAAATGGACTAGGCAGCTTCTGTTGGCTACTTAGTCCATTGGATTTAATTTGTTTTTTAACTATCCTTAACTTGTCCTTTTGGACCGGTTTGCGGTATAATTAACCTACAAATTAAGAACAATATTCAGTTGATTTTTACTTGGCGGTCTAAATCGACTGAATCTAAGTAGCTGTCAGATAGCTACTTGCTAAACCTGAAGTCCCTGATTCCTCGTGAATTGGGGACTTTTTTCTGTTTAGCTTGATCTTTTATTCGGTTGTCATATTAATCTTAGTCTAGCATAGCGCTTACCCGCCGGCAACTTTATTTGGTCTTGTACACTTTGCCTACTTTGGGTTTGAACCAATAAGAGCCGGAAGATATCAGTAAATATTCGAATAATATAAATGCCTCTGGGTGTTTAAGAAAGTATTCGTTGAAAGCACTGAAAATCAAAAGCATGATCGGTCCGCATAAATAAGTAATAAACAAGGATATCATTTGTAATATACGGATAACTGATCGACGATTACCACTCCATTTTTCAAATAGTACTTGTAACCATTATTGTAACGGGAATAACCATTGTCTAAAAAAGAAACGATCGCCTATTTTATGTCTCTTCAAAATGCCGATAACGGGAAATAGCCAAAAATAATAATACAAGCAACAAGGAATATCTCGTTCATTGTAGTTTCCATGATTTTACCCCTTTTTCAATTAGCGAAAATCAAAGATTAAATTCTTTTTTTAGCAGTTTCTCTAAATATCTGGAAGCTGTTAATTCTTTCTCTTTTGCACGTCTAGTTAGTTCATTAGCAATATCTTGCTTCAAAGTATAAGATTTTGAAATTCTAGGTGCAGTTGGTTCATTTTTAGCAGGTTTGCTGCTCATACTATTTTTTAGTTGATTCATTTTATCTTCAAATGCCATTATACTAGTCCTTTCTGTCTCATAATATGATATAGCATGACATATCATATTACGCTATTGCTTCGCAAAGGTTTCAAAGATATTGTCGATATTTTCGAAAAATTCTTTGGCCCTTTGTGTTGAATTGTTTTCTTGCTCCATCTTAATCAGCGGTTTGTGATTAAGAGTTGTTTTATTGAATATTTCTCTTTCAGGAATTAGTGCAATTGTCCGCGGGTCTTTTTTCATTTGTTCTACAAACTCATGAGATGACTTAGTATTATGTTTTATCCGGTTTCCAATGAATTTAAGTTCCGCTGTGACAAAACTTTGTCGAGTTTCGACATTAATTACATCTTGTTTCAATTGTTTCATTCTTAATTCCAAATTACTTTTTGAAATAAAACCGTATTCACTTGGTTCAATTGGGCTGAAAACGAAATCAGAAATTACAATCATATTTTGTGTGATAGTTGAAAAATCAGGATGCGTATCTATCAATACATAATTGAATTTTTTTAGTTCATTATAGTTATCTGAAAACCACATGTACATTAATAATTCTTTGTTTGCTCTAGTTTGAAGATCATTGTTAATTGTATCTAGATTCATAGAAGCAGGGATAATTGACAGATTCTTGTGTAACTCAATAATTTCTACTTTTTCATTATCTTTTGTAAAAACATTAGCTAAGGTATCATGATCTTTATAAATATCATACGTTTGGGTCAAACTACACTGGTGATCACTATCAATCATCAAAACATTGTAACCCTTACTAGATAACCATTCACCATAATTGAAAGTTAAAGTTGTTTTTCCAACTCCGCCCTTAATGGCTGAAAAAGTAATTATTTTCATAGTGTTCCTCCTTATTTGCAAGTAAATAATAGCATATTATGAAATAGCATGCAACAATATATCATGATATGATATATTGTTGCATGCTATTTCATGGAAATAAGATTATGCGAGTAATCAACAAATAAATCAAGGCCCACACAAATTGATGGTTGGTCTCAAGCAAATGGCACAAAAAGAAGCTTTAATGAATTCTATGGGAAAAATTAAGCATGCTAAAAAGCGACAAATCAGTCATGCCTTTAGTCATACTTATTTGGTAGGAGCGGTGATTATTTTAATTCTTTCACCGATTGCTTTATTAACAGATCGTAAGCAATTTAAAAGTTGAATTAAGCTAGCCAGTATCTTAATTCAATGCGGATTACTAGCTAAATCTAAGAGGGTATTTCGAATGAGATACCCTCTTAGATTTATAAAATAATCCCCTTACTGGCTAAATTAGATAAACATTCTTTCAAATACGAATCATTATGTTCTGGATAAATCGGGTTAGTTATCGGACACTTTTTCAAAATTATATATGGATCGCAATGGATACCACGGTAAAGCGGATCAAACCATTTTTTATTAGGACGATATCCGCGCCGCTGCATTTCGTGCATGACCAGCAAGTGAAATTGATAAAGTTTATATGGTGAGTAATTGAATACATAATTAACAGTTGCATGCTTTTTTCCCCAGCCATTGCCTCTTAAAGCAGCAATTTCCCGATGCTGTCCTAACAGTTGTTGGCGAGGAAGTTTGCTAATGAGTTGCTCATGCCAAAGTCGCATAATTAGCCTCCTAATTTTTTATTTTATTTATCAATGTATTATAAAAAATGATTGAGGTAATGTTTTCCTTGATATTACCCAAAATTGGTTTGCCCCAGCATGTTTTCTTGACTAGCCTGGTCTAAGCCTAAATAAGCTAACGTCATCGCCTCACTGGAATGATTGAGCAGATTCATGACTAAGCCAATATTATAATTTGATTGCGTGTAAACGCGATAAGCCCCGGTTTTGCGCATCGTATGGGTCCC
>NZ_BJVK01000064.1 GCF_007989105.1 Lentilactobacillus kefiri | reverse complement strand
AAATATCTTGTACACTATGCTGCTTATTGCACTCAAATATATTTTGTATATTAAGTATATTAAATATATTTAATATACTTTCCGATTCCTTCTGTCATACAGTAAACGTTCATTTTCACTTAACGTGTTCAAATATGCCTGCATTGCTACTTTAACTACGTCATACATTGGTATGTCTTTGGCATATGAAATACTTCTTATCATTCTGAGTACTGGCGGATCTACCTGTACAGGCTTTCGATCTCGCGCTTTATATGCTTTATCACCGTAACTAATTTTTACGTCGTCATCAATTTTGATATCTTTGGCACTCGGCTTTTTGTTGTTTTTTGGATTATTCAATAGAGCCATTTGGAGTAATCTCCTTTCCTAATGGGAGTGTTTTATTGGTTAGAGGATCATAATATTTTTGAGTATAAGAGAAATCAACAATGTCACCATATTTTTCAAATGAAGCAATTCTTTTTTCAAGTTCTGTAAATAAGTCAGCGAATAAAGCAAACATTCGACGATCCTCATAATCGTTCAGCGAAATTCCTTGTTCCCCAAATCCTTCTAGGCGATCATGCCTCTTTATAATTGTAGAAAACACATTGTCTTTTCCATAAACATCCACAGTCTTTTGATAATTTTCTAATTGATTTTTGCGTTTGGTTTGAAACATAGTTGGTAAAATTCCAGCAACTTGAAAATGTGCATCATCTGGAAATGCATTCAGCATTGGTTGTAGATAGGTATCAATTAACATGCTAGTTCCATCCATACTGAATCTTTTTACCTCTTGCACAGCTACGATGTAATCTGATGTCATTGTTATCGCATCTACAGAATTATCTGTTGAAGGTGCAACATCAAAAAAGATATAGTCATAATTATTTTTAATTTCATCAATCATTTTTTTTAGAAACATGTAGCGCGAACGCTTAGTTTTCGAATTATCTAAAATCCATTCATTAAGGTCATGTGTCCCTTGGGAACCAGGGATAAGATCGAGATTATCTGTTAAGTGGTATATAGCTTGGTTTAAGGTTCCACTTTGTACGGCCTTTGTAAATGACTGAGGATATTCAACTGTTCCAAATGTTCGAGTCATATTTGATGTTGTATTTGCTTGTAAATCAACATCAATTAATAAGACTTTTTTATTGAATAATGATTTTTTGGCAGCAACAATCGCCATCATATCAGTATCGGTTGTTTTTCCAACGCCACCCTTTAAGTTAGTTAGAACAATAATTTTCCCCATCATTTTCCTCCAAATATATTTAATATAGTCAATACATTTGATATATTTAGTATATTGACTATATTAAATATACCGATTATATCAGTGTTTGTCAAAAGTATATTTTTCCTTTTTTTGTTGTTTTTTTTAAAGGAAAAGATTACACTTTAAACATAATAAGAAAAAACCCAATTAAAAATTATCGGGGGGAAAAAAGCTTTAAATTCAGACATACGGTTCTTATACTTGCATAACTCATTTAGCACACCATGTCCATGATAGTACTAAGTTTTCAATACAACTGAAAGGACACCCAAGCCCGCCTTATGTAATTCATCACTTATTTCTTCTCTTGATTTTAAATGTTTTCGATAGATACTTACTTAACCATCCAGGAGTGTTTAATGATATCTTCTATCGCGTATTGGTTTCATCCTAAAGAAACGTAGCCTAAATAAAGTTGCAGCTAGAGAACACAACACTATTCTAAATTTAAAGTAATTTAACAACCGAATAATAGAGCGAGCTAGGCAGAAAAAATCCCCGATTCATGAGGAATCAGGGATTTTAGGCTTAGCAAGTAGCTGTCGTATAGCTGCTTAGATTCAGTCGATTTAGACCGCCAAGTAAAAATCGACTGAACATTGTTCTTAATTTGTAGGTTAATTATACCGCAAACCAGTCCCAAAGGACAAGTTAAGGATAGTTAAAAACAAGTTAAAGTCAATGGACTAAGTAGCTAACCAGAGCTATTTAGTCCATTTTTTGTTGTTAGAACTTAAAAAAGTTGCCGACTGGGCAACTCACAAACAGACACATGCTGATGAATTACAAAGCCGCCAGACCAATGAAAGCTTTGTAATTCATTTAGAGCATATCAGATTTGTATTTTAAAGCAAATCAAATGTTTTAGCAACTCTCTTTTGAGATAGCGTGTGTCAGTCAAGAAAGGAAGTTTTGATAATGGATCAAACAAATTTCAATTTTATTCAATCTAAAAAAGCTTATGGAACGAGATTTTTTCAATTCCCACAAGTTTTGCTCTACGGTGAAGAATATAAAGAATTAAGTGACAGTGCAAAATTAGGATATATGATATTACGTGATCGTTTAGACTATTCCTTAAACAATAATTGGATCGACGAAAAAGGACGCGTATATTTCATTTTTACTAATCGAGAACTTAATCAAATTTTTGGTTGGAATGATCGAAAAATTGGAAGAGTAAAACGAGAATTGGAAGAAGCTAGTTTATTGTATCAAGTAAAAATGGGATTTGACCCGAAAAAGAAAAAGAACTTACCCAACAGGCTATATTTATCAGACTTAGAAGTAACCGCTAAAGATGTTTATGCTAAACATGGTTTTAACGAAACGACGGCTAAAACCCTTGCTACGAGCGGACAGGACAAAATGACAGCCCGACAAAAAAATATTGAGATGGCTGAAACCCTTGCTACGAGCGGACAGGACAAAGTGACAGCCCGACAAAAAAACGTTGAAACCCTTGCCACGAGCGGACAGGACAAAATGCAGGTGAATCTAGACTATACTAAAAAAATAGATACTACTAGATATAATATAGATACTCAAAAGTTGGACTTTTCCACAGCTCATTTCTCACCAGCAGAACTAGAAAAGCAAAACCATGATCTCGTGAACCATGCTAATGACTTCTTAACTGATGAAGATAGTGGGTTACCAGTTTTCTTAGAACCCGAAGCTGTGCAACTACTTAGCTTTTGGTGCCGAACCCCACAACAAATGCGCCGGTTTATTGGCATTATCTTAAATGCTAAGTACCGAGTTGAAAAGGATCATCAAGATATTGGGGTTCTAATCCCGCTTGACGACGAAGAACTTAAACCTTTGATGACTAAAGCCTTGAGACGCTACTTTAACGCCCTGAGAAGCAATGAGAAGCATATCAAGAACGTGGAAAACTACTTGTACGGCACCATGCAAAACCTATTTGGCGTTTGGTGGAATAAACAAGCGGCTAGAGAATATGCGGCCAAACACCCCGAAGAACAGAACGCTGACAATAAGCGTTCATGGAATTAAACGTCATATGGGCTTATTTAAGCCGTTTTAAGTGTTACAGTGCATAATTATATTAGAACTGCTTTAAAATCGCTTAGAAGTAAAAATAGACGCCTTGAGTGGCTGAATAGGTGATAGCTGAACTAGAAAGATGGGAAAGGAGCTTTTTAAATGACCAAAACAAAGCAAAGAAGTCGAAAAAATTGAGCAATTGTTGGCTGACCCCTGGGCAGTCGATATTCAAGAAATTTGGGAACAAGCAGCCCATAATCCAGATCCTGATAAACGCAAGTTGTTTGACGCGCTACACACTTACCTCTTAGATAAACGCCAAGAACAAATTATCAACGAAAAGCATTTCGTGATTTAACATGAGTGAGCTAAAGAGATACATCATCGTGGCTGGGATAAACGGCGCTGGTAAAAGCACTTTATATCGCGCGAGACCCGAATTACTTACTCACTCCAAACGATTAAATGCCGATGAAATCCTACAAAAAATGGGTGGCGATTGGTATAAAGATCGTGATAACTTTAGGGCAATGCGCGAAGAAATAAAACAACTTCACGCGGCTTTAGATACCGGGCAGAGTATTTATGTTGAAACAACCTTAGCTGGCCAATGAAAGGCACAATTAAATTTAATCGAGCGGGCTCACCAAAATGGTTTTGAGGTCACGCTTTTATACGTGGCGTTAAAAAACGAAAAAGTAACAATTAATCGAGTTCATGAACGGATCAAAAAAGGTGGGCACGGGGTACCAGATGAAGTTGTTAAAAAGCGATATAATCAATCAAATCATAATTTAGTAGCAGTCGCATTCAAAGCTGATAATGTCGTGATCTACGATAATAGCCAACAATTTGTGTCAGTTTACAGACGAGAACATGACCAAGTGATCAAAAATAATTTGCGTAACTTTCCTTGGATAAATCCCAAAATTACCTTTGAATCATCTATACAGAAACAACTAAATGACTTTGTTAAAAATAATCCAGATTTTAAAAATTAGAAATCCCATGAATGATTCAGAAAATAAAAACGATCGGCCTAGTTATTAGGCTGATCGTTTTTGAGTTTATTTGGTTTATGGACATTAACGTAATCGGCAAATGTTTTTAAAAGCTCTTCGGTTTGTTCGACCGAAAGGTTATCAGCTTGAAAGTATTTTTCGAGCAAAGCCCCTTTTTGAATTAATCGGCGAGAACGGGCTTTGCGGGCTTGGCGATTTTCATAGTATTTAGATTGCCGTAATTTAAAATCTTCCCGCTCAATTTTTTGCTTTAAACGCATTTGTTGTTCAATTAGTTTTTCATATTGATTAGGCATAGTCATTACCACCTAACTATTATCGGTTATTTTGAGCTTGATTTAAAAAGGCGGCAACTTTTTTAGCGATCATTTTAATCTGTGGAGTGGTAAGTGTCCCATAATCCAAATTGGCTGATCTAATGATTTGCTTACCGAGATTTTGTTCAATTTTATTTTTTTCAGCTTTAATCTTTTGATTAAGCTGTTTTAATTTG
>NZ_BJVK01000063.1 GCF_007989105.1 Lentilactobacillus kefiri | reverse complement strand
GCGCAAACTAGAAAGCATCGATAGTATTTACTATCGATGCTTTTTTTGATAATATCAATTTGTGACTAAAAATTGATCTCGCCGTTGTAGCTCAGAAGGTAGAGCATTTCCATGGTAAGGAAAAGGTCCCAGGTTCAAATCCTGGCAATGGCTTAATATGTGAAAGCATCGTGTTAAAAGACAAAATAAAGAACCCCATTTAACAGTTATGAGCCTGTTAAATGGGCTCTTTTAGTATATATAAGGTATTAGGTAAGAAAACGCTTTATAAAAAGTAATGGAATTATGCAATTCATTCACAAGTTACAGTTCTCGACAGCCTCATAAATGGTAAAATTACTACGTACATTATTTTTATATTTTGAGGGGGATTTTCATATGCGTAAAAGGTTCGTGCATTTTATTCAAGCTATTTTTGTTGCAATTATTTTCTTAGTTATTGGGGGAACTGCTGCAAACGCAGATTCTGCTAATTTAACTGATGGTTCATACACTGTTCCCATTACTTTGTTAAAGAGTGGAAGCAGTTCACAGTCTATGGCTAATCATTTCTTTGAGCAAACCGCACAAGTTACGGTTTCTCAGGGAAATTATAAGACCGATATTACCACTAACGGCGCAAATTACATTGCCTCAGTGACAATGGCTGGTCAAACTGCCTCACCAGTGATCACTTCTGGAAACAATGGAACTCTGACTTTTAATCTGAAGAATCCTGACAGTACCATTCCAGTTAGTTTCGTTCTGTACAACATTCCACTTATTGGGCATATTCAGGAAAGCGCAACCTTTTCATTTAGTTGGAATGATGCTGTAAAACAACAGGGGTCAGATACCACCCCAAGCACTGACACAAATTCTGATACTAATTCCAATACCAATACTGATCAGAATACCACGCCGACAGCTTCCAGTGATTCAAGCAGTGCAACCACATCAACACCAACTTCTACAAGTAGTTCTGTAACAGCACCGGTTCAACAACCAGCAGTCACAAAGAAGTCTGTTAAGACCAGTGTTCCAACTACCACGCGGAAATACGTTGTCTTAAAAGGTCACGCCAATTCTAAATCCATGGCTAATAAATACTTTACAAGAACTGCTGTTATTAAAAAGATTGCCAAGCACTACAATGTTCAATTGAAAGTTGCTTATAAGAAGAATTTGAAGTTGGGATCTAAAGCAGTTCGTCCGGTTACAATTAACGGTCGGAAAGTAAAGTCATCGGTAACGAACTATGGTAAAACCAAGAACTATTACACAATGACTTATTCATTCAACGTTTCATCATTCAAGACATTAAAGAAAATTATCAAAGGCTCCATTCATGTGGTAGTTCCACAAGCCCAAATCAATACAACTTGGCCAGTTCGTTTCAAGTTCAGTCAAAAGGCACCTGCAAAAGCTCATAAACACGCTGCAGTTGTCGCAAGTACAACTAATTTAAATTCATCAGCAAAATCTCAAGCCAAATTGCCTCAAACCGGAGATACCCAACAAATGAGTTTATCACTTGTTGGCTTAGCAATTGCATCAGGATTATCCTTTATTTGGGGGAATAATCATGAAATTAGCAAATAAAACCAAGTGGGTTTGGGGATTGCTGATAGCGGCTGGTTTGTTTTTACTGTCAACCAGCCCAGTTAGTGCACAAAGAATTGCTTATCATCCACTTCGTTATGGTACAAATCAAACGTCAATGGCCGACGGCTACTTTGTTAAGCCGGCTAACGTGGTTGTTAAAAATCATTTGTACTATGTGACGATGCAAATCAAAACTGCTAAAAGTTTATCGTCCTTTCCAGTAAAAGTGATGTGGGTCAATGGTCGGGCGCCGGTCAACGTTCGTCGGGTTAAAGACCGTGCTGGAAATTCACATGTCTATTATTCTTTTTATACCAATAATTTAAGGAAACGCATCAATGCCAAATTAGCAATCGACGTTCCCAAAGTCTACAAAGCTCACCATTTGATTTCATTTAAATTCAGTACAACTGGACTACCAAGCTTGGGCACCCGTCACCGGACGGTCGTCAAAGCTCAGACTGCTAGTGCGTCAAGTGCTAAGGTTGCTCAACAGAAAAAGAAGCAACAGCAGCCAAAGAAATCAAGTCAAGTTAGTCATCAAACGACGACAAAGCATCCTAAAAAATCAAGTAAGGTAAAGAAGCAAACGAAGAATACGCAAAAGCCGAAGAAAACGCCTGCTAAAAAGGCATCTTCTCAGCCAAGCAAGAGTAGTAATTTAACCAAACCTGCCAAACGCAACGCCAACAAGCCACATGCTAAAAAGAGTGGTGTTCCATGGATTGTCGGTGGGGTGACGTTAATTGCCGGAATTTCAGCCGGCTTATGGATTTACTTTAGACATTAAAGGGGGGCAATAGCATGAAAGGTACTCGCAAAATTGCTTTAATTGTCCTCTCCGTGATCTTAGTTGTTGGTGCACTCGCCGGAGTGTTTGTCAGTCGAATTGGTGCTGCCAATCATCAGAAAAAAGCTCGAGTGGTTGCGACGACATACGCGGTTGTCCAAATCGCTGATAAGTTAAAGCTGCCTTTGGTTGGGGTGCCAACAACCCAAAATAAAATTCCGGCTCGATATGCCCATGTTGCCAGGGTTGGAAATCCAATGAATCCCAATGTTGAAAAGATTGCCAGTTTGAAGCCAACCGTCGTTTATTCGGTTACCACACTCCAAGATCAATTTGGCAAAGCATTTAAACAGCGCCACATTGAACCTCACTTTCTGAATTTAACGAGTGTTGCAACGCTTAAAAAGACGATTACGACGATGGGAAAACAGTATGATCGGACAAGCGAAGCCAAGAATGCGGTTGATGAGATCAACCATTCCGAAACTCAGGTTAAAAATGTTGCCCACAAGCATGCTCAAAAGCCACGCGTCTTAATCCTGATGGGCTTACCAGGCGCATCATACATGATTGCCACCAATCAGTCCTATGTGGGGAATCTGGTTCAGATTGCCGGCGGTGAAAATGTCTTTTCTTCAAAAACTCAGGAATTCATTTCACCAAATGACGAAGCTATTAAAAAAGCCCAACCTCAAGTCATTTTGAGATTGGCTCATGCGCTTCCAAACATTGTCATTCCACAATTCAACGCTGCTTTTAAACATGATCCAATGTGGAAGACGCTTCCTGCTGTTAAGAACCACCGGGTTTATGATTTAACGGAGCCAAATTTTGATGCGACCGCGAACATGAAAGCTTCAAAGGCACTCCAGATTGTTTCGAACTGGCTATATCCTCAAAAGGAGGCTGGTTCCAAATGAGTCGTGCCGAAAAAATATGGTATCCAGTGATATTGGTGATGCTTGTCATCACCATTTTCATTTCAATGATGGTGGGGGCAAGCTTTATTTCTCCGCACCAGATGATTCTTGCGTTAAATGGCTCCAATCCCAATCAGCTGTCGATTATTGCAAATATCAGGTTGCCG
The DNA here is from genome assembly GCF_007989105.1 of Lentilactobacillus kefiri. Taxonomy (GTDB): domain Bacteria; phylum Bacillota; class Bacilli; order Lactobacillales; family Lactobacillaceae; genus Lentilactobacillus; species Lentilactobacillus kefiri. The sequence continues at coordinate 1,556 of NZ_BJVK01000063.1, read as the reverse complement.
CGCATTCTTGCGGTCATGCTTTGTGGTGGGATGCTCGCAATTGCTGGTGCCGCCAGTCAAGCTGCCTTTAGAAATGTTTTGGCGGATCCAAGTATTTTGGGTATCACCAGTGCTTCGGATTTTTTCATCCTGATCGGTGCCATGATATTACCAACTTTTTTCGCTGGTAAACTGCTGTTTGCAATCATTGGTGGCTTAGTTGCTTTGTTCCTGCTGACGAGAGGTCCGGCGTTAAGAAGTCCGTATCGGTTGATCATTATTGGGGTTGCCATGATGTTGACATTCACCGGATTCGAACAGCTTTTTTCAAATGGTTTTGGTGCTTCGTTGACTGGATCATTTAACGGGATAACCTGGTCTCAAACAGAAGGATTGTTGTTTTTGGGCGTCAGCGGAATGGCAGCTGCCGTTGTGATTTCACCTTGGGCAAATTACTTGAAGCTGTCGACAGAGCAACTCCAAACGAAGGGTGTTTCAGCATCTGTTATGCGACTGTCATTACTGCTGGTTGTCGTTTACCTGTCCTCAAGTGTCTCATCAGTAGTGGGAACAATTCCTTTTATGGGGATTGTCGTTCCCAACATTGTTAGATACCTGGTTGGCCGTGATTATCAGACAATCATTCCCTTATCCATGCTGGTAGGGGCCTGGTTGCTGCTGGTGGTCGACACCTTTGGAAGAATTGTGGTTTTGCCAAGTGAGCTGTCAGCTGCCGTCATCATGACGGTCATTGGGGGACCATTCCTGATTATCATGCTGCAAAGGAAGAATTTTAATGGAATTAAATCAAGTTAGTTATCATTATCCACACCAACCAATGCTGCTCAATAAAGTGACTGCCACAATTCCAACTGGACGCATCTTATCAATCATTGGTCCAAATGGTGCCGGCAAATCAACCTTGTTGAAACTGATGGCCGGTATCTTGAAACCCTCAGCCGGAGAGATTGACTTAAACAATCGGTCAATTTCCACAATTCCCCGGAAAGCTTTGGCAACCAAGATTGCGGTTGTCAGCCAGCAAAATAATGTATTTGACGATATGCAAGTGATGGACGTCGTCAAAATGGGGCGGCTTTCCCATCATCATTTGTTGGCCAACATTTCTGACGATGAGGTGGCTGAATATATTCAAGCAACCCATTTGAGTCAACTTGCTTCTCGCTCATTGTCCTCGTTATCGGGTGGTCAGCGACAGCGGGTCTGGCTGGCGTCGGCATTGGCCCAGGACCCCGAGTATTTATTATTGGATGAACCAACAACATACTTGGACATGCATTATCAAGCCAAGCTCATGACGATTTTAAAACAGTTAAACCAGCAAAAGCACATTACAATCATTATGGTGCTCCACGATATCAATCAAGCCTTCAAAATCAGTGATGAACTATGGCTGGTAAAAGCCGGTCGATTGATAGAAACGGGGCAGCCGGAAAAATGCTATAACCGTGACTTACTGGCGTCAATTTTTAATACCAACATCCAAATCGTGGATGTTCCGAGTTATGGGAAATATATCGTTGAAATTCCAGATTAAATTTTTAAAATTGTCCGGC
>NZ_BJVK01000062.1 GCF_007989105.1 Lentilactobacillus kefiri | reverse complement strand
TAGAGTAAACGAAAGCATGCCAACTATTATTTCAGACTTGAAATAATAGTTGGCATGCTTTCTACCGTTCTAATCAACGACATTTACCAAATTGCCTGCTAAATAAGATTTTAAATTATTAACTGTAATACCCAACAATCGCTCACGCGTTTCAAATGGCGCCCAGGCAATATGCGGAGTAATATAACAGTTTTTTGCTTTCAATAAGGGATTCTCTGGTCTAATCGGTTCGTGTTGAACAACATCGGTTGCAAAGGCATAAATTCGCCCACGATTTAACGCTTCTGCAACATCCGATTCGTTAATTAGTGAGCCTCTCGCAGTGTTTAACAAAATAACAGTAGGTTTCATCTTCGAAATAGTTGTTTTGTTAATGAGATCGATTGTTGTTGGTGTCTGGGGAACGTGTAAGCTAATCACATCAGATTGTTGTAACAATTCATCTAAAGAAACTTGTTTTATCCACTTTTCAGGGACAACTTTTGAATGGTGATTGTAAAAAATGACATTCATATTAAATGCATGCCCTAATTTGGCCACCTTTTGAGCAATATGTCCAAATCCAATCAAGCCTAATGTTTTGCCACTTAGTTCAAACAATGGTTTATTCCAAAAAGTGAAATCCGGGGATTTCAGCCAATTACCATTGTGAACCAGTTGATTGTGAAGACCGACTTGCCCAACTACTTCGAGTAATAATGAAATTGTAAATTGTGCGACGGCATCACTTGCATATGTCGGAACGTTGGTGACAATAATATTATTTTTATGAGCACTGTTAATATCGACGACATCGTAACCTGTTCCCATAATTCCAATGTACTTCAGGTTATGTGCTTTGCCGATGACATATTCGTTGAGTGGCGTTTTGTGTGTAATCACAATTTCAGCATCACTAATTCGTTCCAGAATCTCATTATTATCTTCTGATGTTCGATTATAAAAGGAACAATCTCCCAGTTCCCGCAATAATTTCCAATTTAAATCCCGGTTAAGTTCGTAACCATCTAATAAGACTATTTTCATAAAAATCGTCTCCATCCAAAACCAACAAATACCTAGCACATCACATTATCCTTTAAGTGACGTACTATGAATCGGACCTCTGCGATCCGGATACAAGCTCTTCATAATCGCATTAACGGCAATTGGGGCTTCCCCAAAAGCTGTCGCAATTAGCGGCTGCTTGCCGTCATATTTGGAAACATCCCCGATGGCAAAGACATTCTGCAAGTTCGTCTTACCACTTGGTTGAACTTGAATCGTTCCCCGATTAACGTCCGGATGGGCCTGCCATTTGTTCAAAGCATCATCCTGGGCGATGAAGCCGTAGTTGACAACAATCTTGTCTACCGCAATCTTCTTGATTTCTTCGGTCTTCATCTTCTTTGCCTCAACTTCAACCTGGCCGTTATCCAACTGAGCTAAGCCTTTGATCAAATAAGGCGTAACCGGTTCAATTGACGATTGAATCAGTCGTTCCACGTTGTGCTCCAACGCACGGAACTTATCTCTTCTGTGCAGCAGGTAAACTTTCTTGGCAACCCCATGCAGCAACAGAGCCTCGTCAATGGCGGAATCTCCACCACCGGCAACCAGTACCGTTTGATCACGGAATTGATCCAGATGCTTGACACTGTAAAATAAGCTTTTGCCCTCAAAGTCTTCACTGTTGTCCACGGCCAATTTCCGAGGATTAAAGGCTCCGACACCAGTCGCAATGATGATTGCTTTGGTTTGGGTAACTTCCTTATTGGTAGTGATTTGGTAGCCACCATCGATCTGCTCAACATCAGTAACCGTCTGATTTAATTTAACGGCCGTATCGGACTCGCTGAGCTGTTTTTCAAGTTCGGTGACTAATGTTCTGGCTTTGATGTTAGGATAGCCGCCAACGTCTAATATTGTCTTTTCAGGGTATAGTGCAGTGACTTGACCACCCATTTCAGATAAACTTTCAATAATTTGAGTTTTGGCGTTTCGAAGACCGGCGTAAAAGCCGGCAAACATCCCTGCCGGGCCGCCTCCGATAATTGTCATGTCATAAAATGAATCAGCTTCTGCCATTATTATCCTCCTAACGTTTATTAACCAACTTTTTTTGTTTGCTTCGATGAATAAGGATTTGCTGGCCTTGCAGGGTTTTAACTTCCCTAAGCCCTGCGTCAATCATAATGAAAATCAGAAACCAGCCAATCACAATATCAATAAATTCCTGCACTAATGATACGCCAATTCCGGTGTTGGGAATATCCCAATCCCAAAATGTATGCAGACAAATCGCAATCAGGAAAAAGACGAAAAATTTTGGTTTGGTAAAGAAATCTTTCATGGTAAAATGCTTTTTCCGCTGCTTGCCCAAAATGACTGCACCTCCAATAATGGCCGCCCAAATCGTATGGGTTCCGATGGCCTGGAAACTCCGGGTAAAGATTGTGACCAGTCCATATTCACTGACATAACCGGAACTTTCAAAGACGGAGAATCCGGCACCAATCGCGGCTCCGATCAAAACCCCGTTGAATATGTAATTCGCTTTGTAGGCATTGATAAATAGGATAATGACCACGCATTTGGCAAGTTCTTCAACCAGCCCAACGATGAACGCCGATTCGATACTGATCTCGGTTCGAATTGGCAGAATCATATAGAAAGTCATCGTTACAATCAGTGACAGAATACCGCCGACCAAGAATATAATCATGGCCTGCCTGACCGAAATATTTTGGTAGACATTGATTTCAAAAAACATCATTAGTAATGAAAATGGCACGGCCAAAGACCCAATAAAGATAATTCCTGGGATAACTTTGTTGCTTTTAAAGATGAACAATAACGACATCAGCATCACGAAACTGATCGCCAGCAACAGGAACACCCTGGTGAAGAACCACGGGGTTACCGGCCGGCTGGAAACCTTCCGCAAGCTGGGCGTTGTTTTCCTGGTTCCCACAATAAACAAGCGGTCGGCTTCCTCACTGGTATGCCGTTTAAAAACCTGTGAAAATATCCGTGACAAATGGATTTCAACGGGGCTGTCCGGATCTGTCTCTCCTAAGTGTTTGGCAATGTTGTCATCCAAATTATCATAATTTCGACGGACACCGGTCCACACCAGCGAGAACAATTTCGTCCCTATATTTTTAATACGATTTTTCATAATTCACTCCTATGGTTGATACCATTAAGCGTAACTTACATATTAATCGGTTTCAAGTTGGAAGCAGAATTGAGTTTCTTGAAAAATTCGGGTATCATTGGGTAAAGGGTTTTCATCCTTGATAATACACAAACGGAGGTAGTTCTTAATGGCTCAGAAAAAAATGATTCTTGACCTGGACACCGGTATCGACGATGCAATGGCGATTGCCTATGCGGTTGCCGACCCCGATGTTGATTTAATTGGTATTATCGGTTCATACGGTAATGTATACGTTGAAGATGGTGTTCAAAATTCGTTGAAGATTCTTGAACTCTTGGGTGCAACAGACGTTCCTGTATATCAAGGATTGTCACATTCATCAGAATCAGATCATTTCGACAGAATGCCGGTTAGTGCACAAATTCATGGTGAAAACGGAATTGGTGATGTTCAATTGCCAGATCCAAAACGTCAACCTGAAAAAGGTGACGCAATCGACTTCTTCATCGATGCTGTTAAGAAATACGGCAAGAACTTAATCTTGGTTCCAACCGGCCCATTAACCAACTTGGATGCCGCCATCAAGAAAGCACCTGAAATTACCAAAGAAATCGGCAACATTACCATCATGGGTGGTGCCGTAACCGTTCCAGGTAACGTTACCAACGTTGCCGAAGCCAACATCCAACAAGATGCAACCGCTGCTGACCACGTCTTCAGAAAAGCCCCACTTACTCAAGTCGGCTTGGACGTTACCTTGAGAACCTTGTTAACCTATAAAGAAACCCAACAATGGCGTGACCTGCACACCAAGTCCGGTGAAGCATTTGCCGACATCGTTGATTACTACATCAAAGCATACGAAGTCACCAGTCCTGATCTTCATGGCTGTGCCCTTCACGATCCATTTGCCGTCGGGGTTGCCATCAATCCTGGATTCGTTCAAACAATCGGCTTGAATATGTACGTGACAACCGATGAAAAGTATTACGGCCGAACAACCGGTGATCCAGCTCGCTTGGACGATCCAAATACCAACGTTAAAGTTGCTGTTAATGCCGATGTTGATGCTTACCTTAAAGCATTCATGGAACATCTGACAGGATTGTTCAGCAAGAACTAATCATTCAATAGTCAATTTTGAGCTGCCAACCATTTAAGTATGGTTGGCGGTTTTTTTGTGGGAATTATTCTGTTTGGAAACCGGAATTGAATCTAAAAAGAAGGCGGGACCAAAACTAACCGTTTTGTTCCTGCCTCTATTTTTTATGATTTCATATTATATAAAAACGTGCAGCGAGTGGTCATCCCACTCTCTTCTGGATTTACCAGTAACCAAGCAGCTTTGTGAGCTTGGCCCGGTCAATATCACGTTGGGTAAGCTTGGCAGTCATTGTGCCGCCTTGCGTACCGTTGGCATCCTTATAATCCGTCCAATCATACTTCATATTTTCCTGACTCTGGCCATTTTCAGTGCCTGACTGGGCAGCCATAATGTCTTGGAAGTATGGTGTGTGATCCAGTCCAAGGGAGTGCCCAAGTTCATGGGTGATCACGCCAACCCAATAGGTCTCCAGCAAGTCAGCCGGAACTCCGGTAATTGTGGTGGTGACATAATGAACGTCGGCATCATAATGATAACCACTTGCCGCGTGGGCAGCGACACCATCACCGACACCGGTTGAATCGTCATCACTTGTCAAAGTGATCGTAATCGGCTCATTTGAGACTGGAAGGCGACCGTATGGATATGTGTGATCGTGGAATGACGTGTAATCAACGGCGATCCCGCTACCATAAAAGACACCATCCCAACCGGCAATTTGACCATCGCCGAAGCCAAGGACCATACTATGATTTTCTCGGGTACCTAACGTAAATGCTGTGGTGCCTAGCGCACTGTTCCACTTATCAATTGCTTTTTGAACGTATGGAACCAATTGCTGGGATTCAACATAGATTGAAGCTTGGTCATTGTTGAAGACACCCTTGTGGGCATAATCGCCAACGTTAAAATTCTTGTCGAATACTGAAGCATAGGTTTGGTAATCCTCAGACGTTAAACTCAACAACTGACCTGTTGGATCCAAATCCGGTGAAGCAGCAATCAACGATTCAAGATCACTCTTTGAAATGACCGTTGGCTCCGTCGGCTTGGTTGGCGTGTTGGTGCTACTGCCGGATCCAGATGTGGATGGCGTTTTGACAACGGTTGTTTTACCTGGTTGATATGGCTTCAGATACTTCGAATAAACATAGCCTTTAATCTTATTGCTCTTATTGGCAACATACATGTAATAGGCTTTCTTGTTCTTGGAAGTCTTAACGGTAACCCGCTTTTTTGAATAGAAAGTCGTCTTTTTATAATTCT
>NZ_BJVK01000061.1 GCF_007989105.1 Lentilactobacillus kefiri | reverse complement strand
ATGCACTTATTAAATCATTCAAGTGAAGCCATGACTTTAGCTTATTTAGGCTTGGATCAAGCAAGTACAGAAAACATGTTGAACCAAATTGATTTTGGGTAAATTAGTTTGATTTTGTTGTCGCCAACGGCGACTTCTGATACAGGTTTTTAATGGGTCTAGCACAACATAGAATAAATTCTATGTGTAAGTGCGCATTTATTCTCTTTTCTTTAATTTTGTATCTTTCAGTTTGTTTTTATAAAGAATGAATATATTCGTTTTCTTAAAGGTTATGCCCTGAATAATTGTCACGTCTGATTGATTTATATAGACTGGCTATCAATCACTAGATAATCTCTTTATGACTTTAAATACTATAATTCTCCTCTAAATGCCTCTAGTAGCCGTTTAGAGGTGCTAAAAATATCTTCCGGTATAATTATATTAAATTACCTTTATAAAGCATTACGAGCCTTTATAAAGCATATAAAGGCTTAAAATTTTAGATAGTATATTAATCAAAATAGGCTTGAGCTATAAACTGGTATTTTAAAATTGTCGAAATTTTAAATGTAGTTATTAGTTGCTTACTTTTTCCCATTTAAATTTTAAGTATTCACGAAGCAAAAAAGCTTCGCGCGCGCATCAGGTACTTTATTAACATACATTAATATTATTTATAAATACTTTCTACTAATGGTAGAAAGTATTTAAAGAAAGCAGCGATAATCTCTCTAACCCCTTGTGTTAGTAAGGATATAGTTCTTTTTATCCTTTGAAGCACTTGTACCAAAAAAGTGCGAGACTTGTACCAAAAATTGTAAAAAAACTCACTTAGAGTTATTTATGAAAAAAGGTGTTAAATAACGCAAAAATGCGAATAATGTACCACATTTTCCCGTTAATTGAAAAATGTGGTATTATTTTATAAATGAAATGTATGGAGGTAAATATGACAATTAATCTTCCTAAAAATCAAATTAATTCTAAGGCTAATAAAGCTATGGATAATCTATTGTCCAGACAAGATTATTTAGTTGTACAGGGGAACGATCTTGCTAAAGCATTTGGTAATTTAGCTTCTTTTCAGCATAAAGTTTTAGATTACTGCTTTAGTTTTGTAACACAAAATAGTCATCCTAGTGATGAATATACTGCCAGTGCATCTGATATTATCCACCACTTAGGATTGACAGTTAGTGGAACTAATTACAAACGAGTTGGCGAGGCCTTTAAAGCTTTAAATGAAAGAACCGCACTTTATTTGCATATCCAACGTAAGGACGGTACTCAAGGCATTCGAATGACACAATTATTTGATAGCATTGATTTTTATGAAGACGGAAAAATTAAATTTCGTTTTGGACAGTCTGCAGCGCCATATGTTTATGAACTACGAAAGAATTTTTATTCTTTTAAATTACGTGAATTAGCTAATATTAAATCGAAATATAGTTTGATAATGATGAAACTATGGCAGTCCAATAAAATGGGTAATCAATTAAATGTTACTATTAAAGGTTCAATGGAAGATTGGCAAGGTTGGTTCTTAGGAAATAAAAAACGTTGGCCCGCTAATCGTTTTAAGCAACGAGTGATTGATGTAGCAACAAAAGAGCTCGGTGATAAACTATCATGTTGGTTCTTAGTTAAAAGTATTAAAAATGGTCGAAGAATAATTGGTTATGAGATTACAATTCATTCTCAAAATGCTTGATATTCATAAATTCAAGAACAGAATTCATTATCATAATGTCCTTTAGAGATATATAAAAAGGGCTTCTAACTAAGTTAGAAGCCCTTTTTATATAAAATATATTAGGGAATACTCCCCATAAACCATAATATTAAATTACGGCGTTCGTACTACACGAACTGTCATATTTGGCTACAAAAGTAGCATATACTTAACTCTTCTTGTATACTAACAGCTTAATATCTTTAAATCAAGAGATAAATTTACTAAGTTTTTTAGAGATGATAGAAACATCATGAGGGCTTAAATTGCCTAGAAATTTTCGAACTCTCATTTTTGAAATTGCCCTTACCTGTTCACACTCTGCACATGAATCAAAATCTAGAAAAGGGTAACGTGATTTATATATAAAATAATGCTGTGGATATTTAGGAAGATTTTTACTGTCATCTTTTATTAGATTTTTGGTTAAGGGGACTACAATAACGTTTCCTGAGTACTTATTAAAATGATTTTTTGATACTACTAATGCGGGACGCTTTTTGCTAATTTCAACTCCAATGTTTTCTCCAAATTCTACTAAATAAATAGATCCCCGAAAAGCATAACGTTGTAAAACATATTCTTCATCTGTTAAGCATCTTTCTTCTAGCTTTTCTTGCCTTCTTTCCCACATTTCCATTTTTTTTATTTTTTCACTTTCTTGTGTCATATACAGCTCTCCAATCTAATTAATTAATTTTAACCCCTTTCCATCAGGAAAGGGATAACCAACTAATCTTTTTTTCATACAACAATAAATATCACTATCTTCATTATTTCTAAAATGTTGTAAAGTAGCGTAAGCAAATAAATCAGCCAATTCTAACATGAAATAGGATTTCTTATTATCGGAAGTTCTCTTTGGGTTAAAATAAATGCCATTATGTACACGATCAAAATGGGAATCATTCACATAATAAGTCCCATTTTCAAATGTGTCATTAGCCTTTGCTAGAAGTTCTTTGTCAGCCCCACCATTTCGTGATTCAAAAAGCATTGCCCCCTTCTTATTAGGGCTTATGTTAAATGAATAACGTTCTAGTAAGAGAGCTAAGGCATACTCATATACTTTATAAGGGTTTGAATTCTTTGAAACATGTTGATATTTATCTATTACTATAGTTATTATTCTAAAGGGAATTTGATCTAATGATTCACATAAATCTTTTTTAAAAGAGTTATAGTCTGGTATACAACTATTTGAAAAAGCATTTTGTCTGTGATGCATTTCTTTACTATGAAAAACTACTCTTTCACCACAATATTCACCATTTTTCCAGTACTTCTTTTTTAATTTAGTTATTATATTTGGAATGATTTCCATTGAAGATTTTTTAAAAATTATTCCTGACAGGACAAACCATTTATTGATATTATCATTATCAGAATTTTTTATCATTCTTTCCACACTTTTAATTTCTGAAGTTCCAGATTCATCTACGGCCATAAAATAATCAATATCCTTAGGCCATTCATCTATTGTTAAGGGCGAATCTCTTAATTTAGTTATCATAAATTCCTCCTGGTTAAAAATTAAATTTTCTATTCAAAATTAATAGTATTACTAATTAATTGGTAAAAAAAGAGATTTTGATGGATTGTTTTCTTTAGTTAAATCAGTCGTGGAATCACAAAAATATATTAAATATTTGTATTTTTGTGTGGGTTAGGTAACTCCAATTTATTTGGAGTATAAGTGCGCATTGACCTTGTTCCACTCGGTCTGCTGATTACCCACCACTAATTTTAGTGTCTTTTCTCTAGTATCATTACTAGGCCTGCTTTAAACACACTCTTTAGCCATAATGGGTCTCACTGAGCCGTTATTAATTTTAACTAGATAATTAACAACATAAGATACACTAAAAAAATAGCCAGATAAGTATCTTTTTATAAGCATATCAAGCTTATATATCTCCTAAACTATTTCTTGTCTTTATTCTCGTTCTTAACTGGAAAAGTAGCAATCCCAACACCGACAGCAACAGCAAAAACAGTCTCAATCAAATCATGATTTTGATTTTCAAACACTGCATAATAAATAGCAAATAAACCGATCGATAATAAATAACGAAGAATAACAATCCAAATTTTTTTGCTCATAAAGCCACGCTTCCTAGAACAAGTTGCTCATACTCAGTTTAATCAATATAAAAGTCTATTCTTGCTAATTCATGTAGCTAAAAAAGAGCATAGTTCCCCCTGGAGACTGCTAAGCGTATTTTTAAGCTAGACTAGTCTAGCAGTGATCATTTAAAATGATTAGCCCGCTGATTCAAGTTGGCTAAGCCGGCTAAAATTGTCCGCTGTTTGTTCGTATAGGCAATTCAAGCGCTATTTTAATATAAATATATAGCCCACGGTTAAAACGGCTGAGAAACGATTTTAGAGCTAATTAAAGGGGGCTACTTGCTGGCTGCTTGTTTCAGGATGTTCAGCTTGATATTTAGCGTTGGCTTTTTTGTTCCAGTAAATGCCAAACAGATTTTGCATGGTGCCGTATAAGTAGTTCTCGACGTTCTTGATATGCTTCTCGTTACTTCTCAGGGCGTTGAAGTAGCGTCTTAACGTCTTGGTCATTAGAGGTTTTAGTTCGGGATCATCTAAAGTAATCCAAACGCCGAGGTCTTTGTGGGCTTTTTCAATGGCATACTTAGCATTTAAGATAATGCCAATGAACCGACGCATTTGTTGTGGTGTTCGGCACCAAAAGCTTAAAAGTTGAACAGCTGACGGCTCTAAAAAGAGCTGACCTGTGTCAGCATCGGTTAAAAAGTCATAGGCATGGCTAACTAAATCGTGGTTTTGCTGGTTAATTTCTGCTGGTGTGTAATTAGCTGTGGAAAAGTCCAACTGGTGAGTATCTATATTGTATCTATCTTTATCTCTCTCTTTAGGTTCTCTATCTAGATCGTGTCTATTTTTTAGACTTTCGCTCGTAGCAAGGGTTTGCGGGGTGTCATCAACGGACTTTCGCGAAGGTCTATTTTTTAGACTTTCGCTCGTAGCAAGGGTTTCAACGGTCTCCCGCGAAGGTCTATTTTTTAGACTTTCGCTCGTAGCAAGGGTTTGCGGCTCTTTTTGGCCATATTCACCGCGTAAATAGACGTCCGTTGATCGCATATCTAGTTCGGCCAGGTAAAGTCGGTTGGGTTCATTTTTCCCTGTTTTGGGATTAAAATGCATGGCTTTTTGATAAAGCAAGCCAGCTTTTTCGAGTTCTTTCTTAACGGTGGCTAATTTTCCCTTTGAACAATTGAATAGATCCATTAATTCTTGATTGGTAAAAATAAAGTAGACGTGGTCTTCCTCATCAACCCAGTGATTGCGTAAGGAATACTCGAGCCGATCTTTCAGCACCATATAGGCTAATTTGGCTTCACTACTTAAATACCGATATTGTTCGCCGTACATCAATACTTTGGGAAACTGAAAGAATAAGGCTCCATAAACGTTGTCAGCTTGATAAAACTTGAAATTTGTTTGCTCCATTATAAAAACTCCCTTTCTATACTCGACCCATGCTGGCTCAAAAGAGAGTTGCTAAAACATCTGACTTGCCTTAAAATACAAATCTGATATGCTTTAAATGAATTACAAAGCGTTCATTAGTTGTGAGAACTTTGTAATTCATCAGCATGGATCGTGTGTGGTTGCCTAATCGGCAACTTTTTTAATTTCTAACAACAAATAAAAATGGACTAGGCAGCTTCTACTAGCTACTTAGTCCATTGAGTTTAATTTTGTTTTTTAACTATCCGAGCCTTGTCCTCATAGACTGGTCTGCGGTATAATTATCCTACAAAGTTAAAAGCAATATTTCAGTCGATTTTGACTTCCCGGAAAAAATCGACTGAATCTAAGTAGCTGGTATGAGCTACTTGCTAATACTATAAAGGAGATCTCAATCCCAAATGGATTGGGATCTCTTTTATAGTATTAGCCTGATCTTTTAATATTTGATTGTTAAATTAACTATAGTCTAGCATAGCGCTTACTAACCGGTAAACCTTAATTTGCAAATAGACTATTTAATAAATTGATACTTAGCTTTAAAAAAACGACAAGAACGACAACGAGTTTAAGCTTTGA
>NZ_BJVK01000060.1 GCF_007989105.1 Lentilactobacillus kefiri | reverse complement strand
AATTGGCATATTACGTGCTGGTATAGGAGCAATCGGTATTATAGCTTACATTTTTGATCAAGATAATTTTTCTGATATTCATCAATCTCCCTCCCCAAAAAAAGATTACATAATTTTAAATCCAATCAATCACTAATCTATTACTTCTTAATTTTACAGATACCAAGTATAAAAAAAATAAAAAACAATATTAAAAAAATAACTGGAATTGTAACTAATGGGGTCATAAAGTAATTAACTTGATTAGTTATTTTAGTTCCATCTTGCAAAACATCCGATGTTGATAGCATCTCAGAAAAAACATTCATAATTTGTAGTAAAAATATTGTTAATAAGGCAAAGCTACCAAACAAACTAGATAGTTTAAAAAAATCCAATTTTATCACCTACTTATCCCTAACAACACGACTCACAACACCATCGTACTTATATGCAAAAGCCTTAAGATGTTTCTTTTGTGTTGATGATCCGACTATTTTTAGGTATTCTATTCGCGTAATCTTATATTTTCGATACCTCTTACGATACTGAACTTTTTGTCGATATTTTCCATTAAAAGAAAACGGAACATTTATTGTAACGGTATCTGACCTAGTTACATTAAACCCTAACAAAGCAGTCAACTTTCCCTTAGACAGTGAAACATTCCCTGTTAAAGAGTTAGCCCACGTTACCGATTTAGAAAAAGTCGATTTTGTTTTCTTTTTTGCAGAATAAATAGTATTCCAATTACTATACTTATGTCCAATATATTTTTTATGAGGCTTAGTATAAGTAATGACAATATGGTAGTGATCAAGAGGTACAGCAGAGGCCGTTAAAGCATTAATATTAAAGCCTTGAATTGTCAAATTAAGTGCAACAGTAACAAGCATTATGATCATCTTTTTATACATACAAGTTTCCTCATTCACAAAAAAGTTACATCCATTCAAGATGTATCTACTTTAACACTTAAATGTAATAACTAAAGAGCTAAGTACAAAATTAAGTTATTGGTTTTTAATGAAAAGTATTAAAATGGTCGGGAAATAATTGGCTACGAAATTACGATTCATAGAAAAAATATCAAATGCTGTAAGAGATTGTCCAATATCCATGATTATTGATAAACTTCTGTGTAAAAAAGTGAATTTGATCCATGAAAAATTATCCCAGCAATATTACCTGGCAACAATTTGTTTTAGATATCCTATTAGTGTGGCACTTGATTTGACAATTGAGGAATTACTTTTTATTTTGATCTTTAGATTTAACGGGCAAAGTGGCAATTCCAACGCCGATTGCAACAGCAAAAACGGTCTGAATTAAATCATGGCTTTGATTTTCAAAAACTGCATAATAAACAGCAAATAACCCAATCGCTAGTAAATACCGTAAAATATAGATCAAGGCTCTTTTACTCATCAGAAACTGCCTCCCATAACAAACGATATCTATTTTTATTTAGGTTCTCTATCTAGATTATGTGTGATTTTCACATTTCTGCTTGTACCTAGGGGTTGCGACGCTTTTTGCCCATATTTTCCCCGTAAATAAACGTCAGTTGCTTTCACATCAAGCGTAGATAGATATAAACGGTTGGGTTCATCTTTTTTAGTTCGGGGATTAAAAACTGGTTGTTTTTGTATCAGCAAATGAGCAGCTGCGAGTTCTCTTTTTATTTTGACGACTTTCTGATTCTTGCAATTAAGTAAATTTCCTAATTCCTGATTCGAAAAAATAAAGTAGACGTGCCCTTCCTCATCAACCCAGTGATTGCGTAAGGCATACTCTAATCGGTCTTTCAGTACCATATAGGCCAATTTGGCTCCACTACTTAAATATCGATATTGTTCGCCGTACATCAATACTTTTGGAAACTGAAAGAATGAGGCTTCGTAAACATTGTTAACCTCGTAATAATTGAAATTATCGAATTCTTTCATCATATAAGCCCCGTTTCTATATCCAACTCATGTTGATTCAAAAGATCGCTGCTAAAACACCTAACTTGCTTTGCTAAGATTAAAAACTTGGGGAACCCTTTGAATTAACATGATACCAATTCAAAAGGTTCTCGATACTTGGCATCTATTAATTTATCAAAGACCACCGCGATTCTTTTTTGCTGGCAATGGTAGTTTGAACAGAATAACGATTGAAATTGCATACACAATTAGAATTGGAATCAATAACATGCCATAAGTGATTGACCACGTCAAAACTGTCATTAATAACGTCCCAACCGTATTTAATAATACTAACGTTTTTCTAGTGAGGTTAAATGAATTCCACATTAAAAACCACCAGTAGACTAATGAGCTGAGCAGTGCAAAGCCACTCCAGTCAGTTAATGTCAATATTCATTTACCTCCTTATAAATTAATTGATTTTATAGTATATTAAGATCTGCAAAAGTTAACGGTCATACTCTAAAGGTGGATAAGGAGCTAGAGTATCTTTAATTCCTTGTCGATGATCATAAATACTTAAAGAAACTTTTTTATCTTGCCAAGACATATTATAAATATATTGATAGGTATGATGTTGGTGGCGAATTGAAACATCTTCCTCCCATTGTCCCATATTGACCCAATTAAAAACTATTTTCTGATTTTTAATGCTATTTGTTGGAATCTTTTGGGCAACCATGTACGTTTGAACGGCTCCAGTAAAGTAAACACGGTGTTGCCAATAAATAGTAACCAAACTATAAAAGTAAGTCCTACCAATAAAGCCATTATGTAGCTATATCTTTTTAACATAACTAATTCATATTCTTTCCTTACTATACTTTAACATTTGCATACCGAAATATCCGCCTTTCCATAGACAGTAACACACTTCCTGTCAAAAAATAGTTTCCATTACCGATTTAAAAAAGGTTATTGTTGGATTGTGATTTTATTCCGAATTTTCGCCAAATAATCTAACAGTCCTTTTAACATCTACTCAGCTACTAAAAAGGTAATGAAGCTATTTACAATAAGCCATTATATTTTTGTTACTTTTTATGTTCTTTGATAAATCGATAAATTCGATTATTTAAGGGGTGGTTAACTTTTGTAAACTGTACTAAGGCAAAAGCCAAAGCAAAATAAATTATATTTAAATAGACGTTATACAAATAATACAAAAGCATATACAAAATAACAACTGAGATTCCAAAACCAATTAATGAAATTCTCTTTTTTATTTTTAATGCTGTCAAATAGTTCACTTCCTAGACTATGTCTTGGTAATCGTCTTCTTCAAGAATTTAACAAATTCAATTGTTTTCAACTAAGTTAATATCATTACTTTCGAAAAATCAATCATAAAGCTTATTCTGTATCTTTTCATGATCCTCAATTATTTAACCTATCTTTCCTAATTAAGTGTCAACACCAATTCCGTAAACTATTCATCAAATTCTTATAATGAAACGTGTACCAGTATACTTCAGATGTTCGTATACATAATAGTGTTGTTTGATATAGAATCGATAGGGTCTACCCTAACGTATCTATCAAAAACAACTGATTTTACTAGCTACAGTTAAGTGTTCCGAAGATAACGTAAAATGATTAAAAAACTTTTATAGAGTATGATAATAAAAGTACCTTTAAATATAACCATAGGAGATAGACATGGTAACTCAAATTTTTCAAAAGTATCATAGTAAGGAAAATGTAGTTACGGCTAACACCGTATTCTTTTTGCAGCGAGTTAAATCAATCTCTCCAGAAATTTATTATCAATTTATTGATAACCTTTTTTCAGAGGAAACAACTGAAAATGGTTTGCAGGAAAGTATGTTTTTACAAGATGGTCAAAATAAAAAGGGTGGTCGTTCAATTCCTGATGCGGTAATTTTACAACCCTCCTACAAAATAGTTATTGAGACTAAGCTTTATGGAGAATTTAGGTTGGAACAACTTAAAGGTCATTTAAATGATTTCAGCAATGAAGACAATAAGTTATTATTATCAATTGATGAAAATGATATGGACGAAAAATTCAAAAGTAATTTTCAACACATTTTGAATAATTTTAATAATTTATCACATCTTGGAAATAAGATTTCATTTAAACATATAACTTTTAGATCTTTAATTCGTACTATATCTAGTTTTTCAGATGAGAGAGATTATGAACTTAATAATCTTATAAATGATTTTCACAATTATTGTGTAGAAGATAATTTAATTAATAATCCAAAATCACTTATGCGTGTTCCACCCGTAGGCGCTAGTTTCAATGAAAATTTACAATTTAAACTTTATTATAATAATAAACTTCATTTTAAAAATGTAGCATATATAGGCCTTTATACCGATAAATCAGTCAAAGCTGTTGGCAAAGTATTAAAAATTGCTATTGTTGGTTATGATGACAATGGACTGAATATACTTAAAGTTCGTGATCCCTTAAGACCAGAAACAAAAGTTGGTTTAAATGAAAATGAAAAAAGTAGAATTATAGGAGCAATCAGAAGCAATGAAAAGCAAAAACGTGGTTGGAACCTACATACACCGCAAGCCTATTATCTAGTAGATAAATTTGTTAAAACTAATTTCAATAAAATATCTAAGGGTGGTTTACTTGGATTTAAATATTTTGACTTATCTGACTATGGCCTAGTTAATAATTCCGGAAAATGTTTATTCAAAAATGTTGATGAATTAGCGGCTAAGTTATCTAATAAAACTTGGAGTTAATATTAAAATGTTCTTATATTGATTTTTATCATAATTTCCAAGAAATTTTGAAATAGTTGTATAGTATGTTTTAAAGAGTATTTGTGAAAAATTCCCGTCTTGTTTTAATAAAATATTGACAAACTCTAACATAACTTTTTTATTCATATATAATGCAAGCATACTCAAATGATTTTAAAATAAACATTGTTAAACTTTACCATAACGAGGAACGCTCAAAACAATCCTTGGCAAATATTGACTTCAATCCAATAAGTTAATTAAACCAAAAGTGATATATCATATGATGAGAAAGGAAGTTTTTTTAATGTTAAAAATTAATCATTTATTTGCTAAAGGTATGGTGACTGGAACGGTAATGTTGGCTTCGTTAGGACTAATGGGAGTTTCGACAGTTTCCAATCCGGCTAACAATGCTCAAGCTGCCTCAAAAAATGCTGCTTTAAAGGCCAAGGTGGCTAAAATGACAACTAATGAGAAATTAGGCCAATTGTTTGTTGCCTCGGTACCAAATAACACTGCTCAAGCTGATTACGATATTAAGGCCTATCACTTAGGTGGGGTTATTCTTTACGGCAGTAATTTTACTGGTACTAAAACCAGTTTTAAGAATAAACTAAAGAGTTATCAGAATAGTGCCAATATTCCGTTGACTATTTCTACGGATCAGGAAGGTGGTACAGTTTCTCGGCTGAGCGTTAATCCGGCTATTTCCGGTCGAAGCTATTATCCATCCCCACAAGCTGCTTATAAGGCTGGCGGTATGAATGGTATTACCAAGTGGTATAAGCTGGAAGCTAAAACGCTTAAAGGTCTAGGTATCAATTGGGACTTTGCCCCTGATGTAGACGTTACCAGCAACAAGAACAGCTTTATTTATGATCGGACTTTCGGTCATGGCTATCAAGCTACTGGTAAATATGCTCAAGCTGCAGTTACTGCTATTCAAAGCCAAGGTGTCGGAGCTACTTTGAAACATTTCCCAGGCTATGGTTCAGCTGCTGATACTCATACCGGTTCAGCCTCAACCAATAAGACTCTCAGGACTTTTGAAAAGGATGATTTTGTACCATTCCGGGCTGGTATTGCTGCTAATGTTGATTCAGTTATGGTTACCCACATTATCCTTAATAAGATTGATCCCAAAAAACCGGCTTCATTATCTAAAAAGGATATTAGTTTGATTGCTGATAATTATAATGGTGTAATTGTTTCTGATAGTTTACAAATGGGAGCTGTTTCCAACTATGCTGATTCGCATCATGTTTATCGTGATGTAGCCGCATTTAAAGCTGGTAATGATGTTTTATTAAGTAGTAATTACAAACAGGGCATTCCACAATTGAAACATGCTTTGGCTAAAGGGCAAATTACTAAAAGTCAATTAAATAACAAAGTTTACAAGATTTTACAGATGAAAGCTAAATTAGGCTTGATTAAATAATTTCATTTATCAAAAGGTTCCTCTCTGAGGGATCTTTTTTACATA
>NZ_BJVK01000059.1 GCF_007989105.1 Lentilactobacillus kefiri | reverse complement strand
ACTTTTGACAACTATTTAATATTATCATGACGCTGAATCAGTGTCAATGATTTTTTTAAATTTGTGGCTCGTCGTAGAAGTCATTCTTACGAAAGCCGCACTAAATAATATACCGACTTTTTGCGCTATTGTCAACTAAAAAAAGACAGATCGGATTCGACCTGTCTTTGCTTCTATTTAATTCTTGCTAAAAAGTACTTTTTCTTTCCCCGGCGAACAATGATAAACTTGCCGTCAAACTTATTGGCGGGATTAATTTCGTAATCCACATCCTGGATCTTTTCACCATTAATTCTGATGGCTCCATTGGTAATATCTTCTCTGGCTTGTCGACGAGACTTCTCGATCTTGGTAGCATCTACCAGCCACTGAACAATGTTCAATGGTTCTGAAGAAACTTCAACAGAAGGCATGTTCTTGAATCCCTGCTCAATTTCAGCGGTCGTCAAATCGGCAACATTGCCTGAGAACAAAGCTTCAGTAATGTGTTCTGCCTGCTTAACAGCCTCTTTACCATGAACAAATTCAGTTACTTCTTCAGCAAGTTTCCGTTGGGCTTCACGCTTTTCCGGATGAGTCTCCACTTTTTTAGCCAATTCGGCAATCTCATCTTGTGACAAGAAAGTGAAGTACTTCAAATATTTGATAACGTCATTATCATCCTGGTTAATCCAAAATTGATAGAATTCGTATGGAGATGTTTTTTCAGGATCCAACCAAACATTACCGCCTTCAGACTTACCGAACTTGGTACCATCAGACTTAAGCAGCAATGGAATAGTCAAGCCAAATACTTTGGCATCCTGACCTTCAATTCGGTGAATCAAATCAGTTCCTGAGGTAATATTGCCCCACTGATCAGCACCACCCAATTGAACCTGAACATCGTTGTGACGATAGAGATGTAAGAAATCAATTGACTGCAAAATTTGGTAAGTAAATTCGGTAAATGAAATTCCGACTTCCAAACGGCTGGCAACAATTTCCTTATTCAACATCGTATTAACGTTAAATAATTTTCCGTAGTCTCTCAAGAAATCCAAAAGGGATAATTTTGAAAGCCAATTGTAGTTATTCACAATTTCAAATTTGCCGTCTTGACCAAACAGCTTTTCCATTTGAGCAGTCAAAGCATCCTGATTGTGACGAACTTGATCCATTGTCTGCAAAACCCGTTCAGACTTCTTACCACTTGGGTCACCGATTGAGCCGGTCCCACCACCGATAACAATAACCGGATGGTGTCCTGCCAACTGGAATCGTTTCAAAATCATAAATGGAATCAAATGACCAATATGCATACTGTCACCAGTTGGATCAATTCCAACATAGATTCCGACAGACTTTTTGTTTACCAAATCATTCAATCCATCATGATCAGTTTCTTGATTGATTGCGCCACGCCACTTCAACTCATCTAAAATGTTCATGCAATATTTCCTCCTAAAATAAAAACGTCCCCGGCAAAATTAATTGCCAGGGACGAAAGTTTTTCCGCGTTACCACCCAAGTTCTTGCTGGATAAATCCAACAACCACTCAATTCATCGGTAACGAGATGATCCGTCAAGCTTAAGTAAGGACTCAACAGCTGTAAATTCATCGGCCATCCGCTCAGCTCACATCGCCGCTGAGTTTCTGGATTCACGTAATGGCCAACTACTTGACTGTCTCAACATCCATAAAATATAAGTTAATCATAGTGGTTGAACATTCCGTTGTCAATGACATCTCGTTGAAAATTAAATCCGGCCGTGAAGCATCTGTTGATAATAAAGCCCAGTATTGGCACGGTAATGGTGAAACTCATTTTGAGACATGGTTCTGGTATGTCTCAGCGTCCACTTTGCAAGCTTGGAATCAAAACTTTTTATTGTTGTGGAATAGTTACCACCCATAATTGTTTGCTTTTTAAACATCCCACGCAGTTGTGCGTTTGGATAAACATACAAATCTTTCGTCCCGAGTGTGTGACCCAATTCGTGGATAACCACGGCGCGACGCTTTTGCTGATTATACCGGTTCATCCAAGATGTATTCAGGGCAATAACCCCACTGTTAATTTCTGCTACCCCCGCATAACTTCGACCAAGTTTGCTGGTCCCGGTAAAAACTAATCGGGAATGGCTCATGGATTTTGTCTGCTTAAACACTTTTTTACCGAGTGCTTTGTTCCACTTCTTGGTCGCGTAAGAAATGTCAGATGAATATTTTTTGGCGTCTGATTTGACGTAATACTTGATGGTTCCGTTGTAAGTCAAATTTTTGCTGGTGTGCATAGCGCTGTTAAACTTAACGGTCTGAGCTGAAATAGACTGACTGCCCATCGCACCAAATCCGATCATGACGATCAACGTTGTTAACACAAGAACAAAAAGATGCTTAGCTCTTAACATTTAATTCCCCCTAATTAAACGTCGTCACTTCAATCATATTTATTTAATGGATCACCATTCCCCACTACTAATATATCATGGCAGTAATTCCCGTCACAAATCTGAAGTCTCAAAAAAGGCAAACATTCTTCACACAAATTTCACAAAGGCAGTTAGTTGTATTTCAACAAAATCAAACTAAAATTAAGTTGTATAGATAAATGATTCTGACTCTATATAGAAAGAAAGTGTCGTCCATGTTAAAAATCAAATATGAAAATGGTGGTGGAACCGAATCCATCGAATATCCATCAGCTGCTGCGTTTGTGGCCAATCAACGACTGGAAATTCCAGATTTGGAAGACTATTACAAAATTGTTGAAGTCACTTTAGACGGTAAGCCGGTTGAATTAAAGGATAAGACCATCATCGGATTGTACAAGAAGTTCGATGACGAAACAAAATAAGTTTGGTAAACAATCAAGAATAGATTCAATTATTTCAACCAACCCACAAAATTAAAGAGGTCGAAGCAAAATTTTACTTTTGCTTCGACCTCTTGTCATCTATTCAACATTTTTAATTTCAAATGAAGTCTCGCCATTTTTAACAATTCCGTAAATGCGTTGAGTATGAGACGAATCAACGTATCCGAAATCGAGGATGCTTCGATCATCCTGAAAATCGACGCCATGGAGCTGTTCACGTAAGAACTGTCGAAGAACCGGCAGCTGGCGGTCAAATTGTTTGGCTTTATCAACAGCAGATTGAAGCGTGAACCCATCGTCCAAGAAACGCGTCACGTGAAAAATAAAGAACAGTGTGTGCAGCGAGTATTCTCTAGCGGCACCTTTTTTCTGATTGAGTGATTGGATGTACCCCTGCTCTTCCCAGTAGCGCAGCTGTCTGCCAGAAACCCCGGTAATCTGCTGTACCTGACCAATTCCAAAAATCAGTTTGTCCGTATCGATAAACGCGTCATTGCCGCTCAGTTCTGCCATTATTTCCACCTTACCTTTGTTTATACCTTCATTATATCAATTTTGGCCTACCAGACAAAGTCTCTTCAAAATTGAAGTCATTATTTGTTATAATGCTTTTTGAAAGGTGTGAACAACATGGGATTTTCTCCAAAATTAATCGTGGCGGACGTGTCATTAATCATTTCAATCGCCCTTGCATTCTTCATTCAAAAATCAGGCTTCCCAAGTGACGTTAAAATCGGCCTGTTAATTCTGGCATCAATCTTTTTACTGATATCAGTTGTCAGTAACTTCATTGCCGCTAATGAGCGTCGCAAAAATGCGAAAAAATAAAGTTGTGGATTCTTCCACAGCTTTATTTTTTTACACTTTTATTTTGGATCATAAACCTTCAGCAGTCCTTGAGTCCCTAAATCTCCAAGATGAAGTTGATCGGTCATCTTTTCGTATAAATCTTTGGCAACTTTGGTGGCAGGCAGATCAACGCCCATTTCATCCGCAGAACCCAACGCGATTCGTAAATCTTTTAGAAAGTGTTTGACCGCAAATCCCGGCTTAAAATCACCTTTCAAAATTCTTGGGCCGTAGTTCGTCATGCTCCAGTTGGCAGCTGCCCCGCCATTGATTGTCTCAATCATTTGGTTCAAATCAAGACCGGCTTTTTTCGCATATGTCAGCGATTCGATCATCCCGGTCATCGTTCCGGCAACCATAATCTGATTCGCCATCTTGGCATTTTGGCCCTGGCCGGCATCCCCAAAGCGGGTGATCGCCGTTCCCATAGCCGCTAACACCGGCTTAACTTTTTCAAATGTATCCGGCTGACCACCAACCATAATGGTCAGTGTCCCTTTAGCCGCTCCAACATCACCGCCGGAAACCGGTGCATCCAAGACGCCAATATTTTTCGCTTTGCCTTCTTTGGCAATCTGTTCAGCCAATTTGGGAGAACTGGTCGTCATATCGATTAACGTTTGGCCAGCTGTGGCAGTCTCAAAAATGCCGTGTTTACCAAAATAAACTTCCTTCACATCAGTTGGAAAGCCGACAATTGTAATAACCACGTCACTGACTTTGGTAACCGCAGCCGGTGACGCCTGCCATTTAGCCCCAGCTTCAATTGTCTTTTGGGCGTGGGCTTTTGTGCGGTTGTAGACCGTGACGTCAAACCCGGCCTTCAGCAAATTCAAAACCGTTCCGGTACCCATGACACCCGTTCCAATAAAACCAATCGTCATTATCTCACCCCATTATCTGTTTCTAACACCTGACAGCAGTGGCCGCCACCACTGCTCATGATTCACGTACCAGTCGATGGTTTGGTTAATTCCTTCATCAAAATCAATTTCCGGCTGCCACCCCAGGTCATGGTGAATTTTTGAATCATCAATCGCATAAAGCTGATCATTTGCCGGTCTATCAGTTACATAAGAAATCTTGGAATCATCGACTTTTAAACGTTCAACAATCTTTTTAACAATTTGAATATTCTCAACGTAGTTATGGGCGGCAATATTATAAATCTGACCAGCTTTTCCCCGCCGTAAGACGGCGTTGATCGCCCGGCAATTATCGGCAACATTCAACCAATCACGGACATTCTTGCCGTCACCATAGACTGGCAGCGACTTCCCCAAAAGACCATTTGTGACCATTAAAGGAATTAATTTTTCAGGAAATTGCAGCGGACCATAATTGTTGGCGGATCGGGTAATGGAAACATTTAATCCATAAGTTTTAAAATACGACAACGCTAACAAATCGGCTCCAGCCTTGGTTGCCGAATACGGTGAACTTGGATTTAAAGGCGTCGTTTCAGTAAATAGATTGCCGGACGGCGTACTGCCATAGACTTCATCCGTTGAAATTTGGACAAACTTATGAACCCAAAAACGCTTAACGGCATTCAGTAAGGTACTGACGCCGACATAATTACTGCAAATAAAGACATTCGGGTTTAAAATTGATCGGTCAACGTGTGACTCTGCCGCAAAATTCACCACTGCCTCAATTTGCCATGCTGAAAAGACTGAATCGACCGCCGACTGGTCGGCGATGTCACCCTTCACGAAATAATACTGAGAATTTCCCTCGACATCGGCTAAATTGGCCAAATTTCCTGCATAGGTCAGCTTATCAAAGTTGACGATTCGATCTTCCGGATAGTTTTCAAGTAAATAATGAATGAAATTGGCGCCAATAAAGCCGGCACCACCTGTGACCAGAATGTTCAAAGCGCACCTCCCAAGAACTGATTTAATACCTATAATTTACCATATCTCATAAAAAAATGAGGCCGACGGCAAATTTTATTTGCCATCAACCTCATTTTAATCATCAATTGCATCTTCATTGATCCAGTAACGATTGGCGGTCTTCTTTGCTGATACGCGAATCCGGTAAAAGTCTTCACTTTCCCGTTCACCATCATCATCGCGGTAGTATGCTTTGGCTTTTTTATCAACATACACTTTCTTGCCGGTATGGGCCTTAATCTTTTTCCAGCTATAGGTCCGATTGTTTTTCTTAGCACCTGGAACGTAACGATATAACTTTTCTTCTTTATAATCTTCATCCAAAACCGTTTTAAAATTAACCGTTCGATACTTAACGCTGAAAACCCGTGATGCTTGGAAATAAAGTGGTCGCATTTTTCCTTGGTTAAGTTCCGTATTTCCAGAATATTCAGTATCGATGGTTTCCCCAATTTTATTAACTTCAGCAGCTTTTGTTGTCGAAATATCGCTGTTATGAGCATGAATGCTGGCGGAAAAGCCAATCATCGTCAACGGAATCAGCATTAGTAATCCGGCATTTGCCAGGTCAACTTTTTTCATCATAAACACCCTCCAATATTGGTTCTTCATTCGTGTCCTGTTGGTATCTCTTATTTACATCATAATCATATCTGAATATGTGGCCCAAGTTGTGAAGAAAGTGTGAATTTTCTCGGAAGGTTTTCGAACTTTTTATTTTCTGG
>NZ_BJVK01000058.1 GCF_007989105.1 Lentilactobacillus kefiri | reverse complement strand
AATGAGTTGGCAAGCCGACAAAACCAAACAATAACCAACCAGCAACCAGAACGAACCGTTAACCCAACAATTGACCCAGCTCAATCAGACCATAGCCGAACTCCGGAATTACCAGGGCACTCAGATTCAACTGCAAGCCACAGCCAAAACGTCTCTCGATCAACAACTGCGACAAATCGAACAAACCGCTCAACAGGTCAATCAACAATTTCAGACGACCTTAAACAACTTAGACAGCAGCAACGCCAACTCACAGCCCCAATTAAAACAGACCTTACAAAGCGCCTACGCAACGTTTCAAAAGCAGACCAACCTGATCAGTCAGGAAAATCTAACCGCACTCAAACGGATTCAAACCGAGCAAGGCCAAAACAACCAGCGCCTCAGCCAACTCAGCGACCAAGTGAACCAGGCTATCCAAGAGACGCTGGCCCAAGTCGCTAATCAAGTGGAGCAGCAGTTACAAACCACGAAAAGGCGGTTCTCATGGTATGAAATTAAGAATTATTTGTTAGCTGTGATTCCAACTGGGATTCTGACTGGTCTTATTTTCTGGTTATTAATCAGGTATTTCGGGTAATTCGGGTCAATCTATTAGAGTTAAACCAGCTTCAGGCTCTATTGGCATAAAATTAGGATCTTAACCCTGGCTAACTCGTTCTTGGCTTATTATTGGCTAAATTTGCGGTTTTTCTGCGGGTTTAAGCCAATTTAAGTACCTTTATATGTTAACTGGCTAAAATGGAGGAGAAACCATTTTAGGGCTAAATCTCAGCATTACAAAAGGACCCAGGCCGATAATCATCGGTCTGGGTCCTTAATAAACGCCATGACAAATTATGATTTAAACAACCTTTAGTTAATTAATGGAACTGCATGCCGCCATCAACAATGATTGTCTGGCCGGTAATATAATTAGAATCTTTACCAGCCAGGAATGAGACGGCAGCGGCCACATCTTCGGGCTCTGATAACCGTTTCAAAGCAATATCTTTTGCGAATTGTTGCATGCCCCACTCATCGTCTTTACCGGCATTCTTGCCAACTTGATGGGCAATATCAAACATCATCGGTGTCTTAACAATCCCTGGTGCATAAGCATTGGCTGTAATCCCTTCTTCAGCCAAATCACGAGCAAGTACTTGTGTGATCCCCCGAACTGCAAATTTGGTTCCTGAATAAAGGGCCAGGTTAGGATTGCCGACCACGCCGGCTTGTGAAGTAGCATTGATAATCTTACCACCATGGCCTAATTTCTTGAAGGCTTGGTGAGCAGCCTGGGCCCCCCAGAGCACGCCACCAACATTAACCCCATAAATCAGTCGGAATTGATCCGGGGTAATCGTAT
This sequence comes from Lentilactobacillus kefiri, assembly GCF_007989105.1. Taxonomy (GTDB): domain Bacteria; phylum Bacillota; class Bacilli; order Lactobacillales; family Lactobacillaceae; genus Lentilactobacillus; species Lentilactobacillus kefiri. The sequence continues at coordinate 5,334 of NZ_BJVK01000058.1, read as the reverse complement.
CCAAAGGTGTGGTTGGTCCAAGGCCTGCATTATTGACAATCACGTCAAAGCCGCCCAATTTATCCACAGTTTCATTAACAGCCGAAAAGACAGAATCACGATCTGAAACATCTACCTTAACGCCAATGGCCTGACTGCCATCCGGCGATAATTTAGCGGCTACCTTATTTGCATTATCGATATTCAAATCCGCAACTGCTACCTTAAAGCCATCTTCGTGTAACCGTGTTGCAATTGCTTCACCGATTCCCTGACCGCTACCTGTAACCAACGCTACTTTTTCTGCCATAATAAGCGCCTCCGTTTTCTCTTTTTTATCCGCTTACATTGTACTTCACAAGCAAATAATTCACAATAAGAAAAAGGCCTTTTTCATTGTGAATCACATGATATAGTCAGCAATGACTTTCCTTGCTCCAACTAGCTAATAATTTTAGCGATTGCTTTATTGCTGAGGTTGATAAAAAGGGTCTCCCTGGGGGTGGGTGGCCAAGTATTGCTCAAAGTTATTCTGAGTGATGGCGTCCAAATCTTTAACTGAGTTAGTTGTAATCGTCTTGACGGTCTTTAACTGCCGTGCGACCTGGCGATCGGCAGGCTCGGTTAACGTGTGAATCCCGGTAATGATCACTAAAACCGGTTTAGGTTGACCAGTCACCTCTACCCAAGCTAATTGACCAATCGCAAGATTCTTTTTCCCCACGGTTTTGTGATGGCGAACTCGCCATTGGTAACTTTTAAGACTAAAATAATGATTTTTGTTCACATGATGGCCGTTAATCACGGTTTCAATTCGATGCCCTTGATTCATAAAAAGACCTCCATTTTGTTAATAATGTCGTTGCTTAGTGTGGGATAGGCTGGTTTCAACCCTTAAATATAAGCTCTCAAAGAAAATAGCAGGGCTACTAATATGATCCCCATTGCTAATAAAATCATCCCGAAAAAAATTGAAAAGAACATGTTTTACCCTTCTAACTTAACCTTTTGCTTTTTTAAATTGACCAGTATAAACTCAAGTTATAACTCCAATCAAGTTATTTCACCGAAATATAGTTGACGGCTAAAATCTCTTCTTAACGGAAGAGGTTTTATTGATTAACTAAGCCTTTTATAATAGCCATTGTACACCTGAGTGTACAAAATTTATCTCGGTAAAATATGCGTAATTGGCCTGCTTATCACCCTATGGGCGGGCTTTTTGCGTATATTGATATCAAGTTGTTTAGCTAGGGCCTACCCTATTGTATTCGGTTGAAAGTTGGATTATTATTAGTTACATATAAGTGATCCGGAGGCGTTCTGAAAATGACAAAAATTGGTTACGCACGTGTTAGTACTCGTGAGCAAAATCTAGCCCGGCAAATTGAACAACTACAAGCAGCGGGAGTAACAAAACTTTTCCAAGAGAAACTTTCTGGAAAAAATGCTGCCCGCCCACAACTTCAAGCCATGCTGGATTATCTTCGTGACGATGATGAGGTAATTGTGCTAAGTTTAGATCGGTTAGGTAGAAATTCAGCCGATTTAACAGAAATTATGGAAGCTATTCGCCATAAGGGGGCCACCTTAAACATTTTAAATTTACCGAGCTTTAATAGTATTGAAGATCCTAACTTACGTAACTTGATTACCAATATCATTATTGAGCTTTATAAGTATATGGCCCAAGAAGAACGTGAGACAATCAAAGTAAGACAGCGACAAGGGATTGAAATTGCTAAACGGCAAGGAAAATATCATGGTAAAGTCCGTGAATATGGACCACATTCACCGAATCGACAGAAACGTTATATTTATAAAGAAGCCTGTCGTTTGCTAACCCGACGAGAACGGGGAGAGGAATTAACCAAACGGCAGATCGCGCGGATGTTGGGAATTGCCCCAGTTACCCTCTATCGGATCGAAAAGTATCGAGCGGAAGACCAAATTAAAGCAGCTAATTGATAAAGAAGCTCGTAAAGATCCAGATAAGACAAAAGTTGCCAATTTTGCCCATCATGTGGCATACTCTGAAATTAAATGAAGGTGGTTTAACATGACTAAGCTCTGGTGTGCCAAGATCCAATTGACAACTAAACAGCGTACCTATCGCTTTTCTAATGATTTACAATTGGCCTTAAACCAAACGGCACACCCCCAGCAAATTTTACAAGCATTGATTGTCGTTCCTTTGGCCCCCTACACTGATAAGCAACAACCACCGATGGGAGTTGGCAAGATTCAGAAGATTTATAAAATGGCTTGGTTTAAAACCAGAGGCCTGCCAATTACACGAGGTCAATTGATGGGAGCAGCCTACTGGACCGAACGTCCGTATGTCCAAGTTGCCGGATATTTGACTCATAATTATGTTTGGTGGAGTCAACAACAAATTAGCAAAGACATTACCTATTGGCAACGTCAATTTTATCATCAAACGGCTTATCACAGTCTCCTTTGGCGGAAAATTACCAATTGGCGGATTCGACGCCAATTAGGGCGAATTAAGCGACAACGCTGGAAAAAGAATATTCAATATTGGCATATTTAAAGTAGGCTGGTTAAACTGTTGGCACATAGTGTTGCTTAGATAACCAATCATGATAGCAGATGTGGCTGGGACATAACTCCAAAGAACATTACTTTTAAAAAAGCTCCCGTGAAATCAGTTTACAAAAATACTGATTTCACGGGAGTTTCACTTTGAGGTAGGAACGTTGTCGTATTGATTTTTGGCTATTGTCCCAGCCTCATCTGCTTTTCAAGATATATTGAATGGCACAAACGCCCCTATACAAATCAACTTAACTGAGGTTAATTAGCTGATAATTAGTTTTCAATTCAGGATAAGTCCTGATGTCAAGCACCACTTTTGATTAGGATAGGCTAATAAATCTCTTTGATCACCGTTAAGACTGTTTCTTGTTCATATGGATTCCCCTGAAGCGCAACTAATTAAAAATAGTAACTAGGCTTGATAAAAACATAATCCAGAAGCCTAGCTGGCTTAATAATTGTCGTAACTTTAAGCCAGGAGTTTTATAAGTTAACTGAATAACATGTTTTCCGGCAGGAATCTGGGCTCCTATGAAGCCCACGTTTATTCTTAGTCGTTTAACAAGATGACCATCTACCCGAATTTGCCACCCATTAGAATACGGAATTGAAGTAGTTAAGATTCTGGTGCGATTTGTTGTGCGGGTGATACCAGTAATTTTGTTGTTAGCCACTCGTAATCTTTTTAAACCACTTTTCTTTAAAGTCTGTATTTTTTTGTATAGCGATTATTAAACGGAACAGCAAATACTTTAACTTGATTAAACTTTAATTGCTTGACCCCACTAAAGTTTAAAATGATAGCTCGGCGTAATTTTGACGAATAGCCCAGATTTAAAAGCATTTGATGTTGTTTTTGATAATCAGATAAGTTATTCATTGGCAATTGATGACTATACGTTCGGTAATTATTGGTCTTGGCAACTATCGAAAATCCACCCAAATCGGGATATTTAATTGCTGTTCGTAATCGATTAATTTTCTGCAATTTAGAGACAGGTTTGCCACTTATAATAGAATAATTAGTCAATGATCGTAACCGGTCACGAATCGTATGATTAATTGATTTAATTCCTTTAATCGATAAATATAATTCACAACTACGATATCTCTGAGGATCTCTTAATTGAAGTTGATAAGAGAGATGCCGGTCTTGAATGTCACTGCTCATTAAATGAAGACTGGTATGATTTATGCGTTGGTTTTGATTAATAATATGTGAGTTTTGTCTTAGCTTTTTCCTCAAAATAGAGTTATTTAATTTTAATCCAGTTATTAAAGCCTCTCTTTTTAACTCGGTTGAATTGAATTTAGGTTGATTAGCTAATGTGTTTAATTTGTTCCTATCTAGTCGATACAAGACGGCTTTGGTAACAGTGTTAGAAGCTGTTTAGTATCTTTGATTTTGACCCAATAATTTGATAAACTACTGTCAAAAAAGTTGGTGATCATATGCAACATTTTAGTCATCATTACCAAAGCGATATTTCTCGGCAACAATTCGATTTGATCCGTCAGGATCTGGAAGCTTCAAGAAAACGAACTCACCCAAAACACATTGATCCTTATGATATCTTCTGTGCCATGCTCTATGTCCTTAAAAATGGCTGTACTTGGCGTGATTTGCCGGCTGATTATCCAAAGTGGTCCACCGTTTACTACTATTGGATGAGTTGGTCAAAAGCCCCCACCCCTGATAAACCAGCTTTATTAACTCAGGTTTTAAAAAAATTGTCGCTGATCGACGATTAAGGCAAGGGCGGTCAGCCCGAACTTCGTTCGTCATTTTAGATGCCCAAAGCATTAAGAACACCGCTACCGCTGAAAATAAGGGTTACGATGGTGGCAAGAAAATTTCCGGCATTAAGCGCCATTTAGCCGTTGACATCAATGGATTCCCGCAAGCTATCCATATTACCCGGGCTAACATCACTGATTGTGACGGGGCGATTGCCCTCGTCACCCTTAATTTAGAGCAGTTTAAATTGGTTCGAACCATGATGGTTGATAGTGGTTATACCGGCCAAAATTTTGCCAATGAGATTAGCAGTTTAACCTCAGCCAAGGTAATCGTCGTTAAAAAAAATGAGTTACACCAATTTTTGGTTATCCCCCAACGGTGGCTCATTGAACGTTCATTTAGTTGGTTGGGAAATTATCATCGTTTATGGCGTAACTGTGAGCGTAAGCTCAACACTAGTCTCATGATGGTTTCGTTAGCTTTTATCAGGTTATTTCTCAAAAGATACTAAACAGTTTCTTATAAATTTAATGACGAAAGAGAACTTTCAGGATATTTCTATTACTGAAATTGCCCAAACCGCTGAATTATCGCGAAAAACGTTCTATCATTCTTTTAAAAATAAAGAAGCGGTTATTAATTACCTGTGTGATCAGTTGTTCGACCAGTACTTTGAACAATTGCTCCAGCAGAAACCACAGGTAGGGGAAATGATGTTAAAAACTACTTTTGACATTTTTTTAAATTTTTGGTGGCAAAAACGAGATTTAATTCAATTATTGATCCGCCAAGGCTTATTTGATCACATGAATGAAATTTGGCAGCAAAAAGCAATCCCCCGTTATCAACAGTTTGCAGCTCCTTGGCATGTTCAGGGCACTCCTACCCAAGTGAATTATGTGATGGCTTTTCAACTAGGTGGTTTTACCAATATTCTACGTGTCTGGTTAGGCCAAGATCAGCCTGAGTCACCAGAACAAATTAAGGACTTAATGTTATTGGCTGCTCAGCAATTAGCTGATAGTTTGAATAACAACTAAGCAGATTTAGGTAGC
>NZ_BJVK01000057.1 GCF_007989105.1 Lentilactobacillus kefiri | reverse complement strand
TATAAAAAAAGCCGCCTAAGCGACTTTTTTTAAAATTACTTGTTCAAAATGTCTTGACGTGCTTGTTCTGACAAGTTGTAGAATGAGTGAATTCCTTTGTAATCGGCAACGTCACCGAGTTGGTCTTCAATTCTCATCAATTGGTTGTACTTAGCGATACGTTCGCCACGGCTCATTGAACCAGTCTTAATTTGACCAGCGTTAAGAGCAACAACCAAGTCAGCAATAGTAGTATCTTCAGTTTCACCAGAACGGTGTGAAATGATAGCAGTGTAACCTGCTTCTTTGGCCATTTCAACGGCTTCAACAGTTTCAGTCAAAGTACCGATTTGGTTAAGCTTGATTAAGATAGCATTGGCAACGCCCATCTTGATACCTTTCTTAAGGTAATCAGTGTTAGTAACGAACAAGTCATCACCAACGATTTGAACTTTCTTGCCAAGGCGCTTAGTAGCCATTTGCCAATCAGCCCATTCGTTTTCATCAAGAGGATCCTCGATTGAAATAACTGGGTATTTGTCAACGATGCCTTCAAGCAAGCTAACAAATTCATCAGCAGTGTATGACTTTCCGTCACCCTTCAAGTCGTACTTCTTAGTTTCAGTATTGTAGAATTCTGATGCGGCACAGTCAAAGGCAATAGCAATGTCTTTACCTGGCTTGTAACCTGCACGTTGGATAGCTTCAACAAGGATTTCAAATGGTTCCTCGTTGTTCTTCAAATCAGGTGCAAATCCACCTTCATCACCAACAGCAGTTGAGTATCCGCGTTCGTTCAACAAGTTCTTCAAATTATGGAATGTTTCAGAACTCCAACGGATAGCTTCTTTAATTGATGGAGCACCAACAGGCATGATCATGAATTCCTGGAAATCAACCTTATTGTTGGCATGCTTACCACCATTAATAACGTTAAGCATTGGTGTTGGAAGTAAGTGAGCATTGAAACCACCAAGGTAGTTATACAATGGAACTTCCAATTCGTCAGCAGCAGCACGGGCAGCAGCTAATGAAACACCTAAAATAGTGTTAGCACCTAACTTACCCTTGTTTGGAGTACCATCCAATTCAATCATGGCCTTATCAATAGCCAATTGGTCGGTAACATCGTAGCCAACAATTTCTTTAGCGATGATGTTATTAACGTTGTCAACGGCTTTTGTAACGCCTTTGCCCATGTAACGATCCTTGTCACCATCACGGAGCTCAACGGCTTCGTGTTCACCAGTTGAAGCACCTGAAGGTACGATTCCACGGCCCATTGCACCTGCTTCAGTATATAATTCAACTTCAACAGTTGGGTTACCACGAGAGTCTAGAACCTCACGAGCATAAATATCAGAAATAATTGACATGTTTTTTTCTCTCCTTAGCGAAAGTTGTGACCTTTTGTACAAGGTTCAACTTTAATTCTATTAGTTTCCGGCCGAACTTTCAACACAAATCGGCGAATTTAACTATTTTTGCAAAAAGTTTGCAAGTTTCAAAAATGAATCCGGCTTCAAGCTGGCTCCACCTGCTAATACACCGTCGATATCTGTTTGGGCAAGGATATCATCGGCATTATCGTCGTTAACACTGCCGCCATACAAAACCCGGACCTGATCAGACACGTCATCCCCATACAAATCCGAGATGGTCTGACGAATCAAATAACAGCCCTCTTCAGCTTCATCACTGCTGGCAGTCTTACCGCTACCAATTGCCCAGCTTGGCTCATAAGCAACGATCACTTTCTCTGCTTGAGTTGGTGTCACTGACTTCAAGGCATTGGTCACTTGACTAACCACCCATGAAATCCGATCAGCAGATTCACGTCTGCTCATCGTTTCATCACAACAAATGATTGGCGTGAGATGATTACGAAATGCTGCGTGAACCTTTTTGTTGATAATGTCATCGGTTTCGTTGAAATATTTTCGCCGTTCCGAATGACCAATAATCACGTGGGTCACGCCCATTTCAGAAAGTGCCTTGGGGCTTGTCTCACCTGTATAGGCACCCTCATCTTCATAAAAGCAATTTTCTGCTGAAATAATGAGAGGTGAATCACCATTTTCCTTGATCATACTTTCCAGGAATAATGGCGAGGCTGCAATACAAGTCTCAGTAATTTTAGGGTCGGGAAGCTTGCCCTTAATATCTTGAAGAAATTTGACGGCTTCTGCAACTGATAAATTCATCTTCCAGTTACCCGCAACGAACGGAATTCTCATACGAATCATCCTTTACATTTTTTAACTTAATGCCATTGTAACTAAAACCGGTTTCAAAAGCCACATTTTTCTCCTATACCAATTCTTAATAATTTAAAAGGAGCCCGCTAAAAAGCGGACTCCTTCAATGTTACTTGTTATCAATGGCTGCAATACCAGGAAGTGTTTTACCTTCAAGATATTGAAGTGAAGCACCACCACCGGTAGAAATGTGGGTCAATTTGTCAGCAACGCCTAATTGTTTAACAGCGGCAGTTGAATCACCACCACCAACAATGGTTGTTGCATCGCTTAATGTACCAAGGAATTTACCAATTCGAAGGGTTCCTTGAGCGTAGTTAGGCATTTCAAAGACACCCATTGGGCCGTTCCAAACAACGGTCTTGGCATCTTTAAGGACGTTCTCAAACTCTTCAATTGACTTAGGACCAATATCCAAAGCCATCCAGCCGTCATCAATGTCTCCTTCAACAACTTTGTGTTCAGCATCGTTCTTAAATGCTTTGGCAACAACGTTATCAACAGGGAGAACGATCTTGTCGCCACCCTTTTCAAGGATTTGCTTGGCAACATCAATCTTATCTTTTTCAATAAGTGAGTCACCAATCTTGATGCCTTTAGCTGCGTAGAATGTGTAAGTCATTCCACCACCGATAATAATCTTATCGGCTTTGTCGATTAAGTTGTCGATAACACCAATCTTGTCAGAAACTTTGGCACCACCAAGGATGGCAACAAATGGACGCTTTGGATTATTAACAGCTTCACCCAAGAACTGGATTTCCTTTTCCATAAGGAAACCGGCAGCAACTGGCTTGCCAGCTTTGTGCATTGCTTCAGCAATTCCGGCGTTTGAAGCGTGGGAACGGTGAGCAGTACCAAATGCATCGTTGATGAATTCATCAGCAAGTGAAGCCCAGTATTCACCTAATTTAGGATCGTTACCTGATTCACGCTTGACGTATTCACCGTTAACAACATCTTCATAACGAGTGTTTTCAAATAAGAGAACACTGCCGTCATCCATCTTGTTAATGGCATCTTCAAGTTGTTTACCTTCAGTAACTGGAACAAAGATTACTGGCTTGTTAAGCAAGTTTGAAAGACGTTCTGCAACTGGGCGTAATGAAAGGCCCTTCTTGTCGTCTTCCTTCTTGATTCGGCCAAGATGTGAGCAAAGGATTGCTTTACCCTTGTGATCCAATACGTACTTAATAGTTGGTAAAGCGGCTTGGATACGGTTGTCGTCACCAATAACGCCATCCTTGATAGGAACGTTAAAGTCGACACGCATCAAAACTTTTTTACCTTCAAGATTTAAATCAGAGACTGTTAATTTTGCCAATTTTGAAACCTCCTAAAATCATTTGATTGTGATTTGTAGAACATACCGAGATAACAAAAGACGGAGAAGGCACCCTCCTCCGCCGATTGCATGAATTAATTATTAAAGTGAAGCGAACTTCAACAAGGTACGAACCATGTTGCAAGTGAAGCCCCATTCGTTATCGTACCAAGCAACAGTCTTAACTAATTGGTTGTCACCGGCAGTAGTAACTTCAGTTTGAGTTGGGTCAAATACTGAACCATGAGGATCATCAATGATATCTGATGAAACGATTTCGTCAGCATTGTAACCAAATGCTTCGTTGTTAAGTGTGTGCTTCTTCATAGCTTCGTTAACTTCGTCAGCTGTAACTTTCTTGTCAAGTACAGTAACTAATTCAGTTAATGAACCATCAACAACGGCAACACGTTGGGCATGACCCATAACTTTTCCGTCAAGATCAGGGATAACCAAGCCAATAGCTTTAGCAGCACCTGATGAATGAGGAATAGTGTTAGCACTAGCGGTACGGTTGTTACGACGCTTCTTGGTCTTAGGTCCATCAAGAATTTGTTGTGATGCAGTGAATGCATGAACAGTAGTCATAGTACCAACTTTAACACCGAAGTCTTTGTTCAAGAAGTAAAGCATTGGTGCCAAGCAATTAGTAGTACATGAACCGGCAGAAACAATGACATCGTTTGAATCAAGGATGTCCAAGTTAACACCAGGAACAACAGTCTTAACAGCACCAGCAGGAGCTGAAACTAAGACACGTTTTGCACCGGCCTTGATATGTGCTTGAGCCTTTTCTTCTGAAGTGTAAAAACCAGTACATTCAAGTACGTAGTCAACACCATCGTTCTTTACCCAAGGAAGGTTAGCAGCATCTTTTTCTGAGTATACAGGAATTTCTTTACCGTCAACGACGATACCCTTGTCAGTTGCTGAAACTTCACCAGGGAAACGTCCATGGGTTGAATCATACTTCAATAAATAAGCTAACATTGAAGGAGTAGTCAAATCGTTAATTGCAACAACTTCAATTTCGCTTGAATGCAATTCGTGAATCCGTTTGAAAGCCAAACGACCAATTCGGCCGAAACCATTAATACCAATTTTTACAGTCATACTAAGTTTTCCTCCTTTAGGAAATAAGAAAATATTAATACGTAGTACAGTGTTAATCGTACCACGAATTGAAAACAAAGTCAGCACCCTTGTGAACGATAGTTCAAAGTGCGCATCGAGTAACCATACAATATTACCCAAAATCGAGTATAGCAGACCACCGGAGAAATGCAATGCAATTGATTTTAGTAAACGTTTTCACGATGAAATTTTCTTTCTGCTTGAAAATGTTCTCACTTTCTAGTATATTGGTATAGGAAGTTGCGCCCGTAGTGTAATGGATCGCACGTAAGATTCCGGTTCTTGAAATGAGGGTTCGATTCCCCCCGGGCGCATTTTTGTATACCACTTTGGGAATTAATAAGCGTCATTTTACTGAAATTAGTAATGACTTTCCACAAATATTTTGTTGAAAATAATGGGCTGTCATTCTTCACAATCTTTCAATAAAAAAGACTCGAGAAATCAATTTTCTCGAGTCTTTTTATTGGTTTAATCCGGAACTGAAGTCGGTTCACGGACACCTTCTGTAAAATCAACGCCTTCTTTAGCGTAAAAATCCATAATCTCTTGTCGCTGGGATTCAAATTTTGGTGGCAGTGACAACCCCTGCCCCATTGTCAAAATGGGTTCTTCCAAACTGAAGCCTGGAGAAGTTGTCGCAATTTCAACTCGGTTATCACCGGGATCACGCACATACAAACTCTTGAACCAACCACGGTCGGCATATTCCTCAATGTTCAAATGCTGTTCTTTGGCAATATCCCAGAACTTGAACAAATCCGCCTTGGTTGGTGCCTGAAGAGCAAAATGATCAATGCTTCCCCTCCCAAACCGGGTCCGGACATCTTGCTGATCACTTTCAAACAGCTCAATCGATTGTTGGTCTTCCAATTGAACCACGTTATTTGTTACAGGAATCCCCAACCAATCATGGAAGAATGCGGCAGTGGCTTCCGGATCCGGAACGTGAAGTTCGGTTCCCATCAGATGAGTAATTTGCTTATCTGCCGGAATGCCGTTATCAGGCACTACCCGCATATCAGTCAAAATTTCGGAAGTCTGCAGGAATTTCACTTCGACACCATCAGGATCCGCAAACTTAATGCCATTTTGAATATCTTCGGTATCAACAGAATGCTCACTCAGCCGTTCTTTCCAAAAATCAATACTGCCATTTGGAACCGAAAGCTTAATGTTATTAAAGAAATGTTTTCCATCCGTTCGATGACCAAGTAACGGCACCACGAAAAAGGTGACGACTGATCCGGGCGTTCCCAGATAATCTCCATAAAATAAGTGGCGGATACGAATGTTTTCTTGATTAACGGTATTTTTGACCAATCGCATGCCCAAAACCCGAGTATAAAAGTCAATATTCTGCTGAGCATCTTTAGTCAATAGTGAAATGTGATGAGTCCTCATAGCTATCCTCCTGGTTCATCCTTTGCTTGTTACCGCTATTGTATCACGAATGAATCCGCTTTCTTATAATAAGCACTTATGACTATCACCCTAAAAATGGCACATGAATAGTTAACTGAGCAAAATATTTGACCTTTTTTGACCAATACACTATTATATTTACATGAACTTGGTTCATACCATCTTTCATAAAACCTATTAAGGAGGCATCTTGAATGAATTTAGTGCCAACCGTCATTGAACAATCCGCAGGCGGTGAACGTGCGTATGATATTTATTCACGTTTGCTAAAAGACCGAATTATCATGTTATCAGGCCCTATCGAAGACGACATGGCTAATGCGATCATTGCCCAATTACTTTTCTTGGATGCTCAAGACTCAGAAAAAGATATTTACCTTTACATTAACTCACCTGGTGGTGTTATCACCTCAGGCATGGCCATTTACGATACAATGAACTTTGTTAAAGCAGATGTTCAGACAATCGTTATGGGAATGGCTGCATCAATGGCTTCCGTTCTTGCTTCTTCTGGAGCAAAGGGTAAGCGATTTGCATTGCCACATGCCCAAGTCTTGATTCACCAACCATCTGGTGGTGCTCAAGGTCAACAAACCGAAATTGAAATTGCTGCCGAAGAAATTTTAAAAGCTCGTAAGATGATCAATAATCTCTTAGCCGAGAATTCCGGCCAACCAATTGAAAAGATCAACAAGGATACTGAGCGTGATAATTACCTCACTGCTCAAGAAGCCGTTGATTATGGACTTTTGGATGGTATCATGACAAGCAGCGCAGAGAAACAGTAATTTGGCTTTTTAACTAAATAACGTTTCTAATTTAAATGACCCAAACCTCATGATGAGATTTGGGTCATTTTTTTGTCTCAAAATGTACCTAATTGATAAAAGCAAAATGACCGACTAGAATAAAGATGTAGTTAGTTAATTA
>NZ_BJVK01000056.1 GCF_007989105.1 Lentilactobacillus kefiri | reverse complement strand
TTTTGATTGAATCGGATTTCTTAAATGAATTTCCGAAAGTGGGAGGGGGTCGTACGATAAAACTTTTTAAATTGATCAATGAAGTGTGATGGATTATGAAAGCCGACTTTTGCGGCGACCTCGCGAATTTCCAGAGTTGGATTGGTTAACAGCAATTCCTTGGCCTTACGCATTCGATAATCGGTTAGATACTCAAGCGGAGTCATTGTGTATAAGCGTTTAAATACCCGGTTTTGATAGGTGACCGAATAGCTGGTAACTTTGGCAAGCTTTTCATTGGAAATGGGTTCGGCGTAGTGATTTGCAATGTATTTGAGAATTGGAGTTGTGATGGCGGAATCCTGATAGCGGTGATTGTTTAGTAAATTATTTTGTTTGAGCAGCATGATAAACTTATAGATTTGAACGGATTGATCGAGCAGCGCAATCGGATGGCTGTTGTTAAATTCATTCAAGACTTCCGGAATAAAAGTTGTTAGTTCAGGCGAAACTTGATTGATCACCAGATAATCACCAAGTTTCAAAAAGTCGGCCAGGGAACGACAAAGCGTGCCGTTGAAGGTCAAAAACGATACTTTCCAGGGACTTCCCCCAGTTGGGTGGCATTCATGAGCGACTCTTGGGCGCAGGAGAATTCCTTGTTGTGGCTCCAATGAAATGCTTTGGTGGTCGATCGTGATGACGCCACTGCCGCTTTGCGTCTGCAGCCAATGGTAGGCGTAATAGCCATTTAGCCGGTGAATTGGCGGCTGGTTCCAGTCATAGCCGACACTGTCACAATATAGCGGCATAGTTTCCACAGGTTTATTAAATGCAATTCGCATAGTAGCACTCCCTTTTAGTTTATTTTACTATAACTAGGTTAAATTAGGTTAAATTTGGGTATTTTAGGGTAAAAAGTTGGCATTGGTGAAAGCCCTTACATTATATACTTGCTTTGTAAGCAAATATTTCTCAAATATTTCATACCGAAACCCGCATTTATTTGGCGGATATCGGCACGCTGGGAGGCGTTTTATAAATTGGATGCTGTACAAAAGAAAGATCGCCGGAAAAAATTCTGGTCGATTTTCAACTTTGGGTTTGCGAATATAGGTGGATCAGCGGTTTATATGACCTTCGGGACCTACTTTATGGTCTATGTTACCTCGGCCATGTTTACCGGCGTTCCAAAAGCACAAGCCAACAAGCTCATTGCAATGATTACCGGATTGATTTTCATTATTCGGCTTGTGGAAGTTTTCATTGACCCGATTATTGGTAATATTGTTGATAATACCAATACCCGCTGGGGAAAATTTAAGCCGTGGCTGATTGGTGCCGGGACGATATCCAGTCTATTACTGGCATTACTGTTTTCCGGGATCTTTGGCTTATCGCGGATAAGTGCAACTTGGTTCACCATCATGTTTATCCCGATCTTTATCACCTTTGATATCTTTTATTCATTCAGAGATGTTTCATATTGGGGCATGGTGCCCGCTTTGACTGAAGATAGTCATGAACGGTCATTATTTACTGCCGCTGCTAACTTCAGTGCATTTGGTCAAAACATTGTGACCATCATTATTGTTCCTGTTGTCACATACGTTACGTTTGTCTTTACCGGGTCACACAACGAAGGGCAACCCGGCTGGACGGCATTTGGCATTTTAATCGCCGTTGTCGGCATCATTTGCTCGTTCGTGGTTGGTTTGGGAACGCATGAAAAACATAATGCTTTGCGTGCCGTTACTAAACAAAAGACAAGTTTGAAAGACATGTTCTGGGCTTTGGCTCATAACGATCAAATGCTGTGGACCGCATTTCCATACCTAATTTATGGATTTGGTAACGCCTCCACTGCCGGCCTGATGTTCTACATGTTCAAGTACGTCATGGATAAGCCTGGGTTATTCTGGATTGCCGGTCTTATCCCGACAATTGCCGGTTTCTTTACCTCGCCGTTGTATCCCATCATCAATAAGTGGGTTACCAGAAAGACCATCTACGCTGTCAGCATGTGCAGCATGATTTTAGCCTACATTTTGCTGATTGTGTCAGTTGATGACTTACCGATGGTTATCACCGCCATGATCCTTTATTACGTGCCACAAGGCTTCATTTTCATGGCCGTTATTCTGACGTTGACTGATACGATTGAATATGGTCAACTTAAAAATGGGACCCGTAACGAAGCTGTTACCTTGGCCATCCGTCCAATGCTGGACAAGATGTCCGGTGCGATTTCAAACGCCATTGTTGGTTGGGTTGCCGTTGCTGCCGGGATGACCGGTACCGCAACCGCTGCTTCAATGACACCCGGAGGCATTTCATTATTCAAACTGGTTGCTTTCTGGATTTCATTGTTCCTGCTCGTTGCTGCATTGTTCATTTACGTCTTTAAGGTAAAGATTTCTGAAAAGAAGCATGATGAGATTGTTGATGAATTGCAGAAGAAATTAGCGACTGAAGGAATTTCCGGAGCTCAAGCTGCAGACAACACCACAGCTCAAACGGAAGTTACCATGCCTGGCGCCAAGGCTGCTACAATTGCCGTTGCCGCACCAGTTAGTGGTGTGTGCGTTAACTTGGCAGATGTGGTTGACGAGCATGACCATAAAGGCTTGCCAGGTAACGGAATCGGTATTCAACCGACGGAAGGCAAGATATACGCGCCGTTTGATGGCCAAGTGCTGATGCTGTTTACCACCAAGCACGTCATTGGTTTACGCTCGAATGATGGTTTGGAAGTCTTGATTCATGTGGGACTTGGTACCGTGAATATGCGTGGCGAAGGCTTCATTAACCATGTTGATTCTGGCCAGTCCTTCAAGAAGGGTGACTTACTGCTGGAATTTAACCGTGACAAGATTCAGCAGGCAGGCTACAAAGATACCGTGGTTGTCTTGCTGACACAGGGTGACAAGGTTGTTCAGACTGATTACACGCAGCAAGAGGTCGTTAGTCACGGTGATGAACTTGTGAAGGCTCAATTGAAGAAATAAGATTGGGACGAAAGGCGTTTTGATCCCAGAATTTAACGCACTAAAGGCCCTCATTCCAAAACCTGGAATGAGGGCCTTTAGTGCGTTAAATGGGGTCAATGGAACATCCATACGAAAAGTAGCGGTAGGAACCCCAACAAAAAATCCAAAACATTGATTTAACAGCGTTTTGGATTTTTTGTCACTGAACTAAACCATCATTGTCTCGGAACATTCATACGAAAAATAGCGGTACGCTTTAAAAACCGAACATTAGCTATTTTCCTCAAGGGTATCTAATGGTCGTAATTGGCCATCTGCGAGGGCTTCATCGTATTGAAAAGTATACTGACCGATAAAATTAATATGCTCAAACATCAATGGTGATAGTTTGCCGATCATTTCATCATCGCATTGATAGCCCTCCGTTTTCATTTTGGCAATAATTGCTTCCATATATACGGTGTTCCAATAGATGATCGCATTGGTCACTAAACTGAGGGCATTTAGTTGTTCCTCCATGCCGTCAAAATACGTTTGATACAGCTTGCCTTTCCGGCCATAGAAAATATTTCGGCAGAGCGCGTGGCGGGCTTCTCCTTTATTGAGCTGTTCTAAAATTTGGCGGGCGTAGCCCTCATCGGAGAGATACCGCAGTTGATGTTTCGTCTTGTAAACTTTGCCATACTCCGTAATCGCTTTGCCCAGCTGAGTGGGGTGACCTTCTCGCTGTAAAGCTTGTGTTAATTCGGTGGCGTTGACTTTCCCCGATTTTAATGAGCCGGCCACTCGGAGAATATCGTCCCAATTATCCGCAATTAATTGTCGATTAATCCGATTTTGGGAAACGCCATTGAGAATTTGATAATCAGCTTGAGGATCACAACGCCAGAGTTTCGTTCCCTGATTGTTCGCAATTCGGGGACTAAATTGAAAGCCTAAGAGGCCAAACAAGCCAAAAACTAAATCACTATACCCCGCCGTATCCGTCATGATTTGTTGGGGTTCTAAATCACTGGTTTGGTTTAAAAAGCCTTCCAACAAATAAAGTGAATCACGTAAGGTGCCGGCCACGACCATACCATGAAAGCCAATGTATTGATCAGAAACAAAGTTGTAGAAAGTAATTCCTCGACCGCGGCCAAAATATTTCGGGTTGCTGCGCGAATAAAGTGAGCGCTGCGGGGTGACATAACGAATTCCATCTGCCGAGGCCATTTGCCCGTCGCCCCAAATTTGGGCCGTTTTGAGTTGCCGATGCGCCTTAATAATTCGGTGGTTAGCCGCTGACAACGTATCTAATCGTAGATATTGATGGTCAACGTACAAAAGCCGGTCATGTTTTAAATTGCGATCCGTCTTCTTAGCTACTGGTGAAAGCCCAATATTACAAGCTTCGGCCAGTAGCACGGCTAAGATACTGATATCCACATGCTTCATTTTGGTCTCCCCGGCATTTAGATGGGTAAAACAGTGGGTTAATTGTAACTGTTGATTCATTTCTAACAGGAGATCAGATAAATCAATCTTGGGAATTAATCGCCGGACGCGATTTCGAAAAGCGGCTTCATCTTTGTGTTCCCGCGTTTTGCGTAGTTTGGCGACCACAATCTTATCGTGACCACCGACTTGTTCAATCCGAGCCATTGCTGAATCCGGCCAATTCTTAAGCGTCTCTTGATACGAGAGATTTAAGTCGGTTTCAAGCATTTCAACGGCCGCCGAACCGGTTTCTGGTAAGTTTAATTGTTGAATTAAGATGGCTTTTTGCGACTGCCAAGTGGTTTGATCAATCAGGCAGGCCATCGGATCGGTGTAGCGCTCACTTTGGGTCACATAAATATCATGACGTTTGAGGCCATGCATTAATTGCTCGATGCCCGCAATTAAAACGCACTGGTTGGTAAGGTTCGGGTGCTGATTGATGTAATATCGCCATTTTTTCGGGAGCTGAGCTTCGATGCTTTGAAACATGGAATAGGTAATTGGCCGGGGAAAGCGCTGCTCAATTAACCGCCAAACCGTTAAACTATCTTGACCGTAGTGGGTACCGGCAAAGGTAATGGTCGCTAAAATATCAGGAATAAACTTTCTGAATTTACGGTAAGCCGTTAACAATTCTTCAATGGCGATCGGTTCTTCATCATTATGAACCAGTTGATTCACTTGGGTGACGGCTGACTGAATATTATCTGGCCCATATTGTCGCAGGATTGTTGGTCGTAGAGCTTGCTGGTCAATGGTATCGTCCAAGACTAAGCCCACAATTTTCGCCAAAGTGAGCGCCGCCTGATCTAAATCTTTTAAAGTGCGCATCCGTTCCTTAGTTTCTTTATTCTTAGCACGTTTAAACAGCGTTTCATAAAAGCGGGAAAGCGCTAGTAGTTGTTCATCCATGGCCCGCTTACGATACTCGTAAACAAAAGCGACTAATAGAGCCGTTTGGCGCGTTGGATTCATCCGCTTAATCAAACTGGCCTTGGCGTTAAAGGCATACTTGGCGAGTTGTTTGAGTTTACCTTCCGGAATCGTAGCTAATTGCCAGGTCTCCGTTGGGAATTGTCCAAATTGTCGTAGCCGCTGAAAACCACGTTGAATTTCCTTTCGACTTTCGTCCATTAACGGCTTTCGCAAGACGTCCAGGCGAATGGTGGCCCCATACACGGGCGTTTCGACGGCCGTTAATAGATTCCTTAGTTGGTGAACTTCCCTTACCGTTGGGATTGCGGCAATCGCTTGGTCAGTTTGATCAGCGGCTAATTCAATGGTTTGGCTGACAAACCGTTCAAAAGTCGTGATTCCTGGCAACAGGATTTTTTCATCTAAACACTTCTTCAGTAACATGTCAGACAGTAATTGATTGGTTTCATTTGTGTACTTGGCCCGCTTTAGCAGCCATGCCGTTAAGGATTGGTTGATCGTTGGATCCGTGAAGTTACAATAATGATATCGTTGCCGGATCAGATTCTGATGTTGGCTAATCGTCATGCGTCGTGTATATTGTGTGAATGACAGTGCCGAGAGTGACAGCTGTGAAGCTAGATAATCAATGACGGCTTGGGGCACTTGTTGGAGATCATTTGGAAAGGTGCCGAGAAAGCGGACTGACCCTAGCTGAACGGCAAATCCCAACTGGGTAGCTGCCGAACGCATTTCCTTAATTAAGTCGCGGTCAAAATCCGTCAGTTGAAAATATAACCGCAATTGATCAGTTGAGGGAGCGCCGGCAAAGTTGCCTAGGCCTTTCACATTGGTTGGGATTTGGTTAACTTGATTCATATAAGCCTCCAAAGTTTTAAAAAAACTATAGTTTTTGGAATGAACCCGTTATAATTTCTATGTATTGAATTAACGGGCTTACGAGTTTTTAAAAACTCATTCTCAAAAAGTTTATAATAAACCATTGCCAAAAGATAGCTTTTTTTGGCAAATCAATTAAAAGTGGAGGCGTTTCTTAATGATTATTGGCTATGCACGGGTTTCCAAAGATGATCAAAACTTAAATCGACAGGTCGATCAGCTGCAGGCTTATGGAGCCGAAAAAATTATCCAAGAAAAATTTACAGGGACCAAGCGCCAACGGCCCGGTCTTGATCAATTACTCCAGCTCATTCGGGCCAACGATGTCGTGGTGGTGGAAAGTATTTCCCGGTTGGGACGACAGACCCTCGATATTTTAAATCTCATTCAACTCCTGCACCAAAAACAAGTAAAGTTTGTTTCCTTAAAAGAAAATATGGACACCGCCACCCCCACCGGTCGGGCGATGTTACAAATGATGAGTGTGATTGCTGAATTAGAACGTAATTTGCTGGCCGATCGGGTCAAGGAGGGGATTGCGGCTAGTCGTCGACGCGGGGTCACGGTTGGCCGGCCGCGAGTTCCCCAGGAAAAACTCAAGATTGCCATCCGGATGTACCGGAGTAACGAGTATTCGGTGAAAGAAATTTTGGCCACCAATCAGATTTCGGCTGGCACTTTTTATCGCGAAGTAAACCGGCTCAAACTAAAAAAGCTCAAACGAAAAGACGAACAGTAAGCATAATTCATACTTCACTAATTCGTCTTCCTACCGCTACTTTTCGTATGGATGTTCCATTGACCCCATAATCTAGGCAATCAGCTGGTAGACGCGTGTGAACATATTGG
>NZ_BJVK01000055.1 GCF_007989105.1 Lentilactobacillus kefiri | reverse complement strand
GTTTTAGTTTGCCTTGAGTATTCCTCAAGATTCGCCATACCTTCTTAACCTCACGGGGTTAATGTTAAAGGTTCTGTTTGATTACTTAGAATCATATTCTATTTTGAGAGAAAAAACAAGTCTATTTGCAAAATTATTTTTTTAAAATGATTATTTATCCAGAAGTTCGAATATATTTTTAAGAAACGAATAACTTATCTATAAGGACGGCATTTCCAGCATTTTAATATGAATTAATAAATATACATATTGTATTTTATTTGTACATATTTATCCGAATATCAGCAAATACTGCATATTTTTGCTTGACATTTCCCCAAAATACTTCTATCTTAATTAATCAAAAGCGTTAACTGCAAATGTCACGTCGTTGTGTAGGAAAATTTGAGGAGGTTCGGACATGAAAAAATATCTAACTCTGGAAAACGGAGATGTCTTCGTTGGTGAAGCTTGCGGAGACTTGGGCGCCGAGATTGACGGTGAACTTGTCTTTACCACCAGCATGACCGGTTATCAGGAAACGTTGACCGATCCGTCGTACAAAGATCAAATCATCAGCTTCACTTATCCATTAATCGGCAACTATGGTATCTCATTGGAAACCAGCCAATCAGACACTGTTCAAGCCGCAGCGGTCATCGTTAAAGAAATGACTGATCAAGTATTTCACTATCAAAGCGTTATCAGCCTCGATGCGTTTTTAAAGCAATCAAAGGTTCCAGCAATCAGCGGGATTGACACCCGACAGTTAACCAAAATTATTCGCCGCTATGGCACAATGAAAGCCAGCCTGACTAATCAACCAGTCACTAAACAAACAGAAGAAGATCGCCAGGCATCGATCATTAAATCAGCTACATTGTCCGCAGGCGACGCCAAAAATGCTGAACACGTTGTGGTTGTTGACTTTGGTGTTAAAGACAACATCGTTAAGTCACTGCAGCGTCCCGGAATTGACGTAACAGTTGTTACTCCCGAATCAACATTTGAAGATATTGCCAACCTACATCCAACCGGAATTCTATTATCCAACGGACCTGGCGATCCAACGGATTATTCCGACTTCCTGCCAGTTATTCAAAAGCTCCAAGATAACTTCCCACTATTCGGGATTTGCTTGGGACATCAGCTTCTTGCCTTGGCAAACGGTGCTAAAACTTACAAGATGACATTTGGTCATCGTGGAATTAATCATCCAGTTAAAAATGTGATTACCGGTGACATTTACATCACTTCCCAAAATCATGGCTATGCGGTTGATGTCGACTCGGTTGATGATACACCATTGGAAGTCACCGCTCTTGAAGTCAATGACAAAACATGTGAAGGCCTCCGTTATCCAGGCCGCCCGGTATTCTCCGTTCAATATCACCCTGAAGCAGCACCGGGACCACACGATGCGAATAAGCTGTTTGACAAATTTATCGATATGATGCACGTAAACGGAGGGGTTCACTAATGCCAAAAAGAGAAGATATTAAAAAAGTATTGATCATCGGCTCAGGTCCAATTGTCATTGGCCAAGCCGCAGAATTTGATTATGCCGGCAGCCAAGCGTGCTTAAGTCTTCGTGAAGAAGGATACTCGGTTATCTTGGTGAACTCGAACCCTGCCACAATCATGACAGATGACGAAATTGCTGATAAAGTCTATCTGGAACCATTAACCGTTCCAAGCTTGAAGAAAATTATCAAGAAAGAACATCCAGATGCAATCCTACCAACTTTGGGTGGCCAAACTGGTTTGAACCTCGCCGTTGAACTCAGTAAAGACGGCATCCTTGATGAACTTGGTGTTGAATTGCTGGGTACCAGCCTCCAAACCATCAACGAAGCCGAAGACCGTGAAAAGTTCAAGGACTTGATGCAGGAATTACACCAACCAATTCCTGATTCAAAGACCGTCTACGATCTCCAAGATGGCTTGGACTTCGCTCATCAAATTGACTATCCGGTTATCATTCGTCCTGCCTACACTTTAGGTGGAACCGGTGGTGGAATTGCCCACAATGACGATGAAATGAAGACCATCTTGAACCGTGGCTTAACAATGTCACCTTCAAACGAATGTTTAGTTGAAAAGAGTATCGCCGGATTTAAAGAAATTGAATTTGAAGTTATGCGTGATCATCATGGCAGTTCAATCATCGTCACTGGTATGGAAAACTTCGATCCGGTTGGTGTTCACACTGGTGATTCAATCGTCTTTGCCCCAACTCAAACTTTAACTGATAAAGAATATCAACGTCTACGTGACGCATCATTAACGATTGTTAATGCCCTTAAAATTGAGGGTGGCTGCAATGTTCAATTGGCCCAAGATCCAAACAGTGAAAAGTACTTCGTTATCGAAGTCAACCCACGTGTCAGCCGTTCATCAGCTTTGGCATCAAAAGCAACCGGCTACCCAATCGCCAAAATTGCTGCCAAAATTTCAGTGGGCTTAAACCTTGATGAAATCATCAACCCAATAACGCAAACCACGTTTGCAATGTTTGAACCTGCCTTAGACTACGTGGTTGCTAAGATTCCACGCTTTGCCTTCGACAAATTCACAAACGCAGATCGCAAACTGGGAACCCAAATGAAAGCAACCGGAGAAGTCATGGCAATCGGCAGTACCATTGAAGAATCACTGCTTAAGGCCGTTCAATCTTTGGAACTTGATCAACAAGCGCAAACTGACCTGATTCCGACTTATACACGAAAAATGTCAATGGGTGACCTGTTGGAAAAGATTAAGACACCAACAGATTACCGTTTGTTTGAAATTTTTGCCGCAATCGGTAAAGGTGCCACAATCCAACAAATTAACCGTTCCACTAAAATTGATATGTACTTCTTATCTAAATTAGAAAACATCATCAAGATGCAGCAACAGCTGACCGACGGATTACTCAGTGCCGACATGGTATTGAAAGCTCGTAAATTAGGCTTCAACAACACCATGATCAAAGCAATTCATCACGCAACCGACGACCAACTGGTCAAGTTGGATTCAATGGAAGATCAACATTTGGTCTACAAAATGGTTGATACATGTGCTGCTGAGTTTGAAAGTACAACGCCTTACTACTATAGTACTGTTGGAAATGAGAACGAAAGTAAACCAATTGGCAACAGCATCGTCGTTATTGGTGCCGGCCCAATTCGAATCGGCCAAGGTGTGGAATTTGATTACGCCACTGTTCACTGTGTGAAAGCCATTCAAGCAGCTGGTTACAATGCCATTATTATTAATAACAACCCTGAAACGGTTTCAACCGACTTCTCAATTTCAGACAAGCTCTACTTCGAACCATTAACCATCGATAGTGTCATGAACATTATCAACTTGGAACAACCAATCGGCGTGATCGTTGAGTTCGGTGGTCAAACTGCCATCAACCTCACTGAAGATTTGACTAAACACGGTGTTTCAATCCTCGGTACTTCGCTTCATGGAATCGAACAAACCGAAGACCGTCACCAATTCGAACAACTATTAATTGATCAAAACATTGCTCATCCAAAAGGTAACACCGCAACCAATGCCCCAGAAGCATTGGAAATTGCCAACAAGCTTGGTTATCCAGTATTGGTACGTCCAAGCTTTGTCCTCGGTGGTAAAGGAATGGCCGTTGTCCATAACGATGACGAGTTAAACGAATATCTCATCCCCGCCCTCAAAAACAGCCACGGTGAACCAATCCTGATTGACCAATATATTCCCGGCACTGAATGTGAAGTTGATATCCTTAGTGATGGTAACGAAGTATTCGTACCCGGCATTATGGAACATCTCGAAGGCTCTGGTATTCACTCCGGTGATTCAATTGCCATGTATCCACCACAGACTTTGACAGATGATCAAAAGCAAAAAATTGTTGAGATTGCCACTAAAATCGGTAAGCAGGTCCACGCTGTCGGTATGATGAATATTCAATTCATTGTTGCTGATGAAGTGTACGTCATCGAAGTGAACCCACGGGCATCAAGAACCGTGCCGTTCATGAGTAAGATCGTCAAGCTGCATTTGGCACAGTTGGCAACCCAACTGATTCTTGGCAAATCACTCGATGAACTTGGTCTGAAGCCTGGTCTGCATCCAGAACCAGCCAAGGTTTACGTGAAAGCTCCAGTCTTCTCATTTGCCAAATTACCAGGTGCCCCAACTGCCTTGAGTCCAGAAATGAAGTCAACCGGTGAAGACATCGGTTCTGGAAACAATTTGCAGGAAGCCTTACACAATGCATTATTTGACAGTTACCACATCGATACCAATAACGTGAGTGGCGATGCGCTGCTTTCAGAGTTTGACGCTAAGAATACCAGCCTAGTCGACCAGCTTAAGGGTAGTGGATTTGGTATTAAAACTTACCATCAAGGTATGGAATGGCCAGACAACCTTGCTTTTGTCCTAAGTTCCGAAGATGAAACAACTGATCAAAAAGAACTCGTTGCCAATGCACTGAGTCACCAAATTCCAGTGTTTACCGCACAGGATACAGTGATGGGTGTGTTTCAACCACAACTGATTAAATAAATTCGTTTAGAAATGACAAGCACCCTTGGAGTAGACTTCTCCAAGGGTGCTTGTTTGCTAACTTTCTGATTTCAGTCAGCAAAATTAATTCATAAGCGAATCACTTGCCCTCCCCAGCCAAACGCGGTTCAATGATCGTGGATCAAAGATAACCGTTACTGATTTAGGGGAGGTAATGACATGTTAGACGTTATCAAATCATTGGATCGATTAACTTGGAACACACAGCACCACTTTACTCACATCGAGGCCCAACACGACTTCATCCGGGCATGGGCCATTCAGTTCGAGCTGGGTTACACCGATGTCCGTGTTGTTCAAATGGCTTTGCAGTTGGATGGTAAACATCATGACTTGCTACAGAAATTCACTGCAGCCTATGAAAAAGTATACGATTATGAATATGCGTTCGTTGCCGGCGGCTTGGAAGGCTTTAACGAAAAGTATGGCGATAAAATTGAAGATTACCGTGCAGCAGCGGATGAATTCCTGGGTTTAATTGATCAAGTCCGCGCCTTGAATGGAAAATAAGTAAAGCAAAACAAAAACGTCTTGTCAGAAAAATCTGGCAGGACGTTTTATTATCCATAATTATTAATCTCACTACGATTTGAATCCCATGGGAACGTGTACACCACGCCTTCCATATGCGATTTCGGCACAAAGCCCCAGTAGCGGCTATCATAGGAAATGTTTCGGTTGTCCCCCATCACAAAATACTGGCCTTTTGGAACCACGGCGGTTTGCCTGCCCCTGTTCCACTTTGAGGAGAGCATCGATAGGTTAAACCCATTATCATTAACATTACTCAATGTACCGGTGGCCTGCTGTTGACGGGAAATGAACGGCTGCTTGATATATTGACCGTTCACATACAAATGACCCGTCTTGGTATAAGTGATCCTGTCACCGGGAATTCCAATAACTCGCTTTACAAATTCTGTCTTCGGGTTGGTATCCGGCGCTAATTTATACGCGTTGAACACAACCACCGACAGACGCTTAATCGGCTTTGTTTTTAAAATCACCACATGCTCGTTGTTCTGTAAGTTGGGCATCATCGAGTCCCCATCAACTCGAACTGGGGAAATAATGTAGGTCTTAAGGAACAGTGCCAGTCCCAGCCCAATCACAATTGGCAGGATCCAGCTGAAGATACTTTTGATAATTTTCATCTTTTCCTCCTATTGTATGTACTTAACATGGTTATAAGTGTATGCCTCCCAGTCCAAGCTTTCAACTTACAAAACACAATATGTCGTTCTAACTTATCGATATAAACCTCTTGAATTTGAATGTAATTACATACATAATTACGTGTAGAAAGGGTGATAATAATGACTGTAAAAACACGGCGTCAAGGCAATTCGATTATGGTGACTATTCCTGCTTCGTTTAAGGTAGGGGAAAACGTTGAGTTTGAACCAATCAAGGATGAAAATGGCGTGATCAGTTTGCT
Source organism: Lentilactobacillus kefiri (assembly GCF_007989105.1). GTDB lineage: Bacteria > Bacillota > Bacilli > Lactobacillales > Lactobacillaceae > Lentilactobacillus > Lentilactobacillus kefiri. Next base: position 1,145 of record NZ_BJVK01000055.1, on the reverse strand, counting down.
ACCAGTACGACACAACATTTATAGTGCAGACTCGAACTACGATCTTCGAAAAGCAATGGAAGAAGAAAACATTGGGGACAATGGCACACCGGTTGGACGAGAGGATATTGGGAATGACTAAAGACATCCCGCAGCAAGGAGATCTTATCTGGATTGATAGTGAACCGCACGCCAGCCATGAATATGGTGGTCATAATCCAGATTCCAGTAATACTTTTAGACCGTTACTGGTTGTGAGTGATAAAGCATATAATCAACGGACCGGTATGATTGTCGGCTTTTCAATTACCCATACAACTAAAATTAAGGCACCCTTTCAGATTACACTTTCTTCGCATAAGATAGAAGGCCATGTTATTTTAACCGGTCTTTTGGGTTATGACTACATCACCAGATCCGGCAAGATTGTTGATCATGTCAATGCGGCAGAATTAGCACAAGCTTTGGCTGCTATTAAAGATATTTTTGGCTTTTTTGATTAATGTCCTAAGGCAATTCATTTCACTGAGTTGAATTAAATCACAGGCGAGCGCCAACCACTTCAATGTAGTTAGCGTTTTTTATTGTCACACAATTACCTAAACAATCAGTGGATATTCACAGGTAAAGTTAGTTTTACATAGCTATGACACTAATTACTAAAGACAAGCGGTTTTAACCGTGTCCCTAAATTGTTTAAAATTAAACGATTTGAGGACATAATTAAAACAATATTCTGAAAGGTTTGGAGTGAAAACAAAAGCCTCGAAGCACTGTGCTTCGAGGTTCATATTGATGGTTAATATCTAATTGGCTTCTTCATCCAAAATTGAATAGTGTTCACAAACTTCCACTTATCATGCCCAACTTTCATGTAGTATGTGATAATGGGTGTTTTATGTCCATGTCGAAAAATCAGCTTCCGGTAATTGTACTTTGTCTTCAGATAATATCGTTGCGGATTCTTATAGCGCATCACCATAGTTCTTGAGTGCTTCGTGTACTTGTACTCAACATGCTTGGTATCTTTGAACAAGTCCTGGCGATCGCCCTCAAACTCACCCCAGTTCACAGAATTGTACTTGAGTACCTTTTGCTTAGAGGCATATCCGAGAGAATTCATATCAAGATGCTTCCAGTTAGTGTTGGCGGAAGCTTCTATGGGT
>NZ_BJVK01000054.1 GCF_007989105.1 Lentilactobacillus kefiri | reverse complement strand
TAGTTTCCAGACAGACCCTAGTTCATTCGTGGTTTAATGACGTCTTTTAAAGAACGATTTTCACTTAACGATTTGGTGATCCCCTTCAAGAAAAGTCCGGCCTATCCTTGAAGTAGCAGGCTACTATTGGAGCTCCAATAATAGCCTGCCTGATCACAAAACCTATTATGCAATGAAAACAACGGCTAAAATTGTCGTCTTTGTCACCATTTTGGGTATTTTTTGGGTCCTTCTGTCACCCCTGGGTTACTTCTTTTGCTTCCTAACGGGGTCACCGGGATTGGTATCCGTTCCAAAGTACGTGTTCTTAGAAATGTTGGCATACGGGACGTAGTGCCGGGTACCAGTGGTGCCAAGGTACGATAACCAGAAGTGATTGTCATTCTTTTCCTTCTGGTCGTAACTAACCGTCTGGCCGGCCTTATAAGTTGCCAAGCCAGCATCACTCATTTCGGGAGTGTTGCGGCAATTGGTATTAAAGGTGAATTGGCCCTTGGTTTGAATGGTGTAGCCTTCCGGTGTGTTTTTCACATCGTTGTCATTGTTGTTGCCACCATCACCATAGGTGCCGGCATTGCCTTTGTTATAAAGCGTCCACCAAGCAGCAGCTTTGCTTTGCCGGTCTGCTAACGCATCCGTTGATTTGGAGTGCATTTCATAACCTTGTAGGAAGTCCAGGGCGGCGACTTTCGGATCTGTATCGTGGGCAAACTGAACTAATGTCTTACTACCACCGTAAAAACCACCGGTAGCCGTGATCTGACTCCAGACGTAGTCGAGTTGCGTGTTAATATCACTCACTGCTTTGCCAACTTTATCGGCATAGGCTTTAATCTTACCGGCTGGCGTAAATTGGGCAATCCCATAACCAGTCGAAGAGCTCATTGACCAGGTGTGGGGCATGCCAATCTGCCACTGATCTGGATTAATTCCCGATTCATGTTGGAAGTTGGCTAAAATCCCACAGATAGCCGCGTCAGATAGGCCCTTCTTATTAAAGTAGTCATAAACCTGCTTAGCGTGTTGGTGTAAAGCATCTGTTGGCGTATCGGAGCCTCCGCCATTATTCGAATTTGACTGATCGCCTAACAACGTACCATCAAAGTCATAACTGAAATCCACGTGCAGGCCATCTGCCAGAGAATTTATTTCTGTTTGGTAACTCTAAACGTGATCGGATTAAAACTAATGGTACAGTGACCAACAAATTACAATAAAGAATAATTTGAATACGAAAAAGCCCCAAACCAGATTTTTATCTGGTCTGAGGCTTTCAGTTTGAATTAGTTCATTTAGTTAAGATTGTTTAGTGTTTCCGGGAACCGGATTTGCCACTCATATCCTCGTAATGCGCCCAACAAGAGTAGATTGTGACCAATTTGTTGTCTTTATCAATGGTATAAGCGACCCGGTGTTGACCGTTAATTCGTCGGGAATAGAATCCAGCCGCCGGGCGTGTTAACTTCTCAAAGGATTGCACTGGCGAAAACGGGTCAGTTTCAAGCGTTGCTTTAACGCTTTCAAACGATTGACGTAAAGGACTTCTCAATACTTTTCTTAGGTCACCTTTGGCGGTTGATTTAATTTTCAGGTGCCATTTACTCATGATCGATGTCTCGTATCATTGCATCTAGATCAACGTCTGGATCATTTTGACGTTTGAGAGCATCCGGTAATTGACCATTCATTATTAATTCCAATGTTTCTTGCCAGGCGTCGTAGTCCCGCTTACTCATCAAAACAGCACTTTTCTCGTCGTCACTGCCAGCGATGAGCACTGGTTTGGAATCTTGATTAGCAGCCTTAATTAAAGCAAATAATTCTGAACGGGCTTTAGTTGGATTGACAATTTTTTCCATAATGTTTCCTTCTCTCAATAGTTATTTACTTTACAGGGTTAATTATAGCGTACGGCATCCCGTACGTAAACTAATTTAACTTTGAATAAGTATGATTGGAACATCCATACGGTAAGTAGGGGTAGAAGATCAATTAACAGAGAACAGTGCGCATTCCCCTCGGCTTTTAGTCCTATTCAATTTGGAGCCTGGTATGAATTGAAATCGAGCATCTGAAAACCCCTTATAAAATATTTTTTAATGTAGTTTTGCACTTTATTTGACAATTCAAGTCAAATGAAAAGCACTTTTATTTGTTAAGAATTTTCTTTCTGTAATTAACATGGATTAAGGGTGTTTTACTTACATTTTAAACAAGACAATTACATTCAATATAAGTCTATCTTATTATTTTGATCAAATAATCTAAAAATCCAACTTGGGTTACCTGAACGGAATTAACCCATTCAACCAACCATGTGTTGGGACATACAAGCAAAACATGGTTGTATTGCTTGGTAAGCCTGGATTTGAGGAAAAGGGTACGGAATTTAAGAAAAGTATTTAATTGAGTTAAATAATTAGTTTGGTCCGTTCTTAAACATCATCTTGATGTTTGGGAGCGGATTTTTTGTATATGCACTTATCTACTGCATAAACAAACACCAGATTAGTATCGAATCTTAGAAAGGAAACTTAATATTCAAATTATTCTAAATATCAACAAATCTCTTATAAGTCCTTGACATCAGCTTATTTAATCATATATATCCTCAATCCAGGGGCCTAAAATTTATCAAATATTAATTGTCTTATCATTAAATTAGGTGTTTACTTTCCATACAATTTGTATTATTGTTTTTTCAACGGTAATCCGTTCGCCCGCATGGAATTTGTCATATATGAACCGTAAAAAGGATCTTCTGCTGCACTCAACATTTGATCCAAGAAATCAGGTGTCAAGATGAAATCTACCAAACAATTCTCATATATTGCTTTAAAAGATTACCCCTTTTTAATAATTGCAAAAGTCTACATTAACGGCTTCAATGTATTCGTGTCCGTCATGCTGCAATATGGGGTTGCTGCAGCACTGGCCCAGAAATTAACGATCTTATATCAGATTCTGGGTGTGCTGACCATTGCCTCCCTCATTTATGCTGGTGTGTATTATGCATACTCGATGTATTCGGAGCGACTGCGGAAGCGGGTAATTGAATCTGTCAGTCAGGAACTCTTGGCGAGCTCACTGCGAGAAATCGATCTTAATCAGGATAACGGCACAATGGTTAACCTGGTTAACCAAGACGCTGACAATATTGCAAATTATTTTATGATGGGAGTTATGCCGGCAATTGATTTTGTCATGATCATTGGCGGCGGATTAATCTACACATTTTATAATTCCTGGATTTACGGTCTCGTTTACCTTTTCATTGGATGCGGGCTGTATGCCATTGCCCACCACTTTTACGTCAAAGACGTGCGCTATCGCCGAGCTTATCAATTAAGTGATGATCAACAGAAGAACTTTTTGCCGGATGTATATCACAACCTAGCAATAATCCGAATATTTAATACTTCAAAATGGTTAACATCGGTTAACAACCGGCTCTTTGACAGCAAGCGAACCTTATTGCGTCAAGATGTCGGCGCCACCGCGTCAAGCAATGGGGTTGTGCGTGGTGGAATTTATGTCATGGAAGTTGTTTCGCTGTTTGTAGGATTGTTACTGGTCAACGCCCATCAGATCCACTTTGATGTCATGCTGGGTATCTGGAACGCTGGGATTGGCTCAATCTTTGATCCGTTTTTGACTCTTCCAATTGTCCTGGCATTTATGGCCCGGCAGAAGGTATCTTTGGGGCGGGTTACGAATCATTTATCAACTAACACCAAGGTCAAACAAACCCTTTCCAGCGCAGAAGAGCCAGTTAAAAGCATCGAAGGTCAGAAGATTACGTATCAGTATCCAAAGAATAATCATCCTACCTTGACGAACCTATCCTTCACCATCAAGCCTGGAAAAATCACTTTCCTGATCGGCAGGAATGGTGCCGGTAAAACAACGCTTCTACATATTCTGTTGGGTGTCTTAACAATCGATGGCGGCTCACTAATGGTTCGTACAAACGCTGGGCATAACTTGTTATCACTGGCAGATCATGCCGCGTTTGTTCCACAGGCTGGTCAAATGTTTAATACCACCATTGCTGATAACCTGAAATTAGGGAAATCAGTGACTAACCAAGAGCTGACTCAAACGCTTATCCAGGTCCAAATGTTTGACGCCGTCAATTCACTACCCAAAAAACTGGAAAGTGTGGTTGGCGAAGACACCAACTTTTCGAAGGGCCAAATCCGAAGACTAGCCATTGCCCGCGCCTTATTGACTCATCGGCAATACTTGATTTTGGATGAACCCTTTTCCGATATCGATGAAAGCAATCAAAAATCACTCATCCAGTTATTTCGCAAAATCGCTCACAACCACGGAATTATTATCGTCAGTCATACATTTGACTTAATCGAGCCAAATGATCATGTTATTAAGGTTGGTGATTAAAATGAATCAAGCCGTTATTCAGTATTGCCGTGATATTCTCTATCAGCTCCACTATTATCGCCTGGTAGCTATGGCAGTGGGCATTGCCTGCTTGGAATTTGTGCTGGCTTACTACCTGAATTATTTTGTTTCTGCAATTACCACCCAGTCACTCACAAAGTTTATCGTCATCGGCGGCAGCCTTGCTTTCATTGGCGTTCTAATCGGCATCATTCAAAGACAGATAAAAATAAGTGAAGGAATGCTTCAGCTATCCATTGAAAATTCCATCACCAACACGGTATTCCAAAGCTCTCTGTCTCAGCCAGCCGATGCGGTTCTAAGCAAGCCGCTAGGAGCCTGGCTGTCACTCAATAATTCCGATGCCCCAATCATTTCACAGTCGCTGGCGGTTTCCTTAACAGATTTTATTGCCGGCGCCGCTTCATTTTTAGCCGCATTCATCTTTGGCATATTAATTTCACCCTGGTTAACGTTAATCATTCTGACACTGGGTCTGGTATCGCTCTTAATTCCGAAATTAACCGGAAAATGGATCCTAACCACCCAGCAACAGCGTCAGACGGATCAGGATACCATGCAGACAACCCTCCTTCAAATTTTTGATGCTAAAGTCCTGCTTCACACGCTCCATGCCGAACGCTTTGCCCAAAATCTGTTTTCAAAGAAATATAAAAAGTTTACGCAAAGCCAACTTGAAAATGCCCGGAGCCAACACTTAATCGAAAGTATTAGCGTTGGTGCCGGCTTCTTATTCGATGTCACTTCCCTGGTCATCAGTCTGACCTTCGTTGCTAAAAATCAAATTACCATCGGCCAGTTCATGGGATTTAATGTCTTGAACAGCAGCTTTACCTGGATCTTTTACACAATGCCGGGTCTATACAACCAACTGTTAAGAGCATCCGTTTCTGCAAAACGGCTATTATCATTTGGCACGACTTCTGAGATCGCGAAACAGTCGTCCAACCATCCAAACGAGATAAAAACGCTGCGGTTAAGCCACCTGAGCTTTAAGTACGGTCAAGAGACAAGCTGGGTTTTAAAAGATGTCAACCTGGATTGGCAATTAACCCCGCAGACCAAGATCATCTTAACGGGTCCCAGCGGTTCAAAAAAACAACCTTTTTGAAACTCTTACTGGGATTCCAACAGCCAAATAAGGGCAGTTTGCATTACCTGGATGATTCAAGAACTCCATTTGCGCCCGGTGAAGTTAAGTTATCCTATGTGCCCCAGCAAGTGAGGTTATTCAGCTTAACCATTCGAGAGAACATTCTGTTGGGCAGAAGTATCACGTCGCAGCAATATGAGAAAGTATTAAAGCAGACCGACTTATGGGACTTTATCGAAAGTCTTCCAAAAAAGGACGAGACCAAAATCCTTTCATCAAACGCCGGAAATCTTTCTTCAGGGCAAATTCAAAAGATTGGCGTTGCTCGAGCTCTGGTTCAGAATACCAGCTTCATATTATTCGATGAACCAACCGCCAACTTGGATGACCAGTCAGCCAACGACTTTGAGCGAACAATTAAAGAACTCCCAGTAGCAGCGATTATGATTACCCACAGAGCAATGCAGAATACCTCTGAAATGAGGCACTACGAAATCGAAGATGGCACGATTAAGTTGAAACAATCAAGGTGACAATATGTAGAAATGCTATTTGGGATTTAAAGAAACGGGCAAGGAACTTAAGAAACGTATTTAATTGAATAGTATTCAATAAAAATGTCGCTGGTATTCATTACGAATATCAGCGGCATTTTTTTGATTTAATCTTGATGCTTCACCTCAGTTACTTTATGCAAGAAAATTGAATTTAAAGAGCATGTTGTGGGGGTGATTGCAACATGGAGTTACTAGTACACCATTATTGTTACGTTCTCTTAAAATACGTCTCATGTATTGACTATAATCCACATTGAATTATAGTCAATAAGTGAGACAGATTTTTACAAGAGATTAAGAACCATGTTTGGTTTCCACATTTCAAAAACACAAAAGCACAATCCCCCAAATCCAGGATTGTGCTTTTCTTTACGAAATTCAAACAATCGCATGGCCAACAACGATCTGGTCAAGTATCTTTTCGTCATCTACAGGCCACTGAAATCATCAATAATGCGGTTTTCAACCGATCCAATGTTAAGCAGATGATAACTTTCAACAGTTGCTTATTCCACCGTTCTGTCGATCTCTTTTAGAAATAATTGTTTGTGAACTTCGTTGACGGTAAAATTACATTATTTTCAAAACTTCAGTTACAATGGAAGTTAACAAAGCAATCTATCTTGGAGGCTCATCTTATGAAAAAACAACTATTAAAAATAGTTTTATCGGGGTTAGTATTTTGTGGGGTATTAACTGCTGCTTCAACTGCTCAAGCAAAGAAGCCTTACAGCTGGTCGGTAATGGACGGGCCATTAATGTACTATACCAAACCAAACGTAAAGGGATATATTTGGAATTATAGCCATACCAGAAAATTACATAACGTTAAAAACTATCGTTATACCAGTTGGCTTGTTACTAACGCTTCCACCAAAAGGATTAAGGGTAAAAGATCGGTTTACTATCGGGTCTATTCTGCCAATAAGAAAGTCAAAGGACTCGTTTGGAGCGGCTATCTTACAAAGGCACTTGCCACGCCATTAGATAAGATTTCAAGTAATCAGCAGTATTTGAATTATATCAATTCCAACCCTAGCCAACGCTTAACTAAAGCCTTAATTAAACTATTTCCCAATAGCCCCGTTGACATCAGCTTATCGCGTTCAATTGATAATATCACGGCAACCACACCCATTAAAAATCAGAATTTTACCGACTTTATTGCAATTAGTAACCTTAAGGATCCTAATAATCCAAATCCCCATCAAGATGGAAGTATCGACAGCTATCTCTACTACAGTTATGGTCAGGCGATTACACCACGAGTTAAACGGGTAACTGAAATTCTTAATGCGAATGGGTATAATGCAAGCAAACGCGCTTCGATGACAAACTATTCGCTTGGCGTTGACGTTGTAGATGGCGCTTTATATGGGACGACGACTAATTCACCATATCCCCAACATGATGATCAGACAACCCGATTAATTTATGAAATATATCTTGCGAAAAATAAAGCATGAAGAATCGATTATAGTAAGTATGTAAAACGACTCTAAGAGAGACTCAAAGCCGCATTAGTTTCCACATCTCAAAAACACAAAAGCACAATCCCACCAATCCGGGATCGTGCTTTCTTCAGTAAATTTAAACAATCGTACGACCAACAATGCTATCGTCAAGTATCTATTCGTCATCTGCAGGCAACTGTAAACATCAATAGCGTGATTTCGACGTTAGGCGGATTTACAACCCTAAAAGGTTACTTGCCACCGTTCTGTCGATCTCTTCTAAAATCCGTTTCGCTTATTGCCTATAGTCCAAATAAAAAGAACGGCGAAATGCCATTCTTTTTATCTGGTTCCAATTACAAATCCTTGGTGCATATCACCCGTAGCATATTGATCGGACCACTGGAAGTTAGTCAGATAGATGCCAATGACGTATTTCTTTTGACGTTTAACAGTAGTGTAACCGTTAGCCTCCAGAATCGCCTTGATTTTTGCTAATCTCTGTTGGTTGGTTAACCGGTTTTTAACATT
>NZ_BJVK01000053.1 GCF_007989105.1 Lentilactobacillus kefiri | reverse complement strand
CAGTTATTTATACTAAGAAGGAATCAACATGCTTGCCGAATCAAGAGAACTCATTCAAAATTATCATCAGTATTTTAAACGACTTCCCCACCACCAATATTGGCTGGTCATCGTGGATAACCACTTTAACAATCGTTATTACTTCTTTATATATAGTAGGAAGTTAAAAACAAGGCTGGTTCGCTCCCACGAATTGTTGGCATTGGTCCATGATAAAGACAAATATGAGCAGGTACTAACGGATCTCAAGCAAATCAGCCATTTAACGATTGAATATCGTGACACCTCACATTTAGTAGAACCAATTCCAGAAATTACCAAAGATAAAATTCACGGCCATAATTACTAATTTTTATCGGAATCAATTAGCAACAATTTATAAAATAAATATGGTATATTGATGGAAACACTTACAAGCGAGGGAGCGCGGTTTTGATGAAACATTTCGGAAAAAGCTTGTTATTGCTGGGAACAGTGCTATTTTCATTGACGTTAACGGCCAATATGAATAGGCAATCAACTGACGCCCACGCTGCCACTGCAAAGGTTTTAAAAGTTCGGCCGATTACTAAAACAGCTTACCGCACCTCTGAGGGATATATTTACAAGAATGCCAAGCTGACTAAAAAAAGTCACAATGCGAAAAACTACCCGCAAACCGTCTTTTATTCGACAAAACAAGTCATCATCAAGAAGGCAAACGGGAAAACCGCTGTTTATTACTATATAGCTAATAAAGGGAATACCGTTAAAGGTTATATTTGGCACGGATACCTCACCAAATTTCAAAAAGCAATGTCACAAAAGTCGTTAATCAAGCTCATTAATAATGCACCGGATATGAATCCGGATGAATCGATTCTAAGATTGAAACCGGTGAACTATGAGGTTCATGAAGCGGCCTTTGACCTTGCCTATAACGTCTTTCACTTCTCACCAACATCCATGTTTAAGAACGACCAGGCAACAATTTATGTACCGGATCCGGCTTTAAGCCAACACGTGGAAAATGCCATGAATAAGTGGAATAAATCCTTGGGGACAACCGTTTTTAAGATGGGTAATAAGAATCATTACACCTTAAAAATTTCATTTGGAAACGGCACTCAAGAAAACTGGGATGGTTTATACGATGGTAAGCAGATCTATGTTGATCGATCGCATTACCGGGATCCAAAATACCCAACCGGCTACATCCGACCACAATTGGCAGCCAAGTTTACGATTTCTCAATATTGGGATGGTGTGATTGCCCACGAACTCGGGCATACATTGGGGCTGGATCATACAGGATACCAAGCCGATTTAATGTATGCTTCCAGCAGTTCCGGAAGCATGATTGCCAAATACAAGTGGAAAAAGCCGGTTGAAAAATCGTCAACTGGACTGGATGGAACGGAAATGGCAGCAATCACCAACCATGATTTAAATCGAGCAAAGTTAACCAAGTTGCTTGGTTACTGGTAATAAAAGAGCATCGAAGCTTTGGCGTGACATAACGCCTTCAACTTCGATGCTCCTTTTTAAATGGATTAGTGAAACAAACCAAGTTTGGCAATACGTTGACAAGCTTCTGTAAATCTCGGCTCGTCAATTAGAAGGCCAACCCGAACGAATCCTTCTCCACCTTTGCCAAACCCGTTTCCAGGGGCAACGGCAACCGCAGCCTTATCCAAAAGCAGGTCTGCAAACGATTCGCTGGTGTAACCCTTTGGAACCGGCATCCAGGCATAGAAGGAACCACCAGACTGATAAGGTTCCCAGCCAATTGCCCGAGCCGCTTTGAAGAACTGGTTTCGCCGTTTCTCGTATAAAGCAACAAGTTGACGGACTGATTTCTGATCACTATTAAGTGCCGTAATGGCGGCTTTTTGAATCGCCGGAAAGACACTCACAAATAAATGATCCTGGATGAGATTAATCGCTTCGATCATATCAGCGTTTCCAGCCGCAAATCCAATTCGCCAGCCGGCCATGTTATATGATTTGGAAAAAGTATCCATTTCAATACCAACATCTTTGGCACCTGGAGTTTGTAAAAAGCTGACTGGCTTCTTACCATCAAATCCAATTGCCCCATAAGCGAAATCTTGAACAACGCCAATTTGGTGAGCTTTCGCAAAGTCGACCGTGTGTTGATAAAATTCAGAAGTTGCCACGGCGCCGGTCGGATTGTTGGGATAGTTCAAATACATCAATTTGGCAGCGTCCACAACCTTGGGATCCAATTGATCATAGTCAGGCAGGAAGTTGTTTTCTTCCTTCAACCTCATTAATTCCAGTTTAACTTGAGCCAAAGCAACTCCGGATAAATAGTCAGGATATCCGGGATCAGGCAAAAGCATCGTAACACCGGGATTTAAAATTGCGAACGGCAGCTCTACCAGACCGATCTTGGAACCGCCAAGAATAGCGATCTCCTTTTCAGGATCTAGTGAAACTCCGTATTCACGTTTGTAAAATCCGGCAGCTGCTTTCTTCAGTTCAGGATCACCCCTGAACTGAGAGTATTTATGATTTGCCGGATCGGCGGTTTGTTCCTGCATCGCTTTAACAATAAAGTCCGGGGTGGGCTGATCCGGATTCCCCTGCCCTAAATTAATAACATCGGCTCCGGTTGCCACTTTTGCATTGACCTTCTTGACCAAGCTGGCGAAAAATTGTTTCGGTAGTTGTTGTAAAACTTTTGATTCTTCAAATTTCAAGTTGCTTCCTCCGATCCAAATATGTCTGAGTCACAAACTCACACATCGTAAAGTTTACAGATAATTATGGTTGTGGAAGAAACCAATGTCAATCAATTTTCTAATTTAAAATTAATAATTCTCAGTGTTCTGCAATGATACGTCAATGTTGTCAACGTTTGCACAAATCGCTTGAAGCTATACAGATTCTATAATTTCTGGTATTATATTCCCATTATTATATGTTATGTTTTATTACATATGTCTAGGAGGAATAATTCATGAAGCGGAAAGTGTTATCAGCTTTCGGATTGTTGGCAGTATTTGTCGCGATCTTATTTTGTTTGGGCTTGCCAGGCAGTAAAGCACAGGCAAAAACTTATCAAATTGGAACAGACGTCACATATCCACCATTTGAGTTTGCCAATAAGAAAAACAAATACGTTGGAATCGATATTGACATCATAAAGGCAATTGCCAAAGAGGAAGGCTTTAAGGTTAACGTTAAGCCGGTTGGATTTAATGCAGCTGTTCAATCAGTTCAATCTGGCCAACTCGACGGAATCATTGCCGGGATGACAATTACCCCGGAACGAAAAGACAAGTTCGATTTCGGAACCCCCTACTATAAGACTGGTGCAGTCATGGCCGTCAAAAAAGGCAGCAATATTACCAGTTTCAAACAGCTGAAGGGTAAAAAGGTCGCATTGAAGACCGGTACCGCAGCGGCTGATTACGCAAACAGCTTAAAAAAGAAATACGGCTTCAAAACAGTCACGTTCGATGATTCGGATAATATGTATCAGGATGTAACTACTGGAAACTCGGTTGCTTGTTTCGATGATCAGCCTGTCCTTCAGTATGGGATTAAACACGGCTTAAAGCTCCAGATTGCCTCTAAGCCTGCCAACCAAGGTTGGTATGGGTTTGGTGTTAAAAAGGGCACTCACAAGCAATTAATCAAGAAATTCAACGCCGGCCTGAAAATCATCCGGGAAAACGGAACCTACGATAAGATCGTTGGTAAGTATCTCGGTACCACAGCCAACCCGCAAGTTAAGGGTAAAACTTTCACCATCGGTACTGACGTTACTTTCCCACCATTTGAGTTTGCCAATAAAAATAACAAATATGTCGGAATTGATATGGATTTAATCCGAGCGATTGCCAATGAACAAGGATTCAAAGTGAAGATCAAAGCCTTGGGATTCAACGCAGCCGTTCAAGCTGTTGAATCCGGTCAGGCAGATGGTGTCATCGCCGGGATGTCGATTACCAATGCCCGAAAAGCCCAATTTGACTTCTCCAAGCCCTATTTCAATTCAGGGGTTGTCATGGCAGTTGCCAAAAACAGTAAGATTCATAAACTGTCAGAGTTGCGAGGCAAAAAAGTCGCTGTTAAAACAGGAACTTCAGGTGCCGATTACGCAAATAGTCTGAAGAAAAAATACGGCTTTAAAGTTGTCACGTTTGATGATTCAAACAATATGTATCAAGATGTTACAACCGGAAATTCAATCGCCTGCTTTGAAGACCACCCGGTTATGCAGTATGCAATAAAGCAAGGAACCAAACTTAAGATCGTTACCAAACCGGCATTAAATGCCCCTTACGGATTTGCCGTTAAGAAAGGTCATAATCAGGCCCTTCTCAAGGCATTTAACACCGGTCTGGAGGATTTAAAAGCCAGTGGGACTTATGATACCATCAAGGCCAAATACCTCGGTAGCGATGAAATCAAGACTGCTGCCAAGACTTCCGGAAACAGTGCTGAAGATCGAACATTTATTGGATTAATCAAGCAAAACCAAGGTGCCCTTCTTTCAGGACTTAAAGAAACTCTTTGGTTAACGGTTGTTTCAATCTTCTTTGCAACCATTTTTGGGGTCCTCGTAGGATTGATGGGCGTTGTGCCAAATAAGTTCAGTCGCGGTACTTCAACAACCTTGATTTACCTATTTAGAGGAATGCCACTGCTGGTGCTGGCATTATTCATTTACACAGGAATTCCAAGCTTAACTGGTCAGAAGATTCCGGCATTTGTCGCTGGTGTTATCACTTTAACCTTTAACGAAGGTGCGTATATTGCGGCGTTCGTTAAAGGTGGAATTGAGGCTGTTGATCCCGGCCAGATGGAAGCCGCAAGAAGTTTGGGATTGCCATTTGGAAAATCCATGAGAAAAATTATTTTGCCTCAGGGAATCAGGATCATGGTGCCATCATTCATCAACCAGTTTATTATTACTTTAAAGGATACCTCAATCCTATCGATTATCGGGTTGTTGGAATTGACCCAGACCGGTAAGATTATTATTGCGAGAAACTTGGAAGGATTTAAAGTCTGGACAATCGTTGCCGCAATTTATCTGATCATCATTACTGTTTTAACTTGGTTATCAAATTGGGTACAAAGGAGAACTAAGGTATGAGTGAAAAAGTAAAAGTAACAAATTTAGTCAAAACCTTTGGCGATAACGAGGTCCTCAAAGGAATCAATTTAACTGTTCAAAATAATGAAGTGGTCGTAATTATCGGCCCCTCCGGCTCAGGAAAAAGTACCCTCCTCCGCAATTTGAATAAACTTGAGGAACCAACCTCAGGTTCAATCGTGATTGATAACGTTGATATTGCCCGTAACGATGTTGATATCAATTCCGTTCGTGAAAACATTGGAATGGTCTTCCAACACTTCAATTTGTTCAAAAACCTGACAGTTGGTGAAAACATTATGCTGGCACCAATTGAATTGAAAAAGGAAACCAAAGAACAGGCCGAAGCTCAAGCCAAGAAATTATTAGCAACAGTTGGTCTGGAAGAAAAATTTGGTGCAACCGTTCAATCCCTATCAGGTGGCCAGCAGCAACGGGTTGCCATTGCCCGTGCCTTGGCAATGAACCCAGATATTATGTTATTTGACGAACCAACCTCAGCCCTTGATCCGGAAATGGTTGGTGACGTACTGGAAGTCATGAAGAAATTGGCAAAGCAAGGAATGACAATGGTAGTTGTGACCCATGAAATGGGCTTTGCAAAAGAAGTTGCCGACAGAGTTGTCTTTGTCGATGATGGCCAAATTCTTGAAGAAGGCACGCCGGAACAAATTTTTGAACACCCTAAAAATGAGCGACTACAAGATTTCTTGAACAAGATTTTGAATGTTTAACAATCAATCAAGCGCGTTAGATTTAATAACTCTAACGCGCTTTTTGTATGGTATTTGTTTGTTGTACGGATTCAAATCCCCCCTATTTTGTGGAATCATTAACAATTTGTCATGTTCGCCTGTAAAACGAATTATGGCAAATGTATAATTAAAATAAATCAATTATGGAACTTTATCGTAGCCTTTGACTTTCGATACAGGACCAATGAATTATGAATTTATTTTGAGGGGGATAACCAAGTGAAGTTACATAAGCATTTTATATTAGCAGTGATTTTGCTGTTACTAACAGGTGGCACGTTGACCGCCTGCAGCGACGATGAAAGTCAATCATCCAGCGATCATTCAACAAGCGTGACATCGAGCAGTGAATCGGTTGCCAAAAAAACACCTTCAGTGCACCACAAGCGTCTGCATTCCAGTACTTCCCACAAGTCCAATCAGCAACACAGTGCCATTTTAAATAAGCTGGTGAAATACACCAACGCTGAATCGGCAGGCCCTACTGGAGACTATTATTGGACAAACGGTAAAGCTCATTTTACCGATTTTTCAGGGTTGAAATCAGGCGATTATCGTTTTACAGCTGACAGTCAGGGACGATCCGGAACTGCCAGAGCCGTTTTGACTTATTCTGAATACACAGCGTCTAGAGGAAGTCGCCAGGGGGAACCACTCGAGCCACCTGCCTGGCCGGGAAACAAGATTGTTGCCATCAGCTATGGCTTGACCGGTCGCACATATCACGGTTATTTGTACAATAAGAGCCATTCGATTGGAGACAGTTTGCTGGGAGCCAAGTCCTATACCTCGGAATACAATTTTACGACCGGAACCCGACCTCAAAACGTCGGTGCTGATCAAAATGGCGGCATGCGAGCTGCAGAAGAATCGGCAGAAAATTATTGGGAAAGTTATCCTAACACTCACCACGTGATTTATTATCAAACAACCCCACTGTACAAAGGTGACGAAACGATGCCCCGTGGTTCAATCGTGGATGTCCGATCATCTGATAAAACACTAAACAAAGAAATTGTAGTCATTAATTCAGCTGAAGGCATCCGACTTAACTATGCAACTGGTAGCAACAATGCCCGAACCTATGTCCGACAACCTCAGCATCATACAACTCAAGCAACTCACCACACCACTCAAGCAGCCGGATCGACAACTAAAGATGGTTCATGGACAGTTGCCGCCTCAGGAATGGTCTTTGTCTCTGACAGTCATAAATATTACTCGGAGGTAAAGAATCCCAACAATTATCAATACGAAAGTCAATCTCAGGCAAATGCCAGTGGTGCGACAGAGGCTTCACGTGGTAATCAGTATGCAAGGCCTTAGTTACGGACCGTATGTGGTAAAATAATGGCGTATGCAGTCACTTTATGATGATAAGGAGCAATGATGACGATGAAGTTTATGATGGCTTGTGCAGCAAGTATAATGCTGTGTGGTGGTACCGTTGGTGTTGTCCACTACTGCAATTCTCCACATCAAGTACAACCACGAGTAGAACGTGGTTGCGGAATGGGAAGATAATTGAATGTAACCCATAATTAAACAACGATAAAAGGCCTGTATCTACAAACGGATACAGGCCTTTTTGCTACCCCATTTTACTGAACAAAACAAAAAGAGGAACGCCGATAAACGACGTTCCTCAATGACGCAATGTGCTCTATATGAGCTACTTAGTACCGGAGGCGGGGTTCGAACCCACACGATCTCAACGATCACTGGATTTTGAGTCCAGCGCGTCTGCCAATTCCGCCACTCCGGCAAAATAATAATAAGATTGATTGGCCAATACATGGAAAAAGGCGGTAATCGGATTCGAACCGACGATGAAGGTTTTGCAGACCTCTGCCTTACCACTTGGCTATACCGCCATAACTTTGGCTAACCCAACTGGGTTAGCTGGATTCGAACCAGCGCATGACAGAGTCAAAGTCTGTTGCCTTACCACTTGGCTATAACCCAATCAAAAGGCGGTATGTGGGAATCGAACCCACGCGTGTCGGATCCACAAACCGATGTGTTAACCACTTCACCAATACCGCCATAGTATTATTAACAGGGATAGTAGGAGTTGAACCCACACCGACGGTTTTGGAGACCGTAGTTCTACCATTAAACTATATCCCTATAAGATGGAGGGGAGTGGATTCGAACCACCGAACCCGAAGGAGCGGATTTACAGTCCGCCGCGTTTAGCCAGACTTCGCTACCCCTCCATGAATGGCGCGGGACAGAATCGAACTGCCGACACATGCAGCTTCAATGCATTGCTCTACCGACTGAGCTACCGAGCCATTAACCATCTTGAGTATAATAATACCATATGTTGTGTATTCAATTGTCAAATACATAACAACGGTTCGTACGAGACTCGAACTCGTGATCTCCTGCGTGACAGGCAGGCGTCCTAACCAGCTAGACCAACGAACCAATGTTGCTATGGAAATGGAGGATACAGGGATCGAACCTGTGACCTCCTGCTTGTAAGGCAGATGCTCTCCCAGCTGAGCTAATCCTCCATAATGACCCGTACGGGATTTGAACCCATGTTACCGCCGTGAAAGGGCGGTGTCTTAACCACTTGACCAACGGGTCATAAACTTATTATTCGGTTACGGAGAGTAAGGGATTCGAACCCTTGAAACAGGCTTTTACCCGTTTACATCATTTCCAATGATGCTCCTTCGGCCAGCTCGGACAACTCTCCATTGAAATAATAA
>NZ_BJVK01000052.1 GCF_007989105.1 Lentilactobacillus kefiri | reverse complement strand
GTGTCATTAATAATCGTCATTGCGTGGCGTCCTTTGCTGGCATAGAATAAAAGAATAGTCATTAAGAATAGAGGAATTAGGATGCCTGTTGAATTTGAGTATGCCAAATTAAGTGAATTACCCAAAATTGTCGAAATTTATAACGAAATTATTCCCAGTCGACTTGCGACTGCCGATCTGGAACCCGTTTCTGTTGAATCCCGTGAAGGGTGGTTTGAAGCCTTTAATCACGATACTCGGCCACTTTGGGTCATGAAAATTGATGGTCAAATTGCTGGCTGGGTTGGGCTGGAGTCGTTTTATGGCCGGCCGGCTTATCATTGGACAGCGGAAATCAGTATTTACATTGATGCCGATTTCCGTCATCAAGGCTTGGGACAACAAGCCCTTGATTTTGTGATTGGTGAGTTACCCCGGCTGGGACTGGACGCGTTGGTTGCTTTTATTTTCAGTCATAATCTGCCAAGTCAAAAACTCTTTAAACATAACGGATTTGAAACTTGGGGCCATTTGCCGGATGTAGCAGATATGGATGGGCAACGCAGAAGCTTGGATATTTTAGGAAAACATTTTAATTAATTGATATGTAAAAGGTGATCAGAACAGCATTCTGGTCACTTTTTTTGGTTTTAAAAGCGTCAACGACGTGCAATAACTTGCAAAAGATAAGTTACAGTTGTAAACTTAATGTTGTTGAGAGCTACAAATGTAAATTTAAAAAATTAAAAATGAGGTTAATAAAATGATAGACGCAAAGCACGTAACCATCACCGATTCAGAATGGGAAGTTATGAGAGCAATTTGGACAATGGGCCAGACAACCAGCCGTGAGTTGATTGACACAATGAATCAATTGGAAGGCTGGTCGGACTCGACCACCAAGACCCTACTGCACCGCCTGATTAAGAAAGGGGCAGTTGAGCAGACTGGTGCAAGCCGGCCATTTACTTTTAAGCCAGTGGTTGGTGAAAAAGAATCAATGTCGGCTGCCGCAGATGATCTGTTTGACCATATGTGTGCGATGAGGGCAGGATCAACGATTGCCCAAGTGATCAAAACCCGTGAGCTTTCGAAAAGTGATATTGCAGAATTACAAAAGATTTTGGCAGAAAAAGCCAAAGATGCCCCGGAGATGGTTCACTGTAACTGTCTTCCCGGGAAGATGACATGTGAGGAGGATAGCTGAGATGGCAAGTAACAAAGATAATATGAATATGAATCATGACATGAGTGGCATGGATCATTCAAAGATGGATCATTCAAAAATGACGATGGATCATTCCAAGATGTCGATGAATGATGGCAATATGAAAATGGATCACAGCCATATGGATATGAGTCACGAAGGTCACGATGACATGTCTGGAATGGACATGGGCGGTGACATGATGATGCATGGCGGCCAAATGATGCACATGGGTAACCTGAAGCAGAAATTTTGGATTTCTGTTGTTCTCGCTATCCCCGTGTTACTTTTAGCGCCAATTATGGGACTCAACGTTTCAGTTCTCAATTTTAATGCGCCGATATTTGAAGGAATCGCGATTCTCCTTTTTGATACCGCACTTTACTTCTATGGCGG
Organism: Lentilactobacillus kefiri; assembly: GCF_007989105.1. Classification (GTDB taxonomy): domain Bacteria; phylum Bacillota; class Bacilli; order Lactobacillales; family Lactobacillaceae; genus Lentilactobacillus; species Lentilactobacillus kefiri. The sequence goes on along the minus strand of NZ_BJVK01000052.1, from coordinate 7,234 downwards.
TTCACCATTCTTAAAGGGTGCCTGGGCTGAGGTTAAAAGCAAAGAACCCGCTATGATGACATTGGTCACCCTTGGTATTTCCGTTTCATACTTTTACAGTATTTACGCATTCATTGCCAATAATGTGTTAGCCACATCAACCCACGTGATGGATTTCTCGTTTGAACTGGCAACCTTGATTCTGATCATGTTGTTGGGACACTGGATTGAAATGAACGCTGTGATGGGCGCGGGGGATGCGGTTGAAAAAATGGCCGCTCTCTTACCTAAGACAGCTCATTTGGTTACTGATAATGGTGAAACCAAAGATGTTCAAGTATCTGATTTGCAGGTTGGTCAATCATTTCAGGTTCGTGCAGGTGAAAGTATTCCTGCCGATGGAACCATCACGAATGGTCAATCAACTGTTAATGAAGCATTAGTAACTGGTGAATCTGCTGCCGTTACCAAGAATCCCGGTGACAAGGTCATTGGTGGTGCGACAAACAATAACGGAACATTAACCGTTCAAATTACCGGTACCGGTGAATCAGGATATTTGTCACAAGTTATGAAGATGGTTTCTGAAGCTCAACAGTCAAAGTCTAAAGCTGAAGGTCTGGCGGATCTCGTTGCCAAGTATCTTTTCTACGCAGCATTGTCAATTGGGATCATCGCCTTCTTCGCATGGCTGCCGCAAGGCTTTTCAGTTGGGGTTACCCGGATGGTCACGGTATTTGTGATTGCTTGTCCTCATGCATTGGGGCTCGCGGTTCCATTGGTAATCGCCCGTTCAACTGCAATCGGGGCTCAAAATGGTCTGTTGGTTCGAAATCGTCAGGCAATTGAAGCAAGTCAGCATGTCAGTCATGTGTTGCTGGACAAAACCGGTACTCTGACTGAAGGCAAATTTACCGTGAATGCCGTCGTCCCAACTATTGGAAATGACGAACAAACATTGTTAAGTAAATTAGCTGCTCTCGAGAGTAACTCGACTCATCCACTTGCACAGGCGATTCTTTCAGCTGCAGAAGCAAAAGGCATCTTTGTTAAGGCCGCCGAGAACTCTCAAAATATCCCCGGTGTTGGCATTTCCGGAGATATTGACGGTCAAAATTACACGATTGTCAATGGAAACTATTTGACCAAAAATGGGATTTCATTTGACAACGCCACTGCTGATCAGTGGGCCGCCAAAGGCAACTCTGTCAGCTTCCTTCTTCAAGGCAAACAGGTTTTGGGAATGGTTGCTGAAGGTGATACCATCAAGTCCGGTGCCAAAGATTTGATCAACGGATTAAAGAAACGTGGGATTACCCCGGTTATGCTGACTGGTGATAACCAGAAAGCAGCCGAACATGTTGCCAAGCTACTTGGCTTAGACGAATTTCATGCTGGTCTGCTGCCCAACGACAAGCAAAAGATTGTCTCTGAGTCCCAGGCTAAGGGCAATCACGTCATCATGGTTGGTGACGGTGTCAACGACGCTCCAAGTTTGGCAGAAGCCAATATTGGTGTTGCCATTGGTGCCGGAACTGATGTCGCAATCGATTCCGCTGATGTCATCTTGGTTAAATCAGAACCAAGTGATATTCTCCACTTCCTTGACTTAGCTAAAATTACCAACCGTAAAATGGTTCAAAACCTCTGGTGGGGAGCCGGATATAACATCATTGCCATCCCATTGGCAGCCGGTGTTCTGGCATTCGCTGGACTTATCTTGGACCCAGCCGTTGGAGCGGTTGTCATGGCAATGTCGACAGTTATCGTTGCGATTAACGCAATGGGATTGACAGCTGATAAAATTAAAAATGATTAAGCTTAAAATGTGATAACCAAAAAATGAGGCCGAAACAAAAGTGTATGCTTTTGCTTCAGCCTCTTTTTTGGAATGTCATATTATTTTGCTAAAACGCCGTTTGTCCCACTCTCTATTTTTGAGCGACAACCAACGATTTGATTGCTTCACGTTTGGCCATGGCCTGGTAGGCATCATCAATTTCATCGAGCGTAAAGCGCTTGGTAAAGACCTTGCCTGGGTGAATATCGCCATCCAAGACCGCCTTTAGCAGAACTGATTTGTCATAGGTGGTTACAGAAGCGGGACCACCGGCAATTGCCAGGTTACTGTAAAATGAGTTCGTTAAATCGGTCTTTTTTGTATGAGGCAGGCCAACTCGGCCGACGGTTGCACCTGGACGGGCAACTTTCATTGCGGTATCGGTTGATAATTCAGAGCCAACACACTCAAGAACAGCATCGGCGCCGGCGCCGTTGGTTAAAGCCATAACCTTAGCGACGGCTTCGTCACCACGTTCAGGGACAATATCGGTTGCCCCAAATTCGGTTGCCAGCTTTTGACGGTCCTCATGGCGGCTCATTGCAATGATTCGGCTTGCGCCACGCATCTGTGAGGCGATTACACCGCAAAGGCCGACAGCACCGTCACCGACAACGACGACTGTATCACCGGGCTTAACGTTGGCGACACGGGCAGCATGATAGCCGGTTGCCATGACGTCTGCGAGAGTCAGTAACGAATTTAACATGCCGTCACTATAGTCTTCAGGTTTGCCTGGAATCTTAACCAGTGACCACTCGGCATGCTGGTAACGAACGTATTCGGCTTGATAACCAGCACTAAAGTTGTCGCTATGACTCTGACAGCTTCCTTCGTAACCGGCACGGCAGGCAGCACAATGACCGCAGCCGTGGGTAAATGGTGCGATTACAAAGTCTCCCGGCTTGACAGTTGTAATATTTTTACCGACTTGGTCGACAATTGCGATTGCTTCGTGGCCGGTATTCTCAGAATTCGGCTCCTTATCTTCTAAATCACGATAAGCCCATAAGTCTGATCCACAGACACAAGCTCGAACAATGTGTAAAATTGCGTCATCATCAGCTTGAATGGTTGGCTTGTCAATGTTTTGAATTTCAACTTTGCCAGGTTTTACAAAAATGGTTGATTTCATGTCATAATCTCCTCATAAATTTATTTACAAGGTTATTGTAAACCTTAAAGTCGACTTGAAGGCAAGCCTGGATAGACTATTTTTCGGCTTCAGAAAGCCGTTCCTGGAGTCTAATATCGTATTGGCGCATCACTGGAATCAGCAGGACAAAGATGCCGCAAATGACCGTCCCAATGCCGGCAATGATAAAGAGTGTTTCAACTCCCAGCGAATCGGCAAGTGGCCCCGCAAAAATCAAGCCAAGGGGGCCGGTCAGACTCAGAATTGAATTTAAGACGCCCAAAATCCGTCCCAGCTGCTTGGCGGGATAACTTTGTTGGATCATGGCCATTAACAGGGTATTAAAGAGTGGACTGGCAACCCCTTCGATCACGTTTAAAATTGCGAACCAGATGAACCCGGTTTGATTACCGGGAAGAAGGCCGCTGATGCCAGTTGGAACGCCAACCAGGAAAAGTGAGAAGATGACCGGCTTCATTCGATCCGCCCAGTTTCCCCAGATGCCGATAATCGCCCCGCCGGCAAGCATGCCACTGGAGTATAGGACTTCAATGAATCCCGCTTGGCCGACGGTTCCCTGAAAATATTTCATAGTCATGAGCGGATACATGCTTGAAGCGGGCATAATGAGCAGCATGAAGACGGCACCGGTTATGGTGATGTACCAGAGCCCCTTGTTGCCCATGAGCTGCTGGAGGCCTAATTTTGTGTTATGGAGCATGTGCAGGGCAGCGTCGATTTTTTCATTATTGGGAATCTGAACCCAAATCAAAAAGCTGATGCCAAGAATTGCCCCGAGAACGTCCAGTAAAATCAGGTATTGCATGGGGATAATTGCAAACAAGAAAGCTCCTAACGCAGGCGCAATCACCATGTTGGCTGACTGAACCATTCCCAGCTGACCGTTGACTCTGGTTAATTCTGCATCTGGAACCATCGTCGGCATAACCGATTGAATGGTTGGCATCTGAAATGTTTGCGCAATTGATCGCATTAGTAACGATACAAAAATCAGCCAGACTGGAAAGACGTGAAAGACGCCGCCAGAGACTGACAGGATAATGGCGAAGATTGCGGCCACAATATCCGGCACGATCAACAAGGCTTTTTTTTTCCACCGGTCTACCAGCGGGCCGACAAATGGACTCAGCAAGGCCATCGGCAGCATGCCCAAAATTGTGGCAATGCTCAAGATGGTTGCAGAGCCGGTCTCTTTAGTCAGGTACCAGATGATGGCATATTGAACAATCATACTGGTGATTCCCGTCAAAAACTGGCTGGTTAAAAACAAATATATATTACGGCGCCAATGTGCTTCGTTAACTTTCATGGCGAATACCTCGTGACTTTCTGGAATGATTGTTATCAACATTTTACCTTATTCGTCATAAAAGCGGGGAAATACCGTCAAAGTTCCTGACTTTGATTGATGGTTGTGATAAGCTCATTGAAGACAAAGAATGTATATTAAAGGAGATATAAAATGACTTTACCTCAATTAGATTTAGATAACGCTAAAGGACCCAAGGCTACCATTAAGACCAACCACGGCGACATTGTGGTTCAATTATTCCCTGAACAAGCTCCCAAGACGGTTGAAAACTTCATTGCTTTGGCCGAAAAGGGCTACTACAATGGCGTCATTTTCCACCGGGTCATTCCTGATTTCATGATTCAAGGTGGCGATCCAACCGGAACCGGGATGGGTGGCGAAAGCAGCTTTGGCGGCAACTTTGCCGATGAATTCTCACCTGAACTGTTCAACATCAACGGGGCCTTATCAATGGCTAATGCCGGTCCAGATACCAATGGCAGTCAGTTCTTCATTGTCAGCAACGAACACGTTGATGACGGCATGATTTCTCAGATGAAGACTGCCGGTTATCCAGAAGAAATTATTGAAGCATACAAGAACGGCGGCACACCATGGCTCGACTTCAGACACACTGTCTTTGGCCAAGTCATCTCTGGTATGGACGTTGTTAAAGAAATCAGCCAAGTTGCCAAGAACGCCCAAGACAAGCCTAAAGAAGACGTTGTCATGGAAAAGGTTGAAATCAGTAAATAATTGAAGCATCTATCAAAATCCACAGCTGGACCAGAAATTTTCTGGCCCAGCTTTTTTGTGCAATTAAACAATCAATAATCCACAGTCACCGACTCATTCGCGGTACGATGGTCTTGTAGAAATCAGAAACTTGTGATTAAGGCGGTGAAATTATGGTTAAATTTGATCAAACATATCGAAAAGAAGTTAATATTACTCAGCCATATATTCAAGGCGAAACTGAAGACGAAGTTCGCAGGAAGTATCACTTGGATAAAGTGGTTAAATTGGGGTCTAATGAAAACCCATATGCGCCGTACTATCATTCAAAGAACGCAATGATTCACAGTATCAGTACCTTGAATCGATATCCTGAAGATGACTTTGTTAACATGAAGAAGCTTCTGGCTGACGAAACCGGATTGAAGCCGGAAAACGTTGCTTTGGGAAGTGGCGCCGGCAATATCATTGAAACCATCTCCAAGATGTTTATCAACGAAGGCGATGAAGTTCTCATTGCCAAGCAGTCGTACCGGTTGTATCGTGAGGTTTCCAAATTAATGGGTGCCAAAGTGATTGAAATTCCGTTGACTGCCGACTATCAGTTTGACCTGGATCAGTTTGAGCAAAAATAACCGATAAAACCAAGCTGATTTGGCTTTGCAATCCCAATAACCCAACCGGAACGATTACCGATGCGTCAAAGCTTGAAGCATTCATGGATAAGGTCCCTGATAACGTTTGGGTCGTTGTGGATGAAGCGTATGCTCAATTTGCCGATCATCTGAGCTTGGCCAACTTTATTCGGTATATTGGTAAAAAACGGGTGATGGTGGTTCGGACATTTTCCAAGTTTTATGGTTTGGCTGGTGCCCGACTGGGATACGTATTGTCCGACCCTGAGGCCATTCAGGCGTACGACACTGTGACGGAGCCATTCAACACTAACCGGACGGCAATTGCCGGGGCTGCCGCCGCAATGCAATTTGATAAAGCCGAAATTGATAAAACCCGGAAAAAGATTTTGGGTGATCGTGAAGGCTTGGTTGAATCGTTGGGGTTACTGGGGTTCACGGTTGCGCCTTCCCAAGCCAACTTTGTGTTTGCAAAGCTGCCGGACGGTGCGCCCGATGCAACTCAAGTCGTCGATGATTTGATGAAGCAGGGGGTTATCATCCGTGACTGCACGCCATGGGGGTATCCTCATCATATCCGGGTGACAGTTGGCACACACAAAGAATTAGAATTCTTCTTGTCCAAATTAACGGCCGTATTATCACATTAAGGATTGAAACCGACTGTCCGCATGATTGTTGGTTAGGATGTCGTCAAACAATTAAATGGATCACAAAAAAGCAATCATTCCTTGGCGGGATGATTGCTTTTATATTGATGTTATTCGATTTTAAATGTCTAGCTGACAATGTCTAATGGGCCGTGATCGTCTACATGATTGTCATGAACGTGTTGCAATCTGCCGTTTACAAGGTAATCCATGTGATCGCCATGGGGAACTTCTTGATGGCCGCAATAGTCATCATGAATTTCACCTTCAACAGGATGTTCACCATCGGGATTTTGATCTGAAACTTCGATTTTACATTCATCCCAGTGATCTTCATGTTTATGGTGTAAGTGACCGTTGGCTTCTACAAAATCAATATGATCGTGATGCAAAACCTTGGTGTGGCCGCAGTGCAAACTATGAACATGGTTAGTGTCAACTTCAGCTTTTAAATCTGTCATTGGTATTCCTCCTTTGGGAACTCCTTAAGCGTCTGTACAGTTATTATATAAACATATGCAAATATGGCCGTCAAGAATCATGACTTTCTTTTTTAAGGCCGGCACATAAGCAAAGTGAGCGCTTCCTGTAAAGCCGGATTTGATGGCCTTTTTATCGTCGTCCGAGAAACATTCGACTGTTCAATCAGTTTTAATAAATTTCCAAAATAGACTGGACGAAAGAGGAGTGGTTATGTATAATAAACAGTAACCATTACCATTTACTTTGATAAGACTTCATGTCAATATATTTTCAAACAAAATAATGACTTCCGAATCTTGCCTCAACAGCAGTGAATGTATCATCACCCTTATCAAAGTGTCTGCCTACAAACTAACAACAAATGGCTGGTTGTCATCACTTCATGTGCCCGCAAATTTATTTGCGGGAATATGAAGTGATTTTTATTTGGCGTCACTGGCGCTGGCGACTCAAACCATTATTTTC
>NZ_BJVK01000051.1 GCF_007989105.1 Lentilactobacillus kefiri | reverse complement strand
TTGATTATTGGAAGGAGATAGTGTGCATGAATCCCACGACGTATTGGATTTGGTATCCAGGAGATTTTTCGATTCATCAGGGAATGCTACAAAACTTTGCTAGAGAAGAGCGAGGGATGGGGTGGCCGGCATATTGGTATATTGATGATTGCAACCGGAATGTGAAATTTTCACGAACTTACAACTTGGATAAGCCCACCGAATTCAAGGTATATGCTCACGGAACCGGTTATGTTGATATTAATGGCAACAAGCATCGGTTGGGAGAGTCCCTGAAATGTGATCCAGGCCGAAACGTTATTACTATCTTTGTCGGCAATACTACTGGACTTCCTTGTGTGTATATTGATGGAACAGTGATTAAGTCAGACAATGGTTGGCAGGCTAGTAACTTTGTATCAACTTTCTCCGCTGGTAATGACCCATTGTTTACAAAAAAAGATCAAGATCCAAATGTGATTGAGTATCAGAAGATTAAGGTTCAGCCAGCAAGGATTCAAGAAATTAATAATGGTGTTTTATTTGACTTTGGACGAGCTGTGAACGGTAGTTTAAGATTAAAACTTCATCAATCTGATAAAGTGACCATTTGCTATGGGGAATCACAGACTGAAGCTTTAGATGTCGGAATGTGCTATTACAAACAGGATGATGTTGACGAGAAATCAGTCATCCGCAGAAGAGCATTTCGATTTGTATTTATACCTAATGTGAAGAAAAATCAAGTTGCATTAATCGCCATTCATGAGTATGTTCCTAAGAACAATATCTCAGAGTTCAAAACTGATAATCAGTTAATCAATAAAATTTGGGATATTTCAACGGAAACACTAAACTTGTGTAGTGATGTTTTCTTCATTGATGGCATTAAGCGTGACCGTTGGATATGGGCTGGAGATGCATATCAAGCTAACTTCATTAATCAATATTCATTCTTCAATGAAGATGTTGATAAGCGGACGCTGCTTGCTCTAAGAGGACAAAATGACATTAAACAGCATATGAACACGATTGTTGATTACTCTATGCTTTGGGTCATAGGTGTTTTAAACCACTATGAAATGACTGGTGATACGAACTTTTTAAAGATGGTTTTCCCAAAGATGGAAAGCATGGTTCAATACTTTATCACTCAAACTAATGAAAAAGGATTTATTTATGGTCGTAAAAATGACTGGATCTTTGTTGATTGGTCTGAAATCGACAAAGAAGGCACAGTTGCGGCAGAGCAGGCATTACTGATTGAAGTTTATAAAACCATGATTACCTGTGGCTCAGTGCTTGATAAGCCTATTGGAAAATACCAGGTACTACATGATCAGCTTCTAGGAAACTTCATTGAATACTTTTGGAGTTCACAAAAAGGGGCATTTATTGACAGTTATGAGTCTGGTAAGTGCCACGTTACTCGGCATGCAAATATTTTTGCTATTCTATTTGATCTGATTGACGATGATAAAAAGCAGTCGATTCTCAACAACGTGTTGCTGAATGATGGTATTCTCCAGATTACGACGCCATATTTTAAATTCTTTGAACAAGACGCTCTCTGCAAGATGGGGCATCAGGATATCGTTTATAAAACTATTGTGAATTATTGGGGTGGCATGCTTAATAACGATGCCGTGACTTTTTGGGAAGAATATGATCCCACCAAATCGGGTAAGGATATGTATGCAATGTATGGTGACCCATATGGGAAGAGTCTATGCCATGCATGGGGTGCAAGTCCGATTTATCTCCTAGGAAGATATTTTGTTGGGCTGTATCCCACACGGCCGGGATATCGTGAATTCAATATTGAACCTAACCTAAGTAATTTTAAGAAACTGCACGTAGTATTACCAGTTAAGAGTGGTAAAGTAACCGTTGAAAAAGATGGAGAGAATCTTTCGGTAATTGCTACCAGGGATGGTGGGACTTTGATTGTAGATAATCATAAATATGCTTTAGCTGCCAATAAGGAGTTGTCAGTTCAGTTGAAGTAAATTAGTGTGATTTAGATACGCGTCCATTATCACTAAACGCCCGAGTAAACATTGGCTTTGGATTGATATGTATATGACATTTTATCTATTCTATGGCTTGTTAATTACGTGTTACTAACATCTCTTGAAATTTGTGAACAAATGAACTAGTGTGATCTTTGTATTAAAAAATTTTTTTCGTGAAAGGATATGTTATCAGTTGGCAAAGGAATATTCATTTCTAAAAAACTTTACTTTTAAGAATGGCGTAACAATTAAGAATCGAGTTGTGATTCCTCCGATGACGGAAGTTTCAAGCTTTGAGGATGGCTCAATTTCAACGGATGAACTAAAATATTTACAAATGCGTGCAGGTGGTGTTGGACTGTTTATCTCTCCAGTTGCTAACGTATCAGAAAACGGGAAAGGTTTTGAAGGTGAACTGTCAATTACAGATGACCGCTTCATACCTGGACTTACAAAAGTTGCCTCCGCAATGAAGCTTGGTGGTTCTAAAGCCGTATTACAGATTTTTCATGCTGGTCGAATGTCTAATTCGAAGATACTTCGTGGGGCCCAACCAGTTAGTGCCAGTGCTGTAGCCGCAGAAAGGCCTAATGCTGAGACTCCAAAAGAACTTTCGAATGAAGAAATTGAAGGTATTATCAATGACTTCGGTGAAGCAACTCGAAGAGCTATTCAAGCAGGATTCGATGGTATTGAGTTGCATGGTGCAAACACATACTTGTTACAGCAATTTTTCTCACCGCATTCAAATCGTCGGACTGATAAGTGGGGTGGCTCATTAGAAAATAGGATGCGGTTCCCACTGGCAGTTATTAAGTCAGTCCATGATGCCGTTGAAAAATTTGCAGATCGTCCATTTTTAGTCGGATATCGAATTTCTCCAGAAGAAATTGAAACTCCAGGAATTAGGATGACTGATACATTGAAATTTATTGATGTTTTAGCCAATCAGTCTATCGATTATCTTCATGTATCAATGGGGTATGCTTGGCGGACATCATTAAATGACAAATCTGATACTGAGCCGTTGATTTTGAAAATTAAGAAGCAGTTGAATGGACGTTTACCTTTGATTTGTGTTGGATCAGTTGAGACACCAAAGGAAGCAGCTAAAGTTACTGATAAAGGAATTGAAATGGTCGCAATCGGCCGAGAAATTCTTCGAGAGCCTAAATGGGTACAAAAAGTCGAAAATGACGATGAAGGTAGCATTCGCTATACTATTTCTGAGCAAGACTTGGATGATTTAGGAATCACTCAACCAATGTGGAATTTCTTAATTTTCAGATTGAAATCAGCAATGCACATCTCAAATCAGCCTGATTATAATCCAGAGCAGTTTAAGAATAAGCTTGCACCGCATGAAGGTGCATAGAATGCTGATTGTGTAAGTTTGTAAAAAGGGTTCATAATTTATCATTAATTACGATGTAATATATAATAATGACTGGCCAATTTCTCTGTATTCGTTGAGGAATTGGCCTTTTGCATAAGAAAAAAACTCCCGATAATTTTGGGAGTTGGAATAAATCAAATTATAATGTTAAATTAGTCATCCACCGAATGCCGCTCACCAATCTGATACTGGTCAGCATGCTCGAACATATATTTTACAGTATGGGGTTTTCTACCCACTATTCGTTGGAAGTCGGCAGATTGGATTTTCATCTGACCATTTCTGATTGATTGTCCAAAGGTGACCATACCTTCTGATGAGAATGGAGCTGAGGAACCTTTCTTGAATTCTCCTTCAGTGGTCCGAGGGACTCCCATTTTGTCGAAGATTGCGTATTGTTCATCATCGGAAACCTCTTGATATTTCACGGAGTTTTCGGTTATCTTGTTACCAATGTTGATCAAATCAGAAATGGTTAATTGTTCTGGACCATTAATGTTTAGAATGGCATGATGGAGATAGGGATTCGATATGGCATGAGCGGCTGCAATCGCACAGTCTTCACGAGAAATGTATGCCATTTTACCATCTGCTTGGTTATTTGCCAATACACCAGAGTGGGCGATCGCAAAATAATTGGTGATCATAGCTTCAGCATATTGTGAATTGCGCAGGAAGATGTAATCTAAATCAGTGGTCTCAATGTATGATTCTGTCCAGGCATGATCGATTTTTTCAATGCTGGGCATCATTGGATCAGTAGCATTGACCAACGAAGTATAAATGATTTTCTTCACATTTGCTTTAACACAGGCATCAACGCCATTTTTATGTGCTTGGCGTCTTCTTTCGCCGACAAATGGCATTGAAATGAGTAGGACTGTATCTGCGTTTTCAAAAGTCGATGCTAATCCACTGACATCATTGAAGTCGGCCGTAGCAGTTGCAATACCAGCTTCTGAGAACTTTTCCAGCTTATTTGAAGTCGGAGCCGTGAACAGCAAATCTTCTTTAGGGATGAGCGATTGAATTGTATCTGCAACAATCCTTCCAAAGTTACCATCTACACCTGTTACAATATTCTTAGTCATTATGACATCCTCCTTGATAATTATTTCACATAAAGTGTAACACAAGGATGCCACAACTCTGAACTCAAATCAGTCGCCCTCCCCAACGTAAAGCTAGTCAAAGGAAGTCACAGATTATGGACGAAAAGCTCAAGTATTTCTTATACGCAGCACAAACCCTCAGTTTTAAGAAAACAGCTGAACATTTTTATGTATCTGCTACTGCGGTTAGTAAAGGTGTGTCTAATTTGGAAACTGAAATTGGTGTTAAGCTGTTTGATCGGCACAACAATTCAATTGAACTGTCCAAAGCAGGTAGGGCCTTCTATGAGGACACCAAGTTCTTGCTAACCGATTATCAAAATGCAGTGGCTGTTGCTCAAGGTGTGACTAGACGTTCTAAGCTGGCGATCACCGTTGGATTTTCCAGTATTTATGAAGCTAATTTTTTATCGTATTTGTTAAATGGTTACTTGAGAAATCATTCCGATGTTGAAATCAGACTGAAGCATCGAAGTATTGAACAGCTAGAGCAGGCGGTAGCGGACGGAACAATTGATGTAGCGTTCACTTTTTCAGATGTGGAACAGAAAATCCCCATCCATTCGGAGGTATTGTACACGGGAAACTACGTTGTTGGTATTTCATCTCAAAATCTCATTTCCAGGGAAGAAGAAATTACCCCGGAACAACTTGCTCATCAAACGGTTGGGCTATACAGCCAATATAGTTCTGAGTTGGCTGAAAAATTATTTATCAAAAGTCTCACGGATCGCGGATTTACCGTTGTTGATGTTCAACAATTTGAGTCTTATGAATCACTGATGTTGGCTGTTTCACTGAATCAATGTGTGCTATTTATTCCAGAGATTTTTACCAACAACTGGAATTTTCCTGGAATTAGCTTTGTGGATATAAAACCGAAGTTTGATACTTATGAGTTTGTTGTGTTGACAAGAGAAACCCATGGCGAACAGGTAACAACGTTAGTGTCTTACATCGAGAAAAATATAGATAAGTTTATTTGAATATTTGCTAGGAATGTAACGTTATCCAAGTGAATTCAGAAAATGGATATTCAAATAAATAATTGATTAGGAATAATTGCTTTATGCCCCTTGACATATGCCGGGCCTAAACAAATAATAGGTTTATTAAATGTTGGAGGGTGTTTTCATGAAACATGTATTAATTGGATCAATCGTTTTAGGTGCCGCATTATTGGCATTTCCCTTTTCATCTGGTACTGCACAGGCCAAGGTAAAGAAGCTGCCAACGGTGACTACATATAGCCCTAGTTACAACAAGGTCAAATTTAATTACACCAGTCGTTCAACAAAAAGTTTCAGTGTTACTAAAGCGTTTCCTGACAATAATGACAACGTAAAAATGAAATTGACAAAACTTGCATATTATAAGTTGAAACCTAAACATAATAAGCGAATTCTTGTAAGAGCATATTTTCACATTACAACCACTAAAGCAGATCAATTAGGGATCTTTTCATATGACTTTTATAATAAGCCATACCTGAATACTTCTAATGGTAATCGCTTGTATCAAAGCGGAATGAAAGAGCTGTATGGAAGTATCCAAATGAACGGTAAGGATGTTGCTAATACCCATGTTGATTTTCTTAGCAGTAAGGTGATTCCATTTGCTAACTTTAATAGTGGAGAAATTCATTTTAATTTTGAATTTGACACTGATTTGAATGAATTTCCGTTTAGCTAATATATAACTATAAAGTAAAGAACAAGAAACGACTGTCTCCTTAACTCGGGAAATGGCCGTTTTTTATATAGCTATTTCAGATAGGTGGTTCTAATTTGGGTTATGTTATTTTAGGTAACTCTAAGGTGTTGTTTTGGGATAATTTTGAATTAACGATTATGTATAAATACAGTCGATATCCAAAACTAATGGCAGTATAATTACCCTAACAATGATTAAGCCCCTAAAAAGGTATGTGCTTCGTACAGCCATCAAATTCTGGTTCATTTAGATAACTCATGCCAAAACTATAATTAAGGAGAATAACAACTTGACTACGCCTAAAGAGATTTTGATAAACAATATGGAAAAATTTGCTCATATCGTCGGTGGCGAATATCGTAAATCAAATTTATTTGTTACCAGAGCAAGTGTTGATAAGGATTTAACAGCAGATCCAGATACAAATTATAATTTCATTTCCTTGATTCGACCTGACCAACAGCCAAGTGGTCCTTATTCAGGAATCTCCATCAAAGTCAATCCTGGAGAGAAGCACTATCGATTATCGTTAGACATTGGTAGTGAAGGATTTGGGGATGACTATCAACTCGTTGCTACACCAGGTATTCGGCGTAAGTTTGTTGAATTGCAAAGTCGAATTCATCAATATTCTGAAAACAACGAGAAAAACATTAGTTGTTTTTGTGCACTTAATTTTACTGATGACTCCAGCAAACCAGAACTTAAGAAAATGGAGACGGAATATGCGGACGATCATTTAGATAGTCACCCAATGGATCTATTTGCTGTCTTTGTTGATAAACCAACCCTTAGGGAAACTTCTACAAATGAGAATGAAGATTTCTGGAAAATTTATAAATTTATGATTGCGATATACGCTGAACTTCGAAATTGGCCCTCAAACAAGTCGCAACGAAAACATGTCCGTCTTTTTGAAACTGTATTACCAGATGATACAGCAGATGCAAAGTCCGAGTTGTCGGCGGTCAAACAACTTCTAGAGGATCGACGCTATGTGGTATTGCAAGGGGCTCCTGGTACTGGAAAAACTTTTCTAACGTCAAAAATTGCCAGTGAATATCAAAAAAACGTTGTATTTACCCAGTTTCATGCAGAAACATCCTATTCTGATTTTGTTGGCGGATATCAACCAATTGAAATTGATGGTCATTTATCCTATAAGTACCAAGAAGGGCCTTTAATTAAAGCAATTAGAATGGCTCTGGCAGCTAAGGACCGTCCCACATTGTTGATCGTGGATGAAATTAATCGGGCTAATTTGAGTAATGTTTTAGGCGAGTCATTCTATTTGTTTGAAACAACCGGGATTATTGATCGCCCTAGAATTCAACTGGGTGAATCTGATGGTACTAGTCATGAACCATTATATTTAAAACATTTACCATATAATTTACGTGTTGTTGCGACAATGAACACCGCGGACCGTTCTTTAGCTGTTATTGACTTCGCATTAAGACGACGATTCGCGTGGTATACAATGATGCCTATTGAACTTTCAGATAAGGATTTAGAGGATAACGGGTCATTTCATAAAGAGGAATTTGAAAGAATTCAATCAATTTTTGAAATGTATGCGACTAGTGATGAGATGTTGATGCAGCCTGGTCAGGCATATTTCATTACGAAGGCCGGCCAAAGCTTTAGTAGCAGAGTAAAATATGAACTCTTGCCGTTGATTCGTGAGTATCTCGACAATGGATTTTTATCTAGTGCAGCTGACCAATTTAATCAATTCTTTGTTGACGAAATTAACGAGCCGATTTATTTATGATGGGGTGAAGGTTTATGAGTAAAGATAAGCATGTTTCAATCATTCAACTCCAAACTTTTTCAAACCAATTATACACACTTCCATCTGCCGTCCTTAATGATCCAAGATATTCCAATGAATCAAATGATAGATTTATCCGGTTGAACAAGCGAGCTTTCCAGTTTTTAAATATTGAAGCATTTAACGAAAATGGTCAAATACATTTAAAGGCAAACGAATTAATTGGTGCTATTCCGATTAGAATGCCTGATAAAGGTAAAGATAAGTACGTTACTGACCTAATTGTTAAGCCTAGGTATCAAAGTAATGATAGTAACAGTCGTGATTGGTTTCAGTGGACGTATCAACTGGCAGAATTTTCGCAATTTACTCTTGCTCCAGAAAAAGATACTTTAATGCCACTTATGAGATTGCATGGGACCCCGGCGCCGCAATATCTCCTTGCACGCGAAGTGATTTTAGAGTTTGTATCAGTAGTTAATGAGCATTCGTGGCGTCGCTTTGAGAGTTTAGAAAGAATTGCAAAAAGGCCAGTGGGTAACGTTGACTGGAATCATTACGCAGTCAGAAGTGCCATTCCTCAGAATCGCCTATTATTTAAAACAAACACTAATTCAATTTCAGAAAACAACCAAGAATTTCGAAAAGCTGTGGCATGGTTAAATTTTGCTGTTTCAGAAATTCATTCATATTCAACACCGGTACAAATTAGGGTCTCACTCGAGCCGATCATCCATAACATTCAAAGGAAACTTTCGTTGATTGACATAACTATTAGCAGACAACCCGCACCTCAAATATTCAAACCATATTCATCCGATTCAATTCATTTGCGTAAATTGAAAAGGGCCTTAAATGCTCTGATCAAGAACAAATCAGAATCAAATTTCGCTTGGAGAATTGATTTTTCTCAATTATATGAAAGCTATGTTCAAGCCACTGTGTCCAGGGCCTTAGACACATCTGAAAATAACAAGCGGATTCCGAAATCTTTTATTAGCGGTTATCATTCTAAAGTAACCAGACTTTTTCCAAAGTACTTGGAACCAGATATTGTGGCAAGAATTGGTCAAGTTCCCATCATCATTGATGCCAAATACAAGTCTTATTTTTTTCCAAGGGAAGGAGAAAGCAAGGATTCCCAAAAGGAACGTTTACGATCTGATGTTCACCAAATTATTGCGTACACGAGCATGACCAACAGTAAAATTGCGATTTTGATTGCACCAAGCATGGGTGATATGTCTTTCGAGTTGGTTCAATACAGCGAGATATTTGTTGGAATAGTTGGATTGCCATTAGATTGGATAAGGGCAAATGATTATTCTCATAGGTTTCGGAAGTTTGTCCAAAAAATAGTTGGGCGGTTGATAGATTAAAATTTTTTAA
>NZ_BJVK01000050.1 GCF_007989105.1 Lentilactobacillus kefiri | reverse complement strand
GCGGTCGTCTTGCCTGACAATCCGGTCTTGTTTTTAATCATCAGATTCTTCGCGTAACGGTAGTTGGTTTTGATCTTGCTATTTTGATAAGCACGACTGGCGGTCTTAACGCTGGCTGCATTGGCGGTGAAGGCTGGTGCGATACTGCCAAATCCTAATAGGGTTGAAGCAGAGATCATGAGTAGCTTTGATGTTAATTTCATTGATTAATCCATCCTTTTTCTATTGGTTTTTATCCGGTAAAATATTGTATTTGGTGACTAAGCGGTGAAACAGCTTCTCCCATGGTTTGTAAAATAGCGCGATGAGAAAGGCATTGGATGCTGCGTGGAACGTGTCAAATGGAAAGAAACTGGCCGCAAAAGCCAAGATAAAACTCTTGATGGTCAGCGGTGATACGTAGGCCAGGGCGTACCAGAGGTCCATGATCCAGCCAAACAAATAGCCCCAGACGCAGGCAAACACGATCATAAAAATCAGACTATGGGACAATCGGGCCTTCATGAAGAGGCCAGCGGTTAACCCCATTAAGCCCCAGGCGACCATCTGCCAAGGCGTCCATGGTCCTTGACCCATAAACATGTTGGAAACCAGTGCCGTGGTAGATCCTGTGATAAAGCCCAGTTCCGGGCCGAGACTGACACCGCTTAGAATTACGACGAAGCTGGCTCCCTGCACACCAGGAATGGCGCCCAGTGGGACCCGGGTGGCAACCGCCAACGCGATCAAAACGGCGACAAACACCAACGTTTGGGTGCTGATTGGATCGTGTTCGAAGCGCCAGTACGCGGGTAAAAGGCTACAGATTAGGCACATAAAGCTAAATAATAGGTAGTGCTTTCCCTTCAATAAGACAATGAATAGCAGAAAAATAAACATTAACAATAACGCAATTAATAACCGATACCGGTTGAGTAACGAAGATTGTTTCAAGTAACACTCACCCCCTTTCTGGATGGTTCGCCAGCTTCAGATCGACTGGCAGTAGGGCGTCCTTAACCTGATCACGGGCAATCCGGTTAATTGGCGTGGTGAAGAAAAAGTTATCGGCAAAAAATGATTGCGTGGCAAGCAGCGTGTTGAGATGGCCATCAAACATAAACGTGCATTTGTCGGCAAATTTAGCACAGAATTCCATGTCGTGGCTGGCAATCACAATGGTCATACCGGCTTGTTGGTACTGTTTCAGCAGGTTGCCCACCTGAATTTTGGTGTAGGGATCCAGTCCCTTGGTTGGCTCGTCCAGAACCAACAGATCAGGGGTCGCCATCAGTGCGATTGCTAATCCAACCAGCTGTTGTTGGCCGCCACTAATGTCAAATGGATTTTGTTTCTCAATACGGTTCAAATGAAATTGATTAATCATATGGTCAACTTGGGCCTTAGCGTCTGGCAACCGTAATTCAGCCGCCTGAACTTCCAGCTCCTCACGAACGGTATCGGCTGTAAATTGGAGACGGGGAGTTTGCGATAGAAATGCCAGTTTGGCCATTCGCTGGTTAATGGCCATTTTCCAAACTAACTGGTGGACGAAACGAATTTTGCCGTGCTGCGGCGTCATTAGTCCACAAATCAGCGTTAACAGGGTTGATTTGCCGGAGCCGTTTTTGCCGATAATTGCCAACCACGTACCGGGATTAATCGCCAGGTTCAGGTGATGGAGGACGTTATGTTGGCCGTCGAAGCTAAAGGAAATGTTATTGACGGTTAGAATTGGTTTTTCGGCTGGGGGTAATTGCGCAACCTTGCCGCCGGTCGTCACTGATTGAAATTGAAGATGGTGAGTCCGAATCGCCGACTGGGCATCGGCTACTGAAATCGGCAATTGGGAGGTTCGAATCTGTTGATCTAAGAAGAGCTTGGGAATTGACGGTACGAAATAGGTCAAGTGGGCATCAGTGGCCATTTTTGCCAAGCCGCTGTGGGGATCACCGTCAAAGGTCAGGTGGTAATCCTGCAGGAGAATCATCCGGTTGGCCATGGCTGCTACCGTGCTCAGCCGGTGTTCAGTCAACATAATTGTAATCCCTAATTCTTGATTAATCCGCCCTAAAACGGTGAGAAAATGCTGAGCGGTCGGCGGATCCAACTGGGACGTGGGTTCGTCCAGTAAAATTAATTTTGGGCGCAAGATGAGAACCGAAGCCAGGTTTACCAACTGAAGCTGGCCGCCGGATAATTGATGTATTTGGCGATCGAGGTTTTGATCCAAACCTAAGAAATTTGCCAGTTCGGTAATCCGGCGTTCGATTTCATTGCTGGGACAGCCAATATTTTCTAATGGGAAGGCCAGTTCTTCGATCACCGTTGCCATCACCGGCTGGGTTTGTGGATCTTGGGCCACATAGCCGACGGTTTGGGCACTCACCAACTTCGGCATGTCAGCAACCGGTGTTTCGGCAATTTGAACGTCACCAGTTCGGGCTCCTTTGGGCATGAGCTCCTTTTTCAAATGGTTAAGCAGGGTCGTCTTGCCACTGCCGGTATTACCGGCAATCACAATAAAATCGCCGGGGTCAATGGTGAAGTTGACGTCGTCCAGAACGGGGGTTGATTGATCGGGATAGGTGAACGTGAGATGGGTCACGGTAGCTAATTTTTGCATGAACGATAGACCCCCTCTGAGATTAATGGTAGTAAGAATAGGAGTGCCGTGACGACGATGGGCCAAGTATCGCCCGGCGTAAAAATGGTGGTGAAATTGGCGACTGAACGACTGGTGCCCATTGAAAGAATCCGGACGCCGATAGTTGCAACTAGCATGACGGTGGCAATCGTGATGAACAGCAGGTCACTAAACTGCCAGTGATACGAGCGGTAGTGGGTCCGCTTGGCGGCGCCAAATCCGCGGGCGTCCATTAAATTGGCGGTTTCCATCGCAGAAGACAGGGCGTCCTGCAGAAGAATTTCGAAGATGTGGAGCGTTTTTTGGGTGCGGGTCTTCAATGATCCATTAACCACGTCGACGTTGCGGGTTTTTTGCAGGCGCAAAATCCGTTTGAGCCTATCGGTGAAGCTGGTGACCAGCGTAAACGAAATGGTGACCAGTACTGCCAGCCGGGGCGCAATCGGCGAGAACACGTAGATCAGCTTGCTGGGGGTCAGAACCGCGTTTAGGACTGAAAAAACAAACAGCATTGCGATCAGGACAATTGCCATCGCAATGCCGTACAGAAATGCCGGATACGAAAATTTGAACGTCAGAATGCCCCATTTGAAATGCCAAAGAATCGGCGGAAACTTTTGATTGAGGAGCGTATTGAAAAATAGAATCATTAATAGAAATGAAACGGCGTATTTCAGTTGGCGCGCCGTCTTTTGGCCGCCAAGGTAGTAGGTGGCTGTGATCGTGAGCGCGATGAACTCAGCCACCGCGACCGCCACGTGATTAAACAGCAGGAGGCAGACGATCAGCTCAGTAAAGTACAGCGTGAGCGCTACTGGATGAAGCTGCGAAAAAAACGTCATCTTGATTGGGGTGTGTGTCATGGAAAATCCCGACTTTCTAAGGGTTAGTAAGCCCTTTCAACAGTATATCATCGTTGCCAAGGGTGGTAAACGGCATATCTTGTGTGGTGGCTAGTATTATTTTGAGGCGTTTTTAAATGGTGAAATTTGCGAACTGATTTATCACCTTTTGGATATTATGTACAGCCTTTTTACACCATTTTTACACTAAATTTACCGTGACCTGCTAAGCTGTCATTTATACGGGTTCATCCGAACAAGCGAGGTGGTTAACACGTAAATAACTTTCTGAAAATCATTGAAAGCAATCTGGTTGATGAGCTGAATACGCCAGAAAATCATGAAAACCTAAAGCGGCTGCGCAGCTATCTTCATCGTCGCTGGGTGGATATTAAGCCGTTTAAGATGCGTCATTTGTCAGTAATTAAGGCAATTGGCTGCTGTGAGAGCAATCACCGTAAATATACTTATCGCGTCAAAGGGCAAGGAAAATACTGGTCAGAAGATGGTGCCGAAGGAATTCTGCGTGTACTGACTTGTATCAAAAACAATGAGCTGGAATACTGGCTTAGCAGTGAGTTTGCAGGTGGACAGCTCGATATTGGTGATCAGGAAGAATTGAAAGGTGCAGTTCGTGCCAGCCTAAGAAAGACGCATGAAGCTCGTCTAGGCATTCATCATGGTGCAATCGAAAGCTTAACAGCAGGTCATAGCTATTTGGATGATTTCGGCAGAAAATTAAGTCAAATAAATATTTAAGAAATTAAGGTCAGACTAATGATTAATAGCCTACCGCAAAAATATTGACACTTACGGACTTCGTAGCCCCATTCTAAACAAACGCGCGCCATGCTATAATGATTAATGCTAAAAAGTATAATGAACCGGAAAAAGGTGAAAAGCCTTTACAGCCCCTTCGCTACTGTAAGATTGACTGAAATGTCGCAACTCACTGGCTAAAGCTGGGAAGAAGACATTTGGGGATGAGATCAAGTCAGGAGACGCTTATTATACTGATTGCAAAGTTTCTTAGGGTCGACTTTGTCAATTAATAATAAACTTTCCGGGATTAGTCTGCCCAAAAATGTCGGACGTTAGTTATTAATGATAGAAGATGGCTCTAGCTAGGGTACTAGCTAGGCTTTTTTTGTGTTGCAGAAAGTCTAACCAGTCCAGCATTAATAGCGGTTAACGACCGTTAAATTTGTTTTGGGGAGCGTTCAGTAGTGAAAAGAAAACAATTTCTATATTGGCTTTCAATTGTATTAGGGATTTTTCTGATATTTTTCAGTGGTGGTAATTCATCCAGGGCTGATACAGCATCAGACGTCAATTCGGCAATTTCCACTGGGTTAACGGAGATCGCGCAACAAGGGTCCCAAATTGATGCTTGGGATGCCACATGTTTAGTGTTTGGGGACAACGGCATTACTGATTTGCAGGCTCAATATGCTTACAAATCAATTCTTAAGAATAACGACTTTCTCAGTGGTGGCAGTCAAGGGTTAAACGGGATCTCTGATGTTTCTGCCGTCAATGGTTTGGTGGCAATCGGCAAAGATCCAACTAATGTGAATGGTAAGAATTTAGTTGCTGACATTGTAAAGGATGCAAATAATCCTGCCAGTGATTATTCAATTGTTAATGATTTGGAAGCTTTGAGTACTGGTAGTTATGGTCAGGCAAGCGAAACTGCCCGAACTTCTTTAACCAAGAAGTTAATTGGGATGCAAGATCAAAAAACAGGTTTGTGGAACGGGTTTGATAAAGTTGATTATACCGCTCGGGCAATATTAGCATTATCGATGAATACGAATCAACCAGGGACTGCAGACGCTTTAAACACGGCAGTTAAAGCGGTAAGTAATCATCTTTATCAAGAAAATGGCGGATTTGCTGATAGTAGTAACACAATGTTTGGCGCTGAGAATGCCTACGATGATGTAACAATGACTAATGCCCTTGCCTCTGCCGGCGTAAATGTTTATGTACCATTAAAGGGGAAAACTGATTATGTTGCCCCTGTTCAAAGAGTTCTCGATCAACATCCGGTTTCCGCTGGGAATTCCGCAATGCTGATTCAACAGGCAACCTGGACATTTGAACAGGCCCGATTCACCAGAAATGGTGGTAAAGGATCCATCTTCGCTTTCAATCAAGCGGATGCGGCGAAACCTGGTGAGATTGTCAGTATAAAGGCGGCCGCAATTACCAAAAAGCAGTCAATCATCAATGATCCTCAGGCAACGGCCGCTACCAAGAGTGACGCCCTTAACCTGGTAGATCAAATACTAGCGACGTATGTTTCGAAGTTAAGCGCTGATTCAACCAGCAGTGCTGCAATCGCCGATCGAGCAGCTGGGGTTACGGCTTTTAATCATGTAACCGTTTCTCATGCCGCACCAGCAACGCCCGTAACGCCACCAACTGTTACGAACAATAACGTAACGGTTGTCAACAATCCGGCCAGCTCTTCCAGTGCATCGAGTTCATCATCAGCAACATCCACTTCTTCATCTAGTAGTGTGCCAATAAGTACGCCGACTGTTTCCGGGAAGCCTGTTAAAAAAGCAAGTCATCGTTCCATCGTATATGCACTGACAACTGTCAAACTATATAGAAGTTCGAACTTTACTAAATCGAATCTGACGAAGACCTAC
The DNA here is from genome assembly GCF_007989105.1 of Lentilactobacillus kefiri. Lineage (GTDB taxonomy): Bacteria > Bacillota > Bacilli > Lactobacillales > Lactobacillaceae > Lentilactobacillus > Lentilactobacillus kefiri. The sequence goes on along the minus strand of NZ_BJVK01000050.1, from coordinate 3,329 downwards.
AAGAAACGTGCCCGGATTAACCGCCCAATGTTCCTGGTTATCAGCCAGCAAACGAACAAACAGGGCCATGCGATCTATCGAGTAAAGGACACGAATTCAGGCAAAACCGGTTATACGCTTTTTGGTTCAAAGTATTTTGCCCACGCCTACTATTCCGCAAAGGTGACCCGCATTAAAGTCATCAATCCTAAGGGAATCAACGAGTATGGTAAGGTTAACTTAACGAGCAAGAAGCGCCACGTTAAAAAGAATGCGTCATTAAGCGTCAGAAAAGTTGTTAACTATGGGCGTTCCAACCGGATGCAACTTACAAATGGCCGCTACATCACTGCTAACAAGAAGCTCATCTTGGCTACTAAGATCAAGAAGAGCTCCCAAAATACTCGTCCAAGCACACCTACGGCCACAACCACAGGGACGTCAACGAGTACCCCACCGACTAACTCAGGGTCAACAGCGACTACGACAACGACGACAAACTCTAAGCCGACGGCAACGACGGGGACAGCCACAGGGACAACCACAACTACTAATAATTCACCTAGTGCCACGCCAACTTTGCCAGTGGCACCCACAAATCCTGTTACGCCATCAAACGATGCTAAAACCATCACAACCACTATTAGTATTCATGCCGATGGGGCGACCATCGCAAGTGGCAGTATCAAGGTTAACAGTGGGGCCAGCGCATTGGATGCCTTGCAGGCATTTGCCCAGCAACAAGGATTGGCTTTAACTTATACAGGATCGGGGGCTACTGCATACGTTACCGGAATTAATGGTTACAATGCTGGGCCAGCCGGGACAATGACTGGATGGCTTTATTCAGTTAATGGCACCGAACCTAGTTCATCGATGGGTGTTTATACTTTGAAAGATGGCGATTCAATTTCGATGACCTACAATAAGTAATTCTTCATCTAACAATCAAATATCAAAATGGTTGGGGGAAAATGAGGCCCCAGCCACTTTTATGCATTATCTAAGGAGATCACAACTATGAATAAATATATAAAATCAGTCTTGACTTCTGCAACTTTGGTTATCGCCGCTTTGACGCTCTCAACAACTACCAACGCTGCATCAATTAGGAAGGCTAGTACCGGCACCATTCACAGCAGCATTGCCCGTACTTATTCCTATGCCAAAAAGATGATTAAAGAAAATAAGACCGGACTTTCCGGTCAAAGCAGTTCTATTTTTAGTAAGAAACTCAATCCTGATACTGGTGCGACTGCGGGGTACTCTGACTTTCTGTTAGGGCTCAAGGGAAACGGTTATAAATTTAATACCAAGGAAAAAACGTTGCTGCGAAAAAACTTGGTAATCAAAAAGACAACCCCTGCTGGAACAATGGCCAATGCCGTGATGGCCGTTCAGGCGATGGGGCTCAACGCTAGAGATTATAAGCCATATGGCCACAAAAAGGGAATCAATCTGGTAACCAAGTTGTACCGGACAAGTGTTTCCAAACAAACGACAAGTGCCCAGGCACAAGTGCTGATTGCCATTTCGATGAGCTCAAAGTTCAAGCAGCCAAAGGGAGCGAAGTTTAGCAAAGCAAGCTTGAGTGCTCGGCTATTGAAAGCTCAATTAAATAATCACGGTTGGACGTATAATAACCAACAAGGAGTTAGGGATGCCGACACGACCAGCATGGTTCTAACCGGTCTGGCTCGAGGAAAGGTTAATACAACTAACGTCAAGGACAGCTTGCTGAAGGGGCAAAAATTTCTTACTGGTATTGTGCAGCCCAGTGGTGCATTTGGCTACACGTTTAATGGCAAAACAACGCCAAATGCCAATTCAACCGCTGAAGCAATTATTGCCCTATCAAATGATTTTGGCATGAAGAAATATGTGAATAACACGGCGATGAAAACAAGTCAAACTAGGACGCCGCTTTATGCAATGCTGACCTATGTCAATAAATCCGGTTCAATTAAAAACGCAGCTACTCAGCTCTATGGTGTCGGTCAGGTAAATTTAGCGGTTGCCGCTTATAAAGCTGCTTTAAAGAATCGTTCAGTTTACACGATTAATTAATCGCCAAATTTTGAGTGAGAGGTGACAAAACAATATGAAAAAAGCAATTGGCTTCATTCTTGCGTTCATTCTCACAATTGGAATCGCTTTTGGTGCCCAACAGGTGATTTCATCGAGAGACGCAGCCCCTAAGCCGACAACTTCTAAACAAGTGACTTCTTCAAGTTCAAGTTCGACCAGTTCAAGTCATCTTAAACAGCCAAGTCACCAGCAAAAAGCAAAGGGTGCAAGCAAAGCAAAACCAAAAGCAGATAGGCGGGCTCAAAAAACAGCCAACAAGCCCCAAACTGCTAGTTCTCAATCAAGCACAAGCCCTAATCGGACAACCGGATCCAGTGCAAAGGCAAGTCCTAACAAGGTCGCTAAAACTAAGCGGTCAAATGCCCCTAAATCTGATAAGCTGGGTAAAATTAACCACAAAGCAGAAACCAAGGTGTTTCAGGATACGCATCATGCGGCTAAAAAGTCGTCTAATGCTAAGAATACAATTCAAATCCATTTAACGATTGATGGATACAAAAAAGTTTTCTATTCGAAGCGGATGCGCGTTAAAAAGGGCGCCAACGCGTTTTCAATTTTAAAGCAAACGAACCTGAAGTTTAGTTATATTCCGGGCCCCTCCGTTTACGTGAACGGCATTAACGGCCTCAAGGAAAATGACGTTAAGGCCGGTTCCGGTTGGATGTTCAGTGTTAACAAGAAATTTATTGACCATGCTGCAAACTTAACGAAGCTTAAGAGTGGGGACAACGTTCGTTGGTACTTTACAACGGAGGGATATTAACTGATTAGATCCCGCTAATATTGATTCAAACAAAGCGACTGCTGCCAAAGGGAGGGATATATTCCTTTGGCGGTGGCCGCTTTTAATGATTATTCTCTTTTAGAGCTTTCTCCAAAAAATGCCGAAAAATTTTGGACAATTCTCCAAACATAAATGGCGAAAAAGAGGTTATATTCCTTTGATAAGGGATCACTCGATAATCCGGGGGAATTTTTGAGTGGTAACCAAGCTATTTTTCTAGAGGGAGTTGTTTTTTATGAATAAATTGAATCAATTACTAATAATTGCAGCGGCTTCAGTGGGGGCTTCATTTTTATTATTGACAGGGGTTCTAATGCCAGCTTTTGCTGCCACCAGCCCCACTTCCACGACCCAAACATCACCGATCACAACTATTGCCACTCAAGACCAAGCAGAGGACAATAACAGCGGCACCCTTGACGGAGGTGTCACTTGGCAAATTGCGAACGATAACTTGACGATTAGTGGTGGAACCATT
>NZ_BJVK01000049.1 GCF_007989105.1 Lentilactobacillus kefiri | reverse complement strand
TCGTTTTTTGCCTTGTTTTTGGACGTCCTTGATAAAACCGTCCTGTGAGCCTTTCTGAACGTGTTTAGCCTGCATGAATGTTATTAGCCCTGTTTCGTCTTTAAATCGCTGATAGGGGTCTAATTTTGCGACAAATTTTTGCTGATTAGCTAAAATTTCCGCATTTAGTTCAAAATAGGGTTCCGGCTTAAAGTTTTTGATTGCCTGGTCTCTTTGATAGACCATATACAAGGTTGGCGTCTGCACGCGACCAATCGAGTACACCCCGCGTACCCCGTTTTGTCTTAATAACAAGGTGTATAAAGGGCTGCCATTCATACCAATTAACCAGTCGCTAATTTGACGGGTTTGGGCTTCTTTATACGCCAAATAGTCTTTGTGCCAATCACCAAGATTTTTGAAGCCGGTAATAATCGCGTCTTTTTCCAAACTATTCAACCATAGTCGCTTAATGGTCTTCTTTTTAACGTCAATCTGGGCTTGGTTCATGATTGACCAGGCAATATTAGAACCCTCTCGGCCACTATCGGTGGCAACAATAATGGTATCGGCCTTCGTTAACAGGTCTTTGACGACCTTGAATTGATCTTTTTTACTAGCTGACACCACAAACTTGTATTTATCGGGAAAAATCGGTAAATTAGATAAGGCCCATTGCTGGTATTTCCGATCATATTTATCCGGTGTGGCTAGTTCAACTAAGTGTCCGAGACCATACGTGACAAGCGTATTCTCGGGCAAAACAGGGTCACTAACCGTATAGTAACCCTGTTTTTTTGTGCTCTTTTGAAAGGCTTGGACGTATGAACGGGCTTGACTGGGTTTTTCAGCTAAGATAACAGTGGTCATATTCGTTCACTCCTTGTGATTCAGCTTCTGTTCTAATTCTTTTTTCCCTTGTTCAGCTGCTTTTAACCAAGTTTCACGATGCAATTTTTGTTGCTGGTCTATCGATTGTTGTTTCAAATATCGTTGATACCGGTTGATGGCTTTGAAATCTGCATAGGCTGACCAACGGAATAATAAGCCACCCAGCAGTAAAACTAAGGCCATTAGCGCAGTTCCTAAAAAATCGGTATGGTTCGCCGTGAAAAGCTCTTGGTATAAATCCATTAACATGAGGTAAATTCCCATTATATAGAAGACCATGCTAACTAAGGTATCAAAATAGTAAGACAACTTAGTCCGCCGTGAAGGTGTTGTAAAAGGATCGGTTCGCATATCTTTTTTGGCTTTTTCCAATAACCAGTGTGCGATTTTCTTCATAACTATTTTTCCTCCTAGTGATTACGGAAATAATTTTGAAACATTCTCATGGCACCCATACCAGCACTTTTAGTCACACCGGTTGAAGCCCAAAAGTCTTTAACGGCGTCAGGTGTTTTGACCACCAGAAAACCGAATCCGATTGAAGCAATAAAAGCAATAAACCCGTATTTAGCCATATTAGTGAAACACCATACTGATAGTGACATACAAAGCACCTGGCTAATAATGGAGGCATTATAATAAATGTACTTCTTCCACCACGTGCCACTGTAATCAAAACTTTCAGTCGCCATGCTCATTGCAGCTAAAGGAATCGTCAGGTTGTACCAAGCCATATCAGCCACAAACACACACATCTTGATAAAGAACACGACGGTTACGACAGTGAAGATTAGCAGAAACAAAATCTGTAAGGGTAGCGAAATGCCAACATCTTTTAGCCCAGGTACTTTATTCATGCCGGTAATTGATTTAGCAGTAAACTTCTGATCAGAATTAAACATATACTTTAGCAGGGGCAAGGTAATTGAACCTTGAATAAAGCCTTGTAAGAACACGAAAACCGGAATCACGGCCGCTGATTTAATCCCGTCCATGATGATATTAGCCCAAGTCACATCGGTACTTTCGTCCGCCTCTTTTAGAATTGTCATCACAATACGCCCAAGGACAACCACAACGACTAACGATGTCGCAAAGGACAGGAAGATGGCATACCACGTTTTAATAATCGGCAAGCTTTGATTGGCTTGGTCAATGATTGCCTTACAGATGTTGAATAAGCCGTCCAACAAACCAGACAGTGCCCATTCAAAAAACTTAGCAATCGCTCCCTGAACCAGTCCTGAAATATCACCTAAAACAAACATATCTATCACTTCCTTTTTTGCAATTCAAAGCTTCCTAATCCGTCATCTGCTTTCGCAGTTTTATTTATTGCTTTAGCTTTATAACCATCGCTAATTTGAGTTAATTCAAATTTTTGATTTTTCTCATCATCAGTATTTACTTTTAAATATTCTTTACCAGAAGTATTACTGACTGAATAATTGGCATTTACATTCATCAAGGGGCTTTCAATAATCATTGTTTTTTTATTAAATTGGGTTTTGTAGCTTTGTCCTTTTTGGTTGAGATACCATTTATTACTTTGCAAATCCTGTGCTGTAGACTTCCCACAAGCGGTTAGACCGACAGCAATCAGCAACACTGTCATCACAGCGATTATATATTTCCGATATTTTTTCATTAATATGTCCTCCATTAGCCAAGTAAGTTGTTATCGTCGTCCTCTTCTGGCTCCTCTGTTTGACTATCTTTATTTGAAACCCTCTCTAAGTCACTGTCTAGGTTGTCCTGCTGTTGCTCCTCCTCTGTTTGAGACATCTTGTTTGCGGCTTTTTTTTGAGCAGTCTCCTTTAATTTTGCTTTCCATTTCGCTACTCTTTGATGAAAGTTGGTTTCCTGGCTGGCTTCTGGTTGGCCTTGATACTCATTCTGTGACAAGTTAACCAAATGATCGGCTCCTGGAAATAGTTTAAATTGGAACGCTTTTGTCGCTTTGACTGGTCGCGCATTGCTAAAGATTAATAAGCTCTGATCTTCGGGCATACGCATAATTTCATCGGGCGTCATGAGCGAACGACTCGTATAGCTGTAACTATCACTTTTGCTGTGACTTTCTTCCTTGCTATGACTGGTACTCTCACTACCGGTTTCCACTTTCACAGTTGATTTTCCTAACAGATCACTAAAGTATTTAGCGGTCACATCATTAGCGGCATTTAAGCAAATCTTAACGGCATGATTTCCTAAGATACTCTCGGCCTTATCCTTGCCATACAAGGCTTGGAGCTGGGTTAAGGTTTGACAAATTGTCGTCACGCCAATGCCGTACCCCCGACACGTCGCTAGGAACTCCTCATACTTGGGAAACTTCCCTAAATTGACAAATTCATCAAGGATAAAGTCGACTTGGTGGGGCAATTTAGCGTGATGATCGGCGGCTAATTTGTATAATTCATCAAACAATTGTGAGAAAAACAGATTGATGAAGCTTTCATAGGTATTGTCCATCACCGGAATAATCACATATAGCACCACTTTGTCGTTGCCAATCTCTTTTAAATCAAAATCCGAAAAGCTGGTAAAATCGGCCACTTCTTTGTCAACGAACTTCGAAATGGTCGCCAGCAGACTTTCAATAATGCTGGCTTTCATTTCCCCTTTAGCCTTTTTGAAACCTAACTCATAAGCGCGTCTCGCTGGATCAGTCATAGTTAGATCAAGAAACAAGGTATCTAGCGGACTATCCGCACCCTTTTCCTCGGCTTCAACGTCATTTTCTTGTAAGACTTGCGTTACGCCCGCCAAATTTCGTTGCTCTGGTGACCGGTGGTTCATGACAAACAGGATTAGTGCCTTCAAAAGTTGCCGTTGGGTACTGAACCACACATCTTTTTTACCTTCGGCATTTTCACTTTGCACGATCTTTGTTGCCACGGTTTCGGCTTGAATATCGCGCTGAATATAATCAAAGGGATTGTAGCGGTCACTGTGCGCCATGTTGGCAAAATTGACGACATGTACTTGATAGCCTTGAGCTAGTTTGATACCGGCCGTCTTTTCGTATAATTCACCTTTCGGATCGGTCACGACAATGCTGTTCTCCGTTTCGTTAAACAGGTTGGTAATGACGACTGACTGGGTCTTATATGATCCAGGTCCCCCAACCACAAAGATATTCCGATTGGGTTTGGTGCTGTTATTCTGGTAAACAATCCGTTTATCCACGATCCCTAAAATCGTCCCATTCATGTTAATCTCCCCCTTTCGCTGACTTTTCTCGATCCACTAATGATTTGAGAATTTCTTCCTTGGTACTCTTGTTAAATGCTGTGGTGAGGTCTTTGGCATTGATACTAAAGTAATGGTCACTCAACTCTTTTAGATTGCCCCAAGTCGCACTCCCGTGGGTTTCAGTGTCCGCAGTTTCCCAAGCTTTATGCTTGCTATTGCGTTTCAAAGCAAAATAGACGGTGTATAGGACCACAGCAATACTGACGATAATTAATACCGGATTCTTTTGACCCAAATACAAGTTGTAATAGTGCCAGGGGTGCAAGGCTAATTGTTTTAATACGGTTGGCATATGATCCGCAAAAGTTAGCTTATAGTGCGACAAGGCCATGACTGATCCAGCTAAAATCTCCGCTAAATACAAGCCAATGATTAGCGTTAGTAGATATGGCCAGCTGACTTTAACGCTGTTTAATAATTTGTCTTTCATCTAATCACCTACTATCTGTTTAATCCTTTGTTGGTTGGTACCGGAGTATTGTTGCTTGCCATGGATCAAGGTTGGTACTGACGTTAATTGATATTTTTGAATGTAATGCCGATTCTGCGGTTGGTTCATGTTAATCAAGACGATGTTGTGACTGATTGCGTTGTGCCAATAAATCTGATGAAAAATAGCTTGGCAATCCTGGCAATCATCGCGATAGAAGAACAACACTTTTTTAGGGTGCTTAGTTAGCGTCACAACTGTTTTCTCTTTCTCAACATGGTTCACATAGCTATGACCTGCAAAGCCTAATACTGCAAGTATCACCACGATCACCGCTAGGGCTTTGCTTACTTTTTTAATCAAGGTCACTCGCTTTAAAACTGTTCCCAAGATTCTGTACATCAGTGATTCGATCCGTGGTGGTATCGAAAGTCACTTGATAAAGTACCGTCGCCTTTTGCCAGTCGTTGTCGCCACTCTTACTTTCGTAACTGACAACGGCCAAGCCTTTCATATTTTGCCCCTGCTTACTTTGCGTATACAGGTTCAGTTGATTTAACTTAGCTGAAACACTATTGCTATCACCATACGTGCCCTTATTTGAAAAGTATTGCTGATATAGCTTGTCGGAAATCAAGTCTTTCACGCCATTTTTACGCTGACCGTAGGTCTTGGGCTTAAAGTTATTCATGACCTTAAAGAACTTGGTGACTACCGTATTAAAACTCAGTTCAGCCTGACTTTTGTCTTTATTATTTTGGTAGGTCTTATAACTGTCAATTTGGGTGCTCAATAACTGCTTTTGTTGGTTGGTTTTAGTCAATTGCTGTTTAACTTGGCGCTTCTGTTTTTGTAAACGACTGATCTGTTGTTGCGCCTGCTTAACTTGGCTATGTTGATAGGCATTCGTTCCTAATGACATAATTAAGATCAAACTACCAAGTGCAATACTTAAAACCACGCTACGCTTCATTTGTTGGTTCCTCCTTACTTCTTGATTGGCCGGGCTAACGTTACATCGCTACCACTTAGTAAGCTATAAAAGGCGGTGCCAAAGGTGCTTTCGTTAACTTTGTCACCCGTACCACCTTGCTCAATGATCTTAGTGGCTTTTCCTTGCCATTTGCCTAGCAGAATGGCAGTGTGACCGTTGTTTCCGGCTCCCACGCCTTGATTAACGATCACAATATCGCCGGCCTTTGCGTCATTTTCACTGATTTGTTTCAAATACTGATGACCCCCCTTCGCGTCACTTGCCATTGATCCGGTAAACCAGCCCATGTTGGCCGGTACCTTGTAACCAGCCTTATTCAAAGCTAACCAGACAAAGCCTGAACAATCTGTCCCACCGGTTTTGTTAGGATTCTTTAAATCGCTACCTAAATCGGGGCTAGGGTGGGTTTGAACATAATAGAAGTCGCCCTTCATACTTTCCGCGTTTTTAACAATGCTGCCACCGGAATAGCTCGGGTCACTATCACAACCTAGTTCGGTCAGATCGCCGGAACTTGCATTATCTAACGTATTACCGGCCACGGGATCACTTGCACCCAACACGGAATACCAATGATCGGCATAACCGTATCTTTGGCTTAAATACCATTGTTCCGGGTTCTTACTCATACCCTCGTAATCCATTAACCAGGCTTTGGTCGCTTTATGCACGTCCGCATATTTAAAAATCTGCTTGTTTGACGCATAGTAACTACTGTTCAATTCTTGGTCGAGATAATCCAACTGTACCCCGAGATTGGTCGCTGGTTTATTTTCTTTATGGGCTAAATCTTCCAGTTTATCTTTTCGACCACCTAACCACTGGGCTAAGCCCGTGGCCCCGGAACTGGAATTAACGGACTTGGGATCAAGGCGACTTTCTAGTTGTAAGACCCCCAAGATACCGGCGGCCGCTTGTGGGGTGGCACCATACTTTTGCTTCCAGTGCGCATAGATGTTTTTGGCATTTTCTGTCATGCTCTTACTATTTAATTGCGTTTCTGTGGTCGTTGAATTATCACAACTATTTTCTTGCAATTGACCAGTAAGCGCGGCGATTAGCAAGATGATTAGCAGAATGGCGCCGCCCACAATATAAGCAATCAACTTCCACTTCTTTTTCTTATATTCGAAAGACAGTACTTGCATTTAATCACCCACTTTGTGCTTGGCCTGATCGACTTGTTTTTGCGCTGCCGATTGGTCACTCTGCGCGTTCTTTAAGTCCGACTTAGCCGAATCCACCTTCTTGTCTTTATCCTTATCTTTACTGCCATCAATCTTGTTGGCGTCATCTAACTTCTTTTGGGCGTCACTAACTTCGTTCTTAGCGGCATTGAGACTTAACAGGGCTTTTAAATACTTAGCTTTAGGACTATTCACACCGGCTAATTTGGTTTGGACGGTCTGGGCGTCTTGCGTATCGTTATGGGCGAGGAAGGCTTGTCCCATTCTCAATAAAACATCAGCGTTCGTCGTAAAGGATAATTGGTTATTAAGCGTATTGGTATCATAATTAACAATCGCTTTTTCAAGTTTCAACTGGTCTTTTTGCTTGCTCGTCGCCTTAGTTGGTAACTGCCAATCAGCCACTTGGCTGTTATCTTGGTTGGCATAAGCCGCATTAACAACCTTGTTCAACTGACTTGGGTCAACGTTTAAAGCTTGCTGGTACTGACGATGCTTTAAAAAGACACTGACTTGCTTAGTTGAAGAGTAGCCGGCTCGTTGCATATCTTTTTGTGCTTCTGACCACTTCTGATCATTTAAAGCGGTCTGAATTTGACCGCTATATTTTAATCGCGTGACCTGGGCTTGGTTCTGGTTAGCTAAGCTTTGATATTGCCGTTCATCACTTTTATGGACTAAGCCGACGGCCAAAACGGCCACAATCGCCACCCCGGCCACACTCAACCATAATCGTTGTTTGGTTTTCTGTTGGGCCGTTTCAACTGCCTGCCATTCGTGATAGCTCACAAAGTCCTCAATGCCATTAACCACTTCCGTTAACTCATTTAACGACGTAGCTTTAGCTACTTGTTGTAAATAGTCATCCGGGTGTTTGGCCAAGGCTTCTTGGGGATTGCTTAGTAGCCGTTCATAGGGCGTCCCCGTCAAGCAAAATAGAATCAGCGCTTTGTATTTGGCTAAATTGCTATGCTTGTCATCATAAGGCATGAGTTCATTGGCCCGGTAGGCGTACCAAACATGTTGCATGGGGTAATACCACAGGTTAGCTGGGTTCAACGCAACGTGATACTGGCTATCGTTAACCACCTTTTGCGCCATGATTTCCTTGGCAATCGCTGACCGGATTGCTTTATTTTCATGTGGTAATTCCTTTAATGATCTGACCTTATCCGGCAAGGTATAAGTTAAAACAACCTTCTGGTCTTGCTCAACCACGTTAACCAATTGCAAGAACTTGGCATCAGTTTGCTTTAATTCGTTTAGCTCACTCAACTGGTCATATCGAAACTGATTGTGATTGAGTTCGAGAATTAACTTGTTCCCCTGTCGTTTGAAGGTGCCAACCTCGATATTTAATAACTGATTTGATTTACTCATTTAAAGTCCCTCCTTCCTCCTCGGAGGTAGTTAAAGCGTCAATCTCACTAGGTGTTAAGACCACGCGCTTTTGATAGTCCGGTTGCCCGGCTGTCTCACGGTGATATTTTTCTTGGTAAGCTTCTGGGTCAATTAGCCGTAGTTCTTCTTCGGTCAACTCGACACGCATAAAGGCGCGTTGGCTACCATAGATCATCAGGGCTTCACCTTGTCGTCTGCGTTCTAGTAACTTCTTTTCTTTATCCGAGAACGTCATTCTTAACTTAGTAATGACATCATCGACACCTTTACCATCAAGGCCAAAGAATACCTTGGTATAGGAGTTCCCAATAATGGCTTCACCAATGTTCTGCCCGGTATCTGTCGTGCCTTCAATCACATCTTGAATTTGCTGCGTTCCGGCAATCGCCCCAGCATTATACTTTCTAAACCGCTTGTAGGCTTGGTGGAAAAAGGTGGCGGCTGCTTTGTGCAAGGTCAAGAAATGAAATTCATCGACAAACAATTTCTTGCGGCTATGCCGATCTTTGGTAATTTCGTCCCACAGGTATTGAAAAGTATTCAGATAAGCCGCTGATTGGACTTCCTGTTCACTTTGTAGTGGTTTTAGATCAAAAGAAATGATCTTCCCCTTTAGGTTGACGTTGGTGTGACCGTCAAATAGGCTGTTAGAACCATGAGTATAGCTGCCTAAGATGTAGTAAAAGTCTTTAACCCGACTGAATTTGTCTTCGTCTTTATCAGCCAGTTTCTCCAATTCGTCATAAACATTGGATAAGGTCGGCCACTGATCGTCTTTAATCTCTTTTAAGCGGCTGTATTTCAAAACACCACTGTTGACGTAAGCTTGTTTAACGACATCATCAAGGATTGCCAGCTCAACTTGGGTAATCCCGGTTTTAAGCACTTCAAAGAATCCCTTTAATCGCTGGATTTTATCTTTAACTAGTAAATCAAGGTTCGTGACCGCTTCATCGGCGCTTAAGATTTCTTCGGAGAAAATTTGTAGCGGGTTAATTTTGTACTTCGCATTAGAAGTTAAGTGCAAGACTGCGCCACCTAAAGCTTCGACAATTTTGGTATATTCATTTTCTGGATCAATAATGTAGAGTTGATAGTCTTGAATGGCGTAGCGTAGAATTTTCTGAATCATATAGGTGGTCTTGCCGACCCCCGAGGTCCCGATAATCACTTGATTTTGATTTAGGGTCTTGTTGCGATCCAACATATCTACGGCAATTAAGCTGTTGGTATCTTTGTTAACCCCTTCAATATCGCTTCTCGGCTTTAAGTCCAGAATTTCAGCGTCATCAAAAGGAAACATGCTGCTGGCGACTTCGGTATTACTTTCTTTATAGGTGTAATCCCCCATGAGGTTCTCGTTAATTGGCATGGTTGACCAGAAAGCTTGAAAGGTTGCTTTAACGGGCACTAAGGGCTTCATTTGTAGTTTAATCAACGTATTCTTGACGTTCTCGGTTAAGTCATCTAAGCCTGCTAAACTGTTGGCCCGCAGATAAATGAGCATATGTTGGTACACAAATGTGGTAGAATTATCGAGGTATTTATCTAGTTGCATGTTGGCTGAATCAATATAATTTTGCAGAATCTTCTTTTTATACGGGTCGAACGTATTGAGCTTCTGCGCTTCCTTATTTTGAATCGTCTTCTTGTAATAGGTAATCATTGAATTGTTACTGGCGCTGTCGATATATTGCACAATATCGATAACGCCTTTTTTGCGCTTCAATTCTGACAACCAGTTGCCGTAAACCCGCTTGGGATAGTCAGCGATCGCTAACACCCGAATAAAATTCTCGCCCGACTGGACGTAGGTGGGGTACTGTTCCCAGCTAAACGGGAATAGTGAATGCAAGCTATCGCGATCAATCAGTTTGGTAAAATCCTCAACCTCCGGTTTGGGCTTACTACCCGTTTGGTCGCTGTTGCCTTGGTTATGCTCTTTTTTAGTTGGCATAAATAAATCAATGACCTTATCACCAAAACTCATACTGTTACCCCCTATCCATTAAAATTGATCAAGTTCTTTAAAATCTCTTGGACTTCTTGACTGGTCAAAACTTTGGCCGTCACATCAAAATCCGTTAACGCATTTTCAATGTCTCGTTTAACCTGTTCGATCTTTTCGTCTAAATGAGTGACAGCTAAGTTTAAGCTTTTAACGCTCTTGTCTTTAATCGGTACCTTAACGATTAGCAGATGTTGCTTAGTTGTCATGTTTTTGGATTCCTGGACTTTAGTAAAGTGATCCAAGTAACTGGCTATGAGCTGGATTTTGAACTGTTGCTCCGGGTGGCCTTTTTGTAAGGCGAGATACCGGCGTTTGAGACCGTTAAGATAAGCCGTCATATTGACGGGAATCGTCGGCTCTAAGAACTGTAACGTATCATCAACGCCTTCACCCAAGGTACTCATGAGAAACGCACCATAGTCTTCAAAAACGTCCTGTTGTTCGGTTTCATTAAGTAAATCAAGGTTGATCCCGCTAACTTCCAAAATGCCAACGAGATTACCTGTTTTGGTAACTTCGTAGTTACCATACATACCCACCACCAAGCTCATGTCATCAATGGTCTCTTTGCCACCATTGATTTTAGGCGGTTGGTAATCCCAATCGAGCTTCACTGATTTATTGGCGGTTTTGCTCTTTTTCAAACGCATTTAGTTCACCTCGCTTCTTCGGTTTTAAATAAAACAGTTTCTGACCATTGGCATAGCGGCGTTTCAACTTAAAGTTATCCCGTACTTTAATATTCTTCCGCGCCGAAACTGGCCTAATTGTTAAAATAGCCATGACAATCGTCATGGCTAAGACAACAATCACTATTTTTATCAGGACTAAGATCAGACCATAGGGTGGGATCGCAATAAAAATTAAGCCCACTAGTCCTGCCAGTCCCGCTACGCCAAAATCCTTCAAGGTGTAGTCTTTCCAGATCCCGTAATCTTTATCTACGTTCTCTGGGAAGATAAATTCTTTTCCTTTCTTCATTTGGCAGGCTCCTTTTTAAATTAAGTGAATAGGCTGTAAACCCAAGGTAGTAGCCAGATAATCGCTGCCGCTAGGGCCACTAAACCAGCCACCCGGCCAACCGCGTGATAAACCTCTGATTTCTCTCGCGGATCGTCTGCGTCAGGCATTCTTTTGATAATAATAAATAGCGCGACACAAATCCCGACTAAAACGACCAACCCAGTTAAAATACCTTGAATCGTCTTACCAGCGCTGGTTAGCTTGCTTTTAACTTCGCCACCGTCCGCCGCCAAAACAACCTGGGCGTTCATCAAGCCCAAATAAATCGCAGTAGCTCCAGTAGTTGCTAACGCTTTTACTTTGCTGAACTTCATGTTATTCCTCCTTCCTATCATCTTCTGATGTTCGTAATTGAATTTGTTCTGCCTGCGTTTCTTCTGGTTCACGCTGATAGAACTTGTCCAATTGTTCCTCAGCAATTTGCTGGCTTGGTAATGAGTCGGTGGCTAATTTGACGCGACCATTTTCACTTGTGGCTAAGTAATACTCTTTTTCTGACTGACCTAATTCTTGGGCCTCTAAGACATGCAAATTATGTTCGTAACGGCCTAAGGCGTTATCAACTTCTAAGCCATAGAAGCCTAAGAAGCCTTCCAGGAAACTCTCACCAAAAAAGGTCATTTCATTTTTAATCTGCTTATATTGATGAGTCGGTTTATCACTTACCAATTTTTCGGTCTTTTTAGCATTTTGACGGTCTTGATGGCGATTAAACCAGCCCCTAAGCTTTAACGGCTCAGTCTTCAACTGGCGTTTAACGGTCTTCTTAATCATTGCTTGCCGGACTTCGTCAATTGGCTGACCGTCTTGATCTAAAATTGCTTGTAACTGTTTTGGATCAGTCAATGTTTGATCATCATCAACCACAATCGCCTTTTGATCATCATGAACTAGCTTGCCATTAATGCCTTGCCAGCTTTCTAATTGCATTAAATCACCTCCTCAAAAAAAGCGCGTTAGGGGACGCTAAACAACTAGCTTTCCCCTAACCCGCCCGGTAAAATGGATTGTTAGGAGGGTGACACCTAGAATCGTAACTTCCAGGTGCTGATCCCCGTTAGCAACTTCACTGCTTACGAGGACGCCCTCTTTTTTTATGTGGTTTTTAATCCATTCAATGCCATCTTCAGATATTAATTTAACTTTGCCCGTTTCCATGAGCATTTCACTTGGCAACTCGTTAGGGTGCCGTCTTAACCAAACACTCACGTACGTACTACCTCGTTCAAGCTTGAGACTAGCTTGAGCTAAGCTAAACCATTCCTGTTTCTTTGTCACATGTGAATACTCCTTTCCCTATATTATGGGTTCATTGTACCATTAAATGAGCACGTTGGTGCACTTTTGATTTTACATTTAGATTACAAGTGCATGCCCCAATCTTCATGCCGGTTCCGGGTTTGA
>NZ_BJVK01000048.1 GCF_007989105.1 Lentilactobacillus kefiri | reverse complement strand
ACTCATAATCATCTTTCTTCTCCCCCAAAAACATTTTTAATAAATCGCTAATGATTCAGTGAACAATTATATAATACCATGAGCCGAAAACGATTACATATTTTTTGTTTGCTGTTTTATACCTTTAAAAGCACACGTTAAGTATTCTGCCTTCCATTGTGATGTCATAAGTGTAAATTTTCTCTCGTTCTGAATTCGAGTGGATTAGTTATCACGGCATCCTGAAGGTGGTTGAATACCATAAATTAAAAATCCTCACTTGACATTCTCATAAAAGAGCCTAAAATCTAATATTAAATTGATAAACAAAAGCAGTGAAAAGATGAGTAGGCGACAAACAGCACTTAGAGAGTTCACGTTTGGTGATAGTGAACTGCTGGGAGTCGGTGAATATGGTCTTTGAGCAGAATGTCGACGAGCTTCAGTAAGTTGGCATGGCGAACGCACCTTATCGCGTTGGAGTATTCGAGCATCCCGCTTGAGCACTCTTTGAGTCATGCAGTGTGAACTGTGTGAAAACTAAGGTGGTAACACGACAATTTCGTCCTTGTACAGGTAAATCCTGTATGAGGACTTTTTTTATACGAAAAATTAAGAGGAGTGATTGGAATGGCAGTTGCAACAAAAATTAAATTTCCATATCGATATGATGAGGTAGGCAGTTTATTACGACCAAGCAGATTGAAACAAGCCCGTGCAGATTATGAAGCCAAAAAAATCAGCGTGGATGATTTACGACAAGTTGAAAATGAAGAAATCAGTCGGATTGTTAAAAAGCAGGTTGATCTTGGTTTAAAGGACGTGACCGATGGCGAGTTCCGGCGCAGCTGGTGGCATTTGGATTTCTTCGCAGGTCTTGAAGGCGTAAAATACTTTGTTCCGGAACACGGATTTATTTTCCATGGTGAAGAAACCCGTGCCGGCAGTGTGAAATTTACCGGCAAGATTGGCTACAATCCCAACCATCCATTCTTTGACGGATTCAAATATCTCAACAGCATTGTGCCGGATGGAGTCACTGCCAAGCAAACAATCCCCAGCCCATCAGTATTCTTTCCAAACAAAGACGCAGAAGTCTACGACGAATACTACAAAGGCGACTTTGACACTTTCCTGAATGATGAAATTGAAGCTTATCAAAAGACTGTTCAACACTTTTATGACCTTGGTTGTCGCTACCTTCAATTGGACGACACTTCTTGGGGGATGTGGGCCAGCTTTTCTAATCAGACATTGAAGCCGGAACTCAAACCATTGGCCGAAGCTGCTGTTAAGGCGATCAATGCCATTGTTGATAACAAGCCCGATGGTTTAACCATCACCATGCACGTCTGCAAGGGGAACTATGATTCCACTTGGGCCGGTGCCGGCGCCTATGATCCGGTTGCTGACTATTTGGCACAACTGCACATTGATGGCTATTTCCTGGAATACGACGATGAGCGCTCAGGCGGATTTGAACCACTGAAAAAGATTGCTGACAACGGCCGCAACCAACGAATTGTCATCGGCATTGTAACAACCAAGAAGCCGGATTTGGAATCAGAAGATTTTCTCCAATCCCGAATTAAGGACGCCAGCCAGTACGTCCCATTGGACAACTTGTGTATTTCACCTCAATGCGGCTTTGCTTCAACCGAAGAGGGGAACCATCTGACTGAAGAAGACCAATGGAATAAATTAGCTTTGGTCATTAAAACTGCCAAGAGTGTTTGGGACATTAAGTAAGAAGTATGAAACAAAATGAGTCGGAAAGTAGTTTTGCAGCACTGCTTAGAGAGTCGACATTTGATGAAAGTCGATCTTTGCTGGAAAACGAAAATGGCCGATGATTGGCTGCCATGATCGAAAGTGAAAATGGCAGACGGGTAGTCCTCGTTATGGGACTTGCCATTTCAATTTGAGATGGTAGACGAGATTTCTTTAGGCAACTAATGAGATGAACTCAGAATGGTACCGCGATTAAGCGCTTCTGTATTTAATACAGGAGCGCTTTTTTATATGATTTCGAAAAAGGAGAGAAAACATGGCGAATTTTGATCAAACAATCGTAAATCTTCAAGACGTGAGTGTGACGTTTGAATCGAGTGGCAAGCCCCTTCATGCCGTTGACAATGTGAGCCTGCAAATTAACCGTGGCGATATTTACGGGATTATCGGATATTCCGGAGCTGGGAAAAGTACCCTGGTTCGAACAATTAATCTCTTACAAAAACCGACGGATGGCAAAGTCATTGTCGGTGGCCAAGACCTGCAGAAACTTTCCAATCCGCAATTAAGATCAGCTCGTAAAAAAATTGGCATGATCTTCCAACATTTTAATTTATTAAATTCAAGAACAGTCCTTAACAACGTTGAGTATCCACTGTTAAGTCAACACATCAGCAAGGCTAAGCGACAGGCGAAGGCCAAACATCTGTTAGACGTAGTTGGTCTGCGGGAATTTGAACATTCCTATCCGGAACAACTTTCCGGTGGCCAAAAGCAGCGGGTGGCCATTGCCCGTTCACTTGCCAATGATCCTGACATCCTGGTCAGTGATGAGGCAACGAGTGCCCTTGACCCAAAGACGACTGATGATATTTTGAACCTGCTCCAACATTTAAACAAAACGTTGGGGCTGACAATTGTCCTGATTACTCATGAAATGCAGGTTATTAAATCAATCTGTCATCATGTTGCGGTAATGGATGACGGCAAGATTATTGAGCGCGGAAATGTAGCGGAAGTCTTCTCAAATCCGCAGCAAAAGCTGACCCAGAATTTTGTCGATTCATCTGCCAATGTTACCGGGGCTTTGGAGCAGATTAAATCAGATCCAAGCCTGCAGAAATTATCAGCCGACGAAAGAATCCTATATCTCAAATTCCGTGGGAAAGCCACTAAAGAATCGCTCATTTCTGATTTAACCGAGCTCTATCATCTCAAAGCAAATATCTTATTTGCGAATATTGAGCGGATCGGCGACACATCGATTGGCTATTTGATCATTATCATTTCAGGCAAATCCAAGCAGTTGGCCGACGGCATTAACTTTTTGAATCGTCACGGCGTCAGAGTCCAGCTGTTACCAGGTAAGAAGGAGGAATCAGATAAAGATGTTAACGCAAGTATTTCCTAATGTTGCTCATATTTGGCCGCAATTTGTTCAGGCAATCTGGGACACCATTTACATGACTTTGTGGTCCTCAGTTATTGCAGGTGTCTTGGGCCTGGTCGTGGGAATTGTTCTCGTGATTACGCAAAAGGGTGGTATCGCTGAAGATTCATACGTTTATGGATTAACCGATAAAATCGTCAATTTGTTGCGATCAATTCCATTTATCATTTTGTTGGCGGTCATGTTTCCAATTACGAATTTTATTGTTCACACAACCGTTGGAACCACTGCGGCATCGGTACCGTTGGTCGTTGGCATTTTTCCATTCTATGCCCGACAGGTTCAAAACGCCTTGCTGGAAATTGATCCCCAGGTGATTGAAGCTGCTCGTTCGATGGGCTCAGGCAATTTTGAAATTATTTTTCGCATTTACTTAAGAGAAGGTTTACCGGATCTTATTCGGGCTTCCATCGTAACCGTGATCAGCTTGATTGGTCTTACCACAATGGCCGGTGCAATTGGTTCCGGCGGTCTTGGGGATATTGCCATCAGTATCGGCTATGCCCGTTATGAAAATGACGTGACAATTGCCGCCATGATCGTGATTTTATTGATGGTCTTTTTCGTCCAGTTCGTCGGTGACTGGCTGGCCAAGAAAACCGTTCACTTATAAAAATCCAATCACAACTAATAAAGGAGAACACAAATGAAAAACAGCAAAGGAATTATCTATACACTTATCGGGCTTGTCGTTATTATCGGAATTGTATTCGGTATCCATACCTTGACCGGAAACAGTGCCAGCTCAAAAAATGCCACCATTACGGTTGGCTCACAAGGGTCTGACTACGACATTTGGAATCACATTGCCGATAGTAAGCAGGCTAAGAAATTAGGCTTGAAGATTAAAGTCAAGCAGATCACTGATGGCGTTCAGCTGAATAATGCCACTGCTCAGGGCAGTGTTGATGTCAACGCGTTCCAATCATATTCATATCTTCAGGCGTTCAACCAGGAACATAAAAAGAACCAGTTGGTAGCGTTAGGGACAACCTATTTGGAGCCTCTCGGAATTTACTCTGACAAGTACAAAAAGATCAGCCAAATTCCAAATGGTGCCACAATTGCCCTTGCCAACAACCCCGCCAACACTGCTCGGGGACTGTTGTTGCTTCAGAGTGCCGGCTTGATTAAGCTGAAGAAAAACTTTCCAGCTTTGGGTAATACCAGCGACATTGTCTCAAATCCAAAGCACTTGAAATTTAAAGAGATTGATGACACCACCGGTCCCCGTATTCTGCATAATCTGGATGCTGTTTTGATTTCCAACACCGTTGCCCTGGAGGGACATCTAAATGTGTTGAAAGATTCGATTTATCATGAAAAGATTAATGTCAGCACCAGAAGCAACATCAATGTGTTGGCCACTGCCAAAAAGAATAAAGACAATAAGAATTACAAAAAACTGGTTAAGCTTTATCACAATCCTGCCATTCAAAAGTACATTAAGGATCAATACGATGGCACTAAGGTTGAGGTCCAGAAGCCATTGTCATATCTGAAGTAAAGAAAAGGCCACAGACAACCCTGTGGCCTTTTTCCATGCCCTTCACATTTAACCTGTCCAACTCAGCGGTTCAATGATATATTCGAGTTAAGTAAATTTAAAACTTGGAGTGATCATTATCGCAACCGTTAAAGTAATTGAAGGACCCACAATCACATCTACCGATCCATCATCGATTCAGTGTCGAAAACATCAGCTGACATGTATTGATGGCGAAGGATATATTGAACGAATTGTTGATGAATCTGATGATGATTTTGAATCAGTTAGACAACATGCGAAGCAGACTGATCAATTGCTGACGTTGAGGCCCGATGAATATTTGCTGCCCGGGTTCATCGACCTGCACGTTCATGCGCCTCAATGGCCAAATGCCGGGGTGGCCTTGGATCGGCCGTTAAATGAATGGCTGGACACGTACACATTTCCACTTGAGTCAAAATATCAGGATGTCGATTTTGCCAAACCGGTTTATGATGACCTGGTTAAGCAGCTGCTTGCCAATGGGACAACCACCGTGCTGTACTTTGGGACTACGCATAATCCGGCAAACCTGGAATTGGCCAAAGCCTGCATCAGGCACAATCAACGTGGGTTTGTTGGCAAAGTTGCCATGGACAATCCTGATCAAACGCCGGAATATTACCGGGATGCATCTGCCAGCCAAGCAGTGGAAGATACCGAAACCTTCATCAAACAAATGATCGAATTAAACAAAACAACATCTCTCAAGCAGACACCAGTGATCACGCCACGGTTTGTACCAAGCTGCACGCCTGAATCTTTGAAAGGGTTGGGCGAGCTGGCTTGGAAGTATGATTTACCAGTCCAGTCACATTGCAGTGAAAGTGATTGGGAAAATGGATACGCATTGGAGCACTACCATAAGCGGGATGCCGAGGTCCTTGATGAATTTGGCTTGCTGACCGACAAATCAGTAATGGCTCATGGGACTTTGTTGAATCAGACCGATTTAAACAGATTTAAGGATCGTGGCGTGGCGATCGCTCATTGTCCGATTTCCAACGTCTACTTCGGTAACGCTGTGCTTCCTGTCAGCAAGCTGTTGAAGCAGAAAGTCAAAGTTGGCCTGGGCACCGACATTTCCGGCGGTTACTCGCCAAGTCTTTATCAAAATATCCGTCAGGCAGTCATGTCGTCACGAATGCTGCACGATGGCGTTAACTCTGAGCTTGATCCTGCCCAACGCGGAACAGCCAACGACCCAATTTCTGCAAAGAACGGCTTTTATCTCGCAACGGTTGGTGGAGCAGAGAGTCTTCATCTAAGGACCGGCCAAATCAAACCCGGTTACTTGGCTGATTTACAGGTGGTTCAAGCACCCATGCCTTCATTTAATGAAGAAACCATGGATCAGATTTTTGAAAAAATTATCTATAATGCTTCAAAAGATGATGTCAAACAGGTCTTTGTCCAGGGTAGATTTGCCAAATAATAAATTGATATGGAGTGATTGAAATGTGCACAAGTGTAACTTTTCTATCTGAAACAGGGGACAACTTTTTGGCTCGGACCATGGATTTTGGCTTTGAACTTAAAGGCCGGCCAGTTGTGATCCCAAGAGATCAGACATTCTCAAGTGATGTTAAAGGCAGCAATTATCACACGACCTATAGTTTTGTCGGAACCGGTCGGAATTTGGATAACTATATCCTGGTTGATGGAGTCAATGAAAAGGGCCTTAGTGCCGCTGCCCTATACTTTAGTGGAGAAGCCCAGTTTGCCAAGCAGGCAGAAGAGGGTAAAACCAATGTTGCTCCTCACGAAGTCTTGAATTGGATCCTTGGAAATGCGGCCAGCTGTGATGATTTAGGCAATCAGCTGACCAAGCTCAACATTGTTGCCGCGCCGGTTAAATTGATGGGGATCAGCGTTCCGCTTCATTGGATTATCACCGATAGATCCGGTGCCTGTTACGTGCTGGAAGTTGTCGCAGATGGGGTTCATTACATCAAGAACCCGGTGGGAGTCATGACCAACAGCCCAGATTTTGGCTGGCACTTGAAGAATTTAAGCAATTATACACAGTTGAAACCGACACCGCATCCGGCTCGTGACTACGATGGCTTTCAGGTCAATTCATTTGGACCGGGGAGTGGGGCATTAGGATTGCCAGGGGATTACACGTCGGTTTCCCGATTTATCAGAACTGTTTTTATGCGTGAGTATACGGATCAGGTTTCCACTGACCAGACTGTTACCCAGATGAGTCATATTTTGAATTCGGTTGAAATCCCCAAGGGTGTCAAGATCAAAAAAGACGGTACCGAGGATTACACTCAGTACCGTGGTTATATGGATACTCAAAATTCAATTTACTATATGCAGCCGTATGATGACCAGACGATTTATCGGGTTGCCTTAACCGAAGACTTGATGAATAAAGACCAGCCAACGGAATTTCCAATTCAAGAAAAGCAACAATTCAAATCTTTCAACTAAGCCACCTGATTTTAACAGGCAAAGAATTGATATGTGGCAGCTTGTTGAATCGGTGACGATTAATATAAATAACACTATCTTGACTGCCGCTGTCTGTATGCACAACTTTTACAGGCACGGCAGCTTTTTGATCGGCAATTCGGACTTCACAGCTGTATTGGCCGGTTTGCGGCAACTGCTGCAGGCGACTTGAAGGATTAACGATTGATAGGCCATTACTTTGCGCGTGGATCAGCTTGCCGGTTGTTTCGTAGGGATGCCCCAACAACTGATTTGCTTCGGCAATTTTTCCCAGGCTTACCAAATGTCTGATTCTGGTCGAACTGATCTTTTGCTGATCACTTGCAAGTTCATGAACGGTGACCGTTTGAACTTTGCCACCGCTGATTTGTGCCAGTGAGTCAATTGTCGTGTTGCCACCTTTGCCAAATGTGTAATCAAAGCCGGCAACCACAATTTTCGCATTGAGGCCGATAACGTACTGCTTAACGAAGGCTTTAGGAGAGAGCGCGGCAAATTGTTTGGTGAAATCAATAACGTATAAAATGTCGGCGTGATTGGATTGAACCAGTTCAATCTTTTGCTTCAGAGTGGTTAGATAGCGGAAATGAGCAGTTTTCCCGTGATTAAAAACTCGGGATGCGTGGCGGTTAAAGGTCATGACAGCCAGATTGTATCCATGCCGTTGAGCAATCTTACGGGCGGTTCCAATTACTTTTTGATGACCTTTATGAACACCGTCAAAGAAGCCCAATGCCAAGACAATTGGTTTAGTTGAAACGGCCGGCTGACGTGTTTTTGAATCTTGATTTAAATAAATAACCTTCATTGCCTGCACCTCTGGTCATCAAAACTATGTAAGTCAAAGGCTGGAAACGTTTATGTTCCCAGCCTTTGATGTTTTTACCATCTGCTACATCACGTTAGTTCGTTTGCAGTTTCTTTTCCTTAGCTTCTTTTAAGAAGTAACTCAAAGGCTTCAAGTCTTGAGCATCATACTTCTTGACGAATTCGGCAACTTTGTCTTTATCCTGCCATGAAGTATCAATGAACATGTGTTGAGTCGTCAATGGCATCTTTTTAGTTAATTTGACGTCGATGACAACCGGCTTGTCAGTCTTCTTAGCGGCTTCCATGGCTTTTTGCATGTCTTCCTTGGTGTGGACAGTGTAAGCAACAGCGCCCATGCCTTGGGTGACTTCAGTCCAGTTGGTGTCAGGCAATTCAACACCTGACAATGGCTGATGTGTATCATCGGTTTGTTCGGCTTCAATAAAGCCAAGCGTTTCGTTGGTGAAGATGATGTTAACAACGTGCAAGTTGTACTTAACCTGAGTCATGACTTCTTCCATCAACATTGCAAAGGCACCGTCACCACTCAAGCTGTAAACATCACGATCAGGGTACTCGAGCTTTGCGGCGATTGAAGCTGGTAAAGCAAAGCCCATCGTTGCGTAAATACCTGAGGTTGCCCACTTTTGATCGTCGTGCATGTTGATTAAACGTTCGAAGTTAATATCAACATTTCCGACATCAACCGCATAGACAGCTTTGTCAGAAGCGGTCTTGTTCAAAACGTCAAAGATTGGTTCTGGACGAACAGGCTTTTCATCGGAATCTTTGAAGCTGTCCTGCCAGTCGTCCCAGTTCTTCTTGTCGGCAATTGCGGCTTCATAGAAATCAGATGGTTGACGGTCTTCGCCAGCTGCCAAGATAGCTTTTAAGGCAGCCTTTGAATCTGCCAACATTGAAACATCGTTGTGACGACGTTTGCCGAGCTTTTCGCTTTCAATATCAATTTGAATAACTTTGGCATGCTTATTAAACAGGAAGACACTGAATGGAACGTTGGTGCCAACCCATAAGATCAAGTCTGTGCTGAAGCCGATTTCCGAACCAGGCTTTGGTGCAACCCGACCGGTTGAGCCGAGATAAGCAGGGTAGTCATCAGGAATAATGCCCTTTGCAAGGAATGATGATACCAATGGCATCTTGAATTTCTCTGAGGCTTCCTTCAATTCTTCAGCGGCATCTTTAGCACCGATTCCGAAGTAAATCATTGGTGATTTAGCTTCTTTAATCAGCTTGACTGCTTCTTGAACGTCTTCAGAACGAGGACTTGGATAGACAGGTGTTTGATGAGACTTGACGTTTGGTTCATAAGTATCATCAATTTGTGCCCATCCGAGATCCTTTGGAATTGTCAAAACGGCAACGCCATGCTTCATGTAGGCTTGACGAATGGCTTCATCGGTCATCCGTGGCAATGCGTCTGCGGTCATGGCAGTTCGGTTCCAGACAGCAACATCATCAAAAATTGGTTCTTCATCCATTGCCTGGAAGAAGTCCATGTTCATGTTTCCGGTTGGAACTTGAGCAACTAACGCAACGACTGGAACGCCATCGCTCTTGGCGTCATAAAGTCCGTTGAGCAGATGAACGGCACCTGGGCCGGCTGAACCGAAGCAGACACCAACTTTACCGGTGAACTTTGCGGTAGCTGCCGCAGCAATCGCACCAGCTTCCTCGTGACGAACTTGAACGTAGTTAATTTTATCGGTTTGATTGTGAATCGCATTCATGGTCGAGTCAAATGAGCCACCTGGCAGGCCGTAGATGTTCTTAACACCCCATTGTTCCAAAACTTTAAGAACAGCATCTGAACCACTAATTTTTTCAACCATAAATAAATAACCCCCTAAAAGTTTATATCTTTTCTTGTTACTAACTTTAGTGTAGTGCCATACTTACAAAATGTAAACGCTTTAATAATAAATTGATGGTCATTTCATAATGATTTATTAAACCCGCAAGATTGGCGTTCTTATTTGAAAGTAAGCGCATACAGAACTATACTGGATTTTAGGAGATGGCAATTATGGATGCAATTAGATACTATACACGAACAGGGAATACCGAAAAGCTTGCCAACTTGTTGGGCAAACAATTGAAACTTGAAGCTAAGTCAATTGAGACGCCAATTAGTCAGCCTGTCGACCGGCTGTATCTTGGCGGTGGCATTTATAATTTGAATGTTGACGAACATTTGAAGGACTTTGCCAGGAACCTGGATCCAAAGATGGTAAAGGAAGTATTCTTATTCGGCACTTCCGGCAGTCTGTTTACTGTTGAGAAGCAATTAACCAAGATTTTCGATAAAAAAGGGATCAAAGTAGAAAAGGACCACTTGTTCCTCCATGGCTTGATGCCTAAGCTGGGAAACATTAATGGTCATCAAAAAGAAGAAATTGATGAGTTTGCCAAGGAGACTGAAACTGAATAGTTTGACTTGGCTCTTTCCTATAAAACAATAAAGGACGATTCCCGCAGTGGGAGTCGTCCTTTATTGTTTAAGAAATCCTTAAGAACTGATTAGTAAATGAATGAGAGGGTTGTTGGTCTGACAAACGAATGAGTCGTTTATCGCCTTTTTATGAACAGGGGCTACTCATAATTTACTAATGAGGCTTTATGACGCTATTCAAATCAAATGACAAGTTTTTTTAGACCCAGTATAATTAAGACGTAATCAAAGATATAAACACTTAAAACTGTTGTAACCGCAACCCCTATAGGAGGCCGATTATTATGGCAAAGCAAACTAAATATCACAGTGCTTATTTTGCTCAAATTTTAAAAGGTTTTACTCTTACTTTGATGACTTTCCTAATTGTTTTAGGAATTAATCTGGTGAATCACGCAGGTCAACAAAGCAACAACCATTTTTCACTATTGCAGCCAGCCAAAGTCGCTGCTGACGATGTCACCGACGTAAAAGAAGTGAAGTATGTTTTGCACGGCGTTGACCTTTACGGTGATCCAATTGATGTCCCATTTAACAACAAAACAATTACGATGCAGTCTACTGAGAAATTATTTGATTCATCTATTGATGCATCGGAATATCTCAAAATGTCCTTTGATAATGGCCGGTACACTTTCCGGGCGTATTACTCTGATCAGAAAACCGAGAGCGGCAAAATGTACTTTAGAGACCAAGACGATCACGAGATGAATTTTAAGCTCGTTTATACTAACTGGCCAAAAAGGCTTGCCGGCACTTCTGTTGTGAATATTTACGTTGTTTATGAAGATCACCAGTCGACCAAACCTAATAAAATTACTTTGACGGCGGATGCACAGAATAAGGAGCCTGATAAAACCAAACGTTTTTACACCGATGTTAATGGGAATGAATTAAAGAAACCACAAATATATAACAATGCGGATGTGCCAAAATATGATCCGGATTTTCCTCTGACAATTGGTAACTATAAGTTCACTGCCTTAGCTATGAGAAAGCCGAATAATGCTGGGACCTATGTTTTTTCAGCCGACAAACTCTTTGCAGGTTTACGAGCTGATGTTCCAATTGGTGACATTACCTACCAACACATTTATCCACTCGAACTCCTAACTTATTATGGAACCGTCTTGTCCAACCTCGATCCTGGATCGACGACCACTTATGTTTATGAAAAGTTCGCCAACAAATTAACAATTCAATATCTGGATGAAAATGGCAAGCCGATTGCTAACCAAAAGGAACAGGAAAAGATGATTCCGCTCAACGAAAATTATTCCGAAACTGCACCAGAAATTTCCGGCTATACGTTAACCAGTGAAAAGACTTTGACTGGTAAGCTGAGCGCTGACACAACGATTACTTTCAAATACAAAAGTAATAAAGTCACTCCGCCAACTCCCAAGCCGGGTCCATCGACTCTTGATGTGAAACCAGACGTAACCCCAAGTACCCCGGAATTTCCAACTCATCCAACCATGCCGGATGGCACCCAGCTGCCAAATTACGCCCAAGTTCAGGGTGGCGCGGTTTATTCACTGAAGAAAGTTTATCTATATAAGAACGCGAATTTCAAACAATCTCAGCGAATTGCTTCATATACCAAGAAACCACGGATTAACCGACCAATGTTTGTCGTCCTGAATTATGCCAAAGACAATCAAGGCCGACTGCGTTACTACGTGAAAGATGTTAACCACCATTCAAAGACGGCTGGTAAGAAGGGCTATATAACTGCTTCATGGAGCTCCGTTCGACCAGTTTACTATCAAAGTAACCATCAACAGATAACCGTCATCAATCCAACTGGTGTCTATGAATACACCAACAAGAATCTCACTGGGAAGGTTAAGAACGTGAAACAAGGAACGACTTTGAAGGTGACGAAGATCATCCGTCACAATTTAACCACCCGTTATCAATTAGCCAACGGCCACTACATTACCGGAAACCGTAAGTTGGTGACGAACGGCAAGACCAAACAACCCCAGAAGATTAAAGTGAAGAAAACGATTTACCGTTACAACAACGTTAACTTCGGCAAACGAACGAAACTAATCAAGAAAGGGACAGTGCTCAAGGTAAAATCTTGGACATACTCCGACCGATATTCTGCAAAGAAACACGGAACGATGCGTTATCAAGTTGCCGGTGGTTATATAACTGCCAACAATAAATACGTTAAAGTTTATTAGGGTCTGTCTGGAAACTATTTAAGCCAAATCAAAATTGAAGCAATGTAAATGGTTTGTAGAAAAACATGCG
>NZ_BJVK01000047.1 GCF_007989105.1 Lentilactobacillus kefiri | reverse complement strand
AAGTCCGGACGCTTTGAACGGGGTAGATTTAAGCAATGTTTATTTAGTTTTAGATCACGACTTGTCAAAGCCGTTAGCAAAGAACGGAGTTAACCTAACACTAACACCAGATGATAATGGTTTGAATTTTGAAGCAACAGTAGACACATCAGTTTCATATGTTAGCGATGTCTATAATTTGATTCAGCAAGGTGTTGTTAATTCAATGAGTTTTGCTTTCACTGTTCCAGATAACGGTGATTCATGGATTGAAGATGAAAGTGGAAATATTGTTAGAACCATTAATCAAATTGACCAACTTTTTGAAATTTCAATCGTAACAATTCCAGCCTACAATTCAACAGATGTAGAAGTGGCAACTAGAAGTTACGAAAATTTTATTGCAGAAAATAACAAACAAGACAACTCAAAATCAAAAGGAGAAAAACGAAACATGACAGAAAAAACTATTATTAAACCAGAAAACGAAGAAACTAAGGCTCAAAAAGAAGTTCGGAATTTTGAGGAATATATCAAGTCACATGGTGAAAAACGTGATTTAGCAACGACAGACGCAAACGGCAAGGCAATTGTCCCTCAACAATTGGTAACACCATTGTTCACGCCCGCAAAAGGTGATTACAATTTGGCTCAATACGTCACTGTTAAAAAAGTCATGAGTTCACAAGGGACTTATCCAGTTGCTACAAATTCAAATGCAATTTTGCAGACCAAAGCAGAAAATGCGCAAGTAGCAGAAGCAGACGTAAACATTAAGTCTGTTCAATTCAACACCCCCGAAAGAATGGGTCGTGTGTTGGTTTCGAACGAGCTCTTGAATGATAATTCGGTTGATTTAGCTAGTGAAGTTCAAGATCAATTAGGCGACCTTGTTCAGAACACGACCAATAAGCTAATCATGGACGTTGTCAATACTGCAACCGTTCAAAAGGTCGCTTCACTTGATGATATTAAGAATGCTAAAAACAAACTTAATCCATGGCTTAAGAATAAGATTGTTCTTTTGAATACTGATTCATTCGCTCACTTGGACGTTCTCAAAGACAATGAAGGTAAATATCTGATTCAACCAAACGTACAAGACGGCTTTGCAGGCACTCTGTTCGGTATTCCGGTTGTTGTCCTTGATAACACATTGCTTCCAACACCTTCAACAGGTTTACCAATTATTATTGGTGATTTGAGTGAGGCGGTTGTTCTCTTTGAACGTGAACAAGTTTCAGCAACCTACCAGCAATTTGACTCGTGGTCAACAGGTATTCTTGCCGGTGTTCGTGAAGACGCAAAACCAATTAATTTGGACGGTAATTTAGTAAACATGGTTCTTACTTCCACTCCAGGCAAGTAATCATGAAATGAAGACGGTCAGTGAACCGCCTTTTTATACATATAATTTAATTTGAAAGAAGGTTCATAAATGGCAGAGAAAACAGACACGACACCAACGACACAATTAGACACGTTAAAGAATTCATTGAGAATTCCGATCAGTATTAAAGATGATGACGCCCTATTACAAAGCTATATTGACGGAGCCACCGAGTATCTAGCAAGTACATTGAACGAGGAAGATAAAGAGACAAAACTTAATAGCTCACGAGCAAAAGTTGTTATCAATGCAATAGCTGAACTCATGTACCAGAACCGTGGCAATGATACCGTAACGAAAGATTTTCCGTATAGCTTGCGTTGCGTGATCAATCAGTTAAAATATAGTTATTGATTATATGTTGTTTTGCATGCGTAAAAACGTCACTCTTAATTGAATGACGTTTTTTTGTTGACAATTGTTAGAGCAATAGTTTTTACCTTATAAGGTACACGATATGCGATATGCGGTATACGTCATACGATATACGTGTTACAATGTTGGTGTAATAAAAAAAGACCCATGTGAATGGGGATTCACGTGGGTCTGATATACAGCCGTTTTGAGAACGGTTGGACTTTCGACTAAAAACTTAAATTAAAACACAACTAAGTTCTCGCCGCTCGACCAAAAGTTTGGAGAACTTTTTTTGTGTCTTACTCTTTATTTTGGGTGAGTGCAATGATTGCCACTACTACACCAAATACCGTAGCCGTCATTGTAATGGTACCAATGACCAGCATAGCAATACTCACGGAGAATACCTCAAAATTAAGATTTTTCACACTTTGACATAATTATCAGATCCTTTCGATTAGGGTTTTTGACCCGTTCTCAAAGGCGAAATACATGCCAACCGTTCTCGCAACTTCTGTACTCAAACATTATAACATCTTTAATTGCATATCAAAAAGCACTACTCATTAGTTTGGGTGGTGTTTTTTTGTTGGCTAATAAAATTTAGATTTTATGATGTAATAAGCACTCGGCTGAAAATTCAGCGGTGATAATCTCGTGGCCGAAAACTCGGCCGCCAAATAAACGCATTCTCGTGCATTGTTTGTTTATACGAGTGAATAATTCATTAGTATTCAGATTAAGTCAAGAAGCATTCCCGAAATAATTCAGAATAATGATATAATTCTATTGAGGTGATTAAGATGAATTCAGAATTATTCACGATGTCTCAAATTTCACGCAAGTTAAACGTTAGCAAGAGTAGCGTATATCGAAGTATAAGTAAGCTAAATTTAAGAGAAACCAGCACTAGAGGAAAAGCAAAACTATATAATCAAGAAGCATTCCAGAAAATTCAAAAAGACTTATCAGATTTGAACAGTAAACAGTTCATCAACAATTCAAAGAACAATTCGGAATTAATTCAAGAATTAAAAACGGAAGTTGAACGTTGGAAAAATGAAACTGATAAAAGAAATGAACAAATAGACAAGCTCACACAATTATTAGATCAGTCGCAACGTCTACAATTAGATGTGCAAAATAAATTGAAAAAGTTAGAAAGCAACACCGTACAAAGCCGTGAGAACGATTCTAAGGGCGATAGCAATGATTCAGATACAAATACAAACAAACAAAACGAAAAGCCCTCTAAAGAGACGAGAGAGAGCTTTTGGAAACGGTTATTTAGATAGGTTGTCAATATTTTTTAGGTAGTATATAATAAGGTCAATTAAATACGAGTACGAAAAAAAGGCGTTGATTATAGAAGTTTATGACAGGACTTCTACAACCAGCTAACAAGTGACCGTACCACTTGAAGCCTTTTAGCGCCAATTTTTATTAATATATTTTGAAAGAGGTTTCGGAAATGCGTTTCCTACTTCCTTAAGTATATGAAAATAATTGGATTAATGCAAGAGTGATACATAATTGCAAAGTTAAAAGGGGTTCAAGTTAAATAACTTGTTACCCTTTTTTCTTACTCCTAATAAAGGGAGATATGCAATTATGAAGCAATTTATTAAAGTAAGTGAAGATTATTTTGAAGATGAAAATTTAAAAGGCTGCGAGATTTTATTAATGTCCATGCTTGAAGATCGTATGGAGAGTTCTATTCAACGACCAGAATTTTTTGATAAGAAAATGGGCGACCATTTTGTCATTTATACTCGCGCAGAACTATCTAAGAAGTTAGGTCTGAATTTAGGAACCGTTACAAATATGTTTAAGAAATTAGTTAACAAAGGTTATTTAGTTATCAAGCACCAATTCAATGGAGCAAGTAAACTATTCCTACCAAAATTCAATTATGAAACCAATAACGACAACGTAAGTTCAAATTTTGAACTCCCGAAAAGTGAAAATTTCATTTCTAATCATAGAACTAAATTAAATAAACAAATAACATATAATACAAATGATACGTGTTCACAGACTAATTCTCCAAAAGATTCCAATATCACTCAAAAGCCAGATCAAAACAAAGTTATCCGACAAGCTGAATTAGACGTGATTGCTAACAGTCTAGTGACGAAGGTTCATTTACCAAAGCAAGCCGTTAGCGTCATGAAGACCTTCTCTTTTGGTGATCCAAAAAAACTATATGCCTATGCCGGTTTATTGTTTAAAGCTAAGTCAGCAGTCAGTAAACAAGCCAGGAGCATTCAGAATGCCCAGGAAGCCCTATCATTTGAATTAAACACGGATTACCAAGAAACCCTAGACACGGATTTGAAACGGATTATTGTTTCAGCTAACAAGAAGACTTCTCGACCAGAAGGCTATATGATGACTTCGCTCATGGATATGTTTCAGAATAAAGTTAATGATTATTGTATTCGTGATATTGAAAGCGTTCTTTAAGAACGTCACCGAAACACTTAATTGTAACTAATGAAATTAATGCTTTTTAGTGATTACATTAGGGTAGACCTAAGTTAAACAAAATTAGCTGGAAAGGAAAATATATGTTTTTTTCAATATTTTTAGGATTAGTTTTGTTATCAGTTGAGATAATCTTAATTGCATTTCTAGCTTCATTAATTCATGCTAATTTAAAGCCATAAGAGACGTTCTAAGACGTTTTAGAATAACTTGAATATAAATATACGTGAGTGAGATAGAACGGCTTAAACGAGCTTAGAATACATGCTCTAAAAAATCATTGGAGATAATATAGTATTTACCATAATTAGCGTTATCCTTATTTATAAGGAGAGTGTTAATTATGAAAAAAATAATTTTGATGAGCGTCGGGTTAAGTGCGTTGTTGTTAAGCAGTCCAATTCTTGCCAAGTCTAATCACGTTAGTTTGAAGGTAAATCCAATTACAGGTAATCAAACGAGTGTTAATGGTGAAACTACTAAATTAGCAACTATTAAGGTTTTACATAATAAGACTTTATTAGGTAAGGGTACAGCCTCTAAAAGGGGTGCTTTTAAAATAACCCTTAAAGTACCAATTAAAAATGGTTGGAAGTATACGATTCAAGCTACAAAACGGGGCTTTGCAGCTAAAAAATACACTGTTACGGCTTTATACGCCTCTACAAAAACAGATCAAGCTCAAAGTAATAATTATCAAGATGAAATTCACGACTTGCAGAATACGATTGTAAGTTTGCAATCGCAATTAAATGATTTAAAAAATAAGCCACAACAAGCAACTACAACAGATCAAGCTCAAAGTAATAATTATCAAAATGAAATTCATGACTTGCAGAATACAATTGTAAGTTTACAATCGCAATTAAATGATTTAAAAAATAAGCCACAACAAGCAACTACTACGATTATTAATGGCGATAGCGGTACAGAAGATGGTTCAGACTCCTATGATAAGAACAAAGATTATTGGTCGGGTACAAGCCAAAATATGTATGTAGATGATGGATCGGTAATGCTTTATACTGACGGAAATTCCGGAAGCGACTCAGTAGATAGAGTTTTTGGCAAGACGGATAAAATACATACGATTAAGACGTGGGTAAATAACTCAGTTGAGGGACTGTATCCAGTTGAATATAATGGGCAAAAGCTATTTGTTGATAAGGGCGATGTGACTAAACTTGATGCAGACAACAGTAGTAATCAATTGTATTACAAGGACGGCAGTTACTTTGCTAATTATTCACCAGAAAAATCTAATGTAAAGACATTTAACGGTTTGTATTGGAATGAATACACGCCAACAGGAATATATTATTGGAAGTTTCGTGATGGAAGCTGGCACGATGATTCAAATGATAGTAATCCTGCTCCAACTGCCAATCAGAAAAAGATTAAAGAGTTACAAGATCAAATTCAAACTATAGATAAACAAAGATCGGCAATAAATCAAAATATGGCACAAGTTGAAACATCTATAAACAAAAGTGATCCTAATGAAAATGAGGATATTCCATCATCAGAAAAGTTGGATGAATATAATACTGGCGAAAGCATAGATCAACTAAAAGAAAGCTTGTCTTATCGGACCAATGATTTAGCTACTGATACCGAAAAATTAAATAAACTTAATTCAAGTGATGATGATTATTATGTAGTTACTAGTAAAATAAAACAGGACAATGAGTGGATTGAAAGAATTAATAAAGAAATCAGTGATTATAATTCTATGACTAAAACGATTGCTGGTTTTGGTGGTCAAGCTGGTTATTTAAAAAAAGCTCAAGAATATCTAGATCAATATAATGCCTTGAAGAGTAAATTAAGCGATTTAACAAAACAAAGCAATGATTTAAATAATCAAATTAATTCTTTGGAGGCACAAATTGATACATTAGAGAATCAGCAAGATTAATAATAGAATAGCTTAAATTCACTGTGATCGTTAGATCATGGTGCTTTTTTATTTTATAAGCAAAATAATTAGTTTGTGATCATTATTGGCCTGATATTAATATGAGTTAGATAGTCATAATTTAGAGAAAGAAAGAACCAAAGAGTAGAGAGGGTAGAGAGTACCTAAATTCACTCACTACGTTCGTTCATTAAGGTACTCTATTTTTAAATAAATTAATTATTACTTTTTAAGTTGTTATTTTTTGAATTATTATTTTTAAATTGATAATTGAATGATTGACTTTCGAACGTAGTGAGAATCGAAAAAAATTGATTTTTATTTTTTGAGATATTTGGTAATCTTTTGACTTGACGGTTCTAAGTTTTTTATTTTAGTTATGAACGTAGTAAGTGAATTAGTAAAATAGACAGGGTGGCGCTCAGTCGTCGTGCTGGCTGTACAGTGGCAAAAAGTGTCAACTACGAATAAACGTTGATATAACAGCATTCTCAAAATTAACACCCGGCTTATGATGACCTCGTAAAAAGTTGTCAACTATGAATTTCTTTTATAAAAAATAAAAATAGGTTCTCTAAAGCATTGATACCATTGAGATACAGAGAACTTCGTTTCAAAAAGAAGAGACACATTAGCTTGTGTCAATTTAAAAGCAACATTATTATCAAGATACAAATATTGAAAGGAAGAATATTTTGAATAATTTAGAAAAGTTTGTCAATAATTATTGTTTTAAATCAGATGACAAATTAATTTCAAAAACACATCTGTTTAACTTGTACAAAAAAGTTGAATCACAGCCTGTTAAATTTGTAGACTTCAAAAAATATTGTGATGGAATTTTTGAACAATATTCGGGAGCTTGTTATGCAAGAAAGGATTATCAAAAAAGAAATTCTCACAATGTGTATAGGTGCTATTTCAAGAATGACAAATGTGAAATGTTTGATTCTAAGAAAAGAGATCACGAGGAATATATGAATAAAAAAAACGATACTAGAGTTGTCGAAGGTTTTATTTATGGATTTACTGGAAAATCAGGAATAAAGTTGTGTGATAAAAATGGTGAGAATTTAGGAAAATTTTATTTTGATACTCACAAAGTTAATTCAAATTTGATGAGATCACAACATCGTGGACTGAAAGTCATAATCGCTTATAAAAGGGTTCAAGGCAAGAAGAAAGTTTTGAACAGTATTACAAACTGTAAGTTAATCTTACCGAAAGACGATGAAAAAAATACTCATTACGTTACTGCTGGAATGGCTAGTTATGTAGACGAGAATATTATTCAATTCAATGATTATGTGAGTGCTGAAAACCGGAAAAGTAATGAAATTTTGAATGAAATGATTGAATTATAAACGTAAAAGAGTAACAACAATGCCCCTTAATTTGGGGTGTTGATACGTAAAAAAAATAAATTTTGGTGAAAGTGGGGTTATTTTGCTGAATATTCCACCAAAAAAGCCAATTTTTTGACTTATTATATAAGGTATTAAATTATTTTTAAAAGTTTTACAAGCAGTTTTTCCCACTTTTTAGGTGCTTTTTGAGCATAAGAGACACATTTTTATCTTAGATGAGAAGGGTTAAAATATATTTTCCCAACCTTCCCTATTTTTTAAAAATAACATGGCTTAAATGGGGTCTTTTAGCTTTATATGAGAGATATTAAATTATTTAGTAAAAAGTTTTACGTGCACTTTTGGGCAGATTTAGGGTGTTTTTTACCTATAATCGACACACTTTTCCCTTTAGTGTAAGATAATAAAATATTTTTAAATTAATGTGTCCATATCTCCTTTAAAATGTATCAATATTTAAGATGATTTGGGCTAGTTTCACCTTATATGTAAGATGATAAATTAATTTTAAATAATGACACCATTTTAAACAATACAATAGGCTTTTAGAATGTTTTTTTTAAATATTGGTGGCGAAAAACCCTTAAGTGAGTACAATACATAGAGCGTGTCGAAAGACAAAAATTAAACGTTCTAAATTTATTACTTTAAAAAATTCTTTTTTTTCTTTTGAAAATGGAGGCAGTAAATGGTTGCGTGTTTTTGGTTTACGGTTCGCTGTAGGGGACGAGAAATGCACCTTACCTTGGATTATAGTTAATCCTAAATTATGCAAAACTATTTTTGGCTTTGATTTCAAACATAGGACAAAGGCGGAAAACTTTGTCCTTATACATAACGGTTATGATAACGCCGATATGTTAGTGAGCCGTTACGTTGACACCAGAAAGTCTCTTATCACCTCTTTCTTCGGTGTTACGTTTTTCGAGTTTCGCTTTTCAAATTTCTTTTTTCGGTGAGTGCAAAAACTCACCCTTCCGCTACATACTCACCAAGTGAGATGTTTCCACAACTTCTTTGGGTTTACCTTTCTTATATTATAATAATTACCTTTCTTGTAAAGTCTTGTTTATCAAGGCTTTTTTATATACATATATTTTTAAAAAAATAAACAATAAATAAATAAAATAAAAGGAGTGATAATAATGGAGTTCAAAACAAACGAACAACTTATGTTGTATAGGTGGCATGTGCGTTTCGGAACGAACAAGAAAGCACTAGCCAATATGATCGGAATTTCAAATACAACAGTTAATAATGTCATGAGTGGCAAACCGTTCGGGTTCGAGACTAAATATAAGATTGATGAGTTCTTAAAAGATAACGATGATATGGTGGCGTTCTTAAAATGAAAGCAAACTTAAATGAAATGAGATACGTTGGCGTTCTTAATAAACTCCAGCAAACACAAGGTGAATATGGAAGCTTTGATACCAAGCTAACACCGTTGCTTACTTTCAGGTTCGGCTATTATCACATGTCGTTTACGGTCAACGTTGAAGCTCGTGTTATCGACCAACTAGTGAATACTATCACTATTTTCACACGGCACAACTCTCTTTTTATTAGCAACCCTAGTCTCTCGATCACGATTGATAATGTTTCTTACAGTATTCAGTCCGTTATTCCAGACTTTGATATGAACGGCTTAGACACAATCACTTTGAAAAAAGTAGGCGCTTAACATGATTATGCACGAGTGTTCACACGTTGGTTGTACGGAATTAATTCCGTTTAACGTGAGGTATTGTGAGAAGCATAAGAAGCAGAAAGCCCATGAAGTTATACAGTCACATAAAAGGAACGACAAGTTTTGGGGATTCTATCAAAGTCAACAATGGCGAAAGACGAGAAATGCTTACATGGACGGTCACCCGTGGTGTGAAGAATGTTTGAGGAATGGTCGTCACAAACTTGCGACAAGTGTCGATCATATCAAGCCACTTAAATTATGTGATGAAAATGAACAATTAAGTTTTGATAATCTACAATCATTATGTCCCAGTTGTCATAATTATAAGACTAGGCAAGAACAAAAGAGTTATATAAATAAGTAGAGATAGCTATATGCGCACGAAAAAAAAGCCACCAGACACCCCACAATCAATGAGGGGGGCACGGTGACCATGTCGATTTATACACGCTTGACTTCAAAAAAATTTTTTTGCTCGTTTTTTAGTTTTTTTATTATTTATTATGGAAATATAAGAATTTTCTATATTTTTTAAGATTAATTTCTGTATTTCCAACTACATATTATATCACATTTTCACAGAAAGAAGGTAATTAAAATCGTGAAAAAATTAGATACAAGAAATCATATTTCTAAGATCGAAAAAGGTGACAGGGAGCAAGCTAAACAGCTTCTAAAAGATCAACAAACAGAATTAACGCCAGCTTCATTTTTAGATAGGCATGAAAAGAATGTTTTCAAAAAACTAGTTAGTGTAATTGATTTAGACGCCACCCCCCTATCGGGCGTAGATAGTTATCAACTATCTTTACTGGTTCTACAGATGAATTATATTGCCTTATCGGCACAAAATATCAAAGAAAAAGGCTTAATTATCGGCAAAGTTAAAAACCCTTCAATTGCAATTATGAACCAAGCGATCAAAAACTCAAATAGCTTAATCAGTGAGTTGGGACTTTCGTACAATAAGCGAGTGAATAGCCTGTTAGACAAAATTCAGAACGGATCAAATGAAGTTGATCCAATAGCCGAGATGTTGGAAAATGACTGATTACGTTCTTAATTATTGTAACGATATTTTATCAGGAAAAATTATCGCTTGTAAGAAACAAAAACAAGCCTGCCAGCGTGAACTGGACGACCGTAAACGTTCTGAAAATGATGATTTCCCTTATTATTTTGACTTAAAAGAAGCTAACAAAAGTATCAAATTTATTTCTTTAATTCCAAAAACAGACGGCACGAAGCTAGAAATGGCAGGCTTCCAAAAATTTATTGTCGGAAGTTTAGCGGCTTGGCGCAGAAAAGATAATCATTATCGAAGATTTAAAGACGCTTATATATCTATGGCTAGAAAATCAGGCAAAACATACATCGCCAGTGCGTTAGCAATTCAAGCGTTACTACTCGAAAGAGTGCCCAGGAAGAATAGGCAAGTGTTGTTTGTCTCGAACGCTTTGAAGCAAGCAAAATTAGGTTATAACATGATGAGTTCTGAAATCAGACAACTTCAAAGAGAAAGTCCGTTTTTGAGACGTGCGATAGATGTTAAAAAGAAACAAATTACTAAATTAGATGATGATAGTTTTGCAATTGCCGTTGCTGGGAAACCGGAAACATTAGACGGCTTCTCTTCTTCAGGCATGGCTTTGATTGATGAATATTGGATGCAGAAAGATGATTCAGTATTGAACTCAATTAAAAGCGGTCAAATTAAAGAGCCTAACAGCCTATGCGCTATCTGTTCAACGACAGGTAAGTTTCAGCATGGAGCAATGAAAAAGCTATACGATCACTATACAGACGTTCTAAACGGCAAGCACGAAGAAGATACAACCTTCATTGCCATTTGGGAGCTAGATAATCCGAAAGAAGTTACTGATTCAAATAATTGGATTAAGGCTAACCCACTATTAATCAACAAAGAAGTTTCGGACGTCCTGAAACCTAAATTACAAGCAGATTTAGACAGCGCATTGCAAACAAAAGATACTTCAAATTTCATTATTAAGAATATGAATTGTTGGCTTAATGCTAGTGACGATAGTTTCATTTCTGATTCAGACTGGCAGAATGCAATTGTTAAACCAAAGCCAGATATTTCAGGCTCAAAAGCCTATATCGGATTAGATTTGTCAGCAACCAATGACCTTACTTCAATTAGTTGGTTGTGTCAGCTAAACAGTGGCAAATGGTTTGCAGATTCATATTCTTTCGTGTCAACGAAAACAGATATTGTTACGAAGATGAAAGCGGACGGCATTAATTACGAAGCGTTGGAAAAAGCCGGTGAGTGCGAACTCTCAAAACTTGATTCGGGGTTGGTTGATTATGATTTGGTTTATCAATTCATAATTGATTTAATCGAAAAAAATAATTTAGATATTCAAGAAGTTTGTTATGACCCGTGGCAAGGTTCAGCAATTATCTCACGACTTGAAAAGCATGGTGATATTCCATTATTTGAAGTCACTCAAAACGAAAAGATGCTATCAGAACCAACCAAGGCATTCAGAGAAGCGATTATAAACAAAAATATTGTTGTCGCTGATAATCATTTATTAAGATATGCGGTACAGAACGCAGTTCTACACTACAACAACACAGGCGCTATCAGAGTTGATAAACTAAGAAACAACCAAAAAATTGATCCAATTGCTGCAATGATTGACGCTTATACATTGCTACATTTGAAAGAAGTCGAGGTAAACAATGAAAAGAGTAATGAATATTATGAAAATTTCAGCTTTTAATAAGGTAGCACTTCAAACTTATTTTTTCATCCTGGGTTTGGTGCTTTTTAATTTAGGTATTTTTTTATCAAGTCTGAATTTTGGACTAATCACATCAGGCTTAACGCTAGTATTACTAGCAGTAATTATAAATATTGAGAAGAAAGGAGGAAAATAATGGGACTTTTAATCAACGGTACGGACACAAGTCCGCAACCAGACAGTTCAGACGCTTTTTTGGACGCCTTGGTAAGCTTGTCGGGAGATTCAGACTTTTATGCAGGCAAGTCAGTTTTAAGAAATCCAGATGTATACAGTGCGGTATCAACTATTAGTAATACGGTTGCTTCATGTCCGTTTATCAGTAGTACACCACTAATTTCAAAGATGTTGAATAATCCGAGTGTAAGCAATTTGAGAAGTGGCTTCAATTTTTGGAGTTCGGTATTAACTAATCTATTAATCAATGGTAATTCATTCGCTTTGATTGAAAACGGTGGTCATGCTTTGAAATTTGTTGGAGGAAATCAAATGACCGTCACCTATGACACTTCCACGGGACAAGTTAGCTATCGTTATCAAGCCGATCCTTCAACGAGTGCGCAGAATGTGCCTGTATCACAAGTTCTACACTTTAAAATTCTAAGTTTAGACAGTATTGCAGGAATTTCACCTTTGTACGCTTTGCGAGATAGTTTGGAATTACAGTCTATCGGAACTCAAACATTGAAGGACGTATTCCAGAGTGGCATCCATGGAATGATATCAGTAAGCAAGTCCGATTTATCAGATTCCGCAAAAGAAAATCTAAGACAAAACTTTCAGAAGATTGCTTCATCAGGCGTTGGCGTGAGTGATGATTCAATTAAATTTGAACAGATTAGTGTTGATGAAGGACTTTTGAAGGCGATTCAGACCAATAATTTAGCTTCCGAAAAAGTTGCTTCCGTTTTCGGCTTGCCCAGTGAATTTTTAGGGGTTGAGAACGCACATAGTTCAGTAAGCCAATCGCTCAAAACTATGTTTTTGAACAGCTTAACACCATATTTTGAAGCTATTCAATCAGAACTTAATAATAAGTTGCCAGGCTATGAGATCGAACAAGATCGTTCTAATATCTTACCAGCTTCATTTAGTGACCGAGCTAAGACGCTTGTCAGTCTGATTCAGAACGGCGTCATGATGCCGGCAGAAGCAAGACAGACGCTTAATATTGACACTGATAAAGACAAGGACAACAAAGCACTCAACCGATTTTATGGTTCGCTCAACTTTAGCCAGTTGGAAAATTTGAGTGAAAACGATTATGACCGTGCGAACGCTTCAAAGTATTCAAACGATAATACGGATTCAAATAATACAGATAAAGAACAGGGGGGAAAACAATGACAAAGATTCAAAATAACGAGAAACTTATTTTAAAAGCTACTAATTTACGTGCTTTAGATCAAGATGATAAAGACAACGATCAAAGTAAAACAATTAGTGGCACTGCAATTAGTTTTAATTCTCAAAGCAAAGATTTAGGTGGATTTACAGAAATTGT
>NZ_BJVK01000046.1 GCF_007989105.1 Lentilactobacillus kefiri | reverse complement strand
GCCCTAAACAAAAAAAGCCTTCAACCAATGAGTTATGTACGGAATGCTCAGTGGTCGAAGGCTTTTAATTATTAATTTGTAGAAGATCATTAATTTTTAGGCTTTGCAGGGGTGTAATAAGCTTCATGTGAGTAGAAGCTTGGTGAATCACGGTACTCCTTTGGAATAAATTCATCAGAGCTGTTTTTCCAAAGTTCAAAATCAGAATAGGAATCCCAACTTCCAAGAATAATTCTTTGACTAATGTCTTTATGGTAATTCAGAGAATAAATGGAATGCATACCGTCCGGAAGGCCATCGCTGCGAAGCTTATTGATTCGGGCATCGAAGACTTTCTGTTGATCAAAGTTCAGATCTAACGTAGAAAAGCTGATGAACCCGTTCCAATCATCTTCACCGCTGTGACTTAAAATGTCATAGTATACCGGTGCTTTAAAAACGGGATCTTTTCCAGAATGATCCAACAGCATATATTCTCCTGGCTGACTCAGTGCTTGATACATGACCAAGTCACGGTCGGGATGCTTATTTTTTAATTCTGACAAAATCTCTTCATTTCCAAATGTAATTACAATCTGATTATTCAATTGACCCACCTCCTAAATACACTTTTATTATACTTTCTTTAATTGGGGGAACCAAACATTTACGTCAATTAAGCGTAAAATATAACTGTAGCAAAGTGAAGGAGGAGATTTTTTGAAACTAACAGTAATTGGGTTTCTTGGTGGCTATCCCGCAAATGGGAATCCTACCAGCAGTTATCTTCTGGAATCCGGAGACTTTAAACTTTTGATTGATTGTGGCAGTGGGGCACTGTTAAGTCTCGAGGAAGTACTTGATCCACTTAAACTCAACGCAGTGATTTTAAGCCATTATCATCACGATCACACAGCTGATGTCGGCGTTCTGCAATATTACTGGCAATTACACGCAAAGCGGTATGCAGCTCCTATACTGCCGATTTATGGCCATTCATTGGACGCTGTGAACTTCAAAGGACTCGATTGGCCAAAATCTACGAAGGGTGTTGCATATAACCCCGATGAAGCCTTGAAGCTTGGACCATTTGAAATCACCTTTTTCAAGACCCATCATCCAGTTCCGGCATTTGCGATGAGAATCAAAGAACAGGAAACTGGCAAAGTTCTTGTTTTTACTGCAGATACTGCATACTTCCCAGAACTAACCGATTTTGTCCAAAATGCCGATCTGTTAATGACCGATACCAATTTCTTTGCGGACAAGACCGGACAAAAATGGCACATGACTTCCACTGAATCCGGGAAACTTGCTCATGATGGCAATGTTCATCGTGTCTTGTTGACGCATCTGCCGGCAATTGGTGATTTACACAAATTACGCCAGGAAGCTCAGCATGCGGCTGGGGAAAATATACCAATCTTAGTCGCAAAAAAGCATTTATCTGTGGATATCTAAGCTAATTTTGACTAAAATAAGTTCTTTGTTAGTCTATTTTGTGAATCTTATGATTTTTATAACAAACTCCGATATAATCAAAACATCAAATGATTATTAGGAGGCATCCTATTATGACAGTCAATTTATTAACAACGCCCAGCTGCACTTCTTGCCGAAAGGCCAAACAGTGGCTCATCGATCACAACGTCGATTTCGTGGAACGAAACATTTTTGCCAAGCCACTTTCCGAGCAGGAATTAAAACAAATTTTCATGCTTTCAGAGGGCGGCACGGATGACGTGATTTCAACTCGTTCTTTCGTCTTTGATCAATGTAAGAACAAATTAAGTTCGATGACAATCAGTCAAATTATTTCCATGTTGGCTGTTCATCCTGAACTCATCCGTCGACCGATCCTGCTGGATTCAAAGCGAATCGAATTTGGCTTCAATGAAGATGAAATTCGTTGTTTCCTACCTCGTGAAACTCGAAAATTCGAATTAGAGCAGATGGTTCGAAAAGCATTATGACCACGAAATCTTAATTGCTTGTTAATATTGATATTTAGCCGTATTATTTACTTAGACAATAATATGATACAATGTTATTATTAATTACCCTAAGATATTGAAAGGGGTGGCTAAATATGGAAATGGAACGAATTAACGAGAATACAATTCGTGTACTGATTGGTAATGATGATCTTGACAAGCGTGGGATTACCGTACTGGATTTACTGGGTAACCACAAGCAAATCGAAAGCTTCTTCTATAGTATTCTGGAAGAAGTTGATAAGGATCATCAGTTTCAAAATAACGATGCCGTCACTTTCCAAGTTCTTCCAAACCAAAATGGATTGGAATTATTCATCAGTAAAGATGTCGATATGTCTGACAATGACATGTTTGATGCAGGTAACGCTGATTCTGGGCGCCCCGAAAAACGTGATCGAGTTTCTAAATATATCGCAGAACATGCCGATAATAATAAACCGCAACCTGTAAGTGATAAGAAGACAAACGACGAGTTTGGTCATCAAAAGCGAACTGTGATTCTTGAGTTCGATAAGTTGGATGACTTTGTCTCACTTGCCAAAGCATTGCGACTTGAAAATGGGACATCAGATTTATATTTGTATGAAGGAAAATATTACTTGAAGTTGGAACTATTCAGCAACGATCCAGTTGATATGATTGTTAGCGACGAAGTGGCGATTGCCAATGAATATGGTAAGAAGACCACTGTCACTGAAGATGTTCTAAATGAGTATGGCCAACACCTAATGGAGAACAGCGCATTAGAATTAAGCCGTTACTATTTTAAATAGCAAGT
Organism: Lentilactobacillus kefiri; assembly: GCF_007989105.1. GTDB lineage: Bacteria > Bacillota > Bacilli > Lactobacillales > Lactobacillaceae > Lentilactobacillus > Lentilactobacillus kefiri. The sequence continues at coordinate 10,717 of NZ_BJVK01000046.1, read as the reverse complement.
AATCAATACAAAAAAGGCAGCCATTAATGTGGCTGTCTTTTTTGTGCTTCATTGTTTATTGTTGAAGGGCGCGTCCCTTGATGGTTGTTTTGTAGTATACCTGATTGGTTGTTTTTTTGTTTGTGGAGCGAAACCCCACCGTCCTTGAAACGATGTAAAGCGGTCGTCTCCTTGATGCTTCAAACACTCGATACAGGTATGATCCCAGCATGCCAATCGTGATAAGGGTGATGCCTGCCATGAGGAACAGGGCAAATACAGCGAAGTGAATGGTATCCATCGTTGTAAAGAGCGATACAATCAGGTACCCGATTCCAAAGATAATTGAAAGGCTTCCCAGCCAGTTTGCAAGTTGGAGTGGAAAGGATGAAAACGATGTAATGCCATCCATTGCCAATCGAATCATTTTTCTCAACGGGTACTTTGAGGTACCTGCGATCCGTTCCTGCCGCTCGTAAGTAACCGCGGTTTGTTTGAAACCAACCCAACTAACCATTCCACGTACAAATGGATCCGCTTCATTCATTTGTCTGAGTTGATGAACAACTTGTTTATCCATTAGCCGAAAATCACCGGTATCTAGTGGAATGTTGATGTTTGTCATTCGTTTAAGGCTGCGATAGAAGAGGGATGCCGTTGCCTTTTTGAAAAGACTTTCACCGTCTCTTGAAATTCGTTGCCCATATACCACATCGTATCCCTGATGCCATTTATCAATCATATCGACGATGACCGCTGGTGGGTCTTGAAGATCCGCGTCCATCACAACGACCGCATCACCTTTTGTATATCGAATTCCCGCGGTAATTGCGAGTTGGTGACCGAAGTTCCTTGAAAATTGAACCAGGCGGATATTTTTATGCAGATTTTGATTATTTTCGATTATTTCGACACTTTTGTCACTCGAACCATCATCCACGAAGATAATTTCAAAGTTTTGTGGTTGATTTGCGATAAAACTTTCTAAAGTATCAATCATCGTTTCAATTCCCGGTTCTTCGTTATAGACGGGGAGGACGATCGAAACCAGCTCTTGGTGTTTTTCCATTATATTGCCTCCTTTTATTTATAAATTGACGACAAATCATACAGAACACCGGTTGAACCCATGCCACCAGGTCCTTGCATGTTGCCTTGTCCCTGACTTGACTTGTGAGTGGACTTGGAAGGTGTTTTACTTGTTGTTTTGTTAGGTTTCATCTTGGACTTGCGACTCATCGAAGGCTTGCTTCCAGGCTTGCCGCTTGGACGGCCTTTACCAGCTGCTGGAGCTTTACCGGAAGTCGTTTTACCAGTTGGGGCTTTACCCTTGGTCGATTTAGTTGATGAAGTCGTACCAGGGCCAGCCATGCCAGGTTGCGAACTGGTACTATTGCTAGATTGATACAGACTTGTTTTCACCTTGGTTGCGTGTTTCTTGATCCAGTTAATAATCTTGGTATTACCGGATTTTCCTGAGTAGTAGAAGTATTTCAAATTACCATCTTTAACGAGCTTCTTAAATTGGGTAAGGGTGATTGCCGGATCAGTTCCGTTAAATCCACCCATGGCCATAACAGCTTTACCGGTTTTGATGATGTAAGGCGCAGCTGTTGTTGAATCGCTGGTGGCAAACAGGTATTTGGCGCTGCCTTGATTCTTCTCAACATAATTAAGCAACTTGGTATTGACTGAATTGTTGCCCATTCCGCCGCCACCGCCAGGCATGCCACTACTTGATGAAGTCAGTAGTGAAGGGCCGGCGGTTGGAATCATTGCTGATTCAGCGGCAATGGTTGGGGTCAATGACCACCAGGCTGGTGCAGCCATGATTGACAGCATTCCACCAACCAAGAGCGTCTGGAAGGCCTTCCCACGTGGCAGGATTGCCATTCCAATGGAAAAGACAATTGCGGCAATTAAGATGATCCACGTCAACCATGGATAGTAACTGTAAACGTACCAAGATTGGAGGGCCGCCGTTGCAATAATTGCAGCGGGAAGCAGATAGAATTTCCAATTGGTGCGCAAATTGTTTCTAAACAGGCCAACGAGGGCACTTACACCGGTTCCAAACAGCGCGGCAATTGGTGGTGCCAACATAATCATGTAGTAGGGATGGAAGAAACTGGCAATACTGAAGAATCCATAAACCGGAACCAGCCAACCAGTCCAAAGAATCAGTTGCTTCTGCTTGGTGGTTAGATTAAACCAGCGTTTTCGTCGATCTCTGAAGTAAACAAGACCGCCAATCAATCCAAATAGTGCGAATGGTAAAAGCCAGCTAACCTCAGGGCCAAGTGCCGACTGGAATAGTCTGAATGGTCCCGCGGTGCCGATATTGAAGGCACCACCGCCACCGCCGCCGGCACCCATTTTACCTGGGCCGCCTTTCTTGCCGCCGTTGGGTTGACCCTTCATGTTCTTCCCACCAGGTGGGGTCATGGATTTACCATTGTGCTTCGTGCCGGTTGGCTGCTTACTGCCACTGCCAGGCATACCGCCGCCTTTTTTCTGGGTTTTACTGTTCATACCAGCGCCAAATGTGCCGCCGGTACCGGTGGTTTGGCCTAACAGCCGTTCACTTCCGTTGTAGCCAAAGGCCAGTTCCAGTAAAGAATTGGTTTCAGACCCGCCAACGTATGGGCGGCTGCTGGCAGATGTCATATCAACTGAAATTGGATATGCCAAGGTAAATACCAGGAGCGAAACGGTTGCAAAAACTAATTTGGATATTTTTCGTTTCCAGGTTTCGTTTGCTGCCAACCAGTAAAACAGATACATAGCCGGCAAAATCATGAAGGCTTGAAGCATTTTGACGTTAAAGGCAATTCCGATTAACGCGAAACTGATTAAAAGTGACCAAATCTTTCGACTGCCGATTGCTTTTTCAAGGAAATAAAGTGCCAGCATCAAGAAGAATACCAATGTGGCATCCATGTTGTTGGTTCTTGAATCAGCGACCACGATGGGTGTCAGTGTTAATGCCAGGGCACTTAAACGCGCTGCATTTTTGCCGAAATAGGGTTGAATTATTCGATACATGAGATAGACCGAGCCCACCCCGAACAGAACGGAAGGCAGAACAACGCTCCATCCGTGGACCCCAAAGATTTTGGCACTGATTGCCATAAACCAAAGAGCAACCGGTGGCTTATCAACGGTGATGTATCCTGCTGGATCAAAACTGCCGTACCAAAAGTTATGGAAACTTTCTGTCATACTTTTAATGGCTGCGGTATAAAACGCATTGGCGGATCCAGCTTTCCAAATCTGCCAACCGTAGAGGAATAGCGCCAGGACAAGAATGGCAACGAGAATCCAATCGAATCTCAGACGACTTTGTTTTTTACTTTGGGTATTTTCCATATATTTATTGGCTGCCATATCGGCGAACCTCCTTTAAGTTTGTTTTGTGAAATACCCAAAATTTTGAAAGCAGAAAATTGGTGGGTACAGTGATTAGAAGACTGATAATTGGAATCAGGCGACTGTCAATAATTGGAAAGCCGCTGGCGAAGTGGGCAAACAGGACACTGATCAGCCACGTGAACAAATATGTTGCATAATATTTCCATACAACTGATTTAACTGAGTTCCCAGTTTGGAAGACCCACCGATTACTCATGGTGAGTCCTAATAAAGAAGTTATGCCATAGCCAATTGCCATGGCGATTGTTGCATTTGTCGCGTGGAGCAGCAACATGTAAATCACATAGGTTAAAACCGTATTGATAAATCCTGTTATCCCGAATTTAAATAATTGCTTCGTACTTGTGATGGGTAAATCACTCCTTTCTTAATTGATGAAATGAGTTTATCCTTTTAACCATAAAATAAGCTTAAAACATTTGATTTATGATAAATTGTGGATATCTTTGTTGACGAGCGGGCAAAAAACCTTTAATTTAGTGGCAGCAGATAAAAGGAGAAAACTTAATGAAAGAACTTCACATATTAATAATTGAAGATGACGAAGACTTGGCGAAAAGCCTTCAGTTGTTCCTCGGAGAAATTGCCCAGACGACAGTTTCTCACGACGGCTTTGAAGGCCAAATGCTGGGTCAAGAAGGTATCTATGACCTGGTTGTTCTGGACTTGATGCTGCCGCAAGTGAGTGGTTATGACATTTTGAAGCATTGGCGGACCGAGGATCATTTAAGTATGCCGGTGTTGATTTTAACAGCCAAGGATACTTTGGATGACAAAGTCCACGGATTTGAACTTGGGGCGGATGACTACTTGACCAAGCCATTTCACCGTGAGGAATTAATCATGCGGGTCAAGGCCCTTCTTAAGCGCAGCGGTCATCTTGGCGATGACAATACGTTGGCAGTGGGTCCGTTTAAAGTAAATTTGAGTAACCGAATCGTCGAAGTCAACGGCAAGGAATTGGAACTCAACGGAAAAGAATTTGATTTGCTGGTTTACTTCATTCAAAATCCGGACACCATTATTACGAAAGATCAGATTTTTGATCGGTTGTGGGGGTTTGAATCTGAAACCGCCATTTCCGTGGTTGAAGTTTACATGAGCAACCTGCGAAAGAAACTGAAGCAGGCCTCTTCACTTCAGCCAATTAAGACATTACGAAACGTTGGTTATATGTTTGAAACGGAGGAATCGGATTGAAACGAAGCGATCCGCAGCAAAAACAGCAACTGTCACTCTTTTTGAAGGAATTGGTGGGGTTTGCACTGTTATTTGCCGTCCTTGGGTTAGTCGTGTTCTTCTTCTTTCACCAATCAATTTACAAAAATATTGACCAAGGATTGATTACCCAAAAACAAAATGTTTTGAATAACCGGAAGGCGCCACAGTTTAGAAATGGCAATAATGCCCAGGCACCGGTACCAGCCAAGCCGAATAACGGTGACACACCGTTTCGGACAAATATTTTGGTTTTCAATAAAAAGGGGCAGATTATCAACGCCCAGATGCTTGGAAATCGAATTTATAATTTATTTATCAACACCGAGTTGGAAAAGTCTGAGGTCAATAAGGTCCGCGAAGTAACGTTGATGTCAACCGACAATACGCTGCATTATTTCCGGACGCTTTTGATTAAAGTGCCAAAGTCGAATTCTAATCCGATTTATGCCGGTAATTATGTTTTAATTCTGGAAAACATTGATACCGATTTGATGGCGGTCAATAGTTTTAAGCGATCATTGCTGATCACACTGGTCTTCTTCTGGATTGTGGCAATTGCAATTGCCTACTTCCTTTCCAGATCAAGCATGCGACCAATTATGAAAGCTTGGAAACGGCAGCGGCAGTTTAGTGCCAATGCGGCCCATGAACTGCGAACGCCATTGACGGTCATTCAAAACCAAATGGAATATATGTTAACTAAGCCGAAAACCAAAGTGGTTGATCAGGTTGATCCGATTTCAACATCTTTGGATGAGGTCCGTCATTTACAGACTTTAACGAACCGGCTTTTGATGCTGGCCCGTTCGGATTCAGGGACCATTGAAATCAATAAGCAACCCGTTGATCTTAAGCCATGGTTTGCTCAAATTCTCAAGCCATATGACGATATTGCTGCCAGTCAGCATAAGTCGATGGTGACCGTCCTTAAAGCGGATGGCACCGGCCATATGGACAAAGATTTAATTCGTCAATTACTCATCATATTATTGGATAATGCGATTAAATATACGCCAGCTGGTGGAACTGTCACGGTATTGACGGCATTGGCCAGAGACCGGCTGACAATCGAAGTTAGAGATACCGGAACCGGCATTCCGGATGAGGACAAGAAGCGAATTTTTGAACGTTTCTATCGTTCTGACAAATCGCGAAACTCCAAGACTGGTGGAAACGGCCTTGGATTGGCAATTGCCAAGTGGATTGTTCAGCAGCATTCGGGAACCATTACCGTAAAGGATAATCACCCAAAGGGAACGGCCTTTAGCGTTTCACTGAAAATTTAAAATGAAATAATAAAAGGCAGGAACAAAACGGTTAGTTTTGTTCCTGCCTTTATTTTTTCGAAATATTTTTAATGATTATCTTGTTCGGCTGCCTTTTTGATGCCGGGAAACAGATCATACAAGTATTGCAAAGGTTCGACTTTTCCAACTTTGTCAGTATAAATAACCTGAGTCACGTTATCGTAAGTCAACGTGATAAGGGATTCGCCATCCTCATCTTTAACCACGTAATATCGAATTCCAAGCTGGATGGCGTGGAAAATCAATCTTTGAGCATCAAATGAAAGGTTGCCCATTGATGGCAAGAGTGTTGGGGCAGCCAATCGCTGTGCCCGCCAACGTTTGGCAACGGTGACGCCAAAGTCCATTAAGCTGCCGTTTTGGATGTGTTGGAGAAGCATTGCCGAAGCGGTTAACTCAGGGTGGGTAATGACTTCACTGAAGTCGTCCAGTGCCTGGAGCTGTTCTGAATGGGCGTGAAGTGATTTTGCCATGGCAATCAGGTCGTTGAAAATCTTAATTCCCTCTGCCATTTTAAACGTTGGCTGATCGGGATTTTCGAGAGCGACTTGATTGTTGTCGGCAAATGACTGTTTCAAATCATCAGCAACGTTTTCATGATCAACTGGGGTTACCAGCAGATACACAAGGAAGAATTTCAGAAAATACATTGCGTGACGACTGATTCCATTTGGGGTGAACGGTGTGTTATCGAGAACTCGGAATTCCAGGTAGGAAATACCTTTGGTCCGATAATCCTTGATGGCCTCCTGTCCACGTAACCGAACCGGCCCATAAAATTCGGCCGTTGAATACAAGTTGTGATCTTTGATGGCATCGTTAATGCCGTCAATGTAGTGATCTAAACTGGTATAAATGGTGGTATCCACTTTATCATCCGGCTCATTGACATAGCCATAGATACTGTTTCGGATACTTCTAACCGGATGGTTGAGCTTCTTTGCGTCTTCTTCAGAGAAAAAGCCTTTTTCAGCAATTGGACTGGCACCAAATAGATACGTCAGCAACCAACGATGTAAAACAAAGTTTTGGGCGAGTTGAAAGTAGAGGGCATTTTTAAAACCAACCAGTGATTTAAACTGGTCTTGGTAATGCACGTAAAGGCGATTGATAACCGGTTCAGGGATGCTGAAATTGACGTGGACCCCGGTAATAATTTTCCGGGCAACACCATACTTTTTGGTTAAATAATCGCGGTACTTTGCGTATGCCGGTCGGCCAAAGTGGCCTTGAATAAATTCTTTATCTTCGGCATCCATAGCTGGCGGCATGCTGAGCGGCCAAAATGATTCTGATTTATCAACCGATCGGATTAAGACTGTCTGAAGGGTGTCAAGTTGATCCAAAACACCGCCGATATTCGGATTCGGATCAGTGATAATTTCGTTCATTGATTCCGAAAAGTCAGACTGCAAATAGGGATGGTAGCGTCTTGAACCCAAATTCTGTGGATATGGTTTTTGACTCAGCTTGCCATGATTATCGATTCGATGCTCTTCAATCTCAATACCAATGAGGCTGTGGTAAAGTTGTTCGGCAACGTGTTCTTCTTGAATATATTTTAATAAGTTCTTCAGCATATTAGTCCCCCAGCCAGAATTATTTACCATAATTATAAACGATTATGAACAGAATGGTAGGATTACTGCTGTTCTGACAAAAACGTAATGATAATTTTAATTTCTGAAACAAATCAGCGGCCTTTTTCGTATCTACATGACAGAAGGTGATAACATGCTGATTGCAATGATGAACGACCAATTAATTAATGCCGGTGAGCTGACCGATAAATCAATCATCGACAAAGCGTTGGTTTGTCCCTGTTGTCATGAACAGGTGATTTTTAAAAACGGCAAGTATCGGATTCCCCATTTTAGCCATAAACGCAGCTCGTTGTGCAGCCATTTTAGTGAAAATGAAAGCCAGGCCCATTTGACGGGAAAGTTGGCGTTTCAAAGGCAACTTGAAGAGATCGGGGAGCCGGCAGTCCTCGAATATAACTTGCCGGCAATTGAACAGCGGGCCGATGTCTTTCTGACAAGCAAAAAGACAATTTTGGAATATCAGTGCAGTCCCATTTCATATCAGGATATGGCCCGAAGAACCGCAAACTACAGGCAATTGGGGATGGATGTGCTGTGGATTTTGGGCGACCGGCATTTGAATGCCGCCAAACGTTTGGATAGTGTTGCTAAATTTGCCAGGTTTCATTCTCAGCTTGGCTTTTTTATTGTCTTTTACTCCGCCAAAAATAATCAATTTCGAATTGATTTTCACATTAAAGAAGTTTGCGGCAAGCTGACGAGTGATGTTCGTGTGTTTCACCATTTGAGAGACCTGAAAAACTTCATTCAATCTTCAACCCAGGAGACGGCTGGTTATTCAACTCAGTACGTCCAAAAAATGATCCTTAATCAGGTTAATCGGATTCAGAGGAGTGTGGTGATGGGGAATGAAACCTATCTTGATATGGTCACGGTCTGTTACCAACGGCGAAAAGTATTTGTCGGCTGTCCATTAGTTTGCCACGGAAAATTTGACGGCGAATTACCAATTTTTCGCCGGACCGGTTTATGTTGGCGGGTCTGGATTGTCCTCCAGCTGTTTTCTGGTGAGGATGATGAGATTTCAAATCAAGAGCTGAACTGGCTATTTAAGCAGTCGGTTCAATTGTTTGGCCAACAATTTGCGCAAGTCGACGACTATGTCCGCTTCTTTCAGATGGCATTTACAGGTTTTATTTTTAGTCTGCGGGCCAATGGCTATCTGCGCCACACGATTGCCGGGGTTAAGATCATTCAATCTCCCAAGTGGTTTGAGAGCTATGATGAAAAAAGACAATATATTATGACTGAAAAGCCCATGGTGTGCTAACCTAATACTAACTAATATTTGAAGGAGGACATTATGGCTAAAACACAAGAACTGCCTCTTAGAAAAGATGTTCCTGAAAAATTGACTTGGGACTTAACCACCGTTTATTCGTCCGATGCAGACTTTGAGAAGGACTTTACTGAAGTGAAGGCTGATTCAAAGAAGTTTGCCGGGCTGTCCGGCACCATTGAAAAAGACGCCGAATCATTACTCAAGGCGACCGAAGATTTGCTGAAACTCAGCCGGACGTTGGAAAAAGTGTATGTTTATTCTCAGTTGAAGAATGATCAGGATACCAGCGAGGACAAATACCAAGCAATGTATTCCCGTTCAGAGGCTTTAGCCGCCCAATTTGGTGCGGCGACTGCATGGTTTGAACCGGAACTGTTGAAGATTTCCGATGACAAGATGGCCCAATTTTATAAGGACGAGCCTAAATTAACTGACTATAAACGTTTTTACGACCAGACTTTTGAACGTCGTGACCATATTTTAGGCAACGACGTCGAAGAAGTCCTTGCCGGAGCTGACGATATCTTCTCCTCAGGTGAAAAGACTTTTGGCATTTTGGATAATACTGATTTGTCATTCCCAGCTGTCACTGATGAAAATGGCAACAAGGTCAAGCTCTCACAGGGTGTTTATGGCATCTTGCTGGAATCCACCGATCAAAGTGTTCGTAAAGAAGCCTTCGAGAAGTTGTACGAAGTTTATGATCAATTTCAGCATACATTGGCATCAACTCTGACGACCAACGTCAAAAATCATAATTTTAAAGCCAACATTCGCCACTATAATAGTGCTTTGGAAGCTGCTCTGGCAGGCAATGAAGTTTCAACTGATGTCTACAATAATTTAATTAAGGTTGTCAATAAGCACCTGGATCTTTTGCATCGATATGTTGCTTTGAGAAAAAAGATTCTCGGTCTCGATGAGCTGCATATGTATGACATGTATACTTCTTTAGTGGGTAATCAATCACCAAAATATACATTTGAGCAGTCCAAAAAGATTGCTTTGGAGGCCCTTCAGGTTATGGGCCCCGACTATGTCAGCCACGTTAAAGAGGAATTTAACGGGCGTTGGATTGACGTTGTTGAAAACCAGTTCAAGCGAAGTGGGGGCTATTCATCCGGAACATACGATACCAATCCATTTATCTTACTGAACTGGAAGGACAACCTGGATAACTTGTATACTTTGATTCATGAAACCGGTCATAGTATGCACAGTTACTACTCACATCATAATCAACCATATCAGTATGGGGATTATTCTATTTTTGTCGCAGAAATTGCCTCAACGACCAATGAAAATATCTTAACGGACTATTTGCTGAACAAATTCAAAGATGACGACCAGATGAAGAAATTCATTTTGAATTATTATCTGGATGGATTTAAGGGAACCGTCTTCCGTCAAACCCAGTTTGCCGAATTTGAACAGTATATCCATGAACAGGATGCCCAAGGCCAACCGTTGACAGCCAAGTTTATGGATCAGTATTATCTTGATTTGAATAAGAAATATTATGGTGATGCGGTTGTTTCGGATCCACAGATTGCGCTGGAATGGGCCCGAATTCCTCATTTCTATTACAATTTCTATGTTTACCAATACTCGACCGGGTTTGCTGCGGCCTCAACGTTAGCTGACGGCATTGTCAACGGTACCCAAGACAACATTGATAAATATTTGAATTATTTGAAATCAGGCAGTTCCGATACGCCAACCAATGTCATGAAAAAAGCCGGGGTTGATATGACCAAGCCCGACTATCTCGAAAAAGCATTCCAGATTTTTGAAGATCGTTTGAATGAATTCGAACGGTTGTATAACAAGTAATGACCATAAAAAAACACAGGTACTTGGGATTTCTCAAGCACCTGTGTTTTTGTGTCTGG
>NZ_BJVK01000045.1 GCF_007989105.1 Lentilactobacillus kefiri | reverse complement strand
AGTTAAATAGACTATGGTTTATAAAATTCTCATTGATAGCAGCATTGAGTATATCTTCCTTGAAGGAATTCATAATTTCTATGATTATTTTTAATGCTTGTCTGAATTCATCAACATCATCGCTAGTAAAAGTGAACTTCATGTTTTCACCATGGGCGATAGAATTCCTATTTTTTAATAAAACGGAATCTATATAATTCTTTTTTAAGCTATATTTATTATAGTCAAGGCCTAATATATACAAGATCTCAGAAAAACGATCGTAATTCAAATTGGAATTAGTATTAATGAATCTTTTTTTGACCTTATCAATATAAGATTTGTTGGTGCTTTTGTCTAATGTAGTTATAAGATTATCAACAAAGCTTTTATCCGCCTTTTTTCTAGGAGATTTATAAATTTTATTGAATTCAGAAAAATTATATATAACCCAGAATCCCGTGGAAAGATTTTTCAATTTATATTTCTTTGAAAAAACAAATATGACATAATAGTTAGCAACTGTTCTTATAAATCCCTCCCAATCTGCATATAATAAAAGGTAGCCTTCTCTAATTGTAAATTTAGCATTCCCATGAATTCGAGCTTGATATATATTAAAATCTAATTTTATAATTTCCTTTTTTCTCCAAGATAATTCAAAATCAATTTTATCTTGCAACTTCTCTAAAGTATTAATTTTAACCATTTAATTGCAACTCCATTGAATCAGTCATTTTAATCAGTTTTTTAATTCTAGTAATTGATCTTGTTCCCTTTTTAGTAGCCTCAATGAAATTTGGATTATTCGGAATTTCTTTTTGAATTTTTTTTAAATGATCTGGATTCTTCTCGAAATATTTTAACTTATTAAACGTTAATCTAAACAATACTTCAAACATAGATTGTAGGGATTGCCCCTTATATTTTTGAGATTCTTTATCATATTTTTTGAATGCATCATTTCCAAATAATTTATCAAGAAGTTTTGAAGTAGTAATAAAATTTTTCTTGATTATATCAATTTTTTCTTTTGTTAAACTAGCTGCGATATTTATTAATTCTTCCGTTATCATATTTCCTATATCTTCTGATGTATTCAAACTTGATGTGTTTAGAGATTGAGTAACAAAGAATTCTGATATCCAACCTTTATCCACCTGTTTGTTTAATTTAGTTGTACTCATAGATATAATATTCGTAAAAGCATTACAGTTATGAAGTTCTGTTATTGTTTCAAATAAGTCTTTATTAACCATAAGTATTGCAACATTTCGTATTTCCTGAATACTTAGTGAAACACCATTTGTATTAAGCCGTTGAAACATTTCATATTTTATATCTTTATTGCTGGAACTATCCACAATTACTATACTTATATGTCTTCTTTTAATTAATCTTCTAAAGTTCGGACCTATTGTATTACGGTGATTTGCCCAAGTCTTATTATCTAGAGATGGTAAAAATTTAGTTTTAGTAAGAATACTTGGAGGAAATGTTGAATTATCAATTGGATTTTTTAACAAACCCATAAATTCCAAAACGGTGCTGATTCTTTGTAATCCATCAATCACATCCCATTGACCATTAGCATCTTGAGAAACAAAGATTGACGGTGTAGGCATGCCAAGAATAAGTGATTCAATAAATGATGATTTCTGTTCCTTTTTCCACCTAAAATATCTTTGATATTCCGGGAAGATGGTGATATCACCATCTTTATACATATTTGCTATTTCCCCAATAGACATTTGATATTCATCCGTTTTTATTTCTTTAACACTTTTATCATATTCATCTTTAAGACTCATAATTTCCGCTCCTATTATTCAATACAACTCTATTAACCAACTTATCTATAATATTCTGATTCTCATGTATTCCAGAGCTTAGCAATTTTAGTTCCTCTAAAGTTGGATAACTAAGCATATTTAAATCAAAAATATTAACTTGAGTATTTCCACTAACTTGTCTAAACATCTTATTAAATAATGAAGAATTAAGATAAACACAGAGACCATAAGCAATATCAATATTCAAATTATATTGATTATTGAAAAAAAGATAGTTAATACTGTTATCAAATGCAATTTTTGAGTAATTCAAATTAGAATCCAACACAATTGCCTTTACTCTCTTATGATCTTCCTTTGCAGTAATTCTCTTAACTAATACATAAATAGACTCTTCTCTAAATAAAGAACTATTTTCTTTAGTCATTCTCAGATAATTAAACTTCTTTACCTTCTTCTTGGGCCAGTCCAATTCCATATTATCATTAAAATGTTCACCAAATATATATGGATAAAATCCCCTCTTATAGTGTTTACTTAAGTCCACTGGTTTTTGTCTATAGCGTACAACTGGTCCTGTTGATACACTTACTCCAAGATCTTGTAGGGAATTCTTGGTGTCCATTATTCTAATTTCATTTAAATCTGTATAATTTCTTATTAATCGAATAACTTCACCAGTGCTTTCATAAACGTCATAATAATTGGCCACTATTTTTTTGCCGATTTTATTATCACCTTTTCCTATATATTGAATACATATATTTTTATTTTGATGTTTATTCCTAAAATCTGTAATAACTATCTCCTGTAATACACCATCAAATAACCTTCTAGAATCAAATACTAATATCTGATTAAAGCAAAAATTTGTAAATAACCATTTCCTGAATTTTTTGAAGTAGAAACCATTCATAAAGCTTCTGGGAGTTATAGATAATAACTGACCTTCAGTTTTTAACTGTCCTAAAGCCTTTTTCATAAACGACGTGTAGGTATTTGTCGTATTTACACTGTATTTTTTTAAAAGTTCACTATATTTTGAGCTCTGATTGATTTTCTTATAAGGAGGATTCATGATTATTAAATCATATTTTCTTAATTCCTTGCTAATAAGAAAATCAGAATTGATTATTTTATAAGTTATGGCAACATTGTTCATAAGTCCAAATTTCTTTAATGCGTTTAAATTATATTTAAGACTTAAAATTAAATAATCATCAATTTCATAAGTAATAAGTTTTATAAACCTTACTTTTTTACTGTTTGCTATGATATTTTTAATTGCAGATATGCTCAAGGAACCGCAACCTGCTCCAGGATCCATGATACTTATATCACTCTTATCAAACCTCCTTACATTGTTAGAAATAATTGAAAGAAGCCTTTTACTTGTAAAATATTGATTATATATTTTTTTGTGAATTAATTTATCATTTTTCAATTCGTAATCACACCCAATATCTTATTGTCTAATTTAAAAATAAATTACAGGGAAATATGCTTAACAAAACATCTTTTGTAGATACCCTTTTTTAAGTTCTTGGAGTTTTTCAAGCTTACGCTGATGAAGAGCGATAGTGTTGTCTAACTTCACTAGAAGCCCTGCAATAGCCTGTTGCTCAGCCACAGAAGGGAGCCAAACTTTGATGCCCATAAAATCGTCATAATTGATGTTTAACAATCCGTCCATGCGCGCGCCTGAGGACACTAATTTTCGTAGTTCTCGATCTGGGCGATGCGTAGCAAACATCTGCTCAATAAATTTAGGCTGAGCACCAGCTGTAACCGAGAAACTGTGGTAGACACGTGGTACAAGTGCCTCGTTGTAACTCTCGAGTTCAAACACTGCGCCAAATTGAGCCAGCTTTGAATTACCATGGTTATACGACAATTCACCTTGCCTTAAGAGCGTGTAGTTCTTCTGTTCTTTACCCGCTATGTTCTGAGAGAAACGGTCTCTTTGATCCATCCAACCGTTTCCTGCTGAAATTGTTAGGGTTGGAAGATTCATCCTTCCATCATTTCCTCGGACTCTTATGGCAATCTCCCCAAGCTTACGCTGTTCCCAAGCGTCAGCAAACCCTGCAAATCTTAATTGCGGGAACTTGCTACCATTTTTGGGGAACAATTTCTGCAAATAGCCCTGTTTAAGTTCCTTAAGCTTAGCTAACTTACGCTGATGAAGGGTAATAGTGGCATCGAGTTCCTGAAAAAAGGCGCCGATTTTTTGTTGTTCTTCAATATTGGGGAGTTCAAGGGAAAGATCCGCAACAGCTGGATAGTTCACATAGATTTGTGTTCCACCTTGAATAATACGTTTTACTTTCTCCCTAAATGATCCATTCAATATTGTAAATGCAAATTCAGAATCAAAGTTTTCTTTTGGCGCGATAATTTCGGTACGTTGGTTAATCACATATTTATTATCTTGTTCTATCAGCAATGAACGTCCAATAATTGTTCCATTAGCAGTTTTATCATTTAAAACCATCGTAAGCTCTCCAGCATGAACAACTCGACCGTCTGTAACTTTATTTGATATCGCACGAATATGTTGATCAACATATTTGCCATCTAATCCATAACTACCAATTGAAATAACTTTATACTGTCCATCTTTCTCAAAGTACTTTTCAATAGCCGTACCACCACGATGATTTGTTATTTCATTCAGCTTACACTGTTCCCAAGGATCAGTGAAACCTTTAAATCTTAATTGCGGATATTTAGCTTGGTTATCTTTCATTGTGAGCCTCCGGTTTTGACTGATCATTAACCTGGGTGGTCACTAACTGGCTAGCTAATTCATTAAAGGCTTGTTCATTCTGACTGATTTCCTCGTCCAGTTGCTTCAGATCAGCTTTAACTTGGTCCAGATCAATCTCGGGTTCCGGTTCAAACGTATCGACGTAGCGCGGAATATTTAAGTTGTAGTCATTCTCCTTGATTTCCGCCGGTGAGGCCACATGAGCATATTTATCGACATCTTGCCGGTTTTGATAAGTGGTCACAATTTTTTGAATATTCGCTGCCGTTAGCTTATTTTGATTCTTGTCCTTTTCAAATTCCCGGGACGCATCAATAAACAAGACGTCATCAGTGGTTTTATGTTTCTTTAAAATCATGATCAACGTTGGAATACTGGTGGAATGAAAAATATTAGCGGGTAGCCCAATAATGGCATCAATCCGGTTATCCAGCAGAAGCTTTTGGCGAATTTTGCCTTCCTTAGCCCCCCGAAATAGCACGCCATGGGGTAAGACGATGCCCATAGTTCCATGCTCCTGCAGATGATAAAAGCCGTGTAGCAGAAAGGCAAAGTCGGCTTTAGATTTAGGCGGTAAGACGCCATAGTCGCGGAAGCGGGGATCAGACAAGCGTTTGTCACTGTTATCCCAGTGCGCCGAGTAGGGCGGGTTCATAACGACCGCATCAAATAAGTAAGGTTCGTCAACCGGCCAATCTTTACTTAACGTGTCGCCATTGCGTAAATGCATATCGTCATACGAGACCCCATGTAACATTAAATTCATTCGGGCCAGGTTAAAGGTCGTGGTGTTCAGTTCTTGGCCGTGATAACTCACTAAACCAGGTTCTTGCACGTGTTGTCCGACATTTAACAGCAGCGAACCAGAACCAACTGCTGGATCATAGATAGTCCGCACTTGGTTATCACCTGCATTGCGCTGATAAGTCACAATCTGGGCAATAATGTCGGACACCTGCCGTGGGGTATAAAATTCACCCGCTTTTTTACCGGAATCACTGGCAAATTGCGCGATTAAGTATTCATAGGCGTCACCTAAGACGTCGCCTTGATGATGAACGAGATCAATTGCATTTAAGGCTAACATAGTATCACTAATGGTTTGGTTCCGTTGTTGTAAAGAACTGCCTAATTTATTACTACTTAAATCCACATCGGCAAACAAGTCCGAAAAGTCTTGCGCTGAAGATAGATTTTGTGTCGACTGTTCCAGATCATGAAGTGCTTGAGATAAATCGTCTAACGCAAAAGTATGGGCTTGAATCTTGCCAATCAGGGTGGTGTACAACGCTTGTGGTTGAATTAAATAGCCGAGCGTGTTTTGCAAATACTCAACTAAACTGGGCTGCACTGAGACGCCTTCCAATTCAAACTGAGGATCCATATATTGAGCATATTTCTGAGTGACATTTTCGGTTTCACCCGCCCATCCACTAAAGGTCGTTAAGGTTTTCTCAGATAGAAACCGGTAAAAAATTAACCCTAACAAATAATTTTTATATTCGGAAGCGTCCATTTTCCCGCGTAAGACATCGGCCGCATTCCATAGGGCGCTTTCAAGTTGACTAGCTTGCGTTGTTTTTTCTGACATTGTTTAACCTCACTTATTTTTGTAGATAGATTGCTAAATCGTGTTCAATAAACTGTCGCCAAGCGGCCTGGGACTTAATCCGGTATAGTGGCAAAACAGCTGGAATCTTTGGCCCAGTGGCAGTTTGAGCTTGTAAGGCCGCTGCTAAATTCGCTGACTGCGTTAATTCTTGTTCATGATGCCATTCATCGGTACCCACGGTGTGTTCACGCGCCACCCGTAATAGGGCTGCTTGATCTAAGCCCCACGTATGGGCAAAGGTCGTCGTTTTTTTGACCAATTGTTTCTGGGCGTAATCAGCCACCAACTCCCGAGCATTCAACGCTACTGGCGCTTGATTTGGGGTGCTCTGTTGCTGAGACTGTTGCATTTGTTGCTCAATATAGGGCATGGCTTCGCGAATTAATTGAGCCTGTTGCGGTTGCGTTTCCGCTAATTTATTCAAACTAGCCTGTACTTTGGCACTATTTTGCAGATAATCCGTCATATGCGCTTGGGCTTGATCAGGCGTCGAGTACCGTTGCTGTTCATCAATCCAATCTTGAATTAATTGCGTCAAATAATCATAATCCACCAAGACGACTGAACCAACGGCTAAGGAAAAGTCTAAAGCGGCCAACTCTTCGGGGACTTTCTCAGGCTCTTGGTTAGTAACCGCCGCTTTAATCCGCAGATATTTACCCGTATAGGATTCTACTTCGGGCTGAGCGATACCAAAGGCCTTTTCACTGTTCTCCCAAGTGAAATCGTTGTACATGGATAAGGAATTCAATTGTTGATTCACTTGGCGAAAGGCTTTCACAAACTGTACCTTAGCAGTGGTTCCTTTCAGGTCATCGGCCGCCGTCGGCGTCGGGGCAATGGTTTTTAAATCGACCACGGCCTTTTGAAATTTTAAGACAGCCTGCTGATACGTGGGACGAATAATGACATTAAACGAGCCTTCGCCACTATATAACTTGTAAGCTTCACGTTCATTAGCTTCCATGATTGCCGGCACCCGAAAGGTCACAATTTGGCCTTCTTGTTTTAATTCCCGGTTTTGGAGCCGGTTGGTGCGTGAGTAGGCTTGAATGAGTTCTTGATAAGCTAAGGTGCGGTCAACAAAGAGCGTGTTTAGCCGAGGGGCATCAAAACCCGTTAATAACCGCCGCACCACAATCACTAGATTAATTTCCTGATCCGGTTTCAAATGAGCAAAGACCGCCTCACGCCGGGCGGCCCGTTTTGCGACATCTTCGTTGTAGAGATTCAAATCGGCTAAATCAAAATTAGTGTGATACTGCCGATTATAATCTTTTAAAATGGTGGCCATTTGGTCATGTTTTTGCGCACTCTGATCTTCGTTTTCACTTAATGAATAAGTAATCGCAATTCGGGGCCAATCAGGATCTAGCTGATTGTGAGTAGTCTTTTTCGCGGCTTTAAAGGCTTGATAATAGCGTTGCGCCATTTCAATGGAGCTGGTGGTTAAAATCGCATTGTAGTTGCCATGCCCCAAGCTGGTTTTACGTGGGCCTTTTTGTAAAATATATTGAACAACTTGGTTAATATGTTCATCGGTCTCAAAGTCAGCCGGAGTTAAATACGTTTCTTCCAAGTCCTTGACTGACATCGCTTGAATCTTGGCTTGAATTTTTGCTTCATCAGCTGTACTCAGCAGGCGGCCTTGCTTATCGCGACGTGCTTTGACGCGCTGGTTTTCTTTCTCGAGGGCCCGGGTTATTAACGTATCTTTACCAATCGTTGTTACATGTTCGACGTTAAACGGTAACACGGCTTGGTCCTCTAAGGCATCTCGCAAGTTATAAACATGACAGACTTTACCAAATAGCTCCTCCGTCGTAACTGCTAGATCACCTTTGAGCTGTTTCTTATTTTCATTA
The DNA here is from genome assembly GCF_007989105.1 of Lentilactobacillus kefiri. Classification (GTDB taxonomy): domain Bacteria; phylum Bacillota; class Bacilli; order Lactobacillales; family Lactobacillaceae; genus Lentilactobacillus; species Lentilactobacillus kefiri. The sequence continues at coordinate 5,768 of NZ_BJVK01000045.1, read as the reverse complement.
AAGATGGGGGTGCCAGTGTAACCATACCAATTACTATTGACAAACGCTGCCCGAATTTCCTTTTGCATCTTACCAAATTGCGACCTGTGGGCTTCGTCAACAAAGAAGATCACCCGTTGCTTTAAAGTTTTACTAAAGCGGGATTGCTTACCGGTTGCCAGCTGGGCTTGCGTTTTTTTGACCGCCCGATGAAGTTTTTGAATCGAGGTGACCAAGACCTTACCGTCATTTTGTTGCAATTTACGCATTAAATCACCGGTATTTTGGGCTTCGTTAATGGCAATATCGTCATTGGCAGCATAGGCACTAAAGTTGCTGGTTGTCTGTTCGTCTAAATCCCGCCGGTCAACTAAGAAGATGACCTTATCGACACCGGGATCTTGCGCAGCTAATTTAGCGGTTTTATATGAGGTGAGTGTTTTACCAGAACCCGTGGTATGCCAAACAAAACCATCTTGATGGTCGTGAATCCGGTGCATCACGGCTTCAATCGCATAAATCTGGTAAGGCCGTAAGAGAATTAGGCTTTGCCGCTCTTGGTCGATGACCGTATATTCACTGACCATTTTGTGGGCCATGGGAATATTAAGGACTTGGCGCGTAAACGCTAAGCCGTTTTCCACGGGGTGATTATCCCGCGTCCGCCAATTAAACAAAAAAGCTTTATTGAAATGATCCGGTTCGGCATTCGCAAAATACGCCGTACTATCCGGCGTCATAATCACAAACATTTGCAACAGCGAGTAAATCCCCGTATATTTACCTTCCTGCGCGTATTTTTCAATTTGATTAAAAGCCTGGTTAAGTTCGACCGTGGCTTTTTTTAGTTCCAATTGAATTAAGGGTAACCCATTAATCAATAGGGTTACGTCAAAACGGCGATCAGGATCGACATCTTGAGTACCAGCTAACCGTGGTCGCACTGCTTGTCGGACCACTTCATAACTAGATTTACCGCCAGCAACGTCCGCTTTCCAAAACAACTCGAGCGTCACCGTGCCCAGCTTAGCATCATCACGTTCAACTTCAACTTTGCCAATGCCATTTTCGGCGGCTAGTAACTTAGCTGCTTCGTAAGGTGTCCGGACCTCAATCGCCCGTTTAACTTGATTAAATTCGGTATCGGTCAGGGGGTGTCCCTGTAATTTAGCATAGTTATTGTTATTTAATTTATCACGAAAATTAGCCCATAATTGATCCGGGGTCGCACCATACAGGTCTTTTCGTTCCACCCATTGATTGCTTCCAGTCGTTAAGGTTTTAACAACTTCTTTTTCAAACGACAATTCCAACATAAAAACAGTCCTTCCCCCGCTTTTAAATTACTCACTAGTTTATTATACGCGAACCAATTGGCGTTTAGGCTTCATAATTTAATATAGCCAGGATACAATAAAGCTAAAACAGAGAAACAGCTAAAAATATAAGAAACTAATATTGGACTATCTATTAAATTCGAAAGAGCTGTTTCAATAAAGTTATTATGATCCTCATAACACAAATTCAAAAATACATTTTGTGATATTACTGTTAATATAGGATTAGTATGACTGGCGTTAAAGTGAGCATTGTGAAGTAAAGTGAGTTAAAACATGGACAGATGCCTCACAACGTTAGGTAGTCGAACGATCCTTAGTTGGTTAGAGAACTGTCGGCAACTTTGGGGGAATTTTGAGCATCCATTAACCATTAGTCTGCAAATGGTCGTTTTAGCGTTTTTAGCACTATTATTAAAAATAATTTTAGAATACAAGAGGACAATTACGATGACAATACATGCTTGGAAAATAAAGGGAAAAGGTGGGAGTGATCATGATATAAAATCATATGAATTTTTTATTAAAAACCATTGTGTCTCATGTGGATGGTCATTTCCAAATGTTCCTGGGAGAGAGAAAATTAACACTTTTGAAGACTATAAGGAATTTTGGAATAAACAAATAAAAGGGCACCATTGGAATTCTAAATGGGGCTATCAAAGCGTACATCAGTTGTTTGAAAATGTCAGAAAGGGGGATTTTATTTGGGTCAGATGCAATGGTATATATTATGTCGCTGAGATACCTGATAAACCTAAAGATTTATTTCATTTTGATGTTGGAGAAATAGCTTCAAACTTTGACTGTTCAGCTATGTTAACTGATATTAATTGGATGCCAGTCGGAAAAGAAGATGCTGTTCCAGGTTCTGTATCGACGTATACACACAATAGGAGAGCAATTACAAAAGTTGATAATCATGAGACACCCTTAGAAAATTCCCAATATACTGCAACAAGTTATTATTCAGCAATACTCCTAAACAAGACTGATCTTTTGCCTCCTAAAATGATTCATACAAGAAGTTCTCTATTTAATTTAATTGGTTATGCAGCTGCTGAAGATTTAGTTGCTTTATGGTTATATGATCAATTTAATTATGTGGTGATACCTTCAACCAACAAAATTGGTACACAGAGATACGAATTTGTATTAGTTGATGCCTCAAAAAAACAAGGTACCTATAAAAACAGAAGAATTTATATTCAAGTAAAAAATGGAACTACTTCTCTTAAATCTAATGATTATACATCATTGCTCTCTAATAAGAATGAAGAATTATGGCTTGTAACAACTGCGGGAAGTATTGATAGTGATAAAAGCAAAAAAATTGTACAATACTATCTTGATGATTCCCGAAATTTGATAGAGAAAAATTATAGTATAAATAAATTACTTGATTTTGCATTTGATCCACACAATACAAACATTCTCCCAGCCTCCATCTCACAGTTTGTTAAGTACTTTAAACAATAAAACAGTTGGCATGTAAAAATTCCTTCCTTTTGAGAGACGATTTATTCATTATACCCTCTCTTAAAAGTTGTCTCAGGAATCAGCTTACATCCAACCCATATATTTTGTCTGATTGGGACGAGCCGACTAGCGAAACACATATTGACGAGGGTAACCATCAAATTGCTAAGCACATTGCGCAAACCACTATTGAAACGGCTAAAGATGATCTCGATATTATTAACGATCTAGGTAATCAGGTGGGTGGTAATGATAGTGCAGCAGCAACTTTAAATCCAGTGCTTAATCAAATGAATATTCATTATGCTGTTAGAGATTTTAGGGATAGCCAACAAGATCAAGACATGATTTCTAAAGAGTATATTGTCTTTAACCCCCAAGACGTTAAGATAGTTTCGGTTGAGAATTATCAAGTTCAGCAAGAGTCAAATAATGAACTAAAACAGTTATCAGCTAAAGCACTTAATAAGTCCTATCAAAGCTTGAAACAACAAGTTCAACAAGCGACTGATCCCCAACAAAAATCAGAACTTAAAAACCAGTTAAATGATGTGCACCAGGAAATCAGTAATCGTGCCCAAAAACAGTTACAGGATTTCGTAAGACAAAATCCCAAGATCAAACAACCAAGTCAAGATGAATCCCAACAATTAGAGCGTTAAGAAAAAGACGGAGAGCTAGAATTTTATAGCTTCTCCGTCTTTTTGTCTGCCACATTGCGAATTTCTTGTAGTGGGATAAACTGATCAGCGTCGATCACAATATCATTGGCATTGTAACCATGGATCAAGGTGGTTATATCTGGTAAATGATGATTATTTTGGTCAACCGTTTTTAGTTGAATAGTCACTGGTTGCTGACGCTGATATGCGTCCGCCAATACCTCGGTAATTACTGCTAAGGATTGTTGAGGTCGTGGAACGTATATTTCATTCAACTGCTGGTTCTGTTGGTTTAAAGCGGCCGTATGATCGGATAAATAGAAGCCCTGCCATTTCATCATGCCCCGGTCATGATAATCCTGTTCAAAAAAATGCTTAACCGTGGCTAAATCAAAACCTTGGTTATTCAAGTGGCACCCGCTTTCGTTGAATCAGCTTTTGGCTTGCCGGCCACCGTTCCCCAGTAAAGCCGACAAATTCGATCGTTAGCTTTATATCTTGTCGTAATGCTTTTAGCAATTTTTCTAAATTAGCTAAATCATAGTTAGCTAATTTATGTAAGGGAACGGATTGCAAGCGCTCATTAGCCCGTTGACTGTTAAAAAACAGATTATAGGTCTGATCGTAGGTGTCATTAGTCAACATTAACCAATAGCGGGTTTGGGGACGCCGCTTAAACAATCGAGTTAACCGCCCCTTAATAATCTCGATATCGCTATTCATAGCTATTGCCTCCATTATGTCCGCCCACTAGTGAAGCCCGCTTGATAGCGGTGCCCCCCTTTAATAAACTGGTCGCGTAGACTAGTTTGGTGAACCCAAATTGCCGGTGAATTTCATCAATCACCTGGTTTAACCGGCTGCGGCGCATTTGGTTGCGCGGGGTTTCAAATAAATTAAGTTGTTGGCCGGAGTTGTCACTTAGTTTACTGCTATAAACGCCAATATTCCGGACAGCTTGACCGTCCCAATTCTGACGGAATAACCACAATAATTGTTGCGTCAAAACTTGATTGTCGTTAGTTGGTTCAATTTTTAAAGCTTGGTGAAAGCCACCGCGACCATCTGCTTCAGCTGCGGCATAGGAAAACCCAATGCTTAGCGATAGACACCCCGCCAGTTTATGGTGGTGCCGAAGCCGCGCCGCCACCTGTTCCCCAATTTCTTTAATAACGGTTTCAATTTCGACTTGGTTAAAATAATCTCGTGGCAAGACTTGCGAATTACCAAGGCTAGCTTCTTTAACCTTAGTTGGTTCCGTAACTTGCGCGCGATCAATTCCCCACGCCGTAGCAAATAACTGGCTACCAATGACGCCAAGCTGTTGTTTGAGTAAATAAGGGTTGGTATGGGCTAGCTCATACATATTGTGAATGTGAAGGCGGTTCAAACGTTTCGCCATACGGGGGCCAATCCCCCAAACGTCCGTTAATTCAGTAATTGACCAAATTTTATCCGGCACAGTTTCGTAATGGATTTCACCGATCAATTCATGATTATGTTTAGCATAAAGGTCTAAGGCTAATTTAGCTTGCACCGGATTGTCACCAATTCCCACGGTGGTATACAAGCCTAGCTTTTGCCGAACTGTCTTTTGAATCAAGCGTGCCACTTCGCGAACGGAATTGCCAAACAGCCGCCAAGTATGGGTCATATCAAGAATGCTTTCATCAATTGAATACGGCCAAACCTCTTTTTCAGTAGTAAATTGATGAAAGATCTGATTGATCTGCAAATTACGTTGAATATAAAGGTTCATGCGCGGTGGCACGACCCACAACCTGGGGTCATTGGGTAAGTCACGTTTACGGGAGACGTTGGCTTTAAGATGAAATAAGTGCTTAGCTTCGGGTGACGTGGCTAAAATGAGTCCGCCATTGGTATTTTCAGCTTCACTAAGGACCACTAACGGGACTTTTAAGGGATTAAGGCCCCGGGCAACGGCTTCGCAACTAGCATAAAAGGACTTGTTATCGATTAAGAAGAACACGCCATGCGGTTCATCATCAAAAAACATTTAGATCACTTCCGTTAGATTTTACCTGTATTGTAGCATATGAAGCAAACGTGTGTTCCCTAAAAACTGGCAGAAAGTTGATTAAAAATAGTCGAAAGTCCATTATAGTCATGCTATAATATAGACAGAAAAAGGAAGCCCTGCTGGAACAGGACTTCCTATGTAGAGCCGTTTAAGACGGTGGCAGATTTTAACGATATTTAATAACCGCTAGCTTGCCAGAGCTAAGGCGGTTATTTTTTTGCTGACTTTTGATCAGCTCAACAATTAATGCGATTAAGGCTACGATAAACA
>NZ_BJVK01000044.1 GCF_007989105.1 Lentilactobacillus kefiri | reverse complement strand
ATACTAAAATTCATGTAAAGTTTTGGGAAGTAATCAAACAAACTTTACTTTTTACTATTTTTATTGCTGTTTTTGGAGCGTTTATGTCATTTGCCTTGCCGAATAAAGCTTCAGCGAATGTTGTTGGGGAGATGGCCGGACTAGATACTGATATTTGGTACACTGCTAACGGAAGTGATACGCCACTTTTTGAAGGAAAGCCGACTGTTGCACAGCCGTACTATGCCCATTCCCTTAGCATTGATAAATATCATGACCTGGTGATTCATTTTAGGGTAACTAATAATACGGGAACAGTTCAGCCGGTAGAATCATTCTTATATACACCACTATATTTTACGCATGACTTTACCTCTGCCTATCCTTATACTTCAACTTCATTAACATTTGATACTTCACGAGCAAATCAGTTGAGTACTAAAGTCATTGGAAACGATGGAGGAGGTACATTTAATACAATGTACGTCGAATCGTTTAATGACTACAGTACAACTTTTGACATTACCAAGCCTTTAGGCGGAGTATTACAGGCTGAGGGGCTTGGACATTATACCGATTTGGCTGACAAGGGTAGTCTGGAAATTTCGATCCCATTAAAGTTAGCTAGTGACAATTATAACTACAGCGATCCAAGTAGTATTCCATTTGCCGTTACACAAGGTCTTGCTTTTCATGCACCGACCTATTACTGGACTTATCAGTTCAGAAGTTTAAATGTAAGACCATATAAGAATCTTTTGGTTTCTGATTTTAATTCAACAGATTATAACAATTTGATTGGTGCAGACAAGTATAATGGAATTACCAAGATGTTCTATGATAATGTTGGAATGTATGCAAATCAAGATACAATTCCGATTGAGGAAACTGATCATACGAAAGCAACAGTTGATTCTATCACTCCCACAAATGAACCAGGACAATTCAAGATAACATATACCTATGATGGTGTTACTAAGAGTGCCACGGCTACATTGAAATCTTATATCGATGCAAAAGATTTCAGTGTGGCGTACGGAAGCAATTGGAGCTCACAGAAGTTTAACGGTGTGACAAAATTAACTGATGTCAATGGCAATTCAGTCACTCCATCTGATAGTAATGTCACAATTACCATTAAAGATTCCAAAGGGAATACTGTGAACAGCATTGATACTAATAATGCAGGTGCGGTCTATGATGTTACCTATAAGAATATTAACGGTGATTCCAAGACTGTTAAAGTGACTGTTGGCCAACGGAGCCCAATGCCAAACAATAATGGTGGAAACTCCTCAAATAATAACAATTCCAATAATAACAACGGTGGTAACTCCGGAAACAATGCATGGAATCCATCAACACCAAATAATCCTAACGGTACAGGCCTACCAAACTATGCCACCGTTAAAGGTGCTGCAGTTCATGCAATTAAGCGGATTTACATGTATCGCAACGCTAACTTTAAGAAGTCTCAACGCATCGCAACTTATCCAAAAGCAAAACGGGTTAACCGTCCGATGTTCGTAATCTTAGATTATGCCAAATCAAATGGCGGTGCACTTCGCTACAAAGTTCGCGATGTCAATCACAACTCAAAGACTGACGGTAAGATCGGCTACATTACTGCCAATCCTAAATTTGTTATGAACGTCTATTACCAGACGATGCCAAAGAACCGTAAGATTACTGTTATCAGCAAGAGAGGCATCCACGCATATAGAAATGCCAACTTGACCGGTCATGCTAAGACCTATAAGAAGGGCACACGGCTTACAGTTAAACGTTTGGTAAAGCATAACCTAACTACTCGTTACCGGTTAAGCAATGGCACTTATATCTCAGCTAACAAGAAAATGATTATCCAAGGTAATTATTAAGCCAAATAATAAGGAAATCCTCGACAAATTGTTGAGGATTTTTTGAATTGAAAAACGTGCAGATTCTGTCACTGTGTGATAAAGCCACGTTTTTATCTGTATTAAAGGACGCATTGAAATTCGACTAAATATCAGATTTTCACTTGCCTTTATATTGAAGATTATTCAGCCTTCATAATTTCTGTGCATCTCAATATGATATATAATTACTATGTTCGAAATTATATTTTGAGGGGAATTTTAATCTATGAAAAAGAAATATGTTCTTTCACTTATCTGCACAAGTGCCCTTGCAACTTTTATTTTAGGGGCAAGTACTGTTAATTCAACCAATGTTATACCGACAGCCATTACTGCGCATGCAGCTGACACAAGTTTTGACATCAGTAACTTTAAAGATGGTCAGTGGTACCTTTATTGGATGCCGGCCGATAACATCTTTCCACAATATGTAGACAAAAACTATAGTAATCAACCAAATTCTTTAACTACTCCTACTGAAGTACCTGACACGATCATTAGCAATGATAGTGAGAACAATACCGTTGGTCAAACCGTCAAAGTCTCAAAAGTACAGCTCTCTCCTAATAACGTATCTATCGTGGGGTATGCACCTTATCTTACAGACGCAGTCAAAATAGAGGTTAATGAGTATTCTCCGAGCGGTTCAAAAGTGGCAAACCCGGATTTAAAAGTGGAGGCAGCTGATGATCAGCATCCAAATGATAGTTACGGTGTCATTGATGGCATTAATACAATGCAGAATAATAATATTGCGGTTGTCAAAATGACACCGGCTAAGCCAAGCTTGACTGGCACTTTGTATCTTTTCTTTAAAAAAGCCGGAACTGGCCAGTTCAAACCTAGTTACGCATATTACTATGCATTCAACGGTTCAACAACGCCAACCCAAATTGCTAATACGGTAAGTAATAGCACGATTAACGTACCATCAGGATCTAAAACGTTGAAATTAACGCAAACTGGTTATATTGATCCAGAATGGACCGGTGGAGACAGTAATGTCAAAATCGATGCTAATGGGAACATTACTGGATTGGATAATCCAGCAGAAGCTGGGAAAACCATTACTTTCACAGTTAAAGATCAGGCCGTACCTTCAGTTACCCATACCTTTAATATTGTCATCCCTGCCAAGACTCTTCCAAACAATGGTGGCGGGTCATCTAACACGACTGTCCCTTCAACTCCAAGTACTCCTACACCAACTCCAAGTAATCCAAATTGGAATCCAACGACACCTAAGAATCAAGATGGCACAGGGTTACCAAATTACGCTGCTGTTAAGGGCTCAGCCGTTTATGCCACTAAACGGGTTTACATGTATCGCAGTGCTAACTTCAAGAAGTCCCAACGTATCGCAACTTATCCAAAAGCAAAACGGGTTAACCGTCCGATGTTCGTAGTCTTAGACTATGCCAAATCAAATGGTGGTGCACTTCGCTACAAAGTTCGTGACGTCAATCACCACTCAAAGACAAACGGCAAGATCGGTTACATTACTGCTAACCCTAAATATGTAGTGAATGTTTATTACAAGACAATGCCAAATAACGGCAAGATTACCGTTATTAACAAGAAGGGCATTCACGCATATAAAAACGTTAACTTGACCGGTCGTGTCAAGACGTTTAAGAAAGGCACTCGAGTTGCTGTTAAGAGTTTTGCAAAACATAATTTAACTACTCGTTACCAGTTAAGCAATGGCACTTACATCACTGCTAACAAGAAACTGGTTATCCAAGGTAGTTTTAAGCACGATTAATATTAAGGTGATTGGGACGTGCCTCCCAGTTAACACAAAAAGGCTTCGGAAAATTATTCCGAGGCTTTTTCTATTTCCAGACGATTGATACAACCAGCAGCCTCTTAGTTGATAGCGCATTCAAATTGTTGTAGCATTTGATTTGAGAGCAAAAATCTATAGACACGGGATGAGAATATGACAGAAGAAAATAACAAACAAATCAAAAAAGTCAGTCGTGAGAACTTAGACGACATCGTACCAACATTAACCCGAATGATCAGTGATCCGGATGGCAACTTTTCAATCTTTGATTGGGGCCACGGTGAAATCATCGGCATCGTTCAGCATCACCAGGATTATCCAGACACCGCAATTGAAGATGTCTTGAATAACGGCATTAAAAGCGGTCTCGGTTACAAATACGAACCAGTCGATGAGGAACACTTCCGAGTTGATGGCAACGACCGTAAGCTGGTAAAGGGTGTCGTCGCTTCCAGAGACACCGCCGTTTTGATTGACCCACAGATTCCTGAAAACATTCTCGATTATCTCAAGGTGGATATGTTAAACACGTTGGGCGTACCGGGACTGCATTCCGAATATCCGGGTGAATATTAAATTGAAACCAAAATAGACCGTTTCTCGTGTTGTCGACAGCACAGGGAACGGTCTTTTGTTTTCTGTATAAGTTGGCTTAGAATCTAGCCCATATTGACCCAATCATATCTTTTAAGGAAGTTTTCAGATTGATGTTGTTTGTCGTCGTTGACTTGTTCTTCATCTTTTGCTCGACGAAGTTTAAAGTTCGAATCTAAATTAAGCAGCAGTTCACTGGAAATGCCCATAACTTTTTCAATTCGTAAGGCCAAAACTTCATTAATAAATCGTTTACGCTGGAGAATCTCAGAAATATGCTTTTGACTAACACCAAGACGTTCGGCCAGATCGGTTTGAGTAATGTGATAAAACTCCATGGTTTCTTTAATCAAGTCAGCAGCGGAACTTGTATGATATTGGCGAATTTGATTTTCTCGATGCAACATGGCAATCATCTCCTTTAAAACCTATTCAAAGTTAGTATACCGAATTGGTATAATGCCTTCAATAACTATGTGTTGTGGCATCTAATGATGATATCTGGATTGAAGTTAATAATTAAGTCAAAAATAGCATAGAGGGGCACAAATTATAGATAGCAAAAAGGTTTTGGAAATTATTCTTCCAAAACCTTTTTTGCAATAATAGGAACTTTTACAGCAGGCATTGTTGATTCAATCTTTTCCTGCTTTTAATGAAAATACAGTTCATCACATCTGACATAAATATAGTATTCAATCAATTCATAGTAATCTTGAAGGGTCTTGTTACAGCGGATCTCGACCTTATCTTTATCACAAAAGTAAATTCTGCCGTTGTTATATTCCAAATAAAATCCTTTGTCTCGAAATACATGTTGTTCCATATCCATTTCAATCACCTCACTAATTAGTTACGTAAAACAATTTCAAATATTGCTAAGTAAGGTGAAATTCATTCAAAAAATTGGGTTAGTCAATAAGCAACCACTCGGTTACCTTGACTAACCCTTTTATTATCTAATCACAATCGGCACTTTCCCCATCTTGGCCAGCACCTTCACCAAATCCCCATAAGACATCAATATCGTCGCCGTATTCACATTGGGATGGGCTGAAATCTCCGGCATCTTCTGCAGTGATTGATTCAGCAGGACCTTCACCTGGTTATTGGTGTCATGCATCAATGCTAGGGGCGTCACCATACCGGACACCACGCCAAGCAGAGATTCCAATTCTTCTTCGCTGGCGAACTTCAACCGGCTGTGAGCCAAGCCCAACTGATCGGTCAATGATTTGAAATCCACCCGGTGATCGTCGACCAGGTACAAATAATACTGGTCGCTCTTCTTATCCTTCAACAACAAATTCTTCACTTCGGGCAGTCCCTTCGGCGCGTTTGGATCATCCATCGTCCAAATGGCCGGGTGGTCAACCCGCCGATATGTAACGCCCACTGCATCCAGCAGATCCAGGGCTTCTTTTTCTGTCGCCATTTTCATCGAATCACCTCGTTGAATCCATATTATACGAAACTTTCCGCAAAATCCTGCATTTTTCTGAAAAGTTTCAGTAGGGGAACACACTAAATTCCCGGAAATCAAATGATTGCAGGTACCAACTAACTAAAATCTCTGCCGTTGTTCCCATACTTCTTCCTATATATACTATTTTATTGTGACATTGGCCAATGGATCACTAATAAAGACAAGGTGGATTCATAATGACACGAGACGACAAGCAAATTGAACTGTACCAAGATGCATTTAACTTTCTATTGGATGGCGACCATGAATTGGTGGTCTATGGCGTGCTGAAGAAGCTGCACATCACAAAAGGCAATACCTACTATGATGATATGGTTCAAGAGGGGATGCTGTCCTTTGTTGAAAAATACATTCGGGCAATCAATCTCAAGAAAGAACCGGAATATTATAATGCCAAATTTGGTGATACTATCACCGTTGACGTTACCCCTGCTGCAACTGCAGCACTCAAGGTAGCCTTCTACTCAGAAGACAAAGCGAACGGTACATTAACTGCTTTGAAGTCATCTGACTTTGCTTATGACTATCCCGCATTGACCAGTGATGCTCAAACAACTGCTCTCGGCAAGTCAACTGAAACTTCGTTTACTACCACTAAGTTGTTTGGCGAGAACGGTCCGTTCGAAAAAGCCTTCAACAAAGCTGTTAATAGTTATAAAGCAGATGCAGGAACATTAGCTGATGCTTCTAAGACAACAAGTACTACTGGTAATGACAAGATTGGATTCTTTGGTCAATCACTTAACAATGGTACTCAACGTTACTTCTATGTATACAATCCTGGTGATACTTTGAGTAACAACGCCACTAACCAAGCAAAGGGCAATACAATCAAAGTCGTATTGCAAAAGTATGTAACAAGTACTCAATTGCCTGCTGAAGGAACAAAAGATGCTAATGCTAATACAGATTACATCGCTAAGTAATTACTAAACCTTTCCATCGATTTTCAAACACATCTATTTCAAATCTCATAACACAGTACAGCTCTACAAGTTAATAAGGGGGGATCGACCAAAGCAATTTGGCCGGCCCTTTATTATTCTCAAACGCTCCATCCAATATGATAATTAATATTTTGTAGTCGCATATTCAATCAAGCGGTTTATGCGAGTGGATGAAATACTTCAAGCATATTTCATCTTAAAATTTAGAGTCCAAGAAGGCAGGTCGATTAATTTCGATCTGCCTTTTTGGTTGAAAAAACGGCAAACTTAAATCAGCCTTAAAATATACAAATTTTAAGAATATCTATGCACTTTTGACGCATTGTTTTATACATGAAACATTGGTGAAACAACTTAAGAAATTTGTTTAAACACCGTAATATCACTGTTCTCCAAACAGTATATACTATATGTATTCTTTGTAAGGAGGAATGGAAAATGAATAAAAATCTAAAAAGATCAATTTATACAGGAATTGCTGCTTTAAGTTTTGTCGCAATTGCTGGAACCACTGGTGCAACAAATGCCAGTGCCAAGTCATATGCCAAAGTGACTTCGAATAAAGCATTAACGACTGATGCCACCAATCGTAATGTGAATGTCAATGGAACAAATGCTTTATATACAAAGGCTGGTACTTTGAAGGGTGCCAAGACGGTCGCTACCAAAGCTACTTTGTCAAACTTGTCGACATCAAAGAGCAGTGAAAAGAACTGGCGAGCATACCGGGTTGCAACAACCAACCGCGGGTCTGTTTATTATAAGGTTGTATCATTTGATGGTACATACCGCGGCTGGATTTATGGCGGGAAATCAACTTCGTCATTTGCCGGTGGTGTAAAAGCCTATAACACCACAACCGATCCGACTGCCTCAACCGACACCAGTTCTTCAGCATCTTCATACTCAACAACTTATGCCCAGGCTAGTCAAACATCTGCTTTGACAACCGCCCAAAAGGCTGCCACATACAAGATTGCCAACCCAGGTACTTCAAATGATGGCACTGAAGTTACTTATAGTTATCCTGCATGGACTCAATATAAGAAGGGCCGGGTTATTACCGACTCAACTCCATATAAGGATGCAACCTTTAAGATTACTGACGAAACCACCCGTACCCGTGAAGGCGACCTGTGGGTTAAGATTGAAGCAACTGATTCATCCAACAGTAAAGCAAATGGCTGGATCAAATACAGCGGCTTGACCACTCCAAAGTCAACCACGCCAACTTCAACCTTTGACTCTGACACCAGTGTGAAGATTGCCTACCGTGATACGACAACCGGTAAGACTTTATCTACCACCAACACTTGGACAACTTCATCGTCAAGCACCAAGGAAGGCGGCAGTGCCGTTAACTACACCAACTCCAATGGTCAAACAATTGGTAAGTATATCTATAGTAAGGGCGCACCATCCGGTTACAAGATCACCACGACTGACAGCAAAGATTTGGCCACTGACGGAAGCAACGCCACAGTTACACCATCTCTTGCCAACGCAACGTTTGGTGCTACTTTGACCGTTGATGTCACACCAGTTGCTTCAATGACCAAGGTTAAGTATGAAGTTGCCAGTGCAACCACTGGAAATGCCAACTCAACCTTGTCATCAAGCGACTTCCTGTATGGTTATCCTGCATTGACTGCCTCGGCACAGAGTTCAGCATTGCCTGCAGGCGGCTCAACTGATGGAACCTTCACTGTTTCAACTTACTTTGGTAAGGATGGCAGCTTCACGAAAGCCTTGAACAGTACCAGTTCATCAAACAGTGTTCAAACCATCAAGCGAAATAGTGATATCTGGGATGCTAACGGTAATGAATATATTAATACTGATGTGATTGCCAACGGATTAACCGGATTCTTCGGTCAAACCGATTCAAGCAAGTCAACCACGTCTGCCCCAGCTCATTACTTCTATGGATATAACCCAACTAAGACATTGGCTGCCAACGCATCATCTATGAAGAACGGCTCAACTGTCACGATTGTATTTGATCGTTACGCAACCAACACCACACCGGCTTCATTGAATTCTGATTTGAATGCCAACACAGATTACGTTTCAAAGTAACGTCACAGATTTCAAATTCTGCTAAATAACCTCCAATATTTAGAAAAAATGAGATTTGTAGCCGCAAAATGAATCAAACGGTTTATGTAACGTCACCACGATACTCTACAGTTTTTTAACTGTGTAAAATACCGAAAAAGGACGGTCCAAATAAAAGTGGGCCGTCCTTTTGTGTTGGGTCGCACCGTTAAAGATGCTATACTAATATAGATTGGTTAATCGCTGGGGGGAATTTTGGATTCACATCAGAGTTCATATCCAATGCGCTATACCTTTCATAATTTTTATATATTGGAGGAACGTAATTTGAAAAATACTTTGAAAAAATCACTTTTCGTCGGTTTTGCTGCCTTGGGCCTAGTTGCCGCAATCGGTACTGCTAATGCTACCCAAGCAAGCGCTAAAACTTACGCAAAAGTAACTTCTAACAAAGCACTTGGTGGGGATGCGACATCTCGTAACGTCAACTTCACCGGTAAGAGTGCTTTATATACCAAAGCCGGCACATTACGTGGTGCCCGAGTTAAGGCCAGCAAAGCTGTTTTAGGCAGTTTTGCAGACTCAAAGAGCTCACAACACAACGTTCGTGCTTACCGTGTTGCAACTACTAACCGTGGATCAGTTTACTACAAGGTTGTCTCATTTGACGGCAACTACCGTGGCTGGATTTATGGTGGTAAGTCATCAGGTGCCTTTGGTGGTGGTGTTGAGCAATACAACACAACAACTGATCCAACAGCTAACCCAGACGCTAACGGTTCTGTAAATTCAAGTGCTTCAATTAACACTCAAGGCCAAACTAATGGTTTGAGCGCTACTCAAAAAGCCGCAACTTACAAGATCGCCAACCCTGGCACTTCAAATGATGGTACCGAAGTAACTTACACTTATCCTGCATGGACTCAATATAAGAAGGGCCGTGTCATTACCGACTCAACTCCATACAAGGATGCTACATTCAAGGTTACGGATCAAACAACCCGTACTCGTGAAGGTGACCTTTGGGTTAAGATTGAAGCTACTGACGCTGCCAACAGCAAAGCTAATGGCTGGATTTTATACAGTGGCTTGAAGCAAGCTACTCCAGCAACACCAACAGAAAACTTTAACGCTGATACCAGTGTTAAGATTGCCTACCGTGATGTAACAACTGGTAAGACTTTTGACAAGACTAATACTTGGACCACAGCTTCTACTGGTACTAAGCAAGGCGGTACAGTTGGCGCATTAGTCAATGCCAAAGCACAAAACCTTGGTACATTTATTGCTGCTACCGGTGCTCCTACTGGTTATAAGATTAATACTACTAAAGGTGATTTGTCATCAGACGGTAGTAATGCAGTTGTTACTCCATCATTAACCAATGCTACTTTTGGTGCAACTTTGACTGTTGATGTTACACCAGTTACTGCAGGTACTACTGTTAAAATCCAATTAGATGGAAATGGACAAGTTAATACTTCTCTTCCATCAAGCGCATTTTATAATGGTTATCCTGCATTGACCGCATCCGCACAGAAGGATGCATTACCAGCTGGTGGTCTTGCAAGTGGTACATTTGCTGTTTCTGATTTCTTTGGTGCTAATGGTAAATTTACAAAGGCACTTACCGATCCTACTAAGTCAAGCAGTGTAACTACTATTGACGGTTCTTGGGGTAAAAATGATATCGAGAAACCCGATGGAAGTGGGACATGGTCAAGTTATACCGGATTCTTTGGTCAATTAGTTCCTAATACAAACAACCGATACTACTTCTATGTTTATAATCCAACAGCAACCACTAGTGCAAATGCTACATCATTGGCTAATGGTTCATCTGTAAATATCGTGTTTGATCGTTACAGTACAACTGCAACTCCAAACAAGACAAATACTGATTTGAATGCCAACACCGATTACATTGCCAAGTAATCTCTGCTAACATTTCCATGTTTCATATTCTGTTCCAATTCCAGCTCTACAAACTTAATATGTAATGTCGACCAAAGTGATTTGGCCGTCCGCTTTATGGAATCACTTGTTCCGTCAATATGATTTGTAGTTGCACACAGGTAACGAATAATCTGCCGGACGGAAGGGATACTTCAAGCATATTTCTTCCAGGCAGATATAAAAAATAAATCAGCGATCCGATTAATTTCGGGTCGCTGATTTTTTGCGTCCATTTATGATCAAGCCATTTAATTTCAAATTCGTTTACTTTTGTATAGTAACTTTACACCCTGAATAGTATAATTAAATTTATCTTATGACCAGGGAGGTAATCATGAAGAACAAAGCTTTCAGCCCTCTGCTTGGCTTGTTGGGTTTGATGGGGTTCTTTTTTATGGCCTCATTGAACGTCCAGGCAGACACGACGTACGCCAGTGTGTCGAATGTTCAACGCGTGAACTACTATACACATATTCATGCGACTTCCGGGCATGACTACAAAGTCTACAAGTCCGGTGGTTACAATACTTCAGATGCGGCAAAAACGCCGATCGCTTATGCGCATGAGTTCAATAAGCGTAAAGTTCACATCACCCAAACTGAGAATGTTGGGAAGTCGACTTGGGCAAAATTTACATATCGGAATTTTACGGGTTGGGTTTCCTTGAAGGGAACCGATAAGTCTTATCATTGGCTGAACGTTCCCTTGATTGCGCAAAGGCCGGAACTACCAACCGGCTGTGAAATGGTCGCAACGACCATGATGCTTAATTTTGCCGGATCCAAAGTGACCAAGATGCAGCTGGCCAAACAGGTTCCCCGCAGCCGCAATCCCAACAAAGGGTTTGTCGGCAGTCCATACAGTCCAACTGGATGGTATGTCTATCCAAAAGGGCTTATGAAAGTCGTCAAGCGCCATGTTGGCAGTGCCAAGAACATGACTGGCGCAACTGTTAGCCAGCTTAAAAGAAAGATCGCCGATGATCATCCGGTGGTCGTCTGGGTCAACAACGTGGATGGCTTTGTAAACCATGCAATTACGATCTCGGGATATTCCAGCTCAAGATTTTACTACAACGATCCTTGGACAGATAAGAAAACCAGCATGAAGATCAAAACGATGCAGCATCACCGTTCTCGTGATGGCTATCGCGCACTTAGTTATTAATTAATGGAGGAGACTGATCAATGAACACACTTAAGCGAATTACCGTATCCGGATTACTCTCGCTAATGGCATTATTTTTATTCACCGTTGGTTCAACCGCCCATGCAGCAGCTCAATACTATACAACCAATCCTGGCATCATCAAGACTAAGCACAGCCTTGTGCTGTATAAGGATGCTGCCAAGACTCATCAGGCTGCCAAAGTGTCTGCCGGACATTTTGCCAAAATTACCAAGGTTGTCAAACAGGATGGCAAGGCGCCAGTCCTTAAGACCAACACTGGCAAATATGTGACAGCTAACAAAGCATTTGTCCAAAAGACAAGAGGTTATCAGAATCCAAAAAAGTACTACCAGGTTCAATATCATCAAATTAAACCATACGGGAAAGTTGGCTACACCGTTAAGCGCCACTATGAAGGTATCAAGACCTGGTACATTATGCGCAAAATGGGGACCTATGCCGGTTATGACAAATATAATCAGGCAACCTATAATGCAGTCAAAAACTTCCAACGTCGCCATCATTTAAAGGTAACTGGTAATGTGAACGAGAAAACCTGGTTGAAGATGGGCTTTTCCAAAAAGGCCTGGACCGGAATTGATTCTTACATCGCTCCGTTAAAAGCTCATGCTTGGAATGGCCGTTCTGCTCATATTGAAGCAATGATTCATCAGGCATATCGTTATATGGGCAATCCATATCTGGTTGGTTCATCATCCAGTCCTAAATATGGGACTGATTGTTCCGGATTAGTGATGCAGGCACTTTATGCCGGCGGGATTAACCCACTCCCAACCAGCTCCATTCATCATGCTTACCCAGGTAACGAGTGGAACTCTCGTAACCTGTGGGCTGCCAAGAAATTACGCCATGTGGCATATTCCCACCGTCAACGTGGTGACCTGGTATTCTATTATCAACCAGGGACGCATGTGATTTGGCATGTTGCCATTTATCTCGGTAAAAACAGAGTGATTGAAAGCTGGCCACCAAGAATTATGGTTCAGCCGATTAGAAATGGTCAGCGTTCCGATATTGCCGGAATTGCCCGACCGTTTAATTAAAATCCAGAGAAGAGTATTTCTCTCTAGATAGAAAAAAATCTGTAGAAGCAAAAGAGTTACTTTTGTTTCTACAGATTTTTTTGATTAATTTTAATACTGTCCGGCTGATTTAGTAGAAGTGGTTGTCTTCTTCGTTGCAGTCGTTTTGGTCTTTGATTTGGTTGATTTAGTCGTCTTCTTTGTTGAAGTTGACTTTTTAATCTGATCTTTTGGGAAATTGTTAATCATGAACTTGGCAATATCTCTGGCCATCAACTGGTAAGTCTTGGCTGCCGGATGCAATCGACCATCGTTGAAGCGATCAATGTGGTTGGCATCGGTGATCAAGTCAGGATCGATATCATTCCAGTTTAAGAACGGCACGTCATTATCTTGATAGACCTGAGCTTCCGCTGCTCTTAAATCATTCATGGTGTAGCCGCCTTCGCCAACAACATCATCGGAATTTTGGTTGTTGTCATAACGGGTGATTGGCAGGAAGCCGTAAATAATCAAGTTCTTATTCTCAGCTTTCATCTTTTTGATATTTGAATCCAACGTATTTTTGATTTGGTCAATGGTGGCATCACTATGGCCGTAATCATTGGTTCCATAAGCGATCGTTGCAACGTCGTATTTGGCGAAGTTCGTATCGGATACGGTCGTTCCCAAATCACCTGGCGTTGACATTTCCCCGGCATCTGCCAGGAAGGCACCGTTGTATGCGGCGTTATCAACAGTCGTTCCGAGATAACGGGCCAACCAGGTTGGATAACCTGAATCCAATGTTTCGTAGCCATCGTATCCGGCGGTAATTGAATCGCCCATGGTGATTATTTTCTTTGATTTGAAGTAGTCACTGTTTTTCATTGCGATGTTAAACGTTCCTTCCGAAATATCTTGTAAATTACCGTGCCATACCCAGCCGCTTTGCTTGCCGGAACCACTCTTAACATAGTACCAGACTGAGCTGCCTTTGTCCTGGGCCGACCGGTCAATCACGGCTTTCTTATAAGTATACCAGGTGATCTTGGCAAAATCTTTGGCGGATCCCAAAGTTTTGTTCAAGCCGGAGGTGGTGTAAACATATCCACTCTTCATATGATAGGGAAGCGGCTGATCATAACTTTCAGAAGAAACCAGAGATGCAGGTGGAATGACTTTTTCAGTTTTTTTAGATTTTGTGCTTGTCTTGGAACTGGTTGAACTTGCAGAACTTGATGAGCTCGACGAACTCGATGATGTCGGGGTTGGTGTCGTTGGTTCAGTTGACGCAGCACCAGCTGGTGCCATGAACGCAGCGATCCCCAACGCTGCAGAAATAGCAGTTGCTATGTAAAAACGTTTATTCATATCAATTATCTCCTCACAAAATATCACTATGTATTACCTTAGCATGATATTGTTACGAAACCCTTACATGATGCTTACACTAAAATGAAGAGTTTGCGCACAACTTGCTTATTTTTTGTAAATCAATTATGCTTACAAATAGCAAGATACA
Organism: Lentilactobacillus kefiri; assembly: GCF_007989105.1. GTDB lineage: Bacteria > Bacillota > Bacilli > Lactobacillales > Lactobacillaceae > Lentilactobacillus > Lentilactobacillus kefiri. The sequence continues at coordinate 152 of NZ_BJVK01000044.1, read as the reverse complement.
CATTATAATTAACTATAAGTGTGCAAGCGGGGGGAAATCAACAAATGAATACCAAAGCAAAGTACAGCTTAACGCTGCTATTTTCATTGGTAGTTTTCGGGGGCTGTGGGATGAATTCCCATGCTAGCGCGGATACCAGTGAGTCGGCGGCT
>NZ_BJVK01000043.1 GCF_007989105.1 Lentilactobacillus kefiri | reverse complement strand
AACTTCTACAAATATACATTAGCAGAAGTTAAAACATAGTGTTTAATCTCAAAAAGAAAGGAGCATCCTTAATTGAAGCCTGAAGATACTAAACAACAGTTCATCATGCTACGGGCAGAAGGACTAAGCTACGGTAAGATTGCTGAAAAACTTAAAATTAGTAAGGCAACTTGTTCAGCATGGGAAGCAAACTTTACAAACGAAATTGCTAAACGGAAGCAAGACCGCCTTGAAGAATTGTATTCAGCTTATGGGATGCTCAAAGATAAACGCATCTCATCACTAGGACAAACCCTCAATAAAATCAACGATGCGATTGATGATATTGATTTATCAGACGTTGACCCAATCAAACTGTTAGAGTTAAAGCTAAAGTATCAAGAAGCGTTAAACAAGGAGTACGTTGCGCCAAGCACAAAGGAAGACATTGACTTCTCTAACGGTTTCAATTCTAGCGACATTAACCAAGAGTTAGGACGATTGATTGAATTAGCTAAAGCCGGTGAGTTATCAAGCGATCATTTGACACAAGAGTTACGTATCCTAACCGAAACATTAAAAGCTTACAACCAAACCGAATTGGAACAACAACTTAAAGCGTTGGCGGCATCGCTTAGCTAGAAGGGGACTGTTAAACATGGTAAATAAGAACAACGTACAACGATTAATTAAGACTGGTAAATGGACGGGGAAAAGTTTAGGAATTGCAATGATCTTAAACATCGCCGAATTTATGAAGGGCAACCCTGAAATCCTTTCTACTGAACAAGTTAATGAAGCCATGAATAAGTTAGAACGAAAAGACGGACTGGTTTACAACAAATATGTTGATCTATATAACGTTCTAACCGACTTATATAACTTCTGTAACACGACTTCCTTAGACGCCATTAGCAACTACCATATTTTAAGAACCTACATCAGTGGCATCATGCAGGCTGAATTCACTTCACAAGTAATCAAAACCAAACCAGTAGAAATTAGTGAACGTCAATATTCAACTTATAAAACGAAACTAAAAAAGTATATCAAAAATACCACCGCCGACATTGCTAATTTAAAAACTTGCTTAGCAGAAATTGTCTTTCGGGCTTGTATTGATAGCGATGTAGCTAAACCAATTCTCGAAAAATATAAACATGAAACTGTTAGCGATAAATACTTAACAGAACTAAATGACAACATAAAAAGCCAATGGGGAACTGAACCGGAAAATCCTGAACAATACTATGCAATGCCGGAGATATTTACCGGCTATTACGTATTACCGGACGGAACGACCTCAAAAGACACCAATGAAGACGATTTTAAAGCTCACGTTCATACCGAACAATTAAAGTTAGTTGGTAAAAAATTCAGCTATCATTATCACGATAAAAATGGCAAAAGACGCATAGCATCCCCTGAACAAACCTTTAAAGAATGGCAAGAACAAAAAAATGATGCCGGAGTTAAACTTGCTTACGAAAAGGAAATTCCTTTAACCGATGCCTTAAATTTATTGGAAGAGGAAGCCCCCTTATACAAACTTGAAGCCCCTTTTAAATGGGTAGACGAGCCAACTGACCCAATCACTAAAGATACCACTAAGTACGAAGTGCTACATACCTATTTATCCGATCTTAATGGTTTAGAGGACGGCGAAGATAACATTGATGAATATGAAGATATTGCTGATTTTATCAGCGATGAATACAGTGAACTAATTGACGTCGTACTCACTGATCTAAAGAAAAACGATAAAGTAAGAGCATTATTAGACAATGCCCCTGATGATATTTTCGAGTGGTTTAGTTCCAATGGCGCTTTTGCAAAAGCAGGAATGCCATACTACCAAGACATACTTGCGCCAAGCAACAGTTATGACTTAACCGACGTCATGCCGGAATCAATCAGACACACGGCTAAAAACTATGGTTATTTGATTAAACCTAGTAGTAAAAACAGCGACATCACTACTACCTTTCAGCAACATAATATCGGTAAAAATCATCGCCGGCTACTTAACCAGCTCTTAAATTCAACTTCGTTACAGGGGATAGCTAACGATCAACAAATCTTAGACCGCATTAATTCCTCTTATGAATCAGTACAGCAGGGCATTAACTATATGCGCGCCTTTGAAGCCTTTATTGACGGACTGATCGAATATACCAACAAAAAAGAATTAGCTGACCTGAAGAACTTTGCACCATTCCACCGCTTACACGGTGCTATTCAAGATTTTAATAAGTTTGTTTATCTTGAATATCACGAACTTGCCACACCTTCACTGAATTACGATAATCCAATAACGAAGAAACAGAAGGAACAATGTGCTAGGGATGCTAAGACCTTTAAGAAAATTTTTAAACCCGTAGCAATAGATAATTTAGATGTTCCAGAAGAAGCTCAAAAGACTGTTAGAGCGCTAATAGCTAGTTTCTTTGATCTTGGAAACGACACCAAAGTTACCGCAAGCAAAGTTTTACAGGACATCGCAGGGGGGTTGTAATCATGGTTAAACAAATCAAGACCACACCAATTAAGACCCCTAGCTTAGCACCGTCCAAGAAGTTTACTTCCGATAGCTACGATCTGATTACCCAAAATAAACCAATAAATGATATTTCTCGTTTAAATTCCAAACAAGGAACTACCAATTTATTATCAACACAAATTATTAAATCCGGCGATATTACCGCTACAATCAGCGATGCCAAAGAAGGAAACAGTTTTACCCCAACAGAAGCTATTATCTTTGATTACATGCTCGCCCAACATACCAGAAGCAATAACGAGAACAGCCGAACAATATCTTTTTCAGTTACCGAATATATGAATGACCGAAATCTTAAAGATCGCAGAAATGCTAAGCATCAACTGGATAAAGGACTAAAAACATTTCTACGAACAACACTTGCTTATTCCGGAATGAAACGCCCCAACGGGAAGGGAAAACGTCCTAAAGATGTCGATGCTTTTGACGGTATTAACATCTTAACCTCTGCTCATAGGACGCCGGACGGTATCGTTACCGTGTCATTCAGCCCCGAATTCAATGATATTATCACTAAGCGAGGTTTAGTAATGCCATACGCTAAAGCAATCTACCAAATTAACCCGCAAAAGCATCCGCACGCTTACTACATTGTCCATAAAATGCAGGAGCAGAAACGAATTGCATACGGCGAGCCTAATGCTGACCGCCTACGAATCAGTACCCTCTTAAAGGCAATTCCGTCTTTGCCAACCTATGAAGAAGTTAAAAAGACTAATCGTAATTACAGCGGGCGCATAATTGAACCGTTTTTCAGGGATTTAGGGGACACACCACAAGTTCAACAGATATTTAAAGATTATGCGTTCCTTGACCCAGACGGACAACCATTTACAAAAGACACCTATGACAATCTTTCCTACGACCAATTTATTAACAGTATGCTTGTTGTTACTTCTTGGATTGATTACCCCGAAGAATCTGTTAAGCGCTGGAAAGAAAACCAAAAGAAGCACATTGATAATGCTAAAAAATCAAAGAAGTAAGTACCCTTTAAAAATGGATTTGTCCAAAAAGTCGCTTTTTAGGGTGGGGGTATCGCTACGCAACCCCTAATTCCTTGATACAACAGTCGTTTGACACATTCTGTTCCAATCGTTTTTAAATAGTCTAACCCCAAATAAATGAAGCAAATAAGACCCTCATCCCTTGCTATTCCTAACTTTTTCAAGGGGTGGGGGTCGCCGTGTGCAGAGGTGGGGGTCGCCGTGTGCAGAGGTGGGGGTCGCCGTGTGCAGAGGTGGGGGTATCGCTACGCAACCAAATTTATAAAGCCCTGCTATCACTGACTTTTAAAGCGGTCGAAATCTCTTAGGTCTTTAAGGTCTTTAAGATCTTTAATAAGGCAAGGGGCGCACTTTAAAAAAAGCGCCCTTGCTATAATACAAACAAATAAACCAACAAGGAGAATGTCGACATGAATAACAGCAAAATTAAAGACCAAATCAAGCAGCAATTACCAGACTTCTTAAATGGGCAAGGAGTCAGTATTGATAAACCATTTACTTGTTTGAATCCTGATCACGATGATAAAGAACCTTCAATGTCATTTGATAAGAAGGACGGTAAGCATGTTCATTGTTTTGGATGCGGTGCTTATTGGGACATATTTGATCTAATTGCTGTTACTAAGTTACATGCTCAAATTGTTGTCGACAATCAAGGCAAACCAGTCCCAAATTTTAACTTTGCGGATACTTATAATTTAGCCATTAAGATGTATGACATCAATGCCGAACCATTGACGACTTCTAACAAAACCGAACAAAATCAGGTTAAAAATGAACAATCAGGGATGCAGTCTAAAGTAAATGAAATTAATCAGAAGCTAATCGCTACCGCCCAGAGCAACTTGCAGAACACGGACTACTTCAGCAAACGAGGAATCAGTTTAGAAACAGCTAAAGCGTATGGATTAGGTTACAGTAGCGAATGGGTAAGCCCCAAAGCTATCTTAAACGGAGCAACACCGGAAGCGTCCCCCCGCCTTATTATTCCGACTAGCAATACAAGTTATATCGCTAGGGATGTTAGGAATAATCTAACCGAACCTGAACAGAAGTATGCCAAAATGAAAGAAGGACAAGTTCATATCTTTAATGAACAAGCCCTCTCAAAGAATCAGCCAATTTTCATTGTTGAAGGAGAAATTGACGCTCTAAGTATCATTGAAACGGGCGTAGCGCAAGCAGTCGCATTAGGTAGCACAAGTAATGTGAATCTGTTTGCTAAATGCGTTTCTCAACAGCAAAACCAGTTTAAAAACAATGATTATCAGCCAACTTTCCTAATTGCAATGGACAATGACAGCGCCGGACAACTTGCAACTAATCGCTTAACCAATACATTAAATAAATTGCATTTAACGAACTATGATGTTCAAATCGCACGGGGACATAAAGACGCCAACGAAGCACTTGTAGCCAACCGAAAAGAGTTTGAAGATGAACTAGCCCAAACGGTTAAAGACCCTAATAACTATTTACAAGGACTACTGGATTACATTAACAACAGTCAAGATGTACAAGCAATTCCGACCGGTTTTGATAATTTAGACAAAGTATTAGACGGCGGTCTTTATGAAGGTTTGTACGGAATTGGGGCAATTTCATCATTAGGAAAAACGACTTTTGCCTTACAGATTGCTGATTATATTGCAATGAATGGCAGACCGGTCATGTATTTCGCCCTTGAAATGGGACGTTATGAACTAATGACTAAGAGCATCAGCCGGCATACTTTTATGAATGCATCTATCGACCACAAGCCTGAACTAGCCCAAACGACTAGAAGTATTTTAAAGGGCAAGTGGCAGGAACGTTACAGTAAAGCGCAGTTAGCCAATGTTACGAAGTCGATTGAACAGTACGGCGATTATTACAGCAATGTTGTTATTCATGACGGAACTGAAGCTCGCCCCAAAATATCTGATATTCAAAAAGTAGTCGATGATTATGTTTTACGAACCGGCGAACGTCCCGTAGTTATCATTGATTACTTACAGATACTCAAACCTGAAGAACCAAGTGCAACCGATAAGGCAAATGTAACGACTTCCGTTAATGCAATGAAGAAACTTGCTACCAAGCATCACATCCCTGTAATTACGATCAGTAGCTTTAACCGTGATAGCTACAACACCAAAGTAAGCATGAAGTCCTTTAAGGAATCCGGCGACATTGAATATAGTTCTGATGTTTTAATTGGACTTCAGCTTACAGGAACAGGCGAGGAAGGCTTTGATGTCAACCATGCGAAGGCGCAGGAATGTCGTGAAATTCAAGCAGTTATTCTAAAGAACCGTAACGGGCAAACCGGCGATACATTGGACTTTGCGTACTATCCAATGTTCAACTTCTATCTTGACCCTGAAGCATCCCCAAAGGGCAATTCTGAAGAGCCTAAGACGACAATTGATACAGCAACTTTAAAAGTGAATGCAGGCGATATGTTACCAATTATGGACGGTTGGGAAGTTACATCAGCTAAAAACGGCGAGTATTTATACCGGAATACCGAAACCTCTGAAATTATTGATGAAAAGCAGTATAAGACGTTATTCGAAAGATAGATGTCGCCAAACAAAGTTTTTCAATGACGGTAGGACGTGACAACTAATACTAATGATTGCAACTGTTAAGGCAACATAATCAGCAGTGCTAAAGGAAGCAAACAAAGCTGTTAAATGAAAACCGATTAAATTTGATGCTAATAAATAAGCCATGATAGGTAACATAAACAGTCGATTAAGGGCGTAAATTGGTTCAACATAAGCAGAGATTATTTTATCTACGAGAGCTTGTGTATCAATTTCTTCAGACGATGTTTTTATCTTTTGGCAGGCACGCCGGTAAGTAATCGCACAACAGCCGTAGTAAATCAATTCCATTGCAATTAAGAAGCAAACGAACAGCATCACTAAAGTTGTAATTGTTAGTTGATTATGTGCTACATAGGATTGAAACGCTGACTGATACGCTTTAAGTTGCCCTCTGAAAAAGAACGACAGCAGATATAGGACGGTAAGACTAATCACTTGATCGAAACCGGTTAGCTTGTTAAAAAGATTTCGAACTGTACTGAACATTGTCATGTATTGATGCCAACTTTCTATTGATTTTTGGGACAATAATAATATAAACCTTGAACCGGCTTCTACACATTTGCCAAAATACAGGGGGTAGAACATGAAATTAGACTTTGGAAACTTAGTAGACGAAGGCACAACACAAAACAGCCATAAAACGCCGTCTAAGCCATTTAAGGCTACTGCCGGCATAATTTATAAGAACAGCAAAGCAATGGCTGACAGACATTCTGAAGGTCGAAATATGAGTGTTTACCTAAAAAGCAGCGAGTTGGGCTATCAACAACTATCTGAAACTATCCGTTTGATAAAAGCTGGCGGAATGTGTGAAGAATTAATCATCCCTGCCCTGATTGCTTTAAGGGAATTTAGTAACAGTGCTGAACTTAAAAAGATATTGGGATAAAAAGAAAGCTATCTTGTATTCATGTCAGGATAGCTTTTTGTTTGTTATTGTAGATGTACCGATATACTAATGTTGGTTTATTATAATATATGTATATACTAACATTGGTATGTTATAATGTTTGTAAAAGTTAAGCTAGGATAGAAGGGATGTAAGAGTATGGACAAAGGGGAAATTATTGAAGCGGAAGTAATGCCGGTTAATAAGAATGATCGTAATGGTTTAACGACATTCAATCCAACCAATCAACGTGATTATTTTAATATGTTTGTGGCATTCATTGACGCTACCCCAAACACACTACGGACTTACAAGACATCCTTAAAACAGTGGTTCAAGTTTACGCAGGAGCATAACATTCAACAGCCAAAGCCGGAAGATGTGAAGTTATACCGGAAGGAATTACAGGATGCCGGTAAGCGAGCGACAACAGTTCAAAACTACATCATGGCAGTAAAGCAATTCTTTAAATGGACTGAAGAAGCCGGTATCTATCGAGATATTGCGAAACATGTAAAAGGTGTTCGCATTAGTACCGAACATAAGAAGGATTATCTAACCAGTAAGCAGGCTAGAAAAATACTGTTAGCGATCGACCGGACGTCTGTTAAAGGCGAACGTGATTATGCAATGCTGGTTTTAATGCTGACAATGGGACTGCGAACGGTTGAAGTATCTCGTTCAAACATTGAAGATATGCGGGCTAGTGGCGACACAACTGTTCTATATGTACAAGGTAAGGGACACGATGAAAAAGATGCACCGGTAAGAATGCCGGAACATGTTGAAAATGCCATTCGAGAATATTTGAAGGCACGGGGCAACATATCCCCTAAAGAACCGTTGTTTACTTCTACCAGTCATAACAACGCTGGACAACGTTTAACAACCAGAAGTATCAGTGGAACAGTTAAAAGCTGTTTTAAGCAGGCAGGGTTCAATAGTGATCGTTTAACGGCACATAGTACACGACACACGGCTGCGACCCTAAACCTTTTGAATGGTGGCACGCTAGAGGAAACTCAACAGCTATTACGACATGCTAACCTCCAAACAACCGAAATCTATGCGCATCATTTAACCGCAATTAAGAATAAAAGTAGCAATCGTGTTGATAATGCTATTTTTGGTAAGGATATGCAAACATACTAACGTTATAATATTAGCATATACTAATGTTGGTACAGATAAGGGGATGAAGTTTTGACGACAACAATTACAGTTACTAATCAAAAAGGCGGAACAGGTAAGACCTCAACGTCTTTATTCCTAGCCTATGGGTTAGCTGATCGAGGGTACAAGGTTTTGTTGGTTGATTTAGATGCACAGGCAGACGCTAGCTATTCCACCAATTTAAAATATGACCCAAAGGAAACAACATTTGAACTTCTTTTACAGGATATTGATATTAAGGATGCGATTGTTCATGCAGACATGCCGGATGCAAAAGGTTCATTAGACTTAGTTCCTGCAAGCCCGAACCTTGCGACCTTAGATGTTCAGATTGCCCGTAAGCAATTGATCGACACCCAATACAATTTAAATGATGCTTTGAAGGACGTTAAAGAGAATTACGATTTTATCATTTTAGACACACCGCCCGCATTAAGCATCGCTGTACTGAATGCTTTAACCGCTTCGGATTATGTGATAGTTCCGACGCAGGCAGACATTTACAGTTTAAAAGGGTTGGGACAGCTTGCACGGACAATTTCATCAATCAAACGGCGGTCGAATCCTGACTTAAAAGTTGCCGGTATTCTGATTGGACGTTACGATACTCGAACCAAATTTACTAAAGCCATTACGGACATGTTTAATGAAACCAGTCAACGGCTACAAACAAAAGTCTTTAAGAATAAGATCAGGGAAGCAATTGCTATCAAGGAAGCGCAGGGCAAACGTACCAACATCTTTACTTATGCGCCTAAAGCTAAAGTAACAAATGACATCAATGAATTTATCAATGAACTTTTAGGAGGTTTACTATGATGCAAGCAAAGAAAAAAGACTTTACCCAAATGGAAAACCCTGCCGACATTTTACAGGATGAAATTAGTACAGAACCAGACCGACCAGAAGTTATGACCACTGGTAAAAGAAATGTTGTTAGACATAAAGCTCCTGAACAGAAACGAAGCGAACGCATGGGTTTGCTGGTTACGCCGGCAACTGCTAGAGATATTAAGCTGATCGCATCCCTAAAGGAAACCAGTGTTAATGCTATCGCTAACAAACTACTTGAAAATTATATAAAAAGTTATAGTAAGAAGAATCCTGATACTTTGGAATCAGCAAGGAAGTTGTTTAAATAATGAATAACCGAAACGGAGAAAGTCGAAAACGTGCTAGAAAATCAAAAAAGAATACTGCTGACCAATCAACCACAAGTGCAATGAGTTGGGCAACCCTAGCTTTTATGTTTCTCTTATCAATGTTAATTGTAATAAATGCTGCTATAAAAAAAGACAGTGGATATTTTCTTGATACATTTATAAAGAGTATGGGAGCACCAATTCTAACAGGCGGAGCTATTGCCTACTTTTTTAAAAAATAAGTCAACATTATCTTAGAAGCTGTCCAAGATCTATGATTTTTGATATACTTCTATGTAAAAAGCGAGTTTAAGCTATGAAAAATTATCCCAGCAATATTACTCGGCAACAATTTGAATTAATTCGACCAGCTTTAGAAAATTTTCGTAAGCGAACTAAGCCTCGAAAATATGACCTCTACGAGGTCTTCTGTGCGGTCCTATATGTCTTGAAAACCGATTGCCAATGGCGTCAAGTCCTCGGTGATTTCCCAGAATGGCGGTCAGTTTACAACTATTACAAAATTTGGTCAACTAAAGCTGAGCCTACGGCTGATTCTTTATTGGAACAAGTTTTAAAAAAATTGTCATTGCTCGGCGAACTTACCAAGGACGTTCAGCTTTAAGTTTGGTCGAAGAAGTAAGAGTGGCTTAAATCGCGAATTTTTTGTCATGTTTACCGAGTTTGAAATTAAGGGTGAGGCTGAAGAACCTTATGTTGATATCCAAATTTATCCCAAAGCGTTGCACTTGTTAAACGATTTGGAAAGTTGGGTTCGTTATGCCTTAACAGAATTTAGAAATTTAAAAAGCAGTTATGCAAAAACAATGTTTCGTCTAATTAAGCAATTTCGAACTACTGGCTATTCTTATTTCTCTAAAGAAGATTTTTTTGAATTGCTTGATATACCTAAAAGTTATTGGAATAGTCCTTCAAATGTTGATAAAAAAGTTATTAAGCCAATTAGAGAGGAATTAACCCCGCTTTTTAGAGGTCTAACGATTAGAGAAAATATGGTAAAGGCCGGGGGAAACCAGTTATCGGTTATTCTTTTACTTGGAAACCTGAAAGAAAAGACGCAAATGATTTTTCTCAAGGAAAATTCCAAGATGAGCGTCAAAAACTCTTTAACATTCAGCATAATAGTGAATTATCAGATAAAGAAAAGTGGCGTGCAATTGACAAAGTTAAATGCTTACCTTTAGGAACAACTGAAAAAACAAGCATTGGCTGAAAAGCAGATCGAACATGATAAAAAAATAAGAGATCAAGCACGAAAAGAAGCACTTGCTGAACTCCGAAAGGGGTTTGGAAACCATGCCTAAAACTATTAAAGAGCTTGCTGACGAATTTGGTGTATCAAAACAAGCCATTAGGAAAAAACTAGCTGCAAACTTTAGTTGTTGTTAATTTGGGCTATTTGCTGTTAAAGCAACATTCATTGGTGGCAACAACCAGAACCAGATTAATTATAGTTTAGCTTGAATATTGATACCTAGTCTAAAAAACGACAAGAACGACAACAAGTTTAAGATTTACTTGTCGATTGGTGTTCTTGTCGTTTTTAACTTATAATTTAAGGCGGATTAATTAGGTGGTGAAACTATTGGGCAAGACTATTCGACAACTTTCAGAAGAATTAAGATTATCAAAGCAGGCTATCAATCAACGTATTAATAGCATTAATGGCTTTCGAAGTGAACACACTTATAAAGTCAAAAACCATCTAGAAATAGACAATCAAGGCGTTAAACTGCTTGCTAATTTTGACAAGAAAAAACGACAAGAACGACAACAAAATCAGCAAGATAAAAACGACAAGGACAAAAATATTGATAATATCTTACTGAAACAACTTGATGTTAAAGATCAACAAATTTCAAATTTACAACAAGCCTTAGACCAGCAACAGAAATTACAGATAGCAACGGTTGCAGAAAACCATCGATTAAAAGAACACGTTCAGAAATTGAGTGGCTTGCTTGAACCTCCTAGTGCAACTCAACAGCAACAACCAAACGACAAGGACGATACCTTGTCGAATAGTGATAATACCAGCCACAGAAAGGATAAAAACGACAAGCAAAACGGAAACAAAGTTGATGAATATCGGAATAGGAAAAAGAAAGTATCTAAGAGCAAAACCAATAATGGTTGGTGGCATTTCTGGAATTAAGGTATTTAATTACAATAGTTAATTTTATATAAAGGATGACGATTTTAATGATAAAAAGTATAGAACCAAATGTTGAACTTTGGGCAAATTCTCAGCTTGTAAAATTAAATCAAAAATATGCAATTCAACAGGGAGTTATTGATATAAATATTGAAAAAGCATTAAAAAATATGATGACAAAAAGAGGAGGGGATGGGATTGCAAGACCAGATGCACAATTAATATTAAATAACGGTTTATCAAAAATACCTGTATTAATCGAATATAAGGGGACTAAGAATAAATTAGAATATTTATCTAAATATAATAACGTCATTTTAAAAAATGAAGATGGAACATATGATTTTAAAAAGGCTATTCCCAACTATGCTGTAAATGGATCCTGCTATTATGCCAGTGCCGTGATCAAAAAAACTGAATTCAATGAAGCTCTCGCAGTTGGAGTTAATGGGTATATTGATTCTTCAGATAAGCCGAATTACGAAGTTAAAGCTTATATTCTTAATAAAAAAAATCCAGATTTGCCCATTCTTGTAGACCAATATAATGATTTAACTTTTTTAAACAAAGAAGGCCAAAATATATTAATTAAGCATATTCATGATGTTCAATTGGATCCTAAAGAACTCCACGATAAGCTTCTTGAGGATGATGAAAGACTAAATAGAGTATTAAAAAAGCTAAATGATTTTTTAAGGCAAGAGTCAAGAATTAGGACGGGACAAAGAATTTTTGTTGTGGCCGCTTCCATAATGGCTGCTTTAGGAGTTAAAGATAATAATGACAATTATCTAGTTAAGCCATTAAAACCACTTGACTTAACTGGTGATACAGAAGATGGTAATACTGATGGAGATTTAATAATGCGAAAAGTGCAAAATTTTCTCAAGAACACTAACATTCCTAAAGTAAAACAAGAACAACTGCTAAATGCGTTAAGACAACCAATCAAATTTAGCAATTTAGGGGTTAAGGATTCTCAAAAAAATGAATCTCCATTAAAATTAGCCTATACGCAAATATTTAATTATTTAATACCTGCTTATCATATGACAGGGACCATAGATTTTACTGGAAAACTATTTAATATAATGAACGATTGGGTAGATGTTCCTGATGGTGATACTAATGACGTAGTATTAACTCCAAGACAGACTACAGATCTTATGGCCAAGTTGACACGAGTAAACATGAATTCATATGTTTGGGACTGGGCACTTGGTTCCGGTGGATTTTTAATTTCTGCTATGAATTTGATGATTGAGGACGTATATAACAATATACATTCCCCAGTAGAACAAAAAAATAAGATTATTGAAATTAAGCATTATCATTTGCTTGGAATTGAAAAGCTCCCAGACATATATGTTTTAGCAGTTTTAAATATGATTCTTATGGGAGATGGATCATCAAATATTATCAATAAAAACAGTTTGACCCAATTCAATGGTAATTATGCATATGGAAATACTGGTAAATTTCCTGCGGATGTGTTTTTACTTAATCCTCCATATTCTGCGGAGGGAAATGGAATGATTTTTGTTGAAAAAGCTTTAAATAAAATGGTTCATGGTAGAGCAGCTGTTATTGTTCAGGACTCTGCTGGAAATGGTAAAGCTGTAGATATTAATACGCGAATAATGAAAAAATCAAGACTAATAGCATCAATAAAAATGCCTACAGATTTGTTTAAAACAAATGTTCAAACATCTATTTATTTGTTTGAAGTGGGTACACCACAAGCTAATGATGATATCGTAAAATTCATTGACTTTCGTAAAGATGGTTATACTCGTACGAATAGGAAAAAGGCTGCTTCTAATCTTAAAGATGATGGAACAGCCAAAGAACGGTATGATGAATTAATTAAAGTTGTTAAGAATGGAATTTCCAACTCAAAATATTTAAAACAAAATGAAACATATTTTGAAGATACTGTAGATCCGCTTAGCGGAAAAGATTGGAATTTTGACCAACATATAGTTGTTGACCCTAAACTAAAAGAGCGAGACTTTTATTCGAGCATTATACCTTATGAAACTTGGAAAATAACTCATATTTTAAGCAGCTCTGAAAAATTGTACAAAAAATTAATAGAACAAAATATCAGCACAGATGTTGATGAATTTAAGGCAGGAGATTTATTTTCAGTAAGAAAGAATCCCTCTTTGAATAAGGATAGTTTGACATTTTCTAGTAATGGGAAATATCCTTATTTTACAAGAACTGTAGATCAAAATGGAATTGCTGGATACACACATTATTATGATGATGAACATCTTATGCCAGGTAATGTTTTAGCTGTAGGACTGATGGGCATGCGTTTCTTTTATATGGACACTTCATTTTATGCAGGGCAATTTACAAGATCTATTATTCCTAACAAGAAATTATTTACAAAATTTAATGCTAAAATTGCTTTGTATTTTACTACCATCTTTAATAAATATAGTGAGCTTTATAAGGGCGACTTAGTCAGAAATTTTGAAGAATTATTTAATTCTTCAATTCTTGAATTACCAGTAGATAGTGAGGGGGAATTAGATTTAGAATATATTGAAAACTATATTGATAATAAATTATCAATATTAGTTCAAGAGGTAATTAGTGCAATAGATAAGTAATTAATCTATCTTTAGAATATTTATATTAATTATCATTAATATATAAATTTATTAGTCGCTTTCAGGGGCTATAAGTTCCAAATAACCCCTCGAAAACATTGAAAGAATAACCCCCCAAATCTATAATATAGATTTGGGGGTTATTTGTTTTAATATTAAAGAAATGACTTCTTCTATTTGTCATCAATACTAAACAATAATTTGTACAAAGTGATTATTTCTTCTAGTTCTTCACGCGATACATGATCGACAATAGTTTCATCAGTGACATGTCTTGCCCGTAAATCTAAGGCTATGGTTTGATCTAATAATACTTTTCCATATACTGTTTGACTACTAGTTAGTCGATGATACATTGGAAAATTACGCTTGGTACTGCTAATTGGAGCCACAATCGTCATGTTACTTGTCTGACAGACTAGATCATTGCTTAGCGCAATGGCTGGTC
>NZ_BJVK01000042.1 GCF_007989105.1 Lentilactobacillus kefiri | reverse complement strand
TAGTTTCCAGACAGACCCTAGCTGTGTTGTTAACGGTGCCTTCTAAGAATGCTGTCAGGACGACGATGGCCATAACTGGTTCCTCATTTCCAGCAGCTGTAAAATGCAACCCCAAGTATGATGAACGAGCCAGTAAGTATACTCATGAAAATGTCTATATAATTCCTGAAAAGTATGCCTATTCCGTTGGATATGGATCTGACGTCAGAATGTTTACCGTCAAAACATATTTACTTATCTTTCATATTGCATATCCTACTCAACCGGAAGTGTAGGTGTCAGTGTTAAACAAACATCTAATAACAATTCGACTGTGCCAACTGTGAAGAAAGACGTAAGTCTCAAGAGTGATGTGGGGACATCAACCCGAACACCCAAAGAGAAGAAGAGTGTTTCTCGATCAACAGAATATAAAGAAACTACAACCAGCTATAAGGTCAAGAAGAATAAGCATGGCAAGAAAACTGTTAAGCAGCAAATAATTCGAAAACAGGTCGCTAAGAATACCAAGAAGGCTAAGCAGCCGAAGCCAGTTAGTGATAATTCAACTACCACTACGACGACTGCGCCAACTAGTCCAGCAACAAGCAACAATGCTGCCGAACAGACTAATACGCAAAGTCCTCAGACACAACCGACAATTACTCCGACCGAAGCACAAGCTAACCAAGATGCTCAAAACGCCAACATTCAGCTGCAGCCACAGTTAACGGAATCTCAAATTTCTGCTAACCAGGGCCAAGCACTTTATGACATTACCGGTGCCTTCTCGAATGTAGTTGGTCAGGGAACGGCAATTGTTAATTCAATCTGCGAAGTCATTTCGACCATCAGAAACTTGCTTTAAATTGATTTAGAGGGGGAGAATAACGGTGAAGCCGAACAAGTATTTGTTTAGAGCTTTTAGTTTAGTGGGCATTTCGTTACTGTCATTGTTGTTGGTCAGCACCACAGGTGCGTCGGCGCATGATTTGAGTCAGTATACTCCGGTTACGACTGATCAAAACCAGAATAACAACAGTGACAATAACGATGATAATAATAACAACGATAACAATAATAATGGTGGAGGCGGCTATATTCCGGGAGGAATTCCTGGAGGGGGAAGCAGTAATAATAACAATGGTGGTGGAATCTCTGCTGGTGGCGCAACGGCTGGTGCTACGACTAATAATGGGAGCAGTTCAGCAACCGTGGCAACAAATTCCCAAAATCAAAGTCAGACAACTAATAGTAATACAGTTACTACTGGAAATACAGTTAATACAAGTTCAAGTGCGGAGCAAAATGGCAATTCAAGCAGCAATGCACAAACGAGTACCGATAAATCTGCCCAAACAGCATCCACAAAGCCAAAAAAACAAAGCCCCAAAAAAGTCTCAAGAAAAGAAAGTCAAAATGATCGGATAAGATCCGTAAGCAATTCACAAAAGCGGTATGAGCACGTAAATCAGCGTGAAACACAAGCAAAGTCAAAGCTATTAAATAAGTATGCTGCCCATGCAAATGGCATTTTTCATCACAAAAAGTATTATTGGGCAGAGAAGCGTGTTGCTCCAAAGCCCAAGGGAAAGTGGAGAGTTCGTAAGAAAAGGTCTTATGTAGTAAACATTCCCAAATATATTAGTAAAGCGGGATCGGTTGTAATCAGTGACTACGTGGCTAGTAAGCTTGAAGCAAAAGGACATATGAGTAAAAGTATGGCATCGTTTATTGCTGGCATGCTTGCACCAGATTTGAAGAGAGGCAATAATTATATGCATGCTGAATCACTTCACAGGGCAAACAAGTATGTTTCACAATATAAAGATGTTATTTGGGCATATAGGCATAAAGGACGTCGCGGTTTTTTAGGGAAGTCTGTGCGCACCCAATCTTTTGTTAAGAAGTATAAAATTATTAAGATAAGGAAGAAGAGACCTTGGTGGATGTGGTGGTAAAGTAAAAAGTATGTAAAATTGACGAAATTAAATCTATTTTTAGAGAAGTACAAGGCACTCAATCGGTTGCTTCATCGGTTGCTTCAAATGAAGTTTAATGGAATGATTTCAGTTAGGAGGAGATTATAAGATGTTTAAACAAATTACAAGAATGATTCTATGTACGTTTTCTGTTATAGCAGTACTCTTAGTGATGATCTCTGGAGTTGCACATGCTAGCGATACAAAAGTTGGAATGCCAAGAGCACTAGTCAATACCTACTGGGTGACTCAGGAGCCGCGCAATAGCAGTACAGCTTGGAATTACTACCATGGTACAAAGGACACCTTTTCTCTTTTTAACCATGACGGTAAGAAAATTGGGGCAAATCATATAGTTTACATGAAATTTCATACTGGTTATATATTAGTTGGTGATTATGAAACAAACATAAGAAAAAATGTGTGGTGGTTTGTCCGCCCTAATAAAGCTAACCTACAAATTCACGTTGGTTACGATATTGTGACTAAAGGGCATACACCAAAAGGGCTTCCCAAAGATTATGTAAACAGCATTGCCAAAAAAATTTCCAAAGACAGATTTTTACAAGACTATAAATGAGCTTTTTCTAACTTCTTTGTTCTGTCCAATCGAATATCATTTGGTTTTGAATCAGTCATCGAGTCAGAGCAGTCCGATTAAATCCTTCGAGTTCCAGTACTGGGTGTAAGATATCGTAAAAGTTATGCACAAAGTAGCATTTCTTAGATCACACTGAAATAGCGGATAACTTTCTGTGTGGTTCTCGTTTTGCGGATTAATCAATTACAACAACGTTTTAAGTAAATATATGTACGTATCACAATACCTAGAAAGCAAAAAAATGAAGGATTAGTTATCTGGATAATTGTTATGTCTATTAAAGAGGCTCAAAATTTTTTTATTAATTCGGGTTCCGGGTTGGAACAGCCAGATTAGCCCAAATGTGAATAAAAGACCCAACCAATATTCAAGTAATGACAGGTTAGTGTTTAACGCAATACTAAAAAATAGTACAAGAAGAATATAAAAAGTCCAAGAACTGATATCCTCTGCAGTTACTTTATAGGTGCAGATCTTTTTCAAAATGTTATTAAGATATTTCTTGAATTTCATTATTCTGAATTCTCCTCATACTTATTAATTTATATCCAAGTTTCCATTATTAAGGAAGTCGAATGTTTTAAGTGCATTCTTAAATGGTATAGTTCTTTAGGGGGGCAAAGTCAATAAATGAGACTGATGCAACCTTAGTTGACCTATCGCAAATTTCTGCGAATAAAGGCCATGCAATCCATGATATCACAGGTGCTTTTTCTAATACTGTGGGTCAGGGAACGGCAATTGTTAACTCAATCTATGAGGTTATTTCAACCATCAGAAACTTGCTTTAACATATTCTAGGGGGGGATAATAACGGTGAAGCCGAACAAGTATTTGTTTAGAGCTTTCAGTTTAGTTGGTATTTCGTTACTGTCATTGTTGTTGGTCAGCACCACAGGTGCGTCAGCGCATGACTTGAGTCAGTATACTCCGGTTACGACTGATCAAAATCAGAATAATAACAGTGGCAATAACGATGATAATAATAACAACGATAACAATAATAATGGTGGAGGGGGTTATATTCCTGGCGGGAACACCGGCGGGGGAGGAGTCAACAACAATGGTGGTGGAATCTCTACTGGTGGAGCAACAGCTGGTGCTACAGCTAATAGTGGTGATGGTTCTGCAACAGTTGCTAACAATCCACAGGGCCAAGCGGCTTCTAAGCCTGACACACAAACCAATGGTGGATACGGTCCAGCTTCATCGGCTATGAATAAGTCAGAAGAATCCGGGTCGGTTTCACAGAAAGCTCCTACTAGAAGCTCGATTACTATTGGGAAGACGGGGAGCACCTCAAAACTCCATAATACTGTTGCCACAAAGTCTGTGCGAATTAATCCAACAAATAAGTATGTATCATTGCATGCACATAACAAAGTGCGCATGCACCATAAGTTAACTAGTAAGAGAGAATCTCCCAGCCTTAAACACGGATTGAGTTACGTCAAGCGGCATGTCCACCATTACAACAAGAAGTATCCAAGATGGGGTGATGATTGCACAAACTTTGGATCTCAATACATGGCATCACGTGGATATAAAAAAACAAAGAGAGGTTTAAGACACTATTGGGTGGCTGGAAAGGGAACTTGTCACGATCCATACAGGTGGTACTGCAACAAAAAAGGGAAGAAGTATCGATACAATCATTATATCAAGGCCGGAGTTTCGAAAAGTTGGGTAAATGTTAACAGCTTCTACACATACTGGACGAAGTATAAGCATTTGAAGCATTTTTCAACGCGAAAGCAATCATACGTAATACACCACGCTCGGTTAGGGGACATAATTCAATTTAAAGATAAGTCGGAAAAATGGTTTCACACCGCTATCATTACAAAAAAGACTAGGCACGAAGTATATTATTCTTGTCACACGGCAAACGTGTTCAATAAACCGCTGAGAAAATGTAACAAAGGACATTTCAGAAGAGGTCGTAACAAGATCATCAAGTTTCGTGTAATCCATGTTTCAAAACGAAAAATATAAGGTGGAGGATTGACAAATGAAGTTTCTACGGTTAATAATCAAATCGATTAAGGTGTTGGCAGCAGTGGTTATGATATTTGTCTTGATGACATTGCTACTATCTCTTTCGTCAAAGGAGTCCGTTCGGGTACGGATTTTACTCGATGGTCATCCCGTGACTGCAATTAAATGTGACCCGAAGTATACCAAGGTTCAAAGCCGTGCATTTCATCAGCCTGTGTTTACGATCCCGTATAAGGATGGGTACGATTCAAGTGATGAGTCATATATGGTCACCCAGTTTAAGATCCGGCAGGTGTCGGTTTTTAAGATTGCCGACCATATTATCCCGAAGTTGTAGCAATTCAACGTAGGGGTGACACCTGATTCTTAAGTGTTTAGACGGAAAGGAGAGAAATGAGTGAAAAGAACAACTGCTCTACTATTCTTTGGAGTGTTCGGTATCATCACCATTCTGGCCTTTGAAGGAACTGATCAAGCATCTGCTGCACAGATGGAATGGAAACCAGCATATTCAGATATGCTTGGTCAGCCATATAAACACAAGGTTGTGAAGTATAGTCCCACTGGGTGGGGAAATTATGAAGGTGGCTACCGAAAGGAATACTTCAGTTCGGATAAGCACATTCAGTATAGGTATTTGTTGAAGTCTCGGACAATAGTTTATCGGTACAACAACCACGACAAGCTGCTGCAGTCAAAGTATAACTACTTAAAGATTGTGATGCGACATGGCCACAAGATACCGGAATATTCATACTATTACAAGCTTGGCCATCATAAGTGGGTTTATTCAGTGACATATAAGTATTGGCTGCGAGATCCGGTTAAGTATTAGGCAACTCCTTAGCAAAGCAATCATATTGAGGTCTTTGATGGTAAAGCCGTTTATATTTCGAGTGGTGACCCTGGTGATCCAACGAAAGTTGCCAAGATCCTTTGGGGGCAAACTAGCGCTAAAGTAGTAACACTTAACAACGGTCACTGGTCAGCTTATTCAATTGAAACAGAAGGCCTACAGTTAGGAGCCAACATGTACGTGAACATTGCTTACCATGATGGTAAGGGTGTTAACAGCAAAATCGAATTTATCAGTTTAATAAACACGCACTTGACTAGCAGTATATAACAGGTAGTGGTTCTGGTCAGAGTAACACAGCAAACCAGAACACTGGATCGACAAAGGGTGTCCATTCCACTAATTCGCAAGTTGAAAGTGGGAGTAAACAGGAAAGGAACTCGAAATTCGATCATTATTCCAAGCAAGCGGCTAAGCCTGTTGGCCAATTTCAGCCAAGTAATCGGACGAAGCACAAGCCGTATAAGACAACTTGGAAAAAGGGGCAAAAGTTGGATAAGAACCAACGTAGAGAAGTTCAGTATGAGAGAAAGCATTATAAGCACTATGACAAAAAATATCCCAACTTTAGTGGGACATTTGCACGTGGTGACTGTACTAATTGGGCTTCCCAAGACCGACTGCATGCTGCTGGTGGTATGACCTCAAGAGATAAGCATGCAAGAAAGCATTTTGGGTCAGGGAATCGGATTTCAACCAAACATTCCAAGTGGTATTGTAGGCATGCTAAGTCGACTTTGTTTGGCCTCAGGAAACATTGGAACTATTCTACGAGTTGGACAACAGTTAAGGGATTCTATAAGTATTGGGCTGGAACAAAGCATCGGCCTCATTTCGTGACTAGTAGCTTTCGGAGAGTGATGGCACATGTGCGCGTCGGGGATGTAATTCAATTGCATTCCAAGAAGGATGGCTGGCATCACACTGTCACTGTGTCTAAGGTTGCAAAACACATGGTCTACTATACATCTCATAATAAAAATAGATTATTTGCGCCCCTAACTAAAATTAAATCATTAACAGGTCTCGCAAAGACTAACAAAATACGAGTTATTGAAATGGGGATCTAAGCGATGAAAAAAATACTGAAAAGAAGTTTATATGGAATAATAATCACCCTGTTGCTTGTCATCATTTTCCTCACGGTGTCTACAAAGAATGCGGTACGAGCGAACATGATGGCTCATGGAGTATCACCGATTTCAGCTTTTAAGTGCAACCCAAAATATGCTCCAAAAACAAGCAAATCGTTGGAAATACCAGTATATTATGTTCCCGAAAAGTTTGCCTATAAGGATAGGACAACCGGCGTTCATACCTCAACCTTTGC
The DNA here is from genome assembly GCF_007989105.1 of Lentilactobacillus kefiri. Lineage (GTDB taxonomy): Bacteria > Bacillota > Bacilli > Lactobacillales > Lactobacillaceae > Lentilactobacillus > Lentilactobacillus kefiri. Next base: position 9,148 of record NZ_BJVK01000042.1, on the reverse strand, counting down.
TATAAGGACTTATTTAGGAGTATTTCATATTGCTGTTACTGCTGATCAATATTACGGGTAGTTGAAATGGGGATATAGGTTTGAAAAATAAGCATCCACGGTCTTTAGCACGAAAGGTCATATATTCAATCCTTGTGATTGTATCGTTATTATTTATAGTATGAACAATATCACCGAAAAACGCTGTCCGGTTGACAATTGCGTTCTCGGGGCATCCTGTAAAAGCTATGCAATGTGATCCCATTCAAATTGACGGTCGGCGTCATGAACTAAAGGCCACGATTTATGTTATTCAAAGTAAATATTCTTATAGAAGCTTAGATATAACGGTGCCCCAGGGATCAGTGTTCAAAGTTCGAAAGCTGTTCGTCTTTAATTTTGCGGTTCCATCAGTTTATCCAGGTTAGGTATCTCACAAGCTTCATGCAAAACGACTCAACACCTTATTAGATGTTGAGTCGTTTTACTGTCTATTGGAAACATGATAACTTCTCGGGATTGATGTGCGCAAATATCATGAGTGCCATGTTCTGATTCCGGTAGCCGGTTCGCCCTGAAGTGAGGCCCTCATGAAATTACTAATCACATCATCTTCATACTTGCTCAGGCGTAGAAAAAGATCCGGTTAGAACTGAAATTCAAGCCGCATTAACTGGATCTAATCTTTGACTAATCTTTGACTAATTTTTGTTTGTTTACGTTATTTTGCAATGATAATCCGGCCAGCATGCTTGGAATCAAGTAACTGGTGGCCTTTAATAACACTATCAAGTGAGAACGGCAGCTTGTATCCGATTCGAATTTTGAGCTTACCGGCTGCCATCAGCTTGAGCATGGCGTTCAAGGCATCGTCATCCGAAATTTCTTGAGTTGGATGAATATGGTTAAAGGTAACTTTCTTCTCGGTTGGGGCATCGTTATCGGCCACACTGGCAATAATGCCGCCATCTTTGACGATTTGGACGTCGCTTTCGGCACCATTGCCATTCAAGGCCGCATCAATGACAACGTCAGCGGTGTCTGCCAATACTTCTGAAGGATCTTCCTTATCATAGGCAACGTATTTCTCAACGCCCAGTGATTTGACGTATTCTTCGTTGGCACTTGAACCAATGCCGATAACTTTGGCACCCACGTCCAAGGCAATTTGAGCGGCCAGGGAACCAACACCGCCGGATGCCCCTTTCACAATAACGGTTTGACCTGGTTGAACTTTGCCAAACAGGTGAACGCCCTTATATGCGGCAAGCCCGGGAGTAACGATTCCTGCGGCGGCCATGTAAGGCACGCCACTTGGAATCAGGACGGTGTTGGAGTCTTCACCAACTGAGTACTCGGCATAGGAATGATGACCATGGGCGACTACCCGGTCACCAATATCAAATCCAGTGACTTCTGCGCCGACTTTTTCAACGAAGCCTGCCACATCACGGCCGGGGATGATACGATGGTCAGTTGGTTTGAATTCTCCTGCCCGTTGTAAGGCTTCAAAATTATTTAAGTTAAATGCTTCAGTTTTAATCAAAATCTGGTTTGGTTTAATTTCTGGTGTCGGAATATCATATTCCTGAAATACGTCTGGACCGCCATTTTTTTCGTAACCAAATGCTTTCATCATAACCGCTCCTTCGTTTGTAAGTTCTACAAACTCAGTTTAATTCAAATATGGGTGAAAGCAATTAATTTGAACGTTGAGTGATTGTGCGCCAGACTTGAAATCTAATGGGTTTTCTTAGCCGTAAATCCTTTTCGAATTGCCCGGTTAATCAGAAGTAGGAATCCCAGCGATAGAACCGCAAAGACCACCGATCCAATACTGATTCGATCCAGACCGACGATTCCGACCATGCTGGAAGCAGTTGCTGATCCCAGCGAGATTCCGAAGTTAAAGAAAATCGAACTGAGGGATGACGCAAATACAAGGGATTGTGGATATTCCTTCTCGGCAAGGTTCAGGAAATGAATTTGGACTGGTGAGTTAATGATCGTCACAATCAAGGTCAGGATAAGGATGATTGCCAAGCCGGCAATTTTGCTGTGAAGCGCAAACGGAAAGACGATTAATAGGATAATATCAGCGATATAAAACGGTGGTATTTTCCGCAGGCTATTGGGCTTCTCGGCCATCATTCCGGAAAGCCGGTTACTTAAAATACTCATGATTCCAATGATGAACAGCAGCCAGTTTAAGCTTTGAGTGCTGAATCCCATTGAAGTAGTGAGCAGTGGCCGGATATACGTATAGTAACCATACATGGTTGCGGCAGTGAACAGGACGAGGAACACGCCATGGTAGATCCGCGGATCCAGTAGGATGGTGAGCTGGTTTTTGATGGTACTTTTGGTTTGCTTGACCTTTTTCGGTAAAATCTGGGTTAACAATAGGAAGGTACATATACTGATAATCGAAATCCCCCAGAATGTGTAGCGCCAACCAAAGCTTGTACTGACAGCGACACCAATTGGAACACCGAAGACTGAAGCGATGCTAAAGCCAGCGAAAATCCATGATACCAAGGATGCCCGTTTATCACGAGGGGCAATCGTACTCGCAAAAGTCATAATTAACGAAATGATTGATCCGGCAGTGGTTGCCGTGATAATTCGGGAGGCCATCATGGTTAGGTAACCAATCGATAAGGCACTGAGCGTATTCCCGATTAGAAAAACAATCATCAGTGTTAATAATGTTTTGTACCGACTATATCGGCTGGTCAGGATTGTCACAAAGGGCGCACTGACGGCATAAACCATGGCAAAGATGGTTACCAGATACCCCATGGTTGAAATTGGCGTGTGAAACTGTGCCGAAAGGTCGGGGAGAATTCCAACAACGATAAATTCATTACACCCCAACATAAAAGCCACGAGAATAAATACCAATGATTGAACTTTATACTTAGTCACTTCAAACCCTCCAGATGATAATTGTTTCATGTGAAACTTCCTATCAAATCATATCATAAGAATACGATAGATACGAAAAGTAAGAGTAATAGATGACAAAAAAATTGGATATGCATAAAGTCCAGCGGCATTTATTAAAGAGAAGGGGGCGTTTGGGGGTTCCACTTGTGTAAAGTAGTCAAACGAGTCTGTGTATAATTTGAGTCTTAATCAGATAATATGACTTTAAATAGCGCCCGTTTAGTTCTTATGAGATGTCTAAGGGGCTGTTTATGATTCTGGAACAGTCCCTATACATAATTCCATTAATTATTTTGACACAATTACTAAATTCGAGAATGAGCGAGAATAGGTATATGGTTGACCAATATTGAGACCAAAACCAACTTTAGGATAGTCAGGGTGACTGGCAGCGAGGGATTTAATTCCATGCTCAATTGGGGTTGCCAAGGCATTAATATAGCTATTTCCCGATACATTAGGATTATATTTAACTGCTTCAAACCAACTACTGTTATAATCTTCAGGAATGCCATAGCTTTCGGCATAATTTCCCTTTACAAGACCGAACTTAGAACGGATCGAAGTCCAATTTGGATCGCTAATAGTTGGATTGTTTTGTCCATAATGCTGGTTGTAAGCTGCATAGTTCATTAGATTTGTGTCAAATGTGTAGGTACCTGCTAAATCCTGTTTAACTTTTTGCATTACCTGGTTCTCAGCTGTTTGTTGCGGCATGGCGAGAAACTCTTTGAATTGTTGCTTGAGAATGGCGGTATTAGAACTACCATTAGTAGTCGCAGGCGTTTTGGAATTGACTCCAGCGGTTAAATAGCCGCGCCAAACGATCCCACTGATTGTTTTAGAACCATTAGTGACGTAATAATAGACCCCCTTTTTACTGCTGTAACTGGAACGCATCAGCATACTCTTGGAAACATACCAAGTGGTATGGGGATAGTTCTTTAAATTATGTAGTTTACGAGTATGCGTAGGGTTGTAAATATAGGCTGATCGCTGACTCGCAGCGTGATAGGGAAGATTGTCACGGTTGACTGACTTAACCTGATAGTAACGCGTAGAAGCTTGGACTGGCATTGCAGGAGTTAAGGTTCCAATAATTCCCAAGGCTGCTGAAACAGAAACTAACAACAAGATGCTTTTTTTCATAAATGGTACCTCCATGGTTGTAATTATAGTAGTGGAACGAATTTAGCTTACCGAAAGCTTTTGTAAGAAAAATGATTATTACCAATTGATTGATATTGTTATAGATCGGACCGTTGGCGTGGAGTTAGAAAGAAGTCTGAATAGTTAATTATTCAGACTTCTTTCGAGGATAAGCAAATGAACTACTTAGCCTATACAACGGCAACGTATCGGGTATCGTCAAAGATATTATCGGTATTGATGAAACACTTAAAGGTTCATAACAGGAATCTTTTGGTAGGCAATTTTTTATTTATTCGGATTGTATAATGCAATCACATATTGTCCGATACCTGATTTTTCACCATAGTTTAAAAAATTTTTTTGATCGATTGGTTGACTAAACATCCCAATTTGCCAACCTTTGTAGTCTGAAATGTTGATATGCTGTTTAGTTAAATCATTTAGGACAAATTGCTGGCAGAACTCAGTGATCTAAGTTCTACAGACGTTCTTTATTGATGCTGAGGGGCAAGTAAGGTAATTGTATAATCACCAAATTTTGGATAAGCGTATTGTTTATTGGCTTTTTGATAAATTGGCGTACTAGACATGTTAATTTGCCAGCTCTTATATGCTGATAGATCTATATGCTGTTTGTTTAAATCAGCAAGAACAAATTGTTTAAAGGTTAATGATCCATTTGCTAGGTCTTGAATTTGCTGGTCAGTTGGTTTTACTGAAACTTTGATATATTTAGTGTTTGATGAGCCGTCTGGTTTTGTAGAATTGAGTTTACTATTATAAATAGTTCCCATAAAATCTTTGATGATTGGCAGGTCTTGGTAATAGGTAACTCCAAGGTCATAAGCATCTTCTTCATAGGGATCTGAGTAGGAGCTTTTAAGCGCGCTAAGTTCCTTTTTAGTAGGATGTGGGATACCACCGGGATTGTCTGTCGTCACCCAGTTTGTAGTGGTACTCTTGTCTGTATTGTTATTATTGGCCGCACTATTACTAGAATAAGCGCCTCGGGTTAAATAGCCTTTCCAAGCATAACCTTTAACACTTCCGGATTTATTCGATACATAATAGAAAATACCGGTTTTTGTCCCATTGGTCATTTTGAGGACTCTCGATGCATACCAGGTGGTCTTTGGGTAATTGGTTAAGTGATGCTTCTTCTGGGTTAAATTGTAATTCCAGAGGTAGGCTTTGGTACTGCCATTCCAATGAAAAGCGGTATTGTTAGCGGTCTTGGATTTAACGGTGTGATAAACTCCAGCGGCTTTAACGGATTGGGGTGAAGTTGCCAAGGTCAGACCGGTGAAGCCGGCAATTAAACCGGTTAATAAAATTAGTTGTTTTTTCAAATGAATAACCTCCATTAGGATAGTGTTAGAAAAAGTCCGAAGTACTTAGCATTCAGACTTTTTTGATTTTAACCGTATTAATTAGAACTTTTTTGGTCTTGCTTTGGATATTCAAGAATCACTACACCGCGGCCGTAATTTGGACTGCTTTTGTCAAAAGCATAGGCACCAATTAAGCGATTTTTAAAGGTTGTGAAACTAACGTTGCCGTTAGCAGCATAAACGACATTATTCACATAATTTTTGAATGAAATTTGACCGGACTTTAATTGTTGTTGTTTTTCTTTGTTATTTTTACCACTGTTACCAATAAAGAAGAAAGTCATGTACTGTTGAGTATCTTTGTATTTATTAGCGACCATTATTTGAAAGTATTCATCACCACTGTCTGGATTACTATACTTGCTAACAAAACTGGGGTACTCATTAGCAATTTGTTGCAGTTGTGAATCAGGAACCGTGCCTTCAAAGAATCCAGCTAGTTCCTGTCTTAGGCTGTTAGTTGGATTAGTATCGGTACCGTTGTTATTGTCTGAATTACCATTATCATTGTCGCTTGGCGTAGTTCCACCATTAGGATTGGTGCCACTAGTTAAGTAGCCGCGCCAAACAACTCCGCTTACCTTTCCGGTACCATTCGTAACGTAATAGTAAATACCTTTCTTACCCGTGTAACTAGAACGCATGATGATACTCTTGGAAACGTACCAGGTTGTCCGTGGGTAGTTTTTAAGGTTATGTAATTTCTGGGTGTGGGTGGTATTGTAAATGTAGGCTGATCGTTGACTGGCAGCGTGATAAGGTAAGTTATTACGATTGATTGACTTCACCCAGTAGTAATGGGCTGAGGCCTGGGCAGGCTTTGTTTGAGTGGTGGCCCCCAGGAAGCCTAAGGCGGATAAAGCCGTTGTTAAAATTAAGATATTTTTCTTCATAAAAGTTCACCTCCAAGTTTTAAATATAGTATAGCACCGAAACTAATTCATTTTACCCATTTCTTACATAAACAGAAAATAAATGGGACAATATTTTCCAAGATTTTCAATCGTACTAAAAATATAACCCCTCAGCAAAAGGATTTGCATGGTTTCTTTTTGCTGAGTTTTATTTCATTAGGAAAATTGTTAGACCCCATTGATTGTGATTTTCTGAAACAGTTTGAGTGGCGGAATAGCTAGTTAGCTAACCAAAACTTGTATTTTTGAAGTGGATTTTTTAATTGTATCCTGTTCATTAAACGGCGTATTAACAACAAATCAGACAATCATAATCTTTACTTAACTGGCTCACTTAGTAATTATGTTATATTTGGAAGCCCACAAGATTTAAAATAGCAGTAAGAAGGGGGGACCAACGTGGACGGATATTATTCAGGTATTGGAACTAATTTAAAATTCAAACTCAACTTAAAAGATAAATTTCATGCGATACAGACGTTTTATGCCGGCGCAGATTATATTTATACGCTGCAGCGGCGACGAAATAAGTTTGATGGTGAGCTTCGGGATTTGACCTTGAGTCGACTGGTTATTCAAAAAGATCGTAACGGCCATCCAACCGGGAAAGCAAAGCAGCGTGAAGCACCCATGATTCTTGTCGGCTTTGGTCATTCGCAAGTTCTCCAATACTTTACCCATGGCCCTGACCATACACCCTATTTTTGGGTTGCCACGCGGGGAGCCCAGACCAATTTGGCCAACCAGGACTTAACCCATTGGCCGACTCAACTGGCCAGGGTCCGGTATGTGTCCGGATCCACGTTGGATTATGCGAATGCAACACGGCTAATTAGCCTAAAATACGCAAATCACCTCGGAAAGTCAATCGGCAGCTTGTTACGAGTAGAGGGGGCTTTGTCCAGTGATCAATCAAAGTTGCTGATCGTGACGATCAATACAGATAAGCCACGCAAGGCCAGCTTTATTGAATATGACAATGAACGATTGAATCAGGCACTGGATAAAGTAGCCGGGACTTCCAAACCCTATTTGCCGTGTGACTCAGCTGCAGTAAGGGATGCCAGTATTGGAAATGGCTTGAAGCCTGGGTTCATCAGCAAACGGGTATACTCGCTCTCTTATTATGGGTCGATTCAAGGGGTTGCTTTAGATGATAATGACGATATTTATTTCTTAGGCAGTCACGCTGACAACAATGCGATTATGTTAAGCAAGGTGAACTGGGGCGATCATTCTTCAGCCCATCAAGTCGTGGATAACCCCCATTGGAAATCGGGAAAAACGGAAGGCGAAGGGATTCAATTATCCGGTGAGAATGTCTTGATTGGCATTGCCAGTTATCATCGATGGACAGTCGTTAATCAAATTTATTCTTTTCCAAAATCAGCATTCAAAGCATAAGAAAACCGCGATCCATCAATGAATTTCATTAATGTGTCGCGGTTATTTTTGTGTTTATTAGTAATGAACTTTATGAAGCATTGCCGCTGTTATTCAAAAACCCATCGTAATAGCTGACCGGTTTATAAAGGTAAGGCAATACTTCAGTATCGTTGTCATTAAACGACTGAATTTCATGCTCATTCTCTGACGACCACCATGTATCGTTTCCACTAGTTTTTAAGACTAAGTTGGCAAAGGTCATATGGATTTGGTTACCTGGATTGAACGTGGGATTGTTGAATATAACTTGATACTGGCCCTGCCATTTACCATTCTCGTAGTGATACTGGCTGAAGCCGTAACTTGTGGCATAGCGGTAATACTGAGACTTGGATGTATCGATGAGCTTTAAGATTTTACTTTGATGAGTCCCGTTGCTGACATTGCCTTGAAAGGTGGGTGCGACGTACCAAATGCCGTCTTTCAAGGTTGGCTGAGTATTGGACAGCTTCAAGATGTTGCTTGTGGGAACGTAGCGTAACCAACGATTTAAATCGACCAATGAGAGATTATGGTTTGGGCCAAAGCCATTGCCGTAAACGTGGGTGATTGGACCGCTGTTGTATGTTGCCACTTGAGCGTTTGGATCAGCGAAGTCAAAGCCGCGGCCACCGAAAGGCATGACAGATACTTGATTGACGTCATAGGTAGCGATTGGCTTGGCACCGTTTGGTAATTTGGCTAAATCTAAAACGGCTGAAAAAGCGTTGATTTCTTCCCAGTTCCCACTGGTGGCATTGCCGTTGAGGATATCGATCATTGGCACGCGTACCCAATGATTTGGCGCATAATAGACCTTCCGCATGATGATTCGGGCACCATTGTGGTTGCCGTAGTTTAGCATTTCAGGAAGATAGGGATGATCCTTCTTCAAGTAATTCAGGACTCGTTTTTGGTCCCTAAAGGATGGTGTTTTGGCAAAACGACTGATGCCATCCTGGTTAATCTTGCCGTGAATTCGATCCGATGAAGCGTAGATGCCCGAAGCATTCCACTCACCAATACTGTGAGACGCCCCACGACGGAATGCCCGGTTGGAAAGCAGCACGTTGAAGGTTGGGTAACTGTAAAAGCCGCCCTTATAGTATTTTCCTTGAATCAGCTGTCCATGCCAGACGTAACCTTTGATTTTTTTATTGGCACTGTGAACGTAATAGTAACTGCCAAAGTAGTTGTGAGTTTTGATAGTAACTCGTTTGGTTGAGTAAAGATTCGTTCTTGGATAGTTCTTCAAGTTGTGAAGCTTCTTATTATAAGAAGCGTTCCACACGTAAATATTCTTACCGGAGTTCGGCAGGAATGATGTTTTTTTAAATC
>NZ_BJVK01000041.1 GCF_007989105.1 Lentilactobacillus kefiri | reverse complement strand
TAATCATAACAGTTTCTTCACGATTTTCATAATTTGTTCTCATCTGTTTGGTATAAATATTTTCGAAGTTCATAAATTATTCATAGATTAGTAAAAGAAAATTCATCTTTTTAAACTGGTTAACGGTCGAAATCATTGTCTGTAAAAGCGTTTTACTTAATTGAGAATTTTCGCGTAATGTATCTTCATGCACATTATTTCAAAGGCAAGGCATTCTTGTTACAAAAATTAAGAATGCTTCAAAACCCTTGTCTATCCGCTCGAATGCAGGCAAAATGGAAAATGTATTAGGGGGTAAACTCAAAAATGGAACCTAGAATTAATTCTCGTAAACATTTATATCGACTTAAAATTTACATTATCTATTCAATTGCTTTCCTGTTGGTCTGCCTGGCAACTTATACGATTCCCTGGCTGGCCGGGAAAACACTCATCTGGAATGTGGATGGGATCGCCCAACATTTTCCAATTCTGGCGCAATTTCAACGAATCCTTCAAGGAACTTCTCACCAGTCGCTTACCGGCTGGTCATGGAACCTTGGCGCCGGTGCCGACCAATTAACCACCTTTGCTTTTTATGTCATTGGTGATCCGTTTAGCTACCTGATCGCTCTTTTTCCTGCTTCAAAGTTGGAACTGGGGTATCAGTTGTTAATTCTATTGCGGCTTTACTGCGTGGGCTTGGCATTCCTGGCTTGGGCTAACGAGCGCCGATTCAGTACCCACAGTAAATTAATTGGAACCATTATCTATACATTTTCCGGATACAATTTTTACGTTTCAATGCATCACCCATTCTTCATTTTGCCAATGATTCTCTTTCCACTGTTGGCAATGGGGATTGAAAAGATTCTCCACAAGCAAAACTGGCTGCCACTGGCAATCGCCGTTGCCCTTTCATTAATTAGCAACTTTTATTTTGCCTACATGTTGGCCATTGGATCACTCGTCTATTTGGTCACCCGGTGGGTCGCAATTCATCACCATTATCCAGATCGAATTCAGCCGGTCAAGACACTTTATTGCTTGGCTCAAGCGATCATTAGCGGTATTTTAACCGCCAGTGTCGTCCTGCTGCCAACCCTTATGACGGTGCTGCAATCGACTCGAATTGCCTATCATGCCAAGTTTGCCAACGGACTGCTGCTGTATCCACTCAAATACTATCTTTCACTGCCGGATCAGATCGTGACCAGCACCACGACCAAGGATTACTGGTTGGTGCTTAATTTCTGTGGGCTGACATTTTTGGCCGCCGTTTATATCCTGAAACATTTCTCGAAGTTCCGATCACTGGCAATCATTATCACTTTAACCATCGTGGCGCTTTTATTCCCACAATTCAGTGCTTTGGCAAATGCCATGTCGACACCGTCCAACCGTTGGCTTTTCTTAATTGTTCTGCCAATGTGCCTGGCGACGATGATATTTGTCGATCGACTGCCCAAGTTAACCAGAAGTGATATTACTTGGCTGATTGTTGCAACTTTCGGGTTAATCATTCTGGTCTGGATCACCAAGGGTCTGACCCTCAACATCCCTCAAAATGATTTAGTTTCATACGGTATCCTGCTTAGTTTCCTTCTATTAATTGTCTGTCAGACAACGCTCAAAATATCGCCGCGAAATACCGGCTATATCTTAACGGCGTTAATCTTGGTCAGCACGGTGAGTGCCGGTCAAGGTTGGTTCAGTCCCAATAACAGTCGAAACATTAAATCAAACCTGGTTACCGGAACCGCCTCTCAATGGCTGAAGAAATACTATGACGGTGCTGAAAACGCCTTGCCAAAACACGGTGACTTTTACCGAACATCAACCATCAGCAATTTTTATCCTCACAGAACTGCCGGGAATAATATTCCAATGGTTCTGGGTACTCATGACCTGGGCGCTTATTATTCCATTCAAAACGGAAATGTCTTCAAATTTACCCGTTCACTTGGCGACGCCCGCGCCGTGGTCAATTCCGTTATTGGTGAAGGCGACGGCCGAACCACCCTTCTGAATCTACTGGGCGTGAAGTACATTTTTGCCAAAACCGATATTCTTAAGAACCCACAAACCATCCCTTATGGATTCCATTTTGTCAGAAATCAGGCAGGAAATATCGTCGATTACCCAGAACAACCAGTCAGCGGCTTGAGTAACCACTCAGGAACTATTTTACTGGAATCTGATTTGGCACTTCCTTTGGCTTATACTCAGGTTCATGCCATCTCAGACGTCAATTACAACAACATGTCCAAGCTGCAAAAAGAACAGGCATTGCTGCACGGGACGGTTTTCAGCAAGCCCGTTGACGGGGTTTCATTATCTCAACCCAAAAATCCTGTCAAAAACGTTGACTACACCACTCAAGTGTTTACGCAACACATTGTCAATTCATCCATGAAAGCAGTCCTCGACCGAATGCGGATTTCGCCAAACGGTAGATACCGTCAGGCCGCCAAAGAATTCAAGAACGGAATTCCAGCCCACAAAATCAAAATTTGGGCAAAGGCGACTGGCGTCCATCCAAGCAGCAAACCACTTCAAAACATTTTGCGGAAAAATGCCAAGGTCGTTGAACGCAACAACGTCGAAAACGCAAATAGCCTTCACCTGATGGACAACGATGCTCAAGGCCGTCATTTGTCATACAAGTTGAGCATTGATAATCCTGAAAGATACAAGAATAGTGAGTTATATTTAATCATTGATGGGGTTTCAAGAACCCGCCACACGACAATGGATCGAATCAATACATTAACTGCTGATTCAATCATTGACGGTCAACCAGTTTCAAAACTACAAAAGATTAACCGGTTCAGAAAAGCCTTACAGTATCCTGACCTGGGAGCTTACACGTTGTGGGCTCAATCTTCCAACAGTTTTAACTTCATTCGTCAACTGCCGATTAACAACCTTTCCGACTACGAGGATCGGCAACATATTGTTTTGAACCTTGGCTATTCAAGCAAGGTCCGCAAAGCATTTACGATCCACTTCAAAGGGGTCAAACAATTACGGTTCAAGAGTGTTAAATTAATGGCCGTTCCTTTCAATAAAAACTACAATAAGCAGATTCACAACCTGCAAAAATCCGGCTTGAGCGATCAAAAGGTCACGAATAATTCCGTATCCGGATACACTGATACGGTTGAGCGAACTCGAATCCTGACAACTTCAATTCCATATTCATCCGGTTGGCATCTGACCATTGACGGCCAGCCCGGTGACATCTTTAAAGTCAACAAAGGCTTTGTCGGAGCCCGGATTCCAGTCGGTCGGCACTTTGTAAAATTAACCTACAAGACGCCGGGATTATCCCTGGGAATCATCTTAACGATGATTGGCCTTGCATGGATCGCAATCTTTACGGTTATTTCTTCCGGAAGATTCATTTACCGGAAATTCAGTAAAAAAACACGATCCTAATTGAATAGCGTCATCATTTTATCCCTCACAAAAGGAGCTTAAGATTGGACTCAAACGTCCGACCTTAAGCTCCTTTTTGTGTGTATTTTTTAATTCCGACTCGTGACTTACTCTTTGATACTTGATACGAGCAAATCCGGGTTGGCATGTTCTGTAAACAGATCGTTGATTTCTCGTGCGGCATTAACCGATGGACTGAAGGTGACGATCGTGTCATAGCCAGCCAAGGTTCCCGACACATTATCCATGTGAAGGTCATCAATGACAGCTGCCAATGGGTTGGCATAACTTGGCTGGGTATGAATCACGTTCACAAATTGAATTTGGCGAATATCGGTCACGGTTCCGTTAATCATGCGATACATTCGTTCAATTTCGTTTTGATTACCCGATTTAAAAATCATGTAGCGGGAATTTCCTGAACTGTCAGGTTGTTTAACAATCTGCATTTCGCGGATATCTCTTGAAAGTGTGGCCTGGGTAACATTAATACCGGCCACCTTCAGCTTTTCCATTAACTCATCCTGGGTTGTGATCGTATATTGATTGATAATCTGCTCAATTTTGGACTGACGAGCTTCCTTCTTCATTATAAAGTGCATCCCTTTCACATCTGATAAATTGACTAGCCAAAAACGATTCACGGCTTGTTTAAATATTCAGTAATTAACGTTGAATTTGCATAACACTATCATAACAAATCATAAACCAAAGTTCGCCTATTTTCCAAAAAAGAAACAATTATTTCATACTTTCTTCAGAATTGGTTGGAGTAATGCCAAGTTTCCTTGGCGTGCTTAGGTGTCAGGTGCTTTTTATCATCATAAACACTGATGTCGGCACCCTTTCCACTCAGCAGTTCAGCTTCGACTGAATCTTGATAAACGGAGAATTTAAACTCGTTTCCGTATAAGTGAACTCTGAATTTAACGCAGTTCCAGGTTACCGGTAAGTGAGGCTTCAGACTAAAGCTGGTAGCGTTATTCACGATACCGACAAAGCCATACATGATGCCTTCCCAGGCAGCCCCCAAGCTTCCGGCATGAATCCCGTTTTTGGTATTATGGTGAACATCCATCAAATCCGTCTGAACGGCCTGTGAGAAGAAGTTGTAAGCTTGCTTGTCTTTACCTATTCTGGCAGCAATAATCGCGTAAATCGCCTTAGACAGGCTAGAATCATGGGTTGTAATCGGCTCATAGAACTCATAGTCAGCTTTCAGTTGATCCAACGTATTTCCTTCTGGGAACATGAAGTCAACCATCACGGTATCCGCCTGCTTATTGACCTGTTGCCGATACAGCATCAACGGATGGTAGTGCAGCAACAACGGGAATTTGCTTTGGTCAATTGAAGCCAGATCCATCTTCGGGAGCTGTTCAAAGTCCTGAAATTGCAGCTTAACATTCTTGCGCTTATCGTACGGCAGATACATCGATTCAGCAGCCTGGTCCATCGATTTAATTTCATCGACTGTCACGTTGAGACGACTGAGGATGCCATCATCACCACGGAACTTCCGGGCGTATTTAACGGCCAAGCGAAGATTGTTTTGTGCCAAAGCGTTGGTGTAATAGTTGTTATCAACCAAGGCACTATACTCATCCGGTCCAGTAACCCGGTTCAATACAAATTGACGTTTACCATTTAGCTGAGCATAGTTGCCATATTCCATCCAAAATCTGGCTGTTTCAAGAATAATTTCAAACCCGTAGTTGCGGATAAAGGCCTCATCGTGGGTAATCTCGTAGTATTGCTCAACCGCAAATGCGATGTCGGCATTAATATGAAATTGGGCCTGGCCTGCCAACCAGTAGGCACTGGATTCATAACCGTTGATTGTTCGCCAAGGATACATGGCACCCTTTTCCAGGCCAAAGTCGCTGGCCTGCTCTTTGGCAATTTGGAGTGTATGATATCGAAACATCAACAACTTCTTGGCAACTTCCGGCTGCGTGTATGTGAAGAATGGCAGCATGAAGATTTCTGTATCCCAGAAGAAATGGCCGCCATATCCATTACCAGTCAACCCCTTGGCAGGAATGCTGGTTTGTTCATTACGTCCGGCAGATTGATTAAGCTCAAACAAGTTAAATCGGACACACAGTTGAAGCGCTGGATCACCTTCAATCTGAACGTCACTGTGAAGCCAAAATGTCTGCCAGACTTGAGCAGAAGCCATCAGTTCAGATTTGAACGTCGTATCCATGATGTAGTTGTCCAGTGCGGAAAGGTATTGGTCGGAGTACATATTGGCGTTAACCAATGGATGAATATCGCCAATAGCAAATAAAAATTCAAACTCTTTGGAACTACCGGGTTTGGCAAAATACTTACTCCGGTAGCCATAATGATGGTTACTATCTCTGAAATATTCAATTGGAGGATTTGGCTCGAAGTTTTCAGTAGCCTTAAAGTGATAATGGCACCCTGCTGACTTCTAAAAGTCGTCACCAGATAACTCGGCTGACCGTTGTCCGGAATAAAGTCCAATTGCATTTGACCCAGATCAGTGCTGACCCGGATATCGTCATCCTGCTGATGAACTTTTTGGTTAACGTAATCATGAACTTTGATGATTTCGACTTCATCGGAAAAATTTGTCGGAATGATTGAATATTTGACCCCAAATACGTTGGTTTTGCTCAAACTGGCAAAGCTCTCAACTACCAGATTAAAGTTGCGGTTTTCAGGCGTTGTCACACTGAAAAGTTCGTGCAGCAAGCCCGTCTGCATGTCCAAGTTTTTATCAATATTTTCAACTTTAAAATGATCGGTTAATGAATCCTCACTGCCAACCTTGATTCGAATTGCGCGGGGATCAAACAGCCGATTGATAACCTGATTATTGTCAGGATATCCACGGTATTTTTCACCATAGGAGACCTCTTTATAATCGAAGAAGCCGTTGATAAACAAGCCGGGGGATCCAATATAATCCGGATTGTTACCCTGCAATGGATTGGAGTCACGGACACCGAAATGCCCGTTACCCACGTTATAAATTGTTTCCAGGAAAATCTGTTCTTTGCTTTTTAATGTTTGCAAGTGAATTTGAAATTCAGGTGATTGTTCAATTCTCAATACATAGAACCCCCTTAAATTGGATTATGTATGACTTGATACGGAAAAGTTCTGTAACAATTTTACCATCTATCACAGAAAATTCATGATTTGGCAACAAAATATTCACACTTTTGTGCTAGTACCTTATAGTTATATAAATGATTGAGCGGAAAATCTTAAGATTGATATAATACGACCGTTTAAAGGTTCACCGCCTTTACTGTATAACTGGGAATTGCTATACTTGGTTGTACCTTTTTTTGCAGAATAATGACATCAGAAGTCACTATTCATGCATATATTACTAGAATATCATATAATCTGGTTGGAAGATAAATTAAAAGGCGAGAGGTCTCAAAGGAGAATTACAATTATGAACAGCAAATTACTTTCGTTTCTTGAAGAAATTAAAGCTCAAGGTAACATGTCCAAAGCCGCTCAAGCTTTGTTTGTGACTCAACCATATATCAGTCGGGTTATAAAGAATGCCGAAGTTAACTTTGGTGTCAAACTAATTGATCGATCATCTCATCCAATTCAGTTGACCTACGCTGGTGAACGTCTTCTGGCTTTTCTGCAAGAGGAAAACCGATTGCGAGCCAATCTTGACCGTGAAATGACCCATTTGTCACAGTTTAAATATGGTCATTTGACAATCGCATCCAATGAAGTGGTAACCAATGACCTGTACAAACCGGTTCTTGTTCGCTTCTATAACAAGTATCGGAATATTCATGCACAGATTACCCGCATGACTAGTCGGGACGCCGAAAAGCGTTTGTTATCCGGAACATTGGACTTCTTCATTGGTCACGCACTTCAGAGTCACAAAGTTGAATACAAACCGATTGCCCAATTGCCATTGGTCTTGATTATCCCCGAAACTTCCAAGTTGTATCAACAAGGAAAAGTATTTGTGGATTACAAAGATCTTGACCTTTCCGAGCTTTCAGGTGAAAACTTTATCGGTACACCACAAGAAGATAACTATCAACGACTGGTTACCAGCTTCTTGAATGATATTGGCGTTCAAGCTGATATTAATATTGAAGTGCCGGACCTGCATTTGGCTTCTGACTTGGCATTGGAACATGTCGGTGCGATTATCACACCGGAACCATTTGCCAACCCACGTCGATTAACTGATGAACAGCAAAAGCATATCAACATCGTTAAGATTCCAACCGATGTCTTAACATCCAACTTTGGTATTTCATATATTAAGAACAAGCAGACCTCAGAACCTGTAACTGATTTATTGAATTTGATTTCTGAATATGTGGATGAATATGTGCCTAAGCGTTAATGCCATTAAATAACGGTTAACTCAAAAAGGATCAGCGATTAACGTCGCTGACCCTTTTTATTGTGGACATATTTAATTATTCTTCAACTTTTTTGCTCAAGCCGGTGTGGTTCAATAAAATATTCAAAATAACGGCGGTGAAACTTCCGACAACCATTCCGTTACTCATGATAACTTGAACGGTAGCAGGTAAGTATTGGAACAAATGAGGCTGAGTGGTAACACCCAAACCAAATCCAATGGAAATCGCAATGATCAACAGGTTCTTGTTGTTTAATTCAACCTGTGAGAGCATTTTAATACCTTGAGCACCAACCATCCCAAACATAACCAACATCGCACCACCAAGCACTGAGGCCGGAATTAAAGTGGCAATGGCACCGAACTTGGGGATTAGGCCCAAAATCATCAGCATGAATGCTGAATAGTAAATTGGGGTTAATTTTTTGATTCCAGATAATTGAACAATTCCAACGTTTTGAGAGAACGTCGAATATGGGAAGGTGTTAAAAAGTCCACCAAGGATGGCGGCAATTCCTTCTGAACGATAACCATGTTCCAGGTCACGGTCTTCAAGCTTTCGGCCGGTAATATCACTCAAAGCGAAGTACACACCGGTCGATTCAATCATACAAGTGAATGCAGCCAGAATTAAAGTGGCAATTGACGACCATTCAAACCGGGGAGTTCCAAAATAAAAGAGTTGTGGCAACTGTGCCCAGTGGGCTTGACCAACTGCAGCAAAGTCAACGGTTCCCATCAAAACGGCAACAATTGAACCAACTAAAATTCCGATCAGAATTGAAATCTGCTTGATAAATCCTTTTGCCCAAATATTCAAAACAATAATAACAAGTGCTGTAAAGAATCCAAGGAATAAATGAGTTGGGTTACCAAATGCCTTGGCAGTGGCATCCCCACCACCAATGTTTTGAAAGGCAACCGGCATTAAAGTAAAACCAATCAAAGTGATCAATGAACCGGTAACAACTAATGGGAAGTACTTCCGCATATGGGCAAATGGCTTCGCAATCAGGATAATGAAAATCCCGGCAATAATGATTCCGCCATACATATATCCCAAGCCAAAGTTTTTACCAATCGACTGTAATGGTGCCACATACTCAACAGCACATCCAAGAACAACCGGCAGGCCAATCCCTGTAATCGGTGTCCGACGGATTTGAAGCAGGGTTGCAACCCCACACATGAAGATATCCATTGATACCAGATAGGTCATCTGAGTAGCGTTAAATCCAAGCGCCCCACCAATTAACAGTGGAACCAGGATATCGCCGGAATACATAGCGAGAAGATGTTGAAAACCTAAAATAGCATTACGAACTGGTGATTTACCACCTGAAACAGAAACATTATTCATGATGTTCTCCCTTTTATTCGTGTTTTAAACAATAATAATATGTTAACATGATTTTTCGTCAATAACAACGGAATTCCCGAATAATAACGCTATCAATTCCATGAAAAATCCGTTGTTATGAATTGCTTACAGCTTAGCCCCAAAAATACCGAATAAAAAAGCCGAAACCGACTTCGTTTCGACTTTCAAAAAGTTAATTTAATTGAGCTGATTATCAATACCAGCCGTATGCTTTCCAGTGGTGCTTGGCGTTAACCCAGCTACCGTAACGTGCATGAACATAATGATCAGCAGTCTTTTCCTGGTTGGCTTTTGAGTAGTTACCATGTAAGTATGAAGCACTTAATTGGTAACGGCCGATGTAGCGACCATTGCGGGCATGGTATGAACCGCGTGATTCGTGATAAGCGATCCAGTTCTTGGCTTTTTGGTTAGCCTTTGATAAATGTGATTTATATACTTTAGTAGTTTTAGCTTCTGCGATTTCAGTGGATGCGGCAACGTTCATAGTGCCATAGAAAGTTAATGCAGTCATTAATGCGATAATGATCTTTTTGAGTTTCATGAAATATATTATTCCTTTCGTTTCGTGTTTAATCAACACTGAAGAATATACTCCTTGCTATTTACAGGCACGTGTCCAGAAAATTACAAGCCTGTTAAGCTGAAACCCGTTTTAGTAACATTCTCATAACATATCATGAGTAAGCGCTTATATAACGGCAATCGTAAAACGAAAAAATCGGTGAAATTCACGTGGAATTCACCGATTTTTTTATGTTAATTATTCGAAAATTGTTTGAAATAGCTGTTTTCCGAGAATATTCATTGCTTTTATCTGGGAATTTTGGCTGCCATTCTCGGATAAAACGACCGCAATAAATGCTCGATTCTTGTGTTTAATGATTGCTGCGTCATTTTGAACGCCGTAATCTGGAAATTCACCGGTTTTGTTATAAATCGTTGCTGATCCCCTAATTAATGCCGGAATTTTCGACTGGTTGGCATTGCCTTTCAACAATTGCAACATTTGAGCATCGTAATTTGATCCAAGCAACTGACCTGTGTAGATCGCATTTAACGTCTTGCCAACATCATCTGCACTTGTATAGTTGTCTCGGCCGGCCTTTAAAGCCGTGTAATCCAACATTTTTCTTTGAATTCTGGTGTTGTTGCAACCCAGTTCTTGAATTGATTTGTTAATTGGTGCCAAGCCGCCAAGCTTGTCAATCAACACATTAGTTGCCGTGTTATCACTGTTTTTGATCATCAAATTCAGCAAATTAATGCAACTTAGCCTGTTGGTATCTTGATTGGCCAACTGCCCTGTTCCACCCACCTTGTCATCCTGTGGAATCGAAACCATATCATTCAAATGTAATGTTCCGGCTTTAATCTGTCGAAAAGCTTCAACCATAACAAATATTTTAATATCACTGGCAGAACGTTGACGACGGCTGCCATTAATATGAATTGCCTGATGATCACCAATTACCTTGACGTAGCCGGAGGTCTTTTTGGATGCATCATTCACGCAAGTTTGCAGTGCATGCTGAATTTGGCCATTTTCAGAACTGCTTTTAACCTGTTTCTTTTTTTCTGGCGTTTTAGTCCGTTGACTGGATTTCTGGACTGAACTACTTGTTGAATGAGCCTGCTCTGTACTGTGCTTCTGCGTCGAACATCCTGATAACACCAGCAAGCTCAGTAAAGCAGCAACTTTAATACTTAACCCAAACTTCATTTACAAGGTCTCCATGATAAGTTTTGCCATCAGTCAATACTGAATTACCATCATATGATGTATATCCATAATAGGTTTCAACTTGGCCATTACTCCATGTCACGTCAATTTTAACGTTGGCATTAATGTTTTTGGTCTTATTTGTTCCGGTTGTCACATCATACGATAAAATGCCACTTTGGCTGTCGGCAGAAATGGTGGCAACACCATGGAGACTCGTGCCGTCTGTATTTTCCTGATCCACCGTTCCATCGGAATCAATGATTAAATCACTCTGAAGTCGATCGGGATCATAGTTATAAAATTGATAGTCTCCGGTAAATTTTGAATAACTTGAAAAACTATCATTCGTGCTCAAATCTGTTGTTCCACCATTCGAGTTGGTATTAGCAGTCTGATTTTGCTTCTTGGCTTTTTTAAGCAGGAAGGCATCATTGCTCTTCTGCAGCTGGAAATATTCCGTTTTAAGGGAACCAAATCCACTCTTGCTTAAATCAGCAATCCGAATACTATTCAGTGTTTTGTTTGAAGCCTTATAATTGCCACTTTCATTCAAGGTACGAGCGGATTTGATAATTCCTTCGTACTCCGAAATCTTGTTTTGCTCTTTGGAACTTACCTTTGGCTTGTTGTTATCACTAGCACTTTTACTCGAACATCCGGCAACAGCGAATGTAAATGCAGCCAACACACTTAGAACTACCCCAAATTTTTTCATTGTAATCTCCCACATATAATTAGAATGTTATTCTATTATATAATAGTTTAAAATCACAATCTTAACAATGGGAATTCTGCTAAACTCGTTTTAATGTATACTAATCTGTGGGAGGGATATTCGATGGAACCTCATTTTAATAAAATTACCAAGTACGGGTATGACAAAATTGCCTCTGAAATTCGCGATCTTGAAAATTCCCGTCCAGCAAAAATTAAAAATCTGGCAGATGCCCGGGCACTCGGGGACCTCTCGGAAAATGCCGAGTATAGTGCTGCCAAAAGAGAGCTTCGTCATCTGGAAAGCAGACTCAGGTTCTTACGTAAGGAGCTTCAATATGCGCAGGTTTACACCCCTTCCAACAACGATACAGTCGAAGTTGGTAAAACGGTCACCTTTGAATTTATGGATGATCATTCCACGGACACTTATGAAATCGTTGGAACCCCGGAAGTTGATATTGATCATAATAAGATTTCAATTGCCTCACCAATTGGCGCCGCATTATTAAATCATCATTCGGGGGACGTTGTCACGGTTTCGGCACCACAATTAACGTATAAAATTAAAATTGTTTCGATTAAAGTTTAAAAGGACCGGCATCTGCCGGTCCTTTTGTGGATTCATGACTCACTTTTTCTGGAGAATTTGTAATACAAATAACAGCCCACAATCACAACAACGACAACCAAAATGACCATCAGCCACTCATCAACAATCCCGAGGATCTGATCCCAGGCACGACCGGCAAAATGACCAATGATGATCAGAATAGTATTCCAAACAACGGTTCCAATGGTTGTTAGTAAACAGAACCGGCTAAAGGGAAAACCGGTCATCCCGGCAGGAATCGAAATCAGGCTCCGGACAACCGGAATACACCGGCCTAATAGAATGGCCTTGCCACCATGGTTATTAAAATACCTGGCGGCTTTTTCAATATCGGCAGGCTTTAACCGCATCAATTTGCCCAATCGACCGGAAACCAATTTTTCAATCTGCTTCACACTCAAGAGCCGACCCACGCCATATAAAGCGATGGCTCCAATCAACGCGCCCGCTGTCGCCGCAAGAACCGATCCCCAAATCGTCATCTTGCTGGTAACGGTCAAATAACCTGTAAATATCAATACCAGTTCGGAAGGAATCGGCGGAAAGATATTCTCAATTGCGATCAAGAAGGCAATTCCGAGATACCCATACTGATTAATCAATTCAATAATGGTATTTTCGCTCAAATTGGTTCCTCATTTCGTTTGTAAGTATCAGAATTATAACATATCCAAAAGAATCATCTTTGGAAACCCTCATTGAATGCCGTATAATTAAGGTATTAACAAAGGAGGATGATCATGAAAACTGTAAAAATTGGTAATACAAATTTTGAAGCATCTGCAGTTGCACTTGGCATTATGCGCATGGCTGGTATGGAAACCGCTGACGCAGCCAAAACACTTGAAACTGCGGTTGATACCGGGATTAACTTTATTGATTCAGCCGACATCTATGGTGGTGGCGAATCTGAAAACAAATTCAGAGAAGCACTAAAAGCATCCGGTATTTCTCGTGACAAACTGTTCATTCAATCCAAAGGCGGTATTATTTTGGATCCGGCCCGAAGCCATGATGGCTTAGTATTTGGCCAAAGATATGACTTCTCCAAGCAGCACCTGATTGATTCTGTTGACGGCATTTTGAAGCGAATGGGCATCGATTATTTGGATTCATTCCTGCTTCACCGTCCAGATCCATTAATGGAAGCTGACGACATTGCCGATGCATTTGATACATTACAACGCGAAGGTAAAGTCCGCCACTTTGGTGTTTCAAACTTCAACCCCCAACAAGTTGAAATGGTTCAATCATGGATTAGCCAACGTTTGTTAATTAACCAGTTACAATTTAACGTTGTTCATTCAGGAATGATTAAGGAAGGCATGCACGTCAACATGATTGATGACGGCAGCATCATGCACGACGGCGGAATCATGGAATATTCACGTCGCAAGAACATGACGATTCAAGCATGGTCACCATTCAACTACGGCTTGTTTGCCGGCATGTACATCAACGATCCGAAGTTCAAGAAGTTAAATGACAAATTAGCAGAACTGGGTAAAAAGTATGGTGTTTCAAAGAATGCCATTGCCACTGCCTGGATTCTCAGACATCCTGCTCACGTCCAAGTATTGCTTGGAACAATGAATCCAGAACATATCAAGGACAGTGCTTCAGGTGCAGACGTCGACTTGACTAAACAAGAATGGTACGATCTGTTCTTCGCAGCCGGAAACGATTTGCCTTAAAAATCAATTGCTGCCAAGTATATTGGTAATAGTCGATAAAAATAAAACCACAAAAAAGATCAACCCGGAAAAATTTGGTTGGTCTTTTTACGTATTTATTTAATGATGGCTGAAGAGTCATCTTTGCTTCCCCTGGCAAAATGCACCTAAGTGTGCATACTTTTCCAATACGCTTGCCTTCAAACAACCTTTTTTGGTATGTTTGAAGGCAGAGTCTACATATAGAATTGAGGTTAATCATGAGTCAACATAAAAAGTACCATAAGACTTATCATCAAAAAAGCCGTCATCCATGGCTCAAGAGCTTAGTCGCCCTGGTTGTCATTCTTGGTGGCATGTGGCTGGGTGTCGGTCAACAGTCAAACAGCTTTACAGCCTTTATCAGCCAAATTTCCAGTTCCCTTTTTCATTCAAATAAAAGTGTTGCCACCGACCAATTAGCCAAACTTGATTATCATTCCGGCGATCCGAGTTATGTCTTCGTCAACCACAATAAGGCGAAACTGGATCCTAATACTTGGAAAACCAACAAGGTCATTTATTCAAACTTGGATAACTTTCACCGCACCAGTACCGGCAACTTGGCATACTTGGAATCCTGCAATGTGGTATCAGACCAAAACCGGGTTCGTCAATTTGTGGAACCGACCGCTTGGCATCAAAAGTTCATGGATGGCCAGCCGATTATCAACCGTGGCCACTTAATTGCCTATTCAATCTCCGGTGGAATCAGCTCATCTGGGAAATATAACCCAACTGACACTTCCGGGGACCAAAATAATCCGAAAAACTTATTCACCCAGACCAGCTTTTCCAACCAACAGGTGCAAACGATTTTTGAAAGTAAAGTCCGCGAATCTCTTCGCCGGGGCAATAAAGTGATTTTCTTTGCCAAACCGATTTTTAGAGGAAACGAACTCATGGCAAGGGGCATTCATCTCGAAGCCATTTCAACAAACAAATCTTTAAACTTCAACGTTTACCTGTTTAACGTTCAACCCAATATTCAGTTCGACTATTCAACTGGCAGATCTCACATTGATCGGAATATGAAAGTACCCGAACCATAAAACAATAAACATTCGCACAAAAAAGGACCCGCATCTTGCGGATCCTTTTTGATTCAAATAATTATGCCCGTTGTGCGCCATCAATGACAAAATCGGCACCGTTGGCGAATTTGGATTCATCGCTACCAAGGTAAATACAGATTTCACCAATATCAACTGGTTCACCCATGTGGCCAACAGGGATCGTCTTAGTGATAGCTTCCTCATATCCCTTGGGAATAATATCAGTTGCGATCCAGCCGGGATGGACGTTGTTCACGCGAATATCAAGTTTCTCCTGTGCAAGTGCCAAAGCAGTTGCATGGGTTAATAACCGGCTACCGCCTTTACTTGCCGAATAAGCTGGGCTCATTGGCAGGCCAACCAGACCGGCAACGGATGAAATGTTGATAATTGATCCCTTGCCACCAGCATATTTCTTCATGGCTTTAATGCCATATTTTTCACCAAGAAAGGTTCCAGTTAAGTTGACATTGATGACTTGCTGCCAGTCTTCCAGGCTCAAATCTTCGAGTGGTCCATTCTTACCGCCGACACCGGCGTTGTTAACCACAATATCAACCTTGCCAAATTTATCGATTGCTTTTTGAACAGTGTTTTGCCATGACTTTTCATCGGCAACATCCTGCTGAACAAATAATGACTTGTCGTCACCAAACTTTTCAACCGCCTTTTTACCGCCATCAACATTATGGTTGGCAGTCAAAACAACTTTGGCGCCCTCACGAATATAACATTCAGCGATTCCCAGGCCGATACCTGCAACACCGCCAGTGATAATTGCAACTTTATCTTTCAAACGATCCATATATAACCTCTCCCTTCTGTCCTTTACGCCATCAGTGTAACCGAGCTGATTTTCAATATCAATCATTCTGCTCATTCATTCACATATCAATTGAGGTCGTTGCCTATTCATTATCATGGTAGAATATTCTCAAACATGTCACTAACTGGATACAAGGAGTTAAGACAATGGCAAAAATCACGGACACCATGCATAAACAATCAGAACCACTTTGGGAATCAAGCTTCAATCATCCCTTCATCAAGCAACTTTCTGCCGGCTCATTGCCCCAACAGACTTTCCGATACTACTTGAAACAAGACCGGTATTACCTGGAAAACTTTGCGGCACTTCATGCAAAGATTGCCGACCAAATGGATGATCCCGACATCAAACAATTCCTATATGCCGGTACTCAAGGGTTTAATGACAGTGAAAAAGAAGTCCGAACAGCCTTCTTTCAGGAATTAAATATTACCCAACAAGAAATCAATCAAACTGAAATTGCTCCAAATGCGTATAGTTACGTTACCCATATGTATCATGAACTCAATGAAGGCACACCGTCGAGGGCAGCTGCCGCGCTGTTGCCATGCTACTGGCTGTATAACGAAATCGGTAAACTGCTCATCAAAGCAGGCTCGCCAATCAAAGTTTACCAGCAATTCATTGAAACATACGACAGCAAAGCATTCACGAATGCCACGGCCAAAATGATTCAAATTGTCGATCAATTAGGCAACGAGGCCGATGCAGAGGAGCAGGAACAAATGCAAACGGCGTTCCTTAGAAGCAGCTACTTTGAACTGCACTTCTGGGAAATGGCCTATCGACATGAGATGTGGTAACCCGAGCCCCCCTCATTTCATCAACAGCCATTTTCGCCGCATAACATAAAGCACCAAAAATCTCACGACAAACTAAAGGAGTTTAATCAAAAATGCCCATCTATATGTTTCATGGTTACACAGCCAGCCCTGACGATCATTGGTTTCCATGGCTGCAGAAAAAAGTTGAATCTGAATT
>NZ_BJVK01000040.1 GCF_007989105.1 Lentilactobacillus kefiri | reverse complement strand
CCATATGAACAAACTTACCAATAACATGAGATTGATTGGCGTCTTAGCGGTTGCCACAATTGCCCTAATACTACAATTCGTCTTTGGACTACCACTTTATTCTCAGATTATCATCTCATCAGTCGGATCATTAATTGCCCTGCTGATGTTCATTGACATGGTCAAAACGCTCAAATCAGGAAAATTTGGGGTCGACCTGTTGGCAATTACCGCGGTAATTGCAACGATCGCAGTTGGTGAATATTGGGCAGCGTTGATTGTCCTATTGATGTTAACCGGTGGTGATGCACTTGAAGATTATGCGGCTAATAAAGCCAACTCTGAATTGCAGTCACTGCTTGAAAACTCACCACAATCTGCCCATCTGTTAAAAGATGATTCAATTATAGATGTTAAGATTGACCAGGTCAAAGTCGGCGACCGGGTTGTCGTTAAGCCTGGTGAAGTTATCCCAGTTGATGGAACCATCACCGAAGGAACCACAACCGTTGACGAATCTTCACTGACTGGTGAATCCCGGCCCATTGATAAAGTAACCGGTGGGACAGTCATGTCCGGATCGATTAACGGTGATTCTTCATTTGATATGATTGCTGACAAGACGGCCAATGAATCCCAGTACCAAAATATCATTCGCTTAGTTAAGCAGGCTGAAAGTACGCCGGCCCACTTTGTTCGAATGGCTGATAAATACGCCGTTCCATTTACTTTAATGGCGTATGTGATTGCCGGGATTGCATGGTACCTTGCCGGAGATCCGGTCCGATTTGCCGAAGTACTGGTTGTCGCATCACCCTGCCCACTCATTTTAGCAGCACCGATTGCACTGGTATCAGGGATGAGCCGAGCCAGCCGAAACGGTATTATCGTTAAAAGCGGAACAATTATTGAAAAGTTATCAAATGCTAAAACTTTTGCGTTTGATAAAACCGGAACCATTACCAAAGGCCATTTAACTGTCAGCAAGATTTACGCAGCTGAAGGCTATACAAGAGAACAGGTTTTATCATTGGCTGCAGGTGCTGAGCAACAATCAAGTCACATTCTGGCCCGTTCGTTGGTTTCACCAATTCCCGACAGAATTCCAACCGCAACCAACGTGGTTGAAACGACAGCTGAAGGAGTCCAGGCAACCATCAATGGCCAGACAGTCAAAGTTGGGAAGGCGGCGTTTGTGTCACCCGACCCAATTAAGACAATCGATCAAACCACCGTTTATGTTTCTGTCAACGACAAATATGTTGGCTATGTGGCATTCTCTGATCAGGTACGGCCAGAAGCTAAATCAGTTATGGACAGCCTGCATGAACAAGGCGTCACTCAGATCATGATGATTTCAGGCGACCAATTACCGATTGCATCGGAAATTGCCGATCGTGTCGGAATTGATAAAGTTTATGCCGAAAGATTACCAGAAGAAAAAATTGAAGTTCTCAAGGAAGTTGAAAAGAAGCACCGCCCTGTTGTCATGGTTGGTGATGGTGTAAATGATGCGCCATCTCTTGCAACCGCTGATGTCGGAATTGCAATGGGGGCTCACGGAGCGACAGCTGCCAGTGAATCTGCAGACGCGGTTGTCTTAAAAGATGATCTTGGCTTGGTCAGCAAAGCCGTTCAAATTTCAGATGATACCATGCGGGTTGCAAAAGAATCTGTTCTGATCGGAATTGCAATTTGTACAATTCTGATGCTGATTGCCAGCTTCGGAATTATTCCGGCAATCTTTGGTGCAATGCTCCAAGAAGTCGTCGATACCGTCACTATTTTATGGGCTTTGAGAGCTCGTGGTGGCGACAAAAAAGAAGCCGATTTGGTCCCAGCTCAGTAATTTCGATTTGACAAATTTACAGATTGCTATATATTTAGAAAGGTAAAGTGTACCATTTTTTGAACTAGGAGGGAAAATAATGAGAATTCACGTTATTATGCACAATAAGGAAACCGGCGAAGAATACTTAACTTCTAAGAACCGTCGGAACAACCCAGATCGCTTAAAGTTAATGAAGTATTCACCAAAGCTGCGTAAGCGAGTTTTGTTTGAAGAAAAAAAGAACTAGAGCATAAAAATAAGCCTAAGCAATTGATGTTAATCAGTTGCCTGGGCTTTTTATTTTGACTTGTTTGATTTTTCGTATCCCATGAATTTATTTGCTTGCCGGAACCTGCTGGGTGATGCAATGGATGTTTCCACCGCCAAGAATAATTTCTCGAGCGAAGACACCGACAATCTTTCGGTCAGGGTAAAGTCTTTGCAGCGTCTTCTCAGCTCTGGCATCGTTTGGATCACCAAAGGTTGGAAAAACAATGCCGCCGTTTGCGGTGTAGTAATTGACGTAGCTGGCTGCCAGCCGATCGCCTTCCTGACGAGGCAAAGTGCCATCAACTGCATCAACGCCTTCACTTTCTTCTTTGGTAATTGTCACTGGCTTGGGAACATACAGCTTTTCAACTTGAATTTTCCGCCCGCGGGCATCGGTGGAATGACGTAAGATGTCATCATTTTCTTTCGATATTTCATATTGTGGGTCATCTTTATCATCAGTCCATGCCAAGACAACTACCCCGGGTTTTACAAAGTTAGCAATGTTGTCAACGTGACCATTGGTTTCGTCCAAATAGATTCCCCGTTTAAGCCAAATAACCTTTTCGACGTTTAGATATTTCTTCAAGACATCTTCAATCTGTCCTTTTGATAATTGCGGATTGCGGCCCTTGGACAGCAGACACTCCTCAGTTGTGATCAATGTCCCCTCGCCATCAACATGAATGGCGCCGCCTTCCAGCACGAAGTCATCCAACCGATAACGATCGGTACGCTCCAACTCGATGACTTTTTGGGCAACGCGATCATCTTTATCCCACGGAAAGTATAGCCCGTCGACCAAGCCGCCCCATGCATTAAATGTCCAATCAACGCCACGAAGTTGACCGTCATCATTCACAACAAAAGTTGGCCCAGAATCCCGAATCCATGAATCGTTACTGGAAATTTCAATAACCTCAACATCATCCGGCAACATATGGCGTGCGTTGATATATTGTTCATCAGAAACGCCAACGGTAACGTGTTCAAATTGTGAAATTGCCTTTGCGACATTAGCGAAGGTATGCTGAGCCGGCTTTGCGCCATTGCGCCAATTGTCCGGACGCTCCGGCCAGAGCATATAGACACCCTGATGGCGGGCAAACTCAGCTGGCATTCTGTATCCATCGGCTTTTGGTGTTGAGTGTAAAGTACGCATTGAATTTTCCTCCTACATCGAGTCATTCATCATGAATGGTATTTTGGTTAGCTAGTAGCCTAAGTATACATGAACTGCAGAATTATCAATACCAGAATAAACCGAGGTTAATCTAAAAAATCCCTCTATTGGAAGTTTTCCAATAGAGGGATTAATATTACTGTTTCAAAAGCTTTTTGAGTTTAAATCGTTGGATCTTGCCGCCAGCATTCATAGGCATTTTAGAAATCTGAATAAACTGACGTGGAACTTTATAATGTGCAAGCTTTTGACGGCCATAATCAATTAAATTCTGTTTAGAAATCGGATGTTTACTGACAACAAACGCCACCGGGGACTGACCCCATTCCGGATCATCCACACCAACAACGGCTATTTCATCAACTTCTTTTCTTGCAAGATAGACCGACTCGATTTCATCTGGGAAAATATTCTCACCGCGAAAATAATCATATCGTCGATACGACCATCGACATACAGAAAGCCGTCATTATCAAGATGGCCAATGTCGCCGGTCTTATACCAACCGTCTGACGTTTTCTTGCTTTCCAAAGCATTCGAGCGATTCAAATAACCTTTTGTCAGCGCCGGTGTCTTGATCAGAATTTCCTGATTTTCACCCAACTTCAGCTGTGTTAAGAATAATGGTTTACCCACGGACCCAATTCTCCGCTCTGCATCTTCGTAATTTAAAGCAACAATTTGCGAACATGTTTCAGTCATCCCATATGATTGAACAACTGGAATTCGATACTTTTGGCAGAGCTTTAGCGTTTGGTGATCAATTGGACCACCACCAAGAAGCATACATCTAAAATTCGAGTTATATGGTACATCGTGTTGAGCACGCAAAGTCAGCAACTTTTTTAGCATGTATGGAACGACAGAAACGGTGGATATCGGCTCTGTTGTCAAAATTTGATCGATATTTTCCGGCTGGAAGTGTGAGACTAATCTGATCGTCATTCCATAAATTAATCCTCGCATCATAATTGAAAATCCACTGATATGAAAAATTGGTACCGCACATAGCCATTCATCCTCAGCACTCAATCCCAAATTCAAGGATGAAGAAACTGCCGAAGCAAAATGGTTTCCAAAGGTCTGCATCACACCTTTCGGTCGCCCTGTCGTTCCAGAAGTATACATAATACTAGCAACATCTTCGTCATGAAATTCACTTACCAATTGATAATTTGCAGCCGGAACTCTCATTAAGGAACTGAATTTCATGAACCCCTTCTGAAAGCTGTCTCGCCACAGTTTATCTTCGACCAGACACATACTCGGATTGCTATCCTTTAACTGACGTGTAATTTCCTCGTCACTTAATCGCCAATTAATCCAGACAATTGACCGGTTAGATCCCAGAATAGCCAATGCCAACAGATATCCTGATAACGAATTACTGGTCATAATGGCAACTCGCTGACCTTCTAAAACATCTGCTGTCTTTAATTGTCCTGATAACTTGATAACCTCTTGTTTCAGTTTTGCAAAGGTCAATTGAGTTTTGCCATCATCCACAGCAATTCTGTTTGGTACTAAATACGCTTGTTTTAAAATCCAATTATCCAACTGTTTCAACCTCTTTATGGAAATTTGGGAAACTGATTAAAGTCAGGCTTACGTTTTTCATTGAATGCATCCCGACCTTCTTTACCTTCATCAGTGGTATAAAACAACATGGTTGCATCCCCACCAAGCTGTTGCAGCCCTGCCAAGCCATCTGTATCAGCATTCATGGCCGCCTTAATAAATCGTAAAGCAGTTGGTGATTTTTGGAGAATCTCATTACACCAATCAAGAGTAGCCGATTCAACCTCAGCTAAAGGAACCACTTTATTAATCCAATTCATCTGAAATGCTTCTTCAGCAGAATAGAAATGATTCAGGAACCAAACTTCTTTTGCCCGCTTGTGGCCAATCACTCGTGCAAGATAACCAGAGCCATATCCAGCGTCAAAACTACCAACTTTAGGCCCGGTCTGTCCAAATTGGGCATTATCGGCAGCAATTGTTAAATCACAAACCAGTTGTAAAATATTGCCACCGCCCACTGACCAACCTTTAACCATTGCAATGACAGGCTTTGGAATAATTCTGATTAAATGTTGCAAGTCCAACACATTTAAGCGGGCAATATGGTCAGGTCCGACATAGCCGCCATTTCCACGAACGCCTTGATCACCGCCGGATGAAAAGGCCTTATCACCGGCGCCGGTTAGAATAATAACGCCAATTGTGCTATCATCACGACAGATATTGAATGCGTCAATCATCTCTTGAATGGTAACGGGAGTGAAAGCATTCATCTTTTTAGGTCGATTCATAGTGATTTTTGCAATTTTGTCTGCTCTTTCAAAAACAATTTCTTTGTATTCTTTAACGGGTTGCCAATCAACTGAAGTCATATGTCTCTATCCTTTCAAAATTGGAGTGTTGAAAATTTGAATAACTTACTCGATTTACTGGGGATTCAAACCGTCTCTGGCAGCAAAACTAACGTCATTATATCACTAGCAGTAACCGATCTTATTAAGCAGCCGTATGGCTTGGTTCATGGAGGAATCAACTCAGTGCTTGCCGAGACGGCCGCTTCAATTGGGGCGAACGAAAATTTGGATGCCAATAATCATGCGGTCGGAATTAATATTTCAACTCAACATTTACATCCAGTCTCCAGTGGAACGCTGATTGCCAATGCCGTTCCTTTACAGATTGGCCAACGAATTCAAACATGGCAGGTAAAAGTCACCAATGATAGTAAGCTTACGAGCACCAGCGTTGTGACACTTGCTAACAATAATCATTGATGAGAAGTTTTTAGTGCTTATCAGCATAGTGAAAATATAAAAAGTGAACCTTGATTAGGCTCACTTTTTTATATTTGATATTGGTCTACGTTACACACCATAGCTCGTTTGGAATACTACAACTCATTGTTCTCCTACTAAAAAGTCATTATACAAGCGAATATATCTCCGGTATCATTAAAGGGCTGACCTGTTTGTTTGAAACTAGGAGAGGTGGTGGTTATTTGTCTTCATTGTTGACACAGATGGTAGTTGCAATTTTAGCAGGAATAGTGGTAGCACTGTTCAGCAACTGGCTGAACAATCGCTAGCAATGCAACCAAAATATGTAAAAAGGGAACCCGCGCATGGGTTCCCTTTTTTGATTATTTGTCTTCATTGCACATCTATATTATGCCATGAAGTAAGATTGAGAGTCAATGATAATTAATTTGACCAAGATCCTTGATCCCTGTATTTGTGTCCAATATTAACGGTCCAACACATGTTCCTTATCCTTCAAACTAATCTTACCGTCCAAGATCTCATAGGTCTTGTCCGCAAAATCCAGCAACCGCAAATCATGGGTTACAACCACAACCGCCTTATTTCTGCTTTCCGCGAGATCCTTAAACAATTTGCCAACCTCAGCCACTTTTTCGCTATCCAAAGCAGCGGTTGGTTCGTCCACCAACACAATATCCGGATCGGCATATAACGCTCTGGCAATTGCGACTCGTTGAGTTTGACCGCCGGAAAGCTCGCCGGGAAACTTGTCAACAAGTTGGGAGATTCCCAGCTGCTTCAGCAAATTATCCAAATCCTGCTTACTCAAGTTTCCTTCACGCTTAACCTTATCGACAAATGCAAATTGTTCTTTAACCTTCAAATATGGCACCAGGTTATACGACTGAAGGACAAAGCCGACTCGGTTCAATCGTAATTTATCACGCTGACCTTTAGTCAGTTTTTCCACTGGCTGGCCTTCCACTTCGACAGAACCCGAAGTTGGTGTCTGTAAGCCGCCGGCAATGGTTAAGAAGGTACTTTTCCCTGAACCGGATGGGCCAACGACCAGAATAAGCTGCCCACGATCCGCGGCAAAGTTCACATCTTTCAAAACATGCACTTTGCTAATGCCACTTCCGAAATACTTATTAATATTTTTTAATTCAATAACTGACATGATTAACCTCCAATTACACTGACAGGATCAACGGTCGCAATCTTTTGGGCAGGAATTGCCGCTCCAATGACTCCCATGATCATCAACCCAATTGAAATCCAAGTGAGCACCGGAATATTAAACGCCATTGGGACTCCCACTGGCAAAAGCGATCCGGTTAATGCCGCCAGAAGTGCACCGATCACGACGCCGGATGCCATTAAAATCAGTGACTGACTAGTAATTGTTGAAACAAGTGCCCTGGCAGGAATTCCCTGAGCTCTTAATACGGCATACGTTGGCAATGCCTGCATGGTCAAAATGTACAGGAACACGGCGATAATGACCAACGAAATAATCATCAAAAAGCCAATCATAAAGCCAAAGGTTGTATTTTCAGCAGAATATCCGGGAAGCTTTGAAATAAACTTATTCATCGAATACGTCTTCAAATGGGAATCATGGGCATTGTACTTGGCATTTTTAGAAACAATGGCACTTCCGGAAACCGGCGCATTGGGAATTCCCCGTAAGTATTTCCAGGTAGCCATGGTTCCGTATGCGACTGGGGCAACGTTTAATTTAGCATTCTTGGTAAAGCCGACAATTTGGTATTTGTCCTTGAACGAATTCAAAGTCACCTTGTCACCCAGTTTGTAGCCGTCAGTCTTGAACTTTTCATCAACCACGATTTGATGGTTATTACGCGCTTTGTGACCTGAAGTCAGCTTCAAATCTTTAATGATAAATTGGGATTTACGAGCACCAATAAATGAAGCCGAAATCTTCTCTTTGCCCTTGTGCTTGGCAACAACCGGTGTTGACCCAATCACGGCCTCCTTGGATGATAATTTGGCATCTTTGGCCTGATCGTTGGTAATCGTCGACTGCGTCAAACTGATATTTGAATCCTTGTTCAAAACAATACTTTTGGCATCCCATGAATTAATTGCCTGGGTATTTTCACCGGCAAGGCCGAATGCCAAACTGGTCAAGATAAAGATTAAGTAGGCGATCAAGACCACCATCGAAATGATTAATCCATATCGTAATTTTTCGTGTCGAATTTCTTTTAAAGCTAAATACATTATGCGTTCCCCTTCCCTGACAACAAATCCAGTGCATCTGAAAGCTTCTTCATGATGACTGATTGTGAATCCGGATTGATAATAATCTGTTTGATTGCCTCATGGCTTAAAATCATCGTGGCCCACTCAGGCGCTGTAACCGTGTTGGGATCCACACTTCCTTGAGAAATTAGCGATTCATTTTTCATCAGGTGCATCTTAATTAAGCCAAAGTACTGACTGTCACGGGCCCCCTTTACAAAACCCGTCACCTGATCCAAATAAAATTGTGGTTGAAACACGCCGCCAGTTTCATTGTTAATCTCACTATGAATGTCTCTCATCGCAACGCCGTAAAGGTATTTATATGCATCGGTTAAGTCGTCAAAATATTTATAAAAGGCGCCTCGGGCAATTCCAGCAGTCTTTACAATGGGCGCCACTTGAGCAGTTGCCAAAGGTTCAGCTGAGAATTCTTTCAGTAGTGCCTGACGAATCTTGGTTTGTTTTTCAACGCTTAAATTGGTAAATGTTTTCGATACCATGATCATTCTCCTTATATGACACCGTGTCATTAATCTATAAATCGAGTATAAAGCCTTGGTGACACGATGTCAACAATAAAGTTTAAAAGAACCGCAAAACGGCCAGAGACGGCAATTTCGCGGTTCTTTATGATTTTAATATCGAGTTGTTGATCTCAAAAGTTCAGGATTTCGGTTGGACAATAACATTGCGTGACCGGTTGAATCAAAAATCATACTCTCAAATTCACGGTGTGAATTAAAGCGCATATATTTGATATCGCTTGGACGCAAGTGGCCGCGGCCATTCAACTTTCTGGCTGGAAGGGTTTGAATTGAATCATCGGAAACCAGGTAAAGTCGGCCGTTGTGTGGGTTGTAGCCCATAGCTTGTTGATGAGTACCAGTTTGTTTTCTCAGCATTTGCTTAGCCAAACGAACGTGGATTGAACGACTGCCCAATTTACCTTTATAAATCTTAACGTGGCCGCCGGAAATTCCCCACCAATATGCATTACCGGAGTTATCAAAGGTTAAGTCGTGGCCGGCAGGGACCATTGCACCACGGTTATTCATATGGAACTTGATGGCTCTGTTGGGCTTTAATGAAGACATGCTGATTCGTTGAATTGTTGACCAGGCAGTTGGCTTCATATCGGCACGGTCACGCCACATCCAGATTGAGTGGTGCTTCTTGTTGTATGCCAATGATTGACCGTGACCGACGTTGAACATTGGTCCAACCTTCATGCCGGCAGTCTTTTTGCCTAGTGAGTTTTGAGCTTTGCTTAAGCTCATATGATTCAAGGTACTTCTGTTATAACGAACAATAAATCCTTTACCATGGAATTGATGTGGTGCATAAAGGACAAACAGATACTTACCGGCAAATGCAGCTGCTTGAGGATTAGTCACATCCCGACTGGATTTACCCAGTGCCTCATGCGTAGCTGGCAGAAGATACTTGGTCTTCAAAGTCCATTTAGTACCGTGAACACTCTTGATAGTTTCACGGCCGGATGGATTCTTGGACCAACCATAATTACCGGCTTTGACAAAGTGAACCTTGCTGTTGTTCAGGATCCGTAAACTCGAGCCTGAATACTGGCTAATGGCATTGCTGTGCTGCACAATCGTAGCAGCATCAACAGTTCCAGCAAATGACGTACTCAACAAAATTGCCGTAGCAATTCCCACAGATAACTTACCAAACTTCATAATACCCCTCCAGATATTCCATTAATTTGATATACTTTGATAACATTATTGTACATCTTGAACTT
This sequence comes from Lentilactobacillus kefiri, assembly GCF_007989105.1. Taxonomy (GTDB): domain Bacteria; phylum Bacillota; class Bacilli; order Lactobacillales; family Lactobacillaceae; genus Lentilactobacillus; species Lentilactobacillus kefiri. The sequence goes on along the minus strand of NZ_BJVK01000040.1, from coordinate 7,087 downwards.
GAAAAATCTACACTTTATTTATTAATATGATCGATTTGCTTGTAAAACTTCGGGACAGTGGTTGACCAGTAAATTACCACGTGAAGAGCCATCATAGGCAATCCCTTCAAATTCGCGTTTGGGACCAAACTGTGTCCATTCAAAGTTGTGGTTGGTCAGATGCCCATGACCTTTTAATCGTTTGGACGAAAAACTGGCAATCGAAGCATCTGACAGCATCAACAACCGCTTGCGGACGGGATTATATCCCATGCTTTGAATGCGGGTTCCAGGCAAGTGTTTCAAGACTTGGTGGGTTAAACGGAAATGAACGGATCGGTGATGAATCTTACCTTTGAAGATATACGCACCCCAACCGGGGAATGACCAGAAGTAGGCATTGCCATACTTATCAAAGGTCAAATCATGGCCACCGGGAACCGACACGCCATGACTGTGTAGCCGGAAACGAATCGCATGATCCGGTCTTAAGCTGGAAGCCTTGATGTGTTGGATATAACCCCAGTTGCTGACAGGAACTCGTGGTGCCTTTTCCTTATCGCGCCACATATACAGACCGTGATTTTTCCAGTTATATGCAAGTGATTGGCCGTGTCCGGTTGTAAAGATTGGGCCGACTTTAATGTACTTATGAATCTTCTTTTGGATCTTTGAGTATTTGCCATGATGCTTATGATAGGCATCGCGCAATTCTTTTGGATGAAGTTGAATACCCATTGCATCCAACTTCTTGATGTTAAACCTGACAATGCGACCCTTATTGCGAATATTGGTTGGGCAATAAACAATGTACATATAACTTTTGCCATTCATGGCAATTGACTGCGGATTTCCCCATCGTTGGCCATCTTTACCTGGCAACGGTAAGATATACCGAGTTCTAAATGTGACTTTTTTGCCTCGTTCTGAAGCAATTTCGTGCTCAATGCCGGTATGGGTAACGTGATAATATTTTTTAGGCACTTTCACGTAATGAACCTTCGAATTATTCAGGTTTCGTAACCGACCTTTATGTAATGCTGATGAACGTTGATGATAAATATGAAATTTGGCATTTGCGTTGATTGGCGATTGGAGCGCCAAAAACAACACTAAAAATAGGGCAAAACAAATAACCCTCTTGATGGACCTCATGCAATTCCCCCTCAGAAATGAACATTTGTTAAGATTTCGTAAAGTTCCGAATACATTCAATATTAGCCTTTTGCGTAACAAATGTAAATGTTATTTATAGACAAATTGTTATAATAATAAAACGCCGGGTGATTACCCGACGTTTTTGTGTTTTCATATTTAGATTCTACATTTATTCCCGAGAAGATAATGAATCCAACATATCAATATTTTTCAATTTATAGTGGGTAATCACGCCGACTACCAAGCTAAAACAGGCCGTCAAAACAGCCGACCAAATATAGCCGGGATAATGCACCGTTAGCGGAAATAGGATGGCACCGGTTTGAGCCTTAATCATGATGAAATGGTGGAGAATCAAACCGATGAACCAGCCAAAGAAAATGCCGGCCAAGGTTAAAACCACATTTTCTCTGGCAACATATGCCGTCACCTCGTTGTCGTAAAATCCGAGAACTTTAATAGTTGATAGTTCGCGCATTCGCTCGGAAATATTGACGTTGGTCAGGTTGTAAAGAACCACCAACCCGAGGGCTGCCGATAAGGCAATAAAGATCAAAACAACTGAACTCAAGCCAACCGTGCCAAGTGTACTGTTGGCATATCTTGGATAAGTAACATTCAAAACGCCGGATTGTTTCAGCACGTTCCGACTGGTATGATGACGGCTTTGAGTGGTCTCGCTTTTAAGCTTGAGCAGCCGTGAGTTTGGTGAATATTTGGTCGATGAAACTTTGTTAAAATACTTTGGCGTCAAATACATATAGTGACCGGCATAATTCTTGGTGATCCCGGCAACTCGAACTTTTAGCAGCTTGTTGCCAAGCTTTGCGGACAACACGGTGCCCTTTTTGGCATTCATATCAGTTGCCAGCTTTTCGGTAAGAATGACGCCGGTATTCGTAAACTTCTCGGCTTTGCCGGTTTTTGGGTTGGCTAGTGAAACATACTTTTCAAAATGCGCAGTCGATTGAGGCGCAATCATTGTGACCGTTGCATTACGTTTAATGCCCTTTGTCGGGGCAACGGTGACGGATTGAACCATTGCCGATTTTTGAGATTGAATATTTTTATCATGAATTTGTTTATTCGAATCGGCCAGTGTCACAATCCCCTGATAATGCTGTACCTGATTGAACTGATCCGGAATCAAATCGTTAACGGAATCTCGAATCCCAAATCCAGCCAGCATCAATCCCGTACAGCCGGCAATGCCGACAATCGTCATAATCATCCGGGTCTTGTATCGAAAGAGGTTTCGATAGCTAACTTTCTGGTTGAAATTCATTCGACGCCAAAGCGGCTTGATTCGCTCCAACAAAATCCGTTTGCCGGCTTTAGGAGCCCGCTCACGCATTAGTTCCGTCGGTTTTTCACGGAGATTGATCATCAAAACAACAGCGGCACTTCCAAGAGTTGCAACCAGACCGGCAACGAGGGCTTCAACGATAAATGCCCAGGGAATGACCCCATGGTACTGGGTCAAATTATTGTTGCTGAGCATCCCAAAGATGAACTTCGGCAAAGTAATCGTGCCGAACACGCCTCCTGCAATGGAGCCAAGAATCCCGGCCAGAACCGAATAAATGACATACTTCATTGAAATGAAGCCCTTGGTATAACCGAGGGCTCGCATCAAACCGATTTCTCGCCGGTTCTTTTCAATCATCCTGGAAATGGTCGTGAATGTAATCAAAACAGCGATGAAGAGGAAGAATCCCGGAAAGATCACCGCGATAGCCGCAATACTCTTGGATTCGTCAAAGTAGTCCTGATAGCCCACATTAGCGGTCCGGTCATTATAAAGATAGGTTGCCTGGGGAGTCTTTTGTAAAGCCTTCTTGGCAGCTTGTAATTTTGAAATGCCGGCCAAAATCTTTTTGGCAGCTGCTTTTGTCGTTGTACTTTGATATTGGGCCGGGACGGCTTTAAGCTGCTTGGCCTGTCTTTGGAGTTGGGTTAAACGCTGATTAACCTTTGCCAGTTCTGGTTCAATCAACTCGGCACGCCTTTGCTCCGGTCGGGCATCAAGTTTGCTTTCAAGTCGATCCTGATCGCAATTGACGCGCTTATTATACTTGCTGGTGCCAGCCGTCAAGCCACTGGTGTTATTGAAACGGACAGCAATCATTGCGAAAGCTTTCTGATCAAATGCCCGGCTTGGCGCATAGGCAAAGTAATCCACTTCACCGCTGCCAACGTTGGTGGTTCCCCGATCAGTGGAGCTGACAAATAATGGTGAATTAACAAAGCCGACAATTTTAAACGACTTGGATTTCAAGCCGTCCATTTTAGGCAACGTGTAAGTTTGACCTAATTTATAGCCGTCAGATTTGGCTTTATCATCCAACACAATTTGGTTTTCATTGACCGGCAGCCGACCAGAAACCAATTTTAACCGATTCAGTTTGGCTGTTTTTGAGTAAGAGTAGACCTGAACAACCTGATTTTGAGACTTCTTAACCGTCACCATATGGTTAGGTTCGGCAGTCTTAACATTTTTATCATTCCTGATCAGACTTAAATCTTTATTTGTGAGTCCCAGTGTCGAAGTGACATTTAGATCCCCCAAATTCTGTTGGGCAAAGTACCGGTCGGCAGAATTATCCAAATCAGGTCCGGTTGCCCGGATCCCAACATAGAGTAGTGATCCCAGCAGGATTATGAGGACAATCGAAATAAACTTACCCCAAGAGTAAGTTATTTCGCGAATTGTTGCTTTGAAATAGGTCGAATTCAACTTGTTGCCTTCTTATAAGATGATTTTTGTATTAAGCGCGGTGTAGACGGCTTCTTCCATTGCTTCGGGTTTAGTAATTGGCGCAAAACGATGAATCAACTGACCATCCTTACCAATCAAAAATTTGGTGTAATTCCATTTAATTTTGCCGTGGCCGGATTCGTTCTTAAGGTGGGTAAACAAAGGATCTTCACCGTTGCCATTGACAACGACTCGCTTTGTCATGGGAAATGTTACCCCATAATGCAGCCGGCAGTACTCGTCAGCTTCCTGATCACTGGCAAGCTCTTGATGGAACTGGTTTGAAGGCAGTCCGAGAACAACCAGTCCCTCATTTTTATACTTCTTGTATAGCTGTTCCAAGCCTTCCAGTTGAGGTGCCAAGCCACACTTGCTGGCCGTGTTGACAATGATCACAACTTTATTCTTGAACTCACTTAAATCAAGCGTTTTGCCGCTCATTTCGGTTTCTTGATAATCGTAAATTGTCTTCATTTTTCGTCACCCATTTTTTAGTATTTATGTTCAGTGTAAACTAAAAGGCCAAAAAAAGCAGTCACGAATATCAAATTCATGACTGCTCAACTAATCTGCTCTATTCAAATTGGGCCTCATAAAGCTGCTTGTAATACCCATTTTCATTCATCAATTCATTGTGAGTTCCCCGTTCCACAATCTTGCCATCATCCACTACCAGGATTTGATCGGCATTATGAATGGTCGACAATCTGTGGGCAATGACCAATGATGTCCGTTGCTCCATCAGGTTTTCCAATGCGTGTTGAATGGTCTTTTCTGATTCATTATCCAAAGAAGCAGTGGCTTCATCAAGAACCACAATCTGGGCGTCCTTCAGCAGGGCTCGGGCAATCGCAATCCGTTGCTTTTGCCCGCCAGATAAACGGATTCCCCGTTCGCCAACCTGGGTCTTCATCTGGTTGGGTAATCCCTTAATGAAATCATCGATATCCGCCAGTTTGGCAACCTGCCACAGCTGTTCGTCCGTGGCACCGGGTGTCCCATAACGAATATTGTCGGCAATCGTGCCGTCAATGATGAAAATGTCTTGAGAAACAATCGCAATGTTTTGTCTGAGCGATTTTAATCTGATGTGTTTAATTGGAATGCCGTCAAAGTAAATCTGACCGCTGTTAACATCATACAAACGGTCCAGTAAATCGGTAATTGTTGATTTACCGGCACCTGAATGGCCAACCAGGGCGGTTTGCTTGCCAAATGGAATGTCAAATGACACATCCCTGATGGCCGACTTATGTGGTGACTGCGGTTCATCCGACGTATACGAGAATGTCACGTGGTCAAATTTGACTCCAGACTTAATCTGTGGAAATTCAACTGCATCCTTATCATCCACGATTGCCGGCTTCAAGCCCATGATGCTGACAATCCGGCCGTATGAAACCAAGGATTGCTGAAACTGATTTAGCAGTCTGGAAAAAGCACTAATCGGGCTTTGAAGAATTCCTACATAACTCAGGTAGGCAACTAGTTGTCCAACCGTCAGCTGGTTTTTGAAAACAAACAGGGTTCCCAAAAACAGGACAATTGCCGTGCCAAGGTATTCAATGAAAGTTACCAGCGGCGAGAAAATTGCCTGATTCTTGGTGGCTTCAATGATATTATCCTTATTCATGGTTGCTAATTTATCGAAGCGTTGTGATTCCAAATCCTCAGTTGTGTAACTCTTGATCAACTGAATTTGAGTCAGGGTGTTTTGCAGCTGATTGGTCATCAGTGCCTGTGACTGTCTGGCTTTTCGATACGATTCACGAATCCGGGTTCTAAAAATTCGGACAGCTAAGAAAATCAACGGAAATGTCAGACTGACAGCCAAAGCCATTTCCCAATTAACAAAGAACACAAATCCCAGAACGCCAACAAACGTGAAGATACTCCCAATCAATGACAGCATGTTCGGCGAAATCAGGTTCTGCAGATTATTAATATCCGAAGTCAATCGGACCATCAAATCCCCGGTTTTACTGGATTCAAAGAAATGCGTATCCAGTCTAATCAGATACTGATAAAGCTGATTTCTGAGATTTGTAATGGCCCCCTGACTCATCACGCCCATGTAATAGGTTGAAACATAGGTGAAAATCCCAGAAATTGTGACGGTCAAAAGCAGCAGGCCAACGACAACGGCTAGCTGCGCGGTACTTTTATTTGGAATAACGTGGTCAATAATATACTGGTTGAATTGTGGCAATAAGAAATCCATCAACGATAGAATGGTCAGAACAACAACGTTGACGATCAGAATCCACGGTCGTTTAAGAACCGTTCCAAACACAAATTTGAACATCCCCATCATCGTCACGCCAGCTTGAACATCATCGTTTTCTTGGCTTTGTGCCTGCTTCATATGCTCACCCCCGAAAACTGTTCGCATTACTTATGACGCCATATTATTCCACGAATGGGCAGGAAAGGTCAAAGGATTAGCTTACAGATATATTGATTGAAATTATCAAAAAGTCCAGATATAATGTAATTACTAATAAGAACAAATGGGGTGACTTAAATGGAAACTCAGACTAGAAAACAAGGAAACTCAATTATGTTGACGGTGCCCAGTAAGTTTAACATTGGCCCCGGCGTCACAGTGAAGCCAAAGTTAACGCCCGATGGTATCTTCTACGAGTTTGTTAAAGAGGATGACGACTTCTTTAATTTTGATGAAGACATCTTGAACGATATTGTAAAAGATAAGATTCCTGAGGAACAAGTACCAAAGGAGTTTACAAAGCGTAATAAGGCGTTGAATGGTGCCTGGAAACAAATGGTAAAAGAAGCAAAAGACTCCTCAGTTCCGACAACCCGAGAGGCCTTTGAAAAAGAAATTGGGCTATGAGATTGAGCTTCCTAACCGAGTGAAGAGATACATCAAGAAGATTAAAGATAAACGATTTAAACAATTAATTGTGGAAGCAATCTTTCAAGATATCCCCAGCAATCCTGAACATGGGACGGTAAAACATGGCGATCTTGCGGGCATATACACATGGAATATCACCTATCAAAAAAGCATGTATCGAATAGCATATTCGATCATCAATGGAAAAGTGATAGTGATTATTTTAGTTGGATCTCATGAAAGTTTTTATGATCAATTAAAGAAACTACAATGAGTATACTAAATGGTCCCCAATAAACTTTTATAAGCTTATTGGGGGCCATTGTTTTTCTATA
>NZ_BJVK01000039.1 GCF_007989105.1 Lentilactobacillus kefiri | reverse complement strand
TAGAAGAATCTAAAGCTTCGGCACTTTTATGAGTAAGCGCATAAAAATACTTTTCTAATTCGCCATTATTCGTGGAACGTTGTTCAACAATTAGCGATGCATCGTCTCCTTCGTTCTCTCCACGAATCAACTTTCTAACAGCATTCCTAATGTCTCGCAGCTTATCGCCCCGATCAAGATCAGATAATGACGTGTCTTTTGCAAAGTTGTCTTGATACATTTTAGTGGCAATGTCTTTAATAACAGCCATGAAAATAAGACTAGTTGTTAATCTTTGTTGCCCATCAATAATTTCTTGGCGGCCATCTTCGTTTTTAAACGTCACAATTTGGCCAAAGAAGTGACTATTCCGATTTCCTTCAACAAGATCAACTAGATCGTCCCAAAAATCAACAATCTGATCGCTTTCCCAATCGTAGTTTCTTTGATACATAGGAACAGTGAAGTTGTTATCTTTAAACAATTCACCCATTCTAAATCTTGATGGTTGTGGTATTTCTACAAATGATGACATGATTACCCTCCGAATTATTAAACCTATTTTTTATAATTTTACTATATACAACATTCGATAAGAAGAAACGAACGCTTTCTTTTTAAAAACGTGCTCTGAATCTAGAGCTCAGTTCTTAAACGAATCATCCCCACTATTCTCCCCATAAAAAACGCCGTCCAGCCAGCCGTTATCATACCTGGCCGAAGCGTCATCCATCTCTGGATCAACATGAGAAGGTCCTTGAGGATCATGGCGATGGCGAATATGGTGAACGATACCCCAGAGGATAATTAAGCCAATTGCGATTAACCAAAGGTCACCCTCGCTCATCCCTTGATTGTCCTTTGGGTTAGTGCTTTTCGTATTCACAAATGAAGTGACAAAGTTCACCGTGTCCATCACATTTGCTTGGCCATAGTCCTTAAAATTAAGCTGGTGTGTCATAATCCGATTCCTGAGATCACCAATATGATCCTTAGAAATATCTGAAAAGATCGGCATGACCGGATACTTAAATTTTGGATCAACTACAATAATATTTATATAGCTGCTAGCTCCGTCTAATTTCTCTTCAACATCTATATCCGTTGAATTTTCACTTAGGTTCGTGTAATCCTGGATCAAATCAAAGGCGAAAATTTGCGTTGCATCTTGTAAACTAAGCAAGCTAAAGCCTGATTCTTTGATGGTTTCAAGATCCAATGAACTATTAACCGAATCATAGTGATATGGGCTTTGATTAGTCGATATGAACCAAATCTCTTGATGATATGGCTTGTTCGCAAGCTTCTCATTTTCGTCCATGATCTGCTGCTTTTGCTGGTCAGTCAAAATATTAAGCTGATCATCAATGACAGGCTTAGCGTGCCAAAATGCAAATGAATTTCTGGCAAAAATGACCATGCCCATTAACATGATGAGGGTAAACAACCCCGCTCTTATTAAACTGTTAATTCTTAGCTTCATTTCCATTTATCGTGGACTCCCCTCAGAGTCGGATTATCTGTGATATCTTATAGTTCCGCTGCCACCTTGTGATAGTGGTGTGCCATGGTAAAGATAGCCATGAAAAATGTGATAAGGTTCTAGGTCAAAACCGCCTTTCACATATGGCGTATAATACTTTCCATCTTTAATTACACGCTTAAAAGTAGTATGAGAACTGTAGTGATGCCCCTTGGTTCCTGTATAGATATGATATTTAGTAATCTTTAATTTTAGATGGCCACGATACCAGACGTGTCTGAATGATCTTGGCATGCCAGTCAGTGTTTTCGCATTTGCCGTTACTGACGGACCAGCAACAACCCCAAACAAAATCAATGACGCAACAAACAACAAAGTCTTCTTAAACTTCATAACCCCAACACTCCCAAAAATATTTTTATGTATGGCATGCATTCATCATAACCAAATTTGCAATTAATAATTAAACTATATGGCCTTAAAATCCAATACATTTCACCTACAAAAAGTAAGCTAAATGCCCATCTGCACTGGCATATTATAATAATACGCCAAAATTCATAGAATAACTATATTGTTATTAGATTTTAATATAAAAGCTGAAGTGAAAATTCAATTTCAATCATTATTTGTGGCTGATTAAATGTATACTATCAATAAGAACTTACGTACCCTAAGAAAGGACTTACACTCATGCGCCTATTACACACCGCCGACTGGCACATTGGCCGCCGGCTTCACGGATTTGACTTAACAGAAGAACAGGAAAATGCCTTTAACCAAATCGAAAAAATCGCTCTGGATGAAAAAGTCGACGGCATCATCATTGCCGGCGACCTTTACGACTGCAGCATGCCATCCGAAGACTCAGTCGGAATCCTCAACTCCGTGATTGAAAAGCTCAACCTTAAGGACAAATTGCCGGTCTATGCGATTTCCGGCAACCATGACAGCGCCATTCGTTTATCAACTGGTACAAAGTGGTTCAAACAGACCCATTTTTACTTACATACTCAACTTGAAGAGGCATTCAAACCAGTAGAGCTTCCCGATACGCAGATCTTTCTGCTGCCCTACTTTGAATTGTTTGCCGCTCAACAATATTTCAATGACGATTCCATCAAACAACTGGATCAAGCTTTCAAGCTCATATCCGACAAAATGAAGTCGTTTTTTGTTCCAAATAAGTCTCACATCTTGGTGGCCCATTTCTTCGCAGATGGCAGTGCCACCACCGATTCTGAAATCAAGCTAACGGTCGGTGGATTAGCCTCTGTCCCAGTTTCACTACTCAAGGATTTTGACTATGTTGCCCTGGGTCATTTGCATGGCAAGGATGCTTTGCATGCAAAACGGGCGCGATATAGCGGCTCGCCGGTGAAGTTCTCCTTATCAGAAGCCAACCAGAAAAAGGGTGTTTACATCATCGATACCGATCCATTCAAACTGACCTTTAAACCAATTACACCCATCAGAGATGTGAAGGTATTGACCGACAGCTTTGACACGCTCACAGATGAAGCCATTTATAAGAAGCAAAATCTCGACAACTACTTCGGCATCACGTTAACCGACACCAAGCTCATCCCCAACGCAATGGCCAGACTGCGCAACATTTACCCCAACATCATCTCGCTGGCATGGGAAAACGGCTATGCGGATGCCTTGGACTACGATGGTGAAAACGGTAAAGAAATTCGTCAAAAAGATCCCATGGACCTGCTGAAAGAATTCTACGAAAAAGTCGCCAATGATACGTTGACACCACAGCAACAAAAGTGGGCAGCAAGTGCACTCAAGGACGCCAACAAACCTGATTCAGGAGGTAAAAACTAGTGAAGCCATTAAAACTACACATGGAAAATTTCGGCCCGTATGAAAATGAAACGATTGATTTTACTGAGCTGAACAAGTCTTCTGTATTCTTAATTTCAGGAAATACCGGTAGTGGGAAAACCACCATTTTTGACGCGATCACTTTTGCCCTGTACGGCCAGGGAATCACTGATGACCGGAACCCCGCTTTGTTGCGCTCCGATTTTGCGGATTTTGATTCGCCAACCAAAGTGGATTTAACGTTTGAACACCAAGGAATCACCTACCAAATATCTCGGGAACCGGTTCAGGTGTTAAACAAGAAACGGGGTACCGGCCAAAAGGAATATGGCGCCAAAGGTAAGCTTGATATTTTTGAGAACGGCAAAAAAGTAGACGAAATCACCAAGCTCGCAAAAATTGGGACAAAGATTGATGATATTCTCCAACTGGATCGAAAACAGTTTGTTCAAATCGTCCTATTACCTCAGGGAGATTTCCAAGAATTTCTGGCAGCCAGCAGTGATCAAAAGGAAAAATTATTGCGGAACATTTTCCACACCAGCCTGTATCGTAAATGGGGCGATGTGCTAAACGACAAGCTCAAGCAAAAGGTCCGCGACTCCACCGGTTGGCAGGATTCTATCAAGCAAAATTTGTCGGCCATCACATGGATTGACGCGCCGGAAAATATTGCCTACCAAAATACCGAATCCCAAATTGAGGCGCTCAAACAGCAGCAAGCCACATCCAACAAGGCTTTGAAACAACTGGATGCCCAGGTAAAGCAACTTAATAAAAAATACGATACCAAGAATCAGCAGCTGGTCGCCCACCAGGAAACCAACAAACAAATTGATGCCTTGGAGACGGCCAAGAAACGACAGGCAGAATTACAAGCTGACAAGCCAAAATTTGATCAATTAGAAAAACAATTAACTGACTTGTCGTGGGCAAAAGACTTAAAGCCAAAGCATGATCAATTTCAGCAAAGCCAAGCCGATGTGAAACAGTATCAAGCCGAGATTCAATCAGTCAAAGAACAATTGGCCGGTGCTGCCTCTGAACAAAAAGGCTTGACCGAAACTCAGCACAAGCTCGATGATCAAAAAGACCACCAAAATCAAATGAGTGATGAAACGGCGGTGTTGGCAAAACAACGGGAGTCGTTTGAAAAACGGGACCAATTAAAGCAACAAATTGCAGCCTCAAAACAACATGTCTCTCAATTGATATATCAGGTTTCTGATAATAAGGAGCAATCTAAGAAGCTATCAGACGAACTGGCGAAGCTTGAAAAAGAATTGAATAACCAGTCCAACCTAACCGAACAGCTTTCAAGTGCCAATCAAAAATCGCAGACGGTAAACAATTTTGCCGAAAAGATTACTGCTTTAATTGCCTCTGATCAAAAAAATCACCAGCTAAAATCGAAAATTGCTAGCGACACTGATTCACTGAAAGATGCCACGTCTAAAAGACAAAAATGCCAAGACGAAGCTGATAATCTGAACAACATCCGGATCCAAAACGAAATCAGCAAGCTGGTCGAACAGCTAAAGCCGGGAACGCCCTGCCCAGTATGTGGTGGAACCGACCATCCTGCGCCGGCCCACCTTTCTCCTGAAAAAAATGTGACGGATGCCCAGCTGAAGACTGCAAATAGTATGCTGAATAAAGCCATCACATCAGAATCTACGTATAAATCTGAAGTACAAACCAATCAAAAACGCTTGGATGAGCAGGTTAAAGCTTATGATCAACAATTCAAAAAGTTAATCGCCGATATTGAAGCCGACCTCAAACTTCAGAGTGTATCATCTGATTTAAATGAGGTCGCAAAGCAACTTAATGCCATTCAAGAAGACAACAATAAAACGATCAATGGCATCAATAGCCAGATTGCTCATTTGAAAGCTCAAAGCAAAAAGAAAGTTTCTGTCCAAAACGGCCTATCGAAGTTAAGTGATCAACTTGAGAGTTTGAATCAATCATTGAGTGATGCTTCGGGTGACTTATCTGCCAAGACTGGTGCGTTAAATGAGCTTGAGCGGGGATTGCCTTCTGAATTTACCAACCTGGAGGCCCTTGATAATCATTTGGCTGAACTCAAAAATGCGATTGACGTTTATACAAAGAACGTGAAGCAAAACAATGAAGCTTTGAGTAATGTCAAAACGCATATTGGCTCTCTCAAAGGCAAGCAGCAGAGTCTTGCCAGTGAGCTAGATAAGTCTGAAGAGTCAGTCAACAAGTTCCAACTTGAGATCACTGATGCAGTTCGCGATAAATTTGGCGACGAGGATTGGCGTCCATTTGAAATCCTCCTGCAAAGCCTTGATAATATTCAGGACCTGCAGCATCAACTTGACGACTACAACGATTCAATCAAGCAGGTTGTGAACGATGTTGATCACTTTAAGAAGGAAATCGGTGATAAACAAAAAGTTGACTTGGAGAAGGAACAGGCAGTTGTCAATGACCTTTCTAACCAACTTGATGAGTTGCGGAAAAAATACAGTCACGAACACGAACAGTTTGCCGTTAACAAAAACACCTTGGAAAATATCGTCAAGAATTACAAAAAAGTCAAAACGCAAGCTGAAGAGATCAACCAATTGCAACAACTTGTTGATTCGATTAACGGTAAAGGAGCCAACAAACTGGGCCTGGAACGGTATGTATTAAGAGCAGAATTGGCAGAGATTCTTCAAGTAGCCAACCAGCATTTAAAGAAATTAAGTTCCGGCAGATATCTCCTCAGATTGCACAAAGAACCCGGTTCTTATCAAAAGAATACTGGGCTGGAAATTGATGTCTTTGATGGCGATGTCGGTGAAAACAGAAACGTCCATACTTTATCCGGCGGGGAAAGCTTCATCGTTGCCCTCAGCTTGGCATTAGCCTTGGGTGAGGTCATTCAAAACGAAGCCGGTGGCATTAGTATCGACACTTTGTTCGTTGATGAAGGATTCGGAACACTGGATCAAGATTCCCTTTCAACCGCAATGGCAGCCCTGGAAAGCATTGAGAGTAATGACCGAACTATTGGAATCATTAGTCATGTGCAGATGTTGCAGCAGAGTATTCCTTGTCAGCTGAGGGTTAAAGCTGTTGGTCAAGGGAAGAGTCATGCGAAGGTGTTGAATGTGGGTTAATAATTGAATATGTAATGAAAGCAGCGCAAATTGTTGAATTTGCGCTGCTTTTTGTTTATGGATACTTAATTGATTTCAGTTAGCTTATTAGTTAGGGCTTATAGCCTTAACCACCACCGGAAGGCCAAGGAATTTGATAATTAGACTACGTCGTTTCAGGAGTATCTTATAAGTGTCTCTCAGGTTCTGTCTCACACATTGACTACTATCGAGTAGGGATAGTTATCTCATCAGCCATCATTTAACTAATCCATCAAAGATGAAGCATCAAAATTACGCTGCTTGCTTTGAATTTAACTTTGTTATAAAACAGGTTCTTTGCATATTCACGTATATTTAATCGATGTCGTTTAATGAAAAACTTTAGCGGTATAATTGTTAGGTGAAAGTTTTGAGGGCTTTCACAATACAATATTAAGGGGTATTCATATGGGAAAACATAAATGGTTAGTAGTTCTATTAATCAGCTTTGGCTTTTGCGTTGGGGCATTATCGTCAACTAATGTTTCGGCATCTAAGCAGCTATCGTCGGTACCAAAAAGCTTGCGGGGAACTTGGAGACAGTATTCATCAGATGGTAGTGATTATTTTGGCAAAATTCATTTTACGGCCAAAACAACTTATTACTATCAAAAATCACATGGCAAGTATCACAAAATTAGTTATAAGTTTGCGACACGATCACCAAACACTACGGATAAGACACCCATTCATAATGAAAATTACTATTATGGGCATGGTAAATATAGTTTTTGGTGGCAGTTAAGTACTTATACGTATGCAACCATGCACCCTGACTATTATCGGCTGACTAACCGAAATATCTTCGGCCACAAACGTCATGTGCTACTTGAATATTATGGTGTCGGCTGGCATGGAAGCCCATCAGTCATGATTAAGGTTAAGAGGTAGTCAACAATGAAAAATATTTGGAAAGTAATTATTTTAACAGCTTTAATGGTGACAATGGGCTTAGGAATTAATACGTTAACGACTAATTCAGCATCGGCTAGTTCATACACTACCGCCAAAAGTATTCGTGGACATTGGTATCGGTATAGTAGATACGACAAATTGTATTATTGCATGAGCATCAAAGCCCACTCAGCTTCAACCTATCAGCAACACTTATCTGGAAGGATTTCGTATTATAAACTTTATACACCACACATGAGTGGCTCCCATCGCTTAAAAATTACAATCGGAAAACATGCTCGTAAGGGTTCCAATACAGTTTATAATTTGAATAACGCTAAATATGATTATCAAATGATCCCATCAGTTTGGTCATCACATATGACCATCTTTGGTCAAAGACATCACGTTTTAAAGAGTTACTACAATATGGGTGCCTTTAACGTTTACTTTCATCACAAAGTTAAACATGATTACAGCTACACGCATCTTAAACATTATCAATACTTTATTGGGCGTTGATCCTAATCGCTTAGCTCGGTCATATATTGACCGAGCTTTTCTTTTGATCAAAAAAAACTGTAGTACCTTTTAATCATTTGATTCACAGTTGCTGGGTTCATGTATAGTTAATAAAAGTAAAATATGACTTACAAACTGGAACTTAGTCAAAGATTCACTTGAAAATTGTATTTTGAAAGTTACCATTTGAACTACAAATTCAGGTTCATTTCAAAGTAGTATAATTAAAGCATCAATCTTTGAGGGGGTTGAAATAAGTACGTTTGGGGATTTACATATATGAAAAAGCATAAGACGTTAATGCTGCTTCTGGTGGGGATCGGAATAACAACCGGCAGCTTTTTTGCTAGTAATGTTTCTGCCAGTTCAGTGTTAAAGACAGTTCCAAGAAGCATGCGTGGAACGTGGAAAGAATATTCACCAAGTGGCAGTCGGTTTTATGGTAAAGATGTGTTTCGGGCAAAATCCACGACTGAATATTCTTATGACAGTCACCATTACACTAAATACAGTTACCATCTTGCTTACTATCATTTAGCCAACGGACATCCACGGGTTAATCCAATTTATAGTTTTGGACACGGACGTTATTCAATTTATTGGGGATTAAAAGGCTTTAAATACGGTACCATGCACCCGAGTTACTATCGGGTAACAACCAAGAAAATTTTTGGCCATATTCGTCCTGTAATTCTTGAATACTATGGAGCTGGCTTTGTGGGTACTCCAGGCGTCTTGATTAGAAAGTAGAGATATCAAAATGAAGAAACTTTGGAAATTAATGATTTTAACAGGACTAATGCTGGCCATTGGTTTAGCAATTAATACTGTGACAGCTCAAAAGGTCTCAGCTAATTCATACACAACTGCAAAAAGCATCCGCGGAAATTGGTATTCGTGGAATACTTATGTTAATGCTTACAGTGTTATTAAAGTAAAAAAGCATTCAGTTGTAACCTATAATCAATCAACTCGTGGAAGCATCTCCTATTATCGGGTATATACACCGCATATGACCGGATCACGGAAACTATCAATCAGTATTTATAAACACGCTAAAAAAGGCAGTAATAATGTCTACGACTTAAACCGTGGGTACCGGTTGCCGGCATATAAACGTATTGGCTTTGTCTGGTCATCACACAAAGCCTTGTATGGTCATAAGTATCACGTCTTAAAGAATTATCTTTTGGGCGGAGTCTTCTTTGTTTATTTCCACCACAAAATTAAGCATGATTATGGCTACACCCATATGAAACATTGGGAGTATTTCTTAGGACGTTAAAGCAGTCTCCCAATATATACAGGCATCGGAAAAGGCCATGTTGATGGTCTTTTTTCGTACAAAAAAGGCTTAAATCAGTTTTAACACTAATCTAAGCGCTCAAATGGTGGATAATTGAATTATTTTAGTTAGTTAAACTATTTCTAGTCAACAATATATAAAAAGGTCAAATCTAGTATTTAGCCTTTTTGATGTGCATTTATGCTTCAGCTACTAATCCATCAAATTACAAAATCATTTATAATTGAAATGAAAATATATTATGTTCGTTCGTTACGGTTATTTATTCCCAAGTAGTAGGTGGCCAGAGTAACTGCGGAATTCAATATTAGTTCTGCTTCTGCCCGTTGAATTTTGACTCTGCTTGACGAGCCATGTGCGTCACTATTGTTATTTCGCATGTCAGTAATTGCATCTACAATTTTGTTCAGCCCACTTACCATAGTTAAAATAGAGTGATTCCAAGTGTTATCCGGCTTTATCCCCAATATGAGATTTACTTTTTTCCTATATTGCCCAATATCCCCATTCTCTTTAAAATCAACCTGCTGATCTTGGAGTATTTGAATGAAAACTGATTCTATAAGTGTCCTTGACTTTGTAACAATGCTATCTAGATCATTATTGTTAAAGTCCACTTTGGAATTATCCAGAAGTTTCTTTATGTAATCATCATCAATGATCTTACTAGTATCAGCGACTATCTTTGCTTGATCATTTGAATTAATCATAACAAATGTATTACCATTATACACAAGTTTTTTGCCTGATACAGATAACTCCAGATTGATCCTCCTGATCAATTCTTGCCTTATGACTTGAGCAATATACCTATTATTCTTTTCACATTCTTCGAATATGTTGTCAGTTTGTTCGTAGGGCGGTTCCCCCTTGAGGTTATTTTTAATGACATCTTTGACAGCTTTGTTAATATTCATTACCAAAAGAAAATATTCTAAAAATTTGGTCATATCGTTTTCATTATGCAAACTTGAAAGTATGGTTTGCATCATTTGCCATCGACTACCACTCAAATTACCTACACCAAATTTAATTCCCAGATTTTGAATTTCATTTCCCGTCATGTAAGGAAATACATCTCCATCAATGAAAAGATCTATTACAGAGCGTTGATTCAAGATCAAAAAGGTCTCCTGCCCCATCATACCCAACCTCATTTCTATAGATTATCACGCTATTTTTAAATATCTTTACCATTCGTTGCCATGCTATAGATACTATAGAACTTAGACAGACTCAAACCAATAATTTCTGCATGTCTATGCTTCAAGCAATTAATCAAAAGATGTCACTGAAGTATAGACTAAATCCTCTACATGATCTCCGTGTGTGACTAACATGGTAGGCCTTGTTAACAAATTTAAGCAATGACTTTTCAATCTTACACTCAGATTATTGAGAACCTATTTACTAGAAAAATGAATCTTATTCATATCGAGCACTGAGCTTCGAACAATGATTTCCGGATTAACCACTTTTTGTTCAATGTCATCATGTTGCTTATTGTCCATCATCTCAACCAATCGAGAAACTCCCATTCCAATAATTGTGGAGGTTGGCTTTCTAACAGTCGTCAACGGCGGTACCAAGTACTTAGAATACCCCATATCATCAAACCCAATAATTGAAATATCTCGCGGAACTTGATAACCCAATTCAATACAGGCATTCAATGCACCAAGTGCCATATCATCATTTTCGCAAATAACACAACTGGGGATATCACCGCCAGACAATATTTGACGCATTAAAATATTCCCACTCTTCGGCTGATAATCACCTTGCTTAACGAGCCCAGAATCCACCTTAATATCATGAGCATCAAGTGCATCCATAAAACCCTTTGTTCGATGAGCAGACGACTCAAATTTATTCAGCCCCTTAATGAGAGCAAACTTACGATGGCCCATGCGAATCGCATATTCAGTTGCAATTTTACCTCCAAGTTCATCCCCGACCGCATAGTTATTAATGTCATTACGATTAATGACTCGGTTTAAAACAACAATGGGAATACCGGTCTTATGCAGATATTCAATGAATTCATCGTCCGAAGCAGACTGGCTAATCACAATAATGCCATCAAAGTTACTAACGGAAATCCCTTGTTCATCCATCGCGTTATCAACACTGTTAATTGACAGGGAATAACCCTTGGGTAGGAGACCCTGTGCCTGCTCGATAACCTCAGTTAAAAAGCTGGCTGATGTACCAGTATCCAAATTGGTGAAAAAGATACCAATCATATAAGAACGATTTGTTACCAACCGTTTTGCACTTAAATTGGGCACGTATCCAACCTGTTTGGCAATCTTCGTAATCTTATCCCGGGTGGCAGGCTTGACCAGCGAACTCCCATTAAGGGCCCTGGAGACAGTTGTATGTGAAACATTCGCCATCTTTGCAATGGTCAAAATTGTGACTGCATTTTCATTCTTATCAATTTCTGGCATGTCTCCAGCACCTCCTCAAGTCTTAATTTCATCGAAATAATTATCGCGTTATCAGCCAATTACGTCAAGCTTACTAGTACTATTAATTATACTATAAAGAGGGTGGCAAAGTATGATGCCACCCTCTTCGTAAACCTATTTATTTTTAGTTAAACAATTTCCCTAGTCTAAGAAACCAAAGTAATTTCGTGCGTTGTTATATGAAATATCCTGAACAATTCTCCCAAGCTTTTCAGAATTATTTGGAACTCGTCCTTGTTCAACTAACTTACCATAGAAGTTGCAAAGCACCCTCCGGAAGTACTCATGTCGTGGATAAGATAAGAAGCTTCTAGAATCAGTAAGCATACCAACAAAGTGTGGCAACAAACTTTCTTGTGCAAAGATTCGTAACTGATCATCCATGCCTTCAGCTGTATCATTAAACCACCAGCCGGCACCAAGCTGGAGCTTTTGGACCGTCCCGCCTTGGAAGCAGCCCATCATGGTTGCTAGCTGCATCCAATCATTGTTATTCAATGAATAGAAAATAGTCTTAGGAACATTATCAGTATCTTGCATTTTTGTAAACAGCTTGGTCAAATGAGTTACAATATCAGGCTGAGTTCCCACGGCATCATAACCAGTATCAGGACCGAGCTTGTCAAACATTGGTCGATTAAGATCACGATTTGAATTGACGTGGAATTGCATAGTCCAGTTAAACTCAGTATTAAGCTTCATCAAGTTTTCTAACAGCATTGTCAAATATTGATCTATTTCATCTTGACTTAGTGCCTGGTTTTGAATCCCTTTATTAACAATTGAATTCAATTCGCCATCGCTAGCTTCCTTAAAATGATAGGTCAATAAAGAATGATCCGATAAACGGCCCCCCATTTCGTTAAAGAACTCAAATCTTTGATGAATGGCTTTGATAATATCGTTAAAGTTTTGAATTTCCACACCCGAAACTTTACTCAAGGTTTGCAAGTATTCACCGAATGAATCCCTATCAATTTGAATCAACTTATCAGGTCGCATTGCTGGCAATGTTTTAAAACCACTTTGGTCTTCTTCCTGTTTGAGCAATTTGTGATATTTCAAATCAGATGCTGGATCGTCAGTTGTGCAAACAACCTGAACATTTGAATTCTTAATTAAATTGCGCGGCTTAAAGTCATCCTTTTGAAGCAATTCATTGGCTTTTTTCCAGATTTCAGGAGCCGACTTCTCAGTTAATTCCTGATCAATATGGAAGAATCTACGCAATTCTAGATGAGTCCATTCATATAATGGATTACCATAGGAATTTTCGATCGTTTTAGCCCATTCGATAAACTTTTTGTATTCATCACCGTCACCAGTAATATATTTTTCATCAACCCCGTTTGCCCGCATTAGGCGCCATTTATAATGGTCACCATATGTTCCTTCATTAAGCCAAATACGAGTAATGTTAGGATAATTCTTGTTTTTATAAATTTCTTCGGGGTTTAAATGGCAATGAAAATCGATAATTGGCATTTTTTCCGCATAGTCATGGAACAACGTTTTGGCTGTATCATTGCCTAATAAGAAATCATCATTTAATAAAGTCATGATCAATTAATCGCTCCTCTTTAATCGTTTGCTGTCGTTTGAAGCTTTTGAGCGCTTTCTTTAGAGATGTCACTCTTGGGTTCGTATTTGTCCCGTGCTTCTTTTTTTGTTTTGACAATTCCCTGAAGAAGATCCAAATGTTCTGCGATATGGATGTTTAAGTAACGGTCATACAGTGCTTGGTTCTGCAATAAAATAGTCCAGAACTTGTCGCGATAAACATAGTGATAGTTATGTTTCAAGTTCATAATAGATCCGTACATAGTATGAAGGATTTGACGTGCATCATCGTTATCCAACAGATCCATAACGTTTTCTGTATTCATATCCTTAGGCTTTGGTGCGGTACCGTCAGTTTGCGCATTGAATACATAGAAATCTTTAACATCATCTAAGTTTTCGTATGAGAACTTGTAAAGTTCCAGCATGAATTTTGGATCCTTATGAGCGATTACTCGTAAAGCCTCAAGCCAGTTGGTTCCGGCTGTTTTAACATGCCAGCCATGTTGCTTAGAAACTCGGCCAATGATTTCATAAACTGAAAGTTTATCTGATCCTGAGTGAATACTGAGTTTGTAACCAAAATGTTCAGCAATCGCTTCATGGATAACATATTCGCGCTCAAAACGTTTCGTATCACCAATGTAATCAATGGCTTTCTGGAATTCACCATAGAAACGAGGAGCCATTGTTACAGGGGTAATGCCGCGACGATTTAATTCATTGGCAAAGAAGTAATGGTTGGGATTTGTTGTTTGGTAAGGTGTTTCATCCATTGAAATTTCAAAGTCCAAGTTATAAGGAACGACGAACTTGGTGTAAATTCCAGCAGCAAACAAAATTGCATCATAAAAAGTTAAAACTGACTCTTCAACATCATGTTTCGTAAACTTAACGGAGCGCCCGTCACCTAAATTAAAGGTTTTGTTCAGATAAGTATCATTAAAATATTTAATTTGGTCAGGATCTAATTGGTTAAAGCGCTTATCAAGTTCTTCATCATTTAATTCAACAATGTCGTTATTAATCTCTTCGGTACAATCCAAAGTAATCATTGAGCAACCAATTTTAACTGCATAATCGACCTCATAAGGTGTTTTAACATGGTCACCATCTGCACCCCAACCGTATGTGAATCCTTCTTCAAAAACGGCCCATGAAGCAGATTGGAACACATCAGTATTGGTTCGGTGCATTAATACTAATTCCCGAATTGATTGTTGTGCCAAGACAGGCATGATGCCACGTCCTTTGAATAAACGTAAGTGGGCATTTGACGCATTACCTAGTCGATCACCTAATCCGAAGGTGTATTTATAATTTCTTCGGGATGTTGGCCGCATCCATTGAAAGCGCTTGGCCAATGCATCATTATTCTGTTCGTTTAGCTCACCAACCAGTAACGTTGAATCACGGTCTTCCAAAACTTCTTCAGCCTGGAATTCACCAACAGTAGAGCGGTTTTCATAAACAACCAAACTCTTTTCAATAATGTTCTTTTCATTAGTGTGATGAAGAATGAAGTAAACGTTTCTTCGATCAACCTGAATTGATGGGGCATAAATTTCTTTATTGCTAAGATTTGTGTAAGTGCCGTCTGCTTCCAAAATTTCCTTTACATCTTCCAATAAATTATTTAAATTCATGATAATTCCTCCAGTTTAGTTTAGTGATTTTTAAAGTTCCTAATAAACAAATTATTTACCGATCTTGCCGCCTTCCCAACGACCGTGATCCAGATCATTAGCGATCTTTCCAAAGCGTTTATCATCAAGCTTATAAAGAAATCCAATAACAAAAGCTGCGATAACCAAGCAAATGCCAGGATAAAGTGTCATTGCAGCCTTAATTCCTCGAAGAGCACCAGCACTTTGGTGAGCATTAGCAACATAACCTGTTAAGGCTAAAATTCCTGATGATACCAAGGCTGCGATCGATTGAGCAATTTTTCTTGAGAAATTAAAAGCAGCGTACGTAATTCCTTCTTTTCTGACTCCTGAGCGCCATTCCCCATAATCAATTGCATTAGATACCATTGCCCAAGTAATTCCGTTTGGAATAGCTAATGCTGTATATCCAATCGTTACTAAGATGACGAAGACAACGACGTGATCAGGTAAAATGAAGTTCAATAAATTTGCAACGGCTCCAATTACAAAACTAACCATTGCAGTTCTTTTTTGACCGAAATGTTTGGTTAACATTGGGATCATAAATACTCCAAGAATTGAGCACCCCATCATAATGGCATTAATAATTGGCTGTAAGCCAATATTACCTAAGTTATACTCAGCATAGAAAACCATCATTTGATTGTTGGTATTCATAGCCGAAATAGTAAAAATTGTCATTAAGATTAATGCACCCAGTGGACCGTTCTTAAAAATAACTTTGAAGTAATCCTTGAAGCCTTCGTTTTGGGCATTCTTGTTTCTGTTCACGTGAACATTTTCTTTAGTACCCAAATAGCAGATGCCAAACATTAAAACACCAAATACGGCGAAAATAGCAGATGCCCAAAAGTAACCAAGTCGTTGATCGCTCCCACCAATCAAAACGGTCAACGGAATAAAGGCCACTCCAGCAATAAACTGAGCACCAACAGATCCAATCTGTCGTGTGGTTGCCATAAAGCTTCGATCCTGAACATTCCGCGACATAACTGATGCCAAAGAACCATATGGATCATTCGTAAAGGAATAAACTAATCCCCAAATCATGTACGCTGCGTACGCGTATATGATCTTCTGAGTCATTGACAATCCAGTTGGCATCATGAATGTAATTACGGTCAAGATCCCTAAAACAATAGCTGAGATCATCATAATAGGACGGAATTTACCACGTTTCCCAATTTTCTTACGATTATCAACAACGGAACCAGCAATTGGATCCATAAACGCATCAAATATTTTGGTAAAAGCAAAGATACCACCAACAACCCCTGCGCCAAGTCCAACACCGTCAATCCAAAATTTAGTTAAATATGATTGGCCAAGGTCAAACATAAATCCATTTCCAAAGTCGCCAAATCCATATGCAATTCTTTGATGTATAGGTATTCGTTTTGATGAGTCATTCATCAAATTGTCATCATGATTTTTTGCCTCACTGTTCGAAACGCTAGTTTTTGCAGCAGTACTTTCCATGACACACCTCCGAAGTTTAATTTAATATAGTTTTAAACGAGGCCTTCGTTTGTTAGCAATCAACTTAACTTGTTTTGTTAACGCTTACAACTATACCACACTTAAATGCACACGTGAACAGTTTTTTGAGGTTTTATTGAATTTCACATGCCAAACAATCCACCAAACATCGTTATTTACTGACAAAGTTCTTCTAAAAAAATCATTTGTGAAAAAACATCTCTTTTTTTGACTTAAACACACATTCTGCACACCAGGTAATACATATACACATACCAAATCACTGTCAGATAACGCTTTCAAGCTGTTTTCACGTTTGCATTATTAAAAAAATGAAGTAATATTGGAATTGAACAATTACACGAAAATGAATTTGAACTTTACAATACTAATAATTAGGAGTGCAATCTATGACACCAAAAACTTTTAAACAATCATTATCCTCAGATACAGCCTTTGAAAACTACCTTAAAAACTATTTTTTGACCAACAAAAGTCTCAACGGATCCTATGAAACTCATGAATACTTTGAAGATTATAGCGTTCGGCTTAATCGCCATTCTACTTTAACTTTAAAAACAACGACTTGCCTTGATATTGCAGCTGCAGCGATTCCTTTAAAACAAACTGAAAACATTAGTTTTCATGATTTCCGGCGATTAATATTGAATAAAAAATTTGCTGACATAAATGAAACTTTAGCTGAGGTGTTTGAACGGTCCCTGAAAGGCTAAAATTTCTATGATAGACAAGATTAATTCAAACATTGTGATCTGACATACTCCCATACAAAACGGTCAACATACAAACGTATTATTTTAAAAATTCCAAAGACAAAAAAATGCTTATGTGAAACAAATTGATTCGTTTCACATAAGCACCTTTGTAAATTGCATACTTCAAAACATTATTGTTATCTTGCTTAATTATCCTAATGG
>NZ_BJVK01000038.1 GCF_007989105.1 Lentilactobacillus kefiri | reverse complement strand
ACAATAAAAAAAGCCGAAGTTTTCACTTCAGCTCTTTTGAATATCATTATTTCATGCTGGCTGCCATCCGAATAGCAACCGCTGGATCATTTGCTTTTAATCGGTAAACAACGCTGCCGTCTTGCCAAGTAATGACTTGTGATGAACTGCCAACGTTGAATTTCACAACTCCTTGGGTATTTGGAGCAGGAAGTGAATAACTGTTAAACATCGTGACACTTGAAACCGCCAACTTCTTTGGAGTGGTATTGTTAACTGGACTTCCATGAACACTGATTGACCAGTTACCTTCGTTCCAAGTAATGTACTGCTGGCCGGCACCCGACTGCGTATGACCAACAATCGAATGACCGAGGTTTACTTTAGGCAATCCTTTAACTTCTGAGGCTGCCGTGTAATCAAGTTGACCTTGAGCTTGCGAAGCAGAGGAATAAGTCCGCTTTGATAAAACAGCATATGGCGTTTCGCCTTTAATGCTGGCATCATTCAGTGCCAACGGATTGCTTCCGGTACTGTAGTAAACAGTGCTGTTGGAAGAATTTCCGTTATATCGGATATGAACGTTTTGACTTGTCTCACCGAGGCCAGAATTTTGCGGTAACAAAGTATCTGCCAATTTGGCTGATAAATCTTTGGTCAATGATGCAAAATCATATGACTGACTGTCTGCTTGAGAATTATTGGCACCTGATGTAGCAGTTGCACTCTGTTGGCTTGCGGAGCTTTGTTCAGTGGATGAACTTGAGCTGTTTGATGAGCTGCTACTGTTTTGCATATCGGTTTTAGATTCGTTATTCGAACTTTGCTTGTTGGAATTACCGTTACCACAGCCGACGAGGATCAGGCTCAGTAATAGGACGCCACCTAATTTATAGAGTTTCATGATTTACCTCCAAATGTTTGCTCATATTATTGCACATAATTCTTGTTGGCGGTTAAGTATCGACCATCAGCAGTTTCAAAGTAATATGATCCGGTCGACCGTTTTTGAAGGCCGCTTACTGAAACCTTGGTTCCTGGTTGAACAGTTACAACCCGGTGAGATTTCTTGAAGCTTGTCGAATCATATAAATAAATCTTCTTGGTTGTCGTTACGCTGGTAACTGCACTTGTAAAGTACGTTGGAGTTGAAGTATCAGCTGATTGGGCACCACCGATCCACCAAGTAATTGGTTTGCTTGAGTTCAAAATGGTGCTGGCATCAACAGATTCTTTTAAAGCTGGAACGTATTTCTTGTTGGTATACTGCCACAAGTCGGTTTGAATTGTTGGCTTGGATGAGTAGTTTGCGATCCACTGAGCGTCAAAACTCTTTCGAGCGGTGTTGGCGTGAGCAGTTGCAAATGATTGGTAAGAATAGAAAATCAATTTTTTACCGGTTAATGAACGCATTTGGTTGTACCAAGCTTTAACTGCGGAGTTGGTTGATCCGGATGTCACGTCATTTTCTTCGTAATCAAGGACGTAGAATTTAGCGTTCTTATTTGAATGTTGGTAAAAGACGTTGGCTTCATGTTTGGCACTTGCAGCACTGGTAAAGGTTGCGTAATCATACTCACCAAATGGAATGCCGTACTTGGTGTAAAGATTCGTATTGTTTGTTGCGTACTTATCTTGATAGTTGGCACCATACTGGCGACGATTAATGATGAAAGAAACCTGACTCTTCAAATTAGAAACTTTGGATGCAGTCAGCTTGCCCTGCCATTCGGAAATATCAGGAATAACAGTTGTTGCAGCTGATGCCTTTGCACTTCCCAAAAACGAAACTGACAAAATAACTGTCAGAACCGAAAGGATAATAATCCGTACCTTTTTATTTAATAAACTCATTCAAAACCACTCCGCATTTTTTATTTATTTAACCCAATATAGTCGGGTAAACATTTTCGTTAATTCACTTACCCAACATATGACAGAATGACCTTGAGTACAAGCAGTCTGCTTGGGCCGTTTTAATATATTACAGCTTGAAATGGCTTTACCGAGCGACTACCATTACTTCTTTTCAGTAATATTATAAATGTGTAACATTACTCCTAAAACATAGGCTTTACAACCATTAATGAATAAATTGGAATGCTTCGTCGATTAACAATTTTCGATAAAAAAAGCCTCGTTTACTCAACGAGACTTTTTTTCAATCAATCGATATCGTTATTTTACAGCTTTGGCGATAGCTTTGTTAACATCGTCTTTTTCAGCTTGAACTAATTGAACCCGACTATCAATAATACTAATATCCATCTTGATTTCCCGAGTTAATCCAGGAGTTGGGATCTTCGGTTCGAAGAAGGCTTTGAATTCATCCAAACGTTTGCCTGTATGGAAGATTCCAGCCGTAACCGTAATATAAGTAGCAAATTCCATATCACCGCCGACCGTATCTTCAAGCCACTGCCAGTCATTGCGAATCCAATCCCAGGCAGCCTGTTGACCATCATCATTGGCCAACACGCCACGGTACCAGGCACGAAGGTCTTGGGGCTTGATTGTATTGGCATCTTCAAACTTACCAATCAACTTGGCAATCAGCTTTGGATCCGTGGTAACGGTAAGGGCTGCACGAATATCCTGCTTGTAGCTGGCATCAGAAGTTTGTCGGTAATCTTCCAAAAGATTATCAAATAATTCTTCACTGCCAAAGTTCTTGACTTCATTTCGAAGAACAAAAACCCGAATATCAGCTGAAAGGCTTCCCAGTTGTTGCTCATTTTCTTTAAATAAGGAGTGAGCAGAAGCCATCGCATCGGCATTTTCAGCATACAACGCCGCACTTAAAATGTATGGGCGGGTTAACTGATCGTCGTTTGACTCCCCGTCTTTAGGCGCAAATCCCAATCGAGCGAGCTGACCGGCACTTAATTTATTGAAGAACTGTTTGAGTGTCTTTTCTTCAGCCGACTTAGGGGCAACAAACTTTTTCAAGTTGTTGGCAACCCGATAAAGGGCAGCATTGACAATGTTGGAATGGCTGTCTGCAAATTGTGGCAGTAATGGTGCCAGGTAGGCATAAGAAGTCTTGCGGCCGTCTGCCAACAATCTGAGATCCTGAATAATTTGAAGTTGAGAAATATCGTCCAATTGATCAACATTCTCCAAAATATCTTTCATTAAATCAACGTCGTATTGAATAATAAAGTGCGAGTTGTTGCCGACATTTAGCAAGAATGGTTCTCCGTGTGAAGCACGAAGCTGGTCATAATGATCAATGGTAATTGATTTGTCGGTCATCAGAGTTGGAACTTCATCGTAGTTACTATTCAACGGAATTGACCATTTACGGTCGGCATCCTTACCCTGGCCAATGAAGAATTGATTCTGGGTTAAGGTAAGTTTGCCATCCGTCAACTTGGCAGTGATAACTGGATAACCGGGTTGGTCAAGCCAAGTCTTCATGATTGCACCAACATCCATCCCGGATGCATCACCCAAGGCTGACCAGAGATCATCACCGGTGGCATTATGGAATTTATGAGCGGCAAAGTAATTCTTGAGACCTTTTCTTAAAGCATCGTCACCAACAAGTGCCCGTGCCATGAACAGCATTCTGGCACCTTTGGCATAAACAATTGCTGGATCAAATAATGAATCAATTTCGGCCGGATTTTCAACATTCACGTGGACGGACTGAACACCGTCAGTGGCATCCCGTTGAAGTGCTGATGGCACATCAGAGGTCTGGAAGACTTCCCAAATATGCCAATCAGGTTCGATGGCATCAATCGCAACGTACTCCATCATGTTGGCAAAACTTTCGTTTAACCACAGATCATCCCACCACTTCATCGTGACGAGATCACCAAACCATTGATGGGCAAGCTCATGGGCAATCACAGTTGCAACCAATTGTTTCATTTCAAATGACGTATTCTTTGGGTCTAACAATAGGTAAGCTTCACGGTAGGTAACCAGACCCCAGTTTTCCATAGCGCCTGCAGAGAAGTCAGGAAGGGCCAACTGCCATGAATGTGGCAGTGGGTATGGTGTCTGATAGAAGTCCTCGTAAAATTCGATTGAGCGTTTGGCAATGTCCAAGGCAAAGTCGAGTTCGTCGGCCTTGTGGGCTTTGGTTGCGAATACGCCAACTTTGACCCCGCTCTTGGTTGTTGTCTGTTTGCTTTGAAGCTCGCCGAAGCCAAAGGCAATCAGGTATGTGGACATTCTCAAGGTTGTATCGAAGTAATGAACGCCATTTTCAGTCTTAATTTCAGGCATGTTACTGATAATGGTTTCGCCGTCGTGCTCGTCAAATTTGATTGCCAGGTCAAAAGTAGCCTTGGCTTCAGGTTCATCAACACATGGGAAGGCTTGGCGGGCCGCAGTGGTTTCAAATTGCGTCCCAATAATCTGCTTCTTAACCCCATCAACTTCATAATATGAAGGATAAATGCCCATCATGGTATCAGTTAATTTGGCATTGAACTTAATTGCCAAAGTAACCTCACCGGTCTTAGGCAGATCGATACTAATTGCTTCATTATCATCGTCGGTCGTAAATGAAACATCTGATCCGTCAGCAGTCACCGATTCAATATTCAAAAATTTTTGATGAATGGAGATTGACTGCGTTTTAGCCTCACCGGTAATGGTAGAGGTTCCGGAAAATTGTTTGCTTTCCCGATTAATATCCAAATAAATACTGTAATGACTTGGTTGAAATTTATCATAAAAATGCGTGATTTGTTCTGCCATGAGTTGCCTCCTTGAGAATTTGATTAATTATATTATACGACTATGAGAAAGATCGTGGGTAAAATATCCGTCCATTTGCCTGTATCTTGATTGGCATATTGATAGTCTGTATACTTTAAATTGATGAGAATTATTGATACGAAGGCAGCTTGTTTGTGTACTATGTCAGCCAATCAGATGCTGACATTTTATTTTTAAGCAAGTAAATGTTGCCGCTGGGGGGATTATCATTCAAAATACACAAGCTCAGCGTTGGACCGGCTTGATCTCCGGCCTTCTTTTGAACGCTTTTGGAAACGCATTGACAATTTCAGCCAACATGGGAGTGCTGTCTGGACCGCCTCGGCTGTTAATTATAGTCACTGGCTTGGAGTAAATGTCGGCATTATTTTATTTATCATCGGCTTCCTAAATACCGTCACCAATCAATTCTTAATCCGTTATTGGGACTGGCCGCGGTTTGTCGGCGAGATTTGTTACGTTTGCTTCTTCAGCTATTTTGTTAATATCTTTGCCAACTTCTTTACCGCGGTGGGAATTGGCGGGCTGCCAATTGTTGTCAGAGCCATCTTGTCATGCTTGGGAATTGTCTTCTTCTGTACAGCAATTTCACTGTATCAGCGGGCAAACATTCTGATGCATCCAAATGACGATACCACAAATATCCTCCGGTTTATGTACCTGAAGAAAAGTGCGGTGGCTGCACAATTAGTCGACTTTGTGCCACCCATCGTCGCAATGGCCATTTCATTTGCGGTCACTAAGAATTTATACGCAGTCAATATCGGAACCATTTTCTCAATTCTTTGTAACGGCTTGATCATTCAAACCGCTGACCGGTTGGTTTGGCCAACTTTGAAACACAATTTCAAAACCCTTAACAACACCAAAAATTAACCTGGTGAACCATGAATTTGAAATGTTCATGGTTTATTTAGTTGGGAGACGATTTCTTGAAACATTATGCACCGTTATTTGTTGCGCTTGGTGCTATCAGCTATGGGATCCCCGGCTCACTTTTTAAAATGGCCCGTGCCGATCACGTAACTGATGGACTGCTCTTAACAATGACATTTTCGATTGCATTTATCATTTTCACCTTGGGACGCTTCTGCTTAAGCCCACAGTTTCGTAACGTTCCAGACAAAAAGCTGAAATGGCTGGTAATCGCCTCGGCACTTCGATGGGCTTTACCAACACATTTTATTTGTTGTCTTTATCGTACGTTCCGGTTGCCATCGCCGCGGTCATGATGATGCAGTCGGTTTGGCTGTCAATTGCCCTTTCCTGTTTGCTTCACCGTAAGCTTCCCACCATTACCCAAACGATCAGTGTCATCACCATCTTGCTCGGCACCGTATTGGCAACCGGGCTCTTTCCCCTTCAGCAAAATGTTTCATGGAAAGGAATGGGGCTCAGCTTCTTATCTGCGCTGGCATATGCCTTAACCATTCAATTCACCGGAAACATTGGGGAAAATCTGCATCCCCTCACCAAAGCTCAACTCATGAGTGGCGGTGCCCTAATTGTCATCCTGGTCATATGGGTTCCGACCATTCTCCCGACCAATCATCTGATGACCGGCCTTCAATGGGGTGGCATTACGGCATTTTTCGCCATGCTGCTGCCCCTCACCTGCTTTTCATTCTTCATGCCCCATCTATCGTTGGGAATTGGACCGATTATTTCGTCTTTGGAATTGCCGTCCTCAGTTGTGTTTGCATTTATTCTGTTAAGCGAATCGGTTACGGTCGCCCAAATCATTGGGGTTTGCCTCATCATTCTGGCAGTTGTCGTCACGAATATTTTGCCGCTAAGGATGCGCGGTCAATACGAACAAATGCATCGCAGCCACAAGTGAAATTAAAAGAAATCTTCTATTGCATCTTGGCAAAGATGTGATAAATTAAATGTAGAAATCAACTCGGTTAATATGAAAGGGATGACCGCCATGATCACGGGACTAATCTTACTCATCATTTTTGCATCACTGGTTTTCAAAATCAGTTGGCTATTTATCAAAATGTCAGCTTGGCTGGTTTTCCTTTTACTAGGAATTCTAATTTTCTCCAAGCTCCTGATCGTTGGCCTGATAGCTGCAGCAATTTATGGCGTTTATATGTTGTATCAGCAAGCTCAGGTGGCAAATTATAATAATCGACATTAAGAGTGTGAAAGTTATTTACAAAAGAGAGACCAAAATGATGGTTTCTCTTATTTTTTATGTTTTTTTAAACAATGTAACCGTTTGTATAGAAAATTTATTTCATAAGGGGTATTATAAGTAGGATCACAAATAACATAATTGCTTTACCTAAAAAGGAGAATATTGATTATGAATTTAATTATTGCATTGCTTCCTGCTCTTGGTTGGGGCTTAATGCCCCTCATTACTGGAAAAGTTGGGGGATCACCGTCTAACCAAATTTTTGGAATTGGTGCCGGAACAACGATTATTGGCTGAATTGTCTTTTTGATTAACCGCCCCGTTGTGAACTGGACCGCGTTTGTATTTGCGATGGTCTGTGGCGCTTTATGGACAATCGGTCAAATTGGCCAATTTATTTCATTCAAACGAATCGGTGTTTCAAACACCTACCCACTATCAACCGTCTTTCAATTGGTTGGTAACTCAATTCTGGGTGTTCTGATATTTGGCGATTGGCAGGGGACCAATTCAAAGATTATCGGGATTATTGCCCTGATTATTGTAATCGGTGGTGCCTTAATGACTTCCGTCAGTGACGAGAAGTCAGGTAAGATCACTTTGAAAGACGCTCTGTTCCTGCTTGCAACGACTGTTGGTTACTAGATCTATTCATCATTTCCAAACATTCCAATTATTAAAGCCCAAAGCGGAACATCCATCTTTTTGCCAGAAATGATGGGAATCCTGATTGGTGCCGTTATCTACGGCCTGTTCACTGATCGCCAATCATTCAAACAGCGTGAACAATACTTGAATATTACCGCCGGCTTGCTCTGGGGGATTGCAGCTCTTTCTTACATTTACTCAGCTCAGGCAAACGGAAATACCTCTGCATTTATCTGGACACAGTTGAGTGTCATTATTGCCACATTTGGCGGAATCCTGATCCTACATGAAAAGAAGAGTCACCGCGAGATGCTATATACGATCGCCGGAATTGTCTTAATCGTGGTTGGTAGTGTCGCTACTTCATTTGCTTAATATTTTTTGAAATTATAAATAAAAAACAGGCAGGTAAAATCAGTCATTGATTTTACCTGCCTGTTTGTGCGTATTAAAAGGTTCATCACGATCCCAGTTAAAGAATCCTTCGCATATCCAAACCACGGGCACTGCGAATGTTTTCAACCACAATCAATGCATTCTTATCCTCTTTTTCAATAATCGGGACCAACTTGGTCACTCGTCGTGGACTTGCGATCATGTACAGCATGTGCTGATCGGCATCACTATAATATCCGGTTCCGTTAAAAATGGTCATTTCCTGATTCAGTTCGTTTGAAATTGTCACCGCAATCTGCCGATACTTCGGTGAAACTACCAATACCGCTTTCTTTGCGCCGATATTTGCCAAGAACTGGTTGGTGAAGATTGAATAAACGTACAGATAAATGACTGTCAAAACCGTGTTGGTAAAACCAATCAGCATAATAAACGGGAATACAATAAACAAATCGAAAATCAAGCTCCCGGTACCAACTGAGATGCCAAAGAAATAATTCAAAATTTTCCCGATGATGGTATCTCCGGCAATTGTCCCATTGTATCGAAAAATCAATCCAATCGAAATTCCTGTCAACGCACCTGCGAGAAGTGTCGGAACGATCACCTGTGTCGTATGGTAATGATAGAAGACCGGTATTTTTAGGAAAACCGTCATCCAGGCAATTGCCCAAATTGTCAGGTAAGTCGTCTTCTTTTCGAACAGCTTATAACCAATGGCAATCAGTACAACGTTAATAAGTAAGTTGGAGAGATAGGATGGAACGCCAAAGGCATAGTATAGCAATGCAGTAATTCCCATTGCACCGCCTTCACCAAGATGGGATGGCAAAAGCAGGTATTGGTACGTCATTGAATAAATGAATGCCCCTACAGCCACCCCGATTAACTCAGTCGCTTTGATGTTAAGTTGCTGCCAATATTTTGAAATTAAATTCATTCTGCACCTCACTCATTATGTATGAGTTATATTCTAACATCAAAATCCGCTTGTTTGTATGGGCTTCTAAATTGAATCAAAATATATTGACGCTTTCGTGGCTCAGATTTCTTATAACTCACCCAACTTCTTCCGTAAAGCTTCGGTTAAGACGGCACTGAAATTGATTCCAGCTTCCCTGGCCTTTCTATCCAAATCAGCTGGAATCGTGGTGTTCTTTCGAACCGTCAAGTTTTTAATTTGCCGTTTGGCTTCATCCAGATCCACAGAAATCTCAACAACATACTGATCATCAATTAATTCAATGTCGGAAACTGGGGTAATGTGCGGCAGAATCCCCTGCTTAATCAAGACCTTTCCAAGTTCCGTGCTGGCAGTTTTTGCCGCACAATCAACGTCCTCTCCCACAACGGCGATAGCTTTAACATCCGGAAAAGTCACCTTAACGTTCCCATTTTGCCGATCAGGATCAAAGACGGCCGGATATCTGACAATATTTTTACATTTTTTCATGGTTTACAACTCTCCTACAATCAATTTCTCTTCTTAATAGTTACATACGAAGGATTTCTGATCCGTCTTTAAAAAAGTCAAAATTCAGTCGCCAAATCACCGCCCCGTTGATTTAGCGTTAGTATAGAGTTGCAAGCAGGATTACCATCATGTAATCAGTTTGCTAACACTTTAGATGTATTTTTTGATAACAAGGGAGATTTTATCGTGTCTATCAAATCAACAATTAATTGGTTCGAAGTGGCCTTTTGGATCGTCTTGGTGGAAATCATCGGCATGGGATCCGCACTTTTGTCAGGTAATATTCGGGCAATGTACAATTCACTCACATTACCGCCGTTTTCACCATCCGGGGTCGTATTCGGAATTGTTTGGCCAATCCTTTATCTACTCATTGGAATCGCCGGCTACATCATTTGGAACGATCGCCAAAACAACCAGATAAACGTTTATTTATTTTTGGGTCAGCTATTATTAAACTTCATTTGGACGATTGTCTTCTTTACAGGTGACATGTTCACAATTGGCTTTATTCTGATTGCGGTCATGGATATTATCGTTGCCGACTTAATCCGACGGATGATGCCGCTGAGTCAAATTGCCGGCTGGGTATTGGTTCCTTACCTGGCATGGTTGTTATTTGCAACATATCTGGCAGCTGGAGTTGCCATGTTAAATCAGTAACCAAAAGAAAAGGAGCAGCAATTTGGAAATTCCAAATTGCTGTTCCTTATTAATAACATTTTGAAATATGAGATAAGCTAAAAGCTTATTCCCATTCGATAGTTGCAGGTGGCTTGCTCGTAATGTCATACACTACTCGGTTGATTCCATCAACTTCGTTTACGATCCGAGTGGAAATATTCTGAAGAACATCCCAAGGGATTCGGGCAAAGTCAGCCGTCATACCATCAACGGAGTTAACACCACGAATGGCGATCGTGTAATCATAAGTTCGGCCATCGCCCATTACACCAACACTTCTAAATCCTGGTAGGACAGTGAAGTATTGCCAAATGTCGCGGTCCAAGCCGGCCTTTTTGATTTCATCTCGAAGAACCCAGTCACTGTCACGAACAATTCGCAACTTTTCTGGAGTAACTTCACCAAGAACTCGAATACCAAGTCCTGGTCCTGGGAATGGCTGACGCCAAACAAGGTTATCAGGCATTCCCAACTTTTCACCAATTGCCCGAGCTTCATCTTTGAACAAGGTGTTCAAAGGCTCGATTAATTTAAACTTCATGTCTTTTGGCAATCCACCAACGTTATGGTGAGACTTGATTGTTTGAGCGGTATCAGTCCCACTTTCAACAACATCGGTATACAGGGTTCCCTGGGCAAGAAAGTCAATTCCATGAAGCTTCTTTGCTTCATCGTTGAACACTTGAATAAACTCGTTACCAATGATCTTCCGCTTCTTTTCAGGATCGGAAACGCCTTTCAGCTTGGTTAAGAAACGGTCTTGAGCATCAACTTTGATGATGTTCAAGCCAAACTTGCCAACCAGACTATCCATGACTTCATCGGCTTCGTTCTTACGCAACAAACCGTGGTCAACAAAGATACTTGTCAGCTGTTTACCAATTGCTTTATGCAAAAGGACACCAACAACACTGGAGTCGACACCACCGGAAAGTCCCAAGAGGACCTTCTTGTCGCCAACTTCTTTTCTGATATGTTCAATCTGCAAGTCAATGAAGTCATCCATTGACCAGTTTGCTTCTGCGTGGCAGACATTGAAAGCAAAATTCTTCAAAATTTCGTTACCATACTTAGTATTTCGAACTTCAGCATGGAATTGGATTCCGTAGAAATTACGGTCAGTATCCTGCATAGCAGAGATCGGACAGTTACGGCTGGTTGCCACAGAAGTAAATCCGGCTGGTACTTCATTAACCAGATCCCCGTGACTCATCCATACCGGCTGCTCTCTTGGCAAACCTTTAAACAAAACGGCATCGTCTGAAGTGATTTGAATATCTGCATGACCGTATTCCGAGTCATCAGCCTTCTCCACTTCCCCATTAAGGGTATATGCCATAATCTGCATTCCATAACAAATTCCAAGAATTGGAATTCCCAGCTTAAAGATGTCTGGATCAACCTTCAAAGCGCCATCTTCGTACACACTATTTGGACCACCAGAGAAAATAATTCCTTTGGGGTTCATGTCTTTGATCTGTTTTGCGGACAATGCGTGTGATTTAAGTTCTGAATATACGCCTAAATCACGGATTCGCCTTGTAATCAGTTGGTTATACTGACTACCGAAATCCAGCACTAAAATCTTATCGAAGCTTGATAAGTCAACGTTTGCCAAATCATACACCCTTTCAAAGTTCTTACATAAATAATAAACGATTCACCTATGTTTGGTCAACATTATTCTGAAAATCCGTACATTAATATTTTCTCAGGTACAATCGATCGATCAAATGATTGTCCGTCTTATGCATTATCATATCAGCTCGGGAACGAGTTGGCAGGATATTTGCTCGAAGGTTGGGAAGATCAATTGTATCCCAAACCTTGCGGGCTATGGCAAAAGCTTCTTCCCGATCGCCTTGGGCGTAATCATAATAATAATTATCGGGATCCTGAAAGGCGGTGTCCATCAATCGGCCAAACCGTTCCAGGTACCACTTCTCAATTAATTGGGTATCGGCATCCATATAAATTGAAAAGTCAGTAAAATCACTAACATAAATCTGTTCGTTGCTTGGAAGCTGCAACGTGTTGATCCCTTCAACAATCAAAACATCCGGCCGATCGACCAAATCAAATCGATTTGGAATAATATCATAGCTCTGATGCGAATAGACCGGTGATTTTGTGACCGGAACACCCGACTTAACCTCATTTAAAAAGGCAATCAGTTTCCGCATATCATAACTTTCGGGAAATCCTTTCTTGTCATAGATTCCCCGCTTTTTTAATTCCGCATTGGAATATAAAAATCCATCGGTCGTAATCAGCTTGATTGACTCACCCGTGAAGTAATTGGAAAGTAATTCTTCCAACACACGGGCAGTCGTTGATTTACCAACAGCCACACTACCGGAAATCCCGATAATAAATGGCACCGTTCGAACCCGCTTCCGTAAGAATCGGGCCTTGGTGGTCTGCCACTTATCAAAATTGTTTTTTTGCAGACGAATCATATGCACCAATGGCTTGTAAATGTCCGCCACATCCTGTAATGAAATTTGATCATTAAAGGCTTTAATATGCCCCAATTCGTTGGAAGTCAGGGGTAAATCAATTTCATTGTCATTATTAAAATGTTTCCACTCATCTTTAGTGAATGAATAATAGTTTATTAAATCATCCATGCTTTTTCTCCGATTAACTTTACTTAACCCAACCAGTATAACATTTAGAATAAAATCCGTGTTAAAGCGGATTCACAATTTGATTACAAAAAGATCGGACCATTACGATCCGATCATTTATTAGTTAAGTAAATATTCGTCCTTGGGTACCGTATCAAAAATTGGTGACAAGTTCTTGATCGCAACCACGGTCAATCGATGCATTGCCCGGGTACAAATCGTGTACACAAGCTGACGGTCGCTTTCATCAGGATAACAATCTTTCGAAGCATCCCACATAATGACGCTGTCAAATTCCAATCCTTTGGCGAGATAAGATGGTACCACGATGACACCTTTTACCAAACGTTGGTTTTCGGTGCGGATCAAAGTGGATTTAACGCCCACTTCGGATAATTTACCGCTTAATTCTTTACATTCCTTGAGGGTTTTGCCAATGATCGCAGTGGTCTCGTGGTCAGCCAAATTGAGATCAGACTGCTTTTTAACTTGTTCAACAGCTTCATCCATCCCATTATTCACGTAAATATGGGGCAAATCGCCCTGACGGTTAAACGGAATGATGTTTTCACCATTGGTAAGCAGATTCTTGGTAAAGTTGGTAATCTGTTCGGTTGAACGATAAGACTTGGTTAACTGAACAACCCGGGTCTTATCTTCAGGGAACATGCTGCCCAACTCGCCCAACAGCTTGCGGCTGTTTTCATGAGTAAAGATTGCTTGGTTTAAATCGCCCAGCAATGTAAATCGAGCTCGTGGGAAGCTGAACTTCAGAAAAGCCAGTTGGAAAGCCGAGTAATCTTGAACTTCATCAATAAAGAGATAGCGGATGTCTTTGTCACCACGTTTACCGGTCATTAAATCATACAGGTAAATGTATGACGAAGCATCTGCCAATGATAGACGCCCCTTCTTCAAACGGCCAATGGTTGCCTTAATCTCTTCCGACCAGGCCTCGTCGGTGATATCAAATTTGCTCAACTTGATAATCTTTGGAATGGCCCGCAACATGTGAATGAATTGATTATTGATACTCAACCAGTGGTTCCGTTGAATCTGACGCTGAACTTTTCTAAATGATTTAATCACAATTCGACGGGCAAGGAACTTGAATTCTTTATCCGAATTCAGGATCTCTTCTTCGCCCTCTTTGTGGAATTGCTGAATTTCTTCCCGTGATAAGTTTTGAACGGCTTCTTCAACCCATTTTTTCTTCATTTCGACATGAATCTTGCGATTGAGGATTTTCATCAATTCCTCTTTCGTATAATCCAGTCGGTTACGCAGGTTGTAATTTTCATTAAAGCCGTAATAGATTTCTTCAATTTTTTCTTTTGGAATCAGTACTTGGCCATTGAACATCAGATTTCCAAAGCGCATGTCTTCTTTATTCAAATGGTTGGCGTATGCACTGACCGCCTTGAAGTAATCCAGGCTCCCCTTGATATCGTTGAGCTTTTGAGCCTGTTTATCCAACTGTTCAGTGAAGCGTTCTGACAAAGTTTCCACTTGAACACTTGGCAGTCTGTGAGAGCTGTACTGATAAAAAGTCATCTGGACCATGTTTTGTTCACCCAATTCAGGAAGAACCTGATTGATGTAGTCATTGAACAACTGGTTGGGCGAGAACAAAATAATCTGGCCTGAATGCAGGTTGCCACGATATTGATACAACAGGAAAGCAACCCGTTGAAGGACCGCAGCCGTTTTTCCGGAACCGGCTGATCCTTGGACAAACAGCAGTTCAGAACTGGTATCCCGGATAATCTGGTTCTGTTCCTTTTGAATGGTCGTGACGATACTCTTCATCTTGGTATCGGAGCGATTGCTTAAGGCATCCAACAGCATTTGATCACCAACAACTTCTTCGGTGTCAAACACGGTCTTAATTTTTGAATTTTCAATTTGGAATTGACGCTTTAACTTCACATCAACGGTTTGTTCACCATCCGGGGTCATATAACTGACGTCGCCGATGCCACCGTTATAGTAAATACTTGAGATTGGTGCCCGCCAGTCATAAATCAGGTAGTGGTCAGGCTGGTCGGTAAACGAAGCCATCCCAATATAGATGGTTTCATCACGTTTTTCGTCACCTTCACGGAAGTCAATCCGCGCGAAATAAGGGTTCTTCTCAAGCTTGTTGAGAGTCCCAAGTTCCCGGGCGGCGTGTTCCTGGCGATTTTCACGTTCAGAAAGCATCTGCTGTTGCTGCCGAATCGACATGGCAGTTTCCATCATTCCGCTATAGGTCTCAGTTTTGAGACGGACATCGTTACTGAAGTTACGATTAATATCTTTTACATCACGTTTAGTTGCCTTGATCTTTTGTTCAAGGTCTTTTTGTGAAATATGAATCTCTTTAATAACGTGGTCCAAGTGATGTTGTTCTTGTGCTTTGATATTATCAGCCATTATTTACCCCCTATAACTTGACTTAACAGTTTAGCATAAAACCGTTATCAATTCAAAAAACATTATCTTTTGGCTTCCAAGGTTACTCACCCATCGCTTGAATTTGTGATTGGTATACCTGAATGTTATCTGATATAGTATGATATAATTTAGTTGTTTTAAATACCTGTATACTTAGGAGGAACACTTATGACGATTTCACTTTATTTTGTTCGACACGGCCAGACATTTCTTAACAAATACCATCGGATTCAAGGTGTCATTGACTCCCCATTAACTGACAAGGGAATCGAAGACGCAATTGATGCAGGCAAGCGCCTAAAGACAATTCCATTTGATGCCGCATACAGCAGTGATACCTCCCGAGCAATGAAAACCGGTGCATTAATTTTAAAAGAAAATCCATCTAAAATAAAGCAGCCGATTCCAGTAGCCGCTTTTCGTGAATTGAACTTTGGTTACTATGAAGGTGAAGATGACGTGAAAACCTGGCATACGATTGCCGGCCCCATGGGCATTGATTCTTTTCATGGCCTGATTGCCAAATTTGGTATCAGTAAGGCCGAGGACATCATTGCCGCTGCGGATCCGTACAAGGATGCCGAAAGTGGCGAAACGTTCTGGAAACGGCTTAAACCAGCAATTGACGATGTGGTTGCCAAAGCCAATGATGGCGACAAAATTCTGTTGGCTACTCATGGAACGCTGATTCGAAACGTGGTTGCCAAGTGGAGTGATATTCCGGTCGACGTTTCCACTAAGAACGGCAGCGTGACCAAGGTTAATTGGGATGGCAGTCATTATTCGGTTGAATATTTTAACAATGTCAGTGAAGATTTATAACCAAAAAGTCGTGAGCAGGAATCTCTGCCCACGGCTTATTTTTCATTAAATCGCTTTTTCAATTTCTTTTCACTGAATGCCATCAAACTATCAGGATCGACATCGTACTTATCACATAGAATCAGAACCTGATCCATTACATCGGCTAACTCCTCGTGAAGATTATATTCACGCTCAGCGGCTGTTTCATGTTCCCCGGGGTGATCGCGACCAATTTCAATTGCCCGGATTGCCCGTGACAGTTCACCCACTTCTTCAGTTAAAAAGTTCAGCCGGATGAAGGAAGAGTATTGATACCAATCCCGTCTTTTATAAAAATCAACCAGCCATTCTTGATGCTGCTTTAAATTCATTCTGTCCACTCCAATTTGGATTAAATATCCCTTCAAAACATTAAAAAGTATATACCCCATGTTGAACTGGATTCAAGAAAGAATTAATGCTTCCGTTTCCAACCAGTCCAGATAATGGCGGAACAAATGACACTTGGAATGAGAAATCCTGCAACAAATACATTGCTAAAATTGCCGGAACTCAGCACGGCCCATACAACGAGGCTGACAAGGTACATAAGCTCAAGAGTTCCCCATGCGGCCACGTAAGGATGTTGTTTGAATAATTTGTCCAGCACGCGATCACCTCCACACCTAATTTATTTGATTATATCTGACAAATTTGAAGAAAATGTGAACGCGTGATACTGCCAAGCTCTGGTATAATGAAGGCGACAGGGGGTTCACAACATGAAGAAAATTCTACCTTTAATCGGTATCAGTCTGACAGGAGTTCTCTTACTGGCGGGCTGTGGCCATAAGCAGGCTGACAAAGAGGATGCCTCGACTGCACCCAGCAGCTCAACTAAATTAAACAATCTATTATCACCCGCCAAGGCCAAAGTGCCTGACGATTCGCAAAGTTCCAATGGTGATCAGCTATATTCCCAATTTTATAAAAAAGGCGGCCAATGGTACTGGAAATTAACCTCGCAAGATGACGG
The DNA here is from genome assembly GCF_007989105.1 of Lentilactobacillus kefiri. Taxonomy (GTDB): domain Bacteria; phylum Bacillota; class Bacilli; order Lactobacillales; family Lactobacillaceae; genus Lentilactobacillus; species Lentilactobacillus kefiri. The sequence continues at coordinate 984 of NZ_BJVK01000038.1, read as the reverse complement.
CACCATTGATAACAGCCAAATTAAATCATTGAAATCAACCGGCCAAAATGATGTTTATAACTTTTCAATGGTCAGCAACAAGAACAAATCATACAATATGAAGTTCAATTGGATTAACGGCGGCCATCAGGCTTACACCGTGAATGCCGCCTATCACAACGTCAATAATAACTTTGTGCTTGCGGACGCAAAGGTTTCCGGCCAGTGGCAAACTGGTGCACCTCAAGCGGTTCAAGGAACTTGGGCAACCGACTTTACAAATAATTCCGGTAATGATGCTCAGAAGTTGCCATTTACCAAGCAATTTCTAAACATTACATCGACTGCTACCAGCAGTTTCGTTAATGAATACGACACCAATCACCGGCTTTACAACTCTGAGACGGCCAATAAGACAACCAACGTTTCATACAAACAAGATGGTGACAACTACGTCTTGAAATCATATGACAGCAATGAAACGCCAGTTGTTTACAGCATTTCAGTCATGGGCAACAATGAAATCAAAGTCGACGGCTTAACTTCATCGTCTTTGACAATGTCACAATCGGCTACCAGCCCAACAACGTCAGCATCAGAATCGTCAGCCGTAACTTCTCAATCTGGTTCCGCTGCAGTTAGTGGATCAACGGCAAATACGACTACCAGTCATTTAACCGATCAACAGGTTGTTAATTGGATTTGGCCTTATGTAAAAGCCAAGTATCCAAACATGAACGTTGAATCCACCGATTTCACTTACATGCCACAAATGAAGAATGGGCAGATGTACGTGAACGTATTGGAGAACCATAATGCAGCAGCCTTCAAGAAGAGCGGCGTCGATTCCGGAACCAATCCACAAGTTGCCAGCTTCAGGGTTACTTCGAGCGGCGCCTTGGAACAAATGGATGCAACAACCGGCGACTGGTCGGTTGTCTCAAGCGGCTACAATGGATAACGATTTATCAATAAACTCTTAATAAATAGAAACTAAAAAAACGG
>NZ_BJVK01000037.1 GCF_007989105.1 Lentilactobacillus kefiri | reverse complement strand
CCATATATTTTTAGGAAACGAATTTCATTTTCCACCATCACAAAATAAATGATTCGATAACTCCCACTTTTTTCTTGATCACTATGCTCGCTATCAAATCTCATTTTGATAGCACCACCAGTTCCCAAAATTATGTCTCCGGGAAACTTGAACGGTCTTTGATCCTCCACCGCATACCGCACATACTCAGAAATCAATCGCTTCAAATTCTCTTTGTCATCATAACCCAGCCCCAGCTTTCGCCACTTACGATCAAAAGGCTTAGGGAAGATAAATAACAGTTCCTTATAGATTTGGTTCACCTACTATCTGTAATAGTATACGTATCCTACGTACTTATCAAGTATTACATATCCTAATTACACATTTTTTATTATAAACGGTGTTCAGCTGACTTCTCACCTGCGCGCCATTCTGCATATTAAGTACGTAAGATTATAGGCATTTCCTACAAACGAACGGAATAATGAGTTGGCATGTAAAAGTTCCTTTCTTTTACGAGACGATTGATTTATTATACCTTCTCTTAAAAGTTGGCTCAGAAACTGGCTTACATCCACTTGTTGAGTTGATAAATTGTGCTTGAAGCCACAAGCTGAATCACTACATTATTAATAGTACAGTCCGACCGTAAACCCTACTAAAAAGGCTAATCCAATCAGTAGAATAACTGGGAGTATATGAATCATAAACTGGAACAAGGTTTTTAAGATATGATCTTACCTCGCATTCTTAAGTATTAATGTAATTCCGTCTATTCTATGTATCAAGCTATGATTTAGCACATTTGTTAATATTCATTGAACTCCGGCTGAATTAGGCATAACACTTCAAACAGGAAAGCATTCTTGAAATCCGCGATATTCCATTACTAAGCAATGACACACGGAGAGACCCATCAATCAATAATAAAACAATTGATTGATGGGCTTCTTAGCATGAATGGACATTTTTCCTTAAATATTAAAATAACAACTATATTTTGTTCCCGTTATGTTTTCTTTGATCCCTGTATACAAATATTGTTTGGACCACAAACATGATAAACAGTACAATGGCAACAAAGTACCAATTCAATCGGACATCTGTACTGCCTGATAGTGTCACAAAGAAGTAAATTAGGAATCCACTGCTTACCCATGATAGAAATATGCCAAAGCTCTTTATGATTACTTGCATGACTGTTTCTCCTTCCCGTTAACCCTTCATCAAAGTCACAGAATCACTAAGTTTAACTAGCCTGATTTTCCAACACTCACAGCTAATCTAATGTGAACGTTACATATCTACTGAATATTGATAAAGATTATAATTGGTCATGTTTCTTAAGGATCAGACTGCTCGATGCTGGAACACAAAATACCCTGCTGTCAGTAATAAAACAATGTAAACGAGATTTCCTGAAAATAACTGAGTCAATGTCAACCGGGTTAGATGAATTTCACTGGGAGAAAGGATTTGATCCGGATATTGTAGCATATTCAAAGGATCCCACTTTAACCATGGCCATTTAATAACTAGCAGAGCACTCATCCCAGACATTATATTAGTGACAAAAGAACTGATAATTCCAACAGAAATCGCAGCAGCAGAGTTCTTAAACAAATTACTGAGAAGTATCACAATGCTTAAGATCAACCATACAGTTAACAGGTTGGCAAGATCAACCACAATTGTACTCGTCAACACCGTATACCCATGACCTAAGTTTGCACCTAAGTCTACTTTGGGAAACAGGATAAACTTAATTAACAATGAACTGATATTGATCCAGACAAGCCATGCAACTGAATAAACCAGAAGGGTGATCCATTTGCTAATTAAGATTTTGCCACGAGGATATTCTCGATATAGTAAATTTTTAATCGTTCCATATTGGAATTCCATCGTGATAATCGAACTACTTGCAGCAATTAGATAGAAAACTAACAATGTTGTCGCATAGTATCCAGTTGTATAGGTTTCTTGTGGATTGAACACATCTGGATGAATCTTAGCCATTACTGCAAATCCAATCTGAATTACCATCATAACAATTAATGAAATCCATGTACTGTGCTTCTTAAATAACTTAAAAAGCTCTTGTCGAATTAAAATCATCATGACCCTACACCTTCTCTTCTGCCAATACTGTTAACAACGAATGTTCTAAGTTACCTTCATTATGTTGAAGATCGATGATTTCGATATCGTTTTCTGAAAGTAAACTTAGTAGTTTAGCAACTTCATCTGATTTGCTTTCAATAATTGTCAATGGTTGACTGGCAGTGACTTGATATCCTGCATTCACAACAAGACTATTTGCTGCACGGTCGTCACTGGTCTTCAAAATAATAAAGTGACTATCTCTGTTCAACATTTCTTCCATACTTGTATGCTGGATGATTCTGCCTTTCTTTATCACGATTAAATCATCAGCCAGTTTCTCCAACTCACTCAGAATATGTGATGAAATCAAGAAAGTTGTTCCATTCTCAGCCATCTGCTTAATTAAAACTCTCAAGTCTTTAACTGATTGCGGGTCCAAGCCATTCATTGGTTCATCCAAAATGACTAGGTTCGGCTCATTAACAAGCGCCAATGCGATACCAAGCTTTTGTTTCATCCCCAATGAATAGTGGCCAGCTCGTTTCTTAATGTAAGAACTCATATGAAGCTCAGACACAACCTTTTCAACGTTAGCTTTTGATGTAGCAAACAGTTTCAAGTTATCCCAGCCCGTGAGAAATGGATATAGACCAGGATATTCAATTAATGCACCAACTTGCTTCAATGGTCTATGATCTTGAAAAGAAGTATTAGTTCCGGCAACAGTGATCGTTCCTGATTGATAATCCAACAATCCCAGAATGTCCTTCATAATCGTCGACTTCCCTGCACCGTTTGGGCCGACCAATCCAACAATTGTTCCACTTTTAATATCAAAAGAAATGTCATTAAGAACATGTCGAGATCCAAACGACTGGTTGAGATTATTTACAGATAAAATTTTCATTGCTTTGGCCTTCTTTAGTTGCTTCTACGATAGACGACAAACAGGTAAATGTCTGCAGCTAACATCCCAATTCCATATTTAAGAGCCTCAAACTGTTTCAGCAAGTATTCGGTTGGAAATATACTTTCACACGCAATGACTACTACAAAACACAACATAGTTGCCCGAAGATAAATCCGATCAGTTCGCTCATCGCTCTTACCAATCTTTTTGTAAAGATACCACCAGGCCCCCAGGGCAAATAAAACCTCAATCATAATCAAGGATAAAAATAAGTTATAGTGGTTGTAACTCGAATCCGTCCAAGTTTTCAGTGGATAAAATAACCAGGCCGGAATGTCAGACAGTGAATGAATTTTCATTGCTCTTCGTCTCCTTTGTGATAATTAAAAATATCAGTAATTGATGCTCCAAAATAATCGGCTAATCGGAATGCCAGAATTAGTGATGGAGAGTAATTTCCTTTTTCCATAACCAATATCGTTTGTTTTGACACGCCAACCGCATCCGCCAGCTCTGACTGGGACAGATGACGTAAAACACGATACTCATATACCTTGTTATCTATCCGATCGTTGCTATCCTTCATTCGACTCATTAACTTACCCCCAACCTTCAAAAACACCGGTTTCTTTTTGAATTGTCTATATAGTATACCCATCTTTTCCTAAAGTAAAGTATACTTTTATTTTTGTTATGTTTTATTTGATAACGTTCGAATAAACTTTACTTTTTAAAGTAAAAAAGTGCTAATCATCAAAAAGATAATTAACACTCAACTCATTTAAATGAGTCACTCAAATACGCTTTTTCTTAAACGCATAGTACCCAATAGCAATAAACAATCCAGCCCAAATCAGATTTCCAATAATCAGCTCACCGTCACTTAATAATGACGTATGAATTGTACCTGGCGTCAGGAACTGAAATGCAACATTAAACATATTTCCCGGGTTCCATTTAATGATTGAAGAACCATTGCCTACCATGTGAATTAGTAAATTCGAAATAGGCGTTCCCATAAAAATAAATAGTAAACCAACTACTGCGGCAATTGAGCTTGTGCGGCTTAAACTGGCAATTAAGAACACAATTGTGATGATCAGCAAACAAGAAAATAAATTACTAAATAAAAATGTCATCAGGTTTTGCATCACCGTTTGATTGTTATCATATATCGCCCCAAACGGGTGAGTTGATCCATATGAAATATATTTAACAACGATGGTGAAAATAAACATGAAGCCATGTAGGACAACACAATACGCGCTCACAACTATCATCTTGGTAAAATAAATCAAGAAACGATTATTGTGCTGGGCAATCATGTGTTTAATTGTGCCATGCTCAAATTCCATGGTAACGATGTTGGCGCTGGCAATAATCAGTAAAACATCCGCCCACTCTCCGCCAGCGAAAGATTGAGTAATGTAATAATTTAAGTCTCCGGTATTTTTACTTGAGATTCCAACAAAGAGCATCAAGCCAAACAAAACCAACGGTGAAAACAAAATGCCCTTTTGATGAACTAACTTAAAAAATTCCTGCTTCAATAAATCAATCATTGTGAACAGCCTCCCTTGAACCCTTAATATAACTTAGAGTAGCTGTCTCAAGATCCATCCCCTGATGGGAAATATCCAGCAATTCAATATGGTTTTCAATTAAAAGGGTCAGGAAATCATTTAACTGACGTGCAGAATTATCAATCTGAATAGAACTTCCATTATCAGCAACAACAAAGCCATGTTGAAGCAACAGATTTTTGGCAGCCTTATTGTCATTGGTTGTGAGAATATAAGACCTTTGACCGAGACCCCGTAGCTCTGGCATTGTGGTTTGAAAAAACATTTTGCCATTATTAATTAGAATGATATCATCGGAAATCTTTTCGAGCTCGCTTAAAATATGACTAGAGACAATAAAAGTGATTCCTCGCTGAGCTTCAGACGTAATTATCTTTCTAAGATCCAAAGTTGCCATCAAGTCCAGCCCATTCATTGGTTCATCTAAAATCACGAGATCTGGTTTGTTGATTAATGCTAACGCAATCCCAAGCTTTTGCTTCACACCAAAAGAATATCTTGTAACTTTTGAGTTGATATACTTTCCCATACCCATTAAGTTCACGACGTCAGCTACGTCAGCCTTTGTTGCTGAATATAGCTTAAAATGCTGCATACCGGTTAAAAATGGGTAAATCGATGGGCTTTCAATCAACGCACCGGTTCTGGAACTCATTCGGTTAACGTTCTTGCTCGTAATCTTCTGCCCTTCAAAATAAAGGGCGCCTTGTTCATATGGATAAATGCCTAGGATACATTTCATAATGGTAGACTTTCCAGATCCATTAGGACCGACCAAGCCAACGACATGTCCTTTGGGGATATGAAAAGAAAGGTTATCCAAAACCTTATGTTTGCCAAATTGTTTCGTTAAATTCTTAAACACCAAAATATCAGACATCACAATCTCTCCTAATAATGCAGAATGTGATCAATATTTGGCTAGAAGGAACTCACTTCAACTCAAACTTGTGGCGAAAAATTAAGAACAAATTAAGCAATCCCAGGTATCCGGAAAATCCAATACCATATTGTAAACCGAACCCCATATTAAATACATATACATATGCGCTAACAATTGCCACAATCACAAATATTATATAGGCTCCAAGGAACAAACCAGATCTTAAAGAATGAATTCGTCTTATTCCTTTTCTGCTTGCTAAAATTCTTAACCCAAGTATCCAGAAGATCAGGATATCGGCCAGAAGAAATCCAGCACGAGTCGAATACTGAGTTACCCGTTCAGCTATAATGATTGCAAGCATCACTACTAATGAATTACGGGTAAACCGTATAATCCCAGAATTTTGGCTTTGATCAACCTTATCAGCATCCGACACTAATTGATCCAGTGAAATATGATAAATTTTGGCCATTTGACGGAGAATATCAATATCAGGACGATTACGACCGGTTTCCCAACCAGAAATCGTTTTGCGTGAAACATTCAGTTTGTCTGCAAGTTGTTGCTGAGTGAGTGATGAATTCTTTCTTCTTGCTTTGAGTTGTTGAGCAAAGTGATCATCAACCATATCGATCCTCCTCAATGTAATTCCGTCTATTATATGTATCAAGCTATGCTTTAGAGCATGTGGTAATATGGATGCCTTCGATTTAGAGCATCCCTGTCAAATCAGTGCTTATGCGTCTAATTATTGATGATAAGTGTTTGTTTTTCGGCCATTATTTGGTTTGCGGAAACCGAAAACCTATCTTGAATCCGTTGCTAAATAACATTATATCACTGGCAAGAAAGCAACAAATTACTTGGAAAAATTAAAAAGCGATTGCTCTGACACATCTGCTCATGCAATTAAGTAAAATAATAGAGTCACCCTCCACTGTGTAAAGTAAGGATGACTCCATCATGTTATTTATAATCTTCTGCCAGCTTTGCGAAGTCCGTTGTTCCTAATCCACTTGCTTGATTGTAGACTGTTCCTGGCTGACCAGTATAATACAAGTTTGAATTATCAGTTGTCGCATTTAATGGGTGGAACGGTGAATCAGATTTCTGGGCTAGCTGATAGATTTGAGCATTCCAGAATCCCATTCGTGCACGACCAGGCTGGCTATTAATAACAGCTGTCATTGCGGCGTATTGAGGCGCAACAATACTGGTTCCACCACTTGGGGGCCACTGAATGCCATCTTTTTTGTAATATACCTTGTACCCTGTTTCGGGGTCGGCATCTGCAGAAACATCAGGATAATTTCTTCCTGAATCGGTTCCATGAACAAGTGGCGCGCCCAAAACAAATTGATTCAGACTTGAGACATAATTTCTGGCATTGAAGGTATTCACGCCAGGTACCCCTTGTTGGTAAGTTGGGGTACTCGTAAGTTTATTAAATCCGCCACCACTGCCTCTCAACAGCCCATCGATTCTATCTGGGACTTGAGCAAGTCTATCCGGATTGCCTACAAGTGGCCATATATAATCTGTCCCCCAACTTCTTTCGCTAGAAATTGTGACTTTCCCAAGTGATTTTTCATTTCCCTTAGTCGGAAGATTTCCATCAAAGGGTAATGTAGTGCCACCCGTCGATGTTATCCACGGATTTGCATCAAATGGTAAATTTCCATTTATAGAACGATCCATCAACAAATGATTACCTGCAATGCCCTTAACGTCGAAGTTTAGAGCACCTGTGTCGCCCGAAGCGACAAAACTTGAAACACCTTGGATTGCGGATTGAGCAAGCACAAAATTTAAAACATCCAAATATTTTGAGCTTAAAACCTTGTGCCTAACTAACAAATTCAAGTATGAACTCCCAAAAAGTCCCCAACTGGTTGATAAACTGCTTGCCTTGTTTTCGTTTAATGCAGTAGCGTAAGCGTTAATCATATTCATAACTGTTGGATATGGGCTTCGAACCCAGTAAATTCTCACATTTGCTTGTGGGGCGACAGAGCCTACATATTCAACATCCATCGTTGTTTCGCCTTCATCGAGACTGACCAGATTACCCTTGTACATATCACCAGGAATCACCTTGGTCGTGAGTCGATGCATGTCAGTGCTTGCATTTTCATGTTTCCAAAAATGATAGGCATTACTTTTCTTGATATTTCCAAACGCAATAATGCCAATGGTTTGTCCTTTACCTGTCATACCTTGATCATATAAGGGCTGAACATCATATTGATTCACAAATCGGTTGGTGAAGCCGGAAAAAGAATAATCGTTACCTTTCTTTACGAGAGGCATGTTACTGTTAGGCATTACATAATTTCGATTATGATCAGTCATCCCCAACACAGTCCACACCGTGTTTGCAAGCTTTGAAGGAATGTTTGGCTTTTTACTACCAAACTGTAGTGGATTGCTGTGGTAAGTAGCAGTATTCATGTTTACGTGGAAGGTCTTATCAATGTATTTTACCTTTCCAGTCACAGTTAATTGGATTCCGTTGTCATACACCAAAGTTCGTAAGTGATTTTTCTTTAAGTATGACTTCCAACTATTAGTCACAGTTGATGGTTGACCATATTTTGACTGAATATCTGATGGTGTTAAATAATTTTTGAACTGCAAATTATCCGGAGTATTTACATCCATAGCCTGTTGAAAGAATTCTTGAAGATTATTTGGCTTCAAAAAAATATCGAAACTGGTTGTTGTGTTAGCTTTTACAGGTGTAGGCCGATAAACCCCGGAGGAACCTAGTTCACTATATGCTTGTCCAATGGGATTGGATGCAGCGAAAACTGTCTGCGCCACAAAAATACTTGCCAAGCCCAAAACAGACATAATCGTGACTTTTACCCAACTCTTCATAACGTCCACTTCCCCTATTAGTGTGACATGCTATTACAGTAATTTCACACTAATAGTACCACGAAACGGCAATCAAACTACTTATATGAACTCGGTTTGTAACCTAATAGAATTTACCCGATCGCTTCCTCAACCGCATCCCGCAGTTTCCGAGTAGCCGCAGCCGGATCCTGTGCCTTCATAATCGCCGAAACTACAGCCACCCCGTCAACATGTGCGCCATCGATGGCATCCACGTTATCAGCTTTAAGTCCGCCGATTGCGTACACCGTGATGCCAACTGCTCGCCTAATTTTACCCAATGTTTCGACTGAAGTATGGACAGTCTTAACGTGCGTGGTAGTTGGGAAAATGGCGCCGGTTCCCAGATAATCAGCACCCATTTCTTCAGCCGTTTTTGCCTGTTTCAAAGTCTTGGCGGTCGCTCCGATAATTTTCTTTGGCCCAAGAATTCTACGGGCAACGTCAACTGGTAAGTCGCTTTGGCCAAGATGAACGCCAGCCGCATCGACTGCTTGAGCAATATCCAATCGGTCATCAATAATCAGCGGAATCTTGTATTTATCAGTGATTACCTTCACTTTTTGTGCCAGCTCAAAGATTTCCCGACTGGTGCCTTCTTTTTGGCGCAATTGAACCAAGCCGACACCATTCTGGCATCCCTGTTCAATGGCATTAAAAAACTGTTCATCGGTTAATCCAGTGTGATCCGTTACGAGATAAAGTGGTCGATTTGTTAGTTTCACAATCATTTCCTCCAATATTTTTACTTTTGCCATCAGTGTAATTGAAGGCTGGCAAAAAGTATAGAGATTATTATCGCTTGACTTTCATAATGTATGCGGTTATAAATAAAGCATGAGCTTGGAAATTAATCAAGCCTAACTGAATACTTCGTCTGGGGTGCCTGAAAAGGCTGAGATAATACCCATCGAACCTGATGTAGTTTGTACTGCCGAAGGAAGAGCGAATTTAAAAGTGCGTAATAAGCGATGACTTTTAAACCTTCTTTTTGCGGAAAAGAAGGCTTTTCTTTTCTGCAAATTGAATTTAAACGTTAAACCATTTTTAAAAAAAGGCCTCTTTCTTCGGAATATGAAGAAGGAGGTCTTTTTATGGTAACGGTCAATGGTCAACAGGAGTCCGGCGCTGTCGGACAAACCATTACTGACTTTTTGAATAAGCGTGATGCGCCAATCGACAATATCGTTGTCGAACGCAACGGCGATATTATCCATCGTGCCGATTTTGATCACGTCAAAATATCAGAAAATGACAAACTGGAACTAATATCGTTCGTTGGTGGCGGCTAAAAGGAGATCGTAAAACATGCAGGAACCAGTTGTACAAGGAATGAGCTATGAACAAGTTTATCAAGGTATGAAAGAACGCAACGTTAAGGATTCAACCGACAAGTTGACAAAAGCTCATGTCACCATTGCCGGTGCCGGCGGTTTGGGTTCAAACATTGCGATCGCTTTAACTCGAATTGGTGTCGGTCATCTGACTTTAATTGATTTTGATTCAATTGAATTAAGTAATTTAAACCGGCAGCAATTTAAGTTGAGTCAGGTTGGCATGCCAAAGGTCGTGGCGTTAAAGCAAAACCTCCAGGAATTTAATCCCTTTATTGAGATTAAAACCAAGCAGGTTGAAGTGACTCACGACAATGTTAAGGAATTGTTTGCGGACGCCGATATTATCACTGAAGCATTTGATAACCCGGCCGCCAAGGCAATGCTGCTGGATGCCGCTTCCGAGTTCTACCCTGACAAGCCAATTGTCATGGGTACCGGAATGGCCGGCATCCACAGTTCCAACACCATTACAACCAAGCATCCCCGCCCCAACCTCTACATTGCAGGTGACGGCACATCCAAGGGTGCCGAAGGTTTAATGGCACCACGAGTTATGATCGCAGCAGGTCACGAAGCAAATATGGTTACCCGATTAATTTTAGGTGAAAAAGAAATCTAAGGAGAATTCTTATGGCAAATGAAAAAGATGAATTGGTAATTGGTAGTCACACCTTTACTTCACGTTTTATTTTAGGTTCTGGAAAATATTCTTACGATTTAATCGATTCAGCAATTAATAACGCCAAGGCTCAAATTATCACGATGGCTTTGCGTCGAAGCAACACTGGCAAAGAAAACATTTTAAATTACATTCCTGAAGGAATTACCATTTTACCTAACACTTCAGGATCAACCAACGCTGAAGAAGCCATTCGGACAGCCCATATTGCCCGTGAATTGAGTGGTAGTGACTTCATCAAACTTGAAGTTGTGCCAGACAAAAAGTATTTGATGCCCAATAACTACGAAACTTTAAAAGCAACTGAAGTGTTGGCAAAAGAAGGCTTCATTGTGATGCCTTACATGCTGCCGGACTTAAACGTTGCTCGTCAATTGGTTGACGCTGGTGCCGCAACCGTGATGCCTTTGGGTGCCCCAATCGGAACCAACAAAGGATTGTCCACCAAAGACTTAATTCAAATTTTGATTGATGAAATTAACGTCCCAATCATCGTCGATGCCGGAATTGGCCGTCCAAGTCAAGCTGCCGAAGCAATGGAAATGGGTGCTGCCGCTGTCATGGCCAACACCTCAATGGCAACTGCCGGCAACATTCCGTTAATGGCCGAAGCCTTCAAGCTGGCTGTTGAAGCTGGCCGAAAAGCTTACTTGGCTAAGCCGGGACGGGTTATCGAACACGGCGCTGTTGCGTCATCTCCACTTACCGGTGTCAGCGCGGTGAAATAGGGGCGGTCATATGACAACAACCCAACTTAATCAGTTAACTCACCGACTCGAGACCATTAATGGTTTATCCAAAGGTGAGATCGGTCAAAATCGGTTAGTCTATTCACCAACCTGGGTCAGTGCGCAGCAACAGGTTATCAAGTGGGGCCTTGACCTCGGACTTCAAGTCAGCGTTGACGATTTTGGAACCACCTATATGGATATTCCTGGAACTGTTCACCCCGATCAAGTCATTGCAGTCGGTTCACACATTGATACCGTGGCCCAAGGTGGTCGCTTTGATGGTCTGTATGGTGTTCTTGGCGGTCTCCAAGCAATTGAAGATTTGTTAGAAACTGCTGGCCGGCCGAAGAAAACAATCCGTTTGATTTCGTTTTCCGAAGAAGAAGGCAGTCGCTTTCCGGATACATTTACCGGATCCAAGCACTACACCAATCAGAAAGTGAATTTGGCAATGACTGACCCTGATGGAATTTCTTTCGAGAATGCCAGAAAAGACGCTGTTGGCAAATTGAATTTACCTGGTGTCACACATGCCAAGCCCGGTTTGCCATCAACCTTTACCGAACTACACATTGAACAAGGCCCAAGACTCATTGACCGGCAATTACAAATCGGCCTGGTCACCGCGATTGTTGGCCAGCGGCGATTTACCGTGACCGTCAAAGGAATCGCCAATCACGCTGGGACGACGCCAATGGACGAAAGAGCGGATGCGTTGGAAATGGCTGTCACTTTAATCAGTGAGCTCCGTAGCCGCGCCCATGAGCTTAACAAGAACCTCACGTTTACGGTGGGTGAAATGCACGTTTCGCCGAACACATCCAACGTCATCCCTGGGTTCGTCACCTTCTCGATTGATACCCGTTACAGCAGCGAAAATGTTTTAGACAAATTTGAACACATTATCAACCAGGTTGTTGAACAAAATCAGACAACTAACATCACCAGTACCGTTAATCGATGGGCCAAAAGTGATGTCACCCATTTGGACGATCAATTGTTGTCAGCTAACCAAAAGATTGCCGATCGGTTAGGCTTTAGCTCAACCCAATTGGCATCAGGTGCCGGCCACGATAGTCAAATCATGGCGAAAGTGACCCGCACGACGATGATCTTTGTCCCAAGCATTAACGGTATCAGTCATGCCCCTGAAGAAAACACAAGTAAAGAAGATCTCCTCCGTGGGGTTGAACTATTGACGGAGAGTCTCCGCCAACAAGCATATTAACGTTTGGGGGAAATAACTTGAAACGGATTAGTATTACTGCACAAATCGGAATTGGAATGATTGTCGGCGCCGGTCTTGGATTGGCATTTGGGCCAAAGATCGCCGGCATTCAATTACTGGGAAATATTTTTCTCCGCTTAATTCAAATGGCAGTCGTCCTGCTAATATTTGGCGCCGTTATCGAAGCCCTGGGTAGTTTGAAATCCGCTCAACTGGGAAGATTGGGTGGCAAAACCGCACTGTGGTTTCTGGTCACGACACTGATTGCGGCAGTCCTCGGGCTGGCAATTGGCTATGCGGTCAATCCCGGAAATGGCATCAAGCTGGCATCCGTCAGCACCTCGGGAACAGTTGCCAAAGCATCGACTAACTTTAGTCAGACTGTTTTGGACTTCTTCCCAACAAATATTTTTGACGCGTTGGCAAAGGGCAATGTCATCCAAGTGATTATTTTTGCGATATTATTTGGAATTGTCCTGAACCGCGCCAATCGTGACGGTAAGTTCAATCAGGTGCTAAGTTTCGTCAAACAAATGAATCAGCTAACTGTCAAGCTGGTCATGTTGGTCATGAAGCTGGCACCAATCGGAATTGCCGCACTAATGGCTTGGGTAACCGCAACCAGCGGGATTAAAGTCATCCTGCCCCTGCTCAAATTCTTAACGGCATTTGGCCTGGGTAGCGTCACTTTCTTGATTGTCCTGTTTGGCTTTATCAGCTGGTACGCCAAAGTACCGCTGCGAGGATTAGTCCGCGGCTTCTCAAGGATTATCCTAGTTGCGTTTACCACCACTTCTTCAGCGATTTCACTTCCAATTGAAATGGAGGATGCCGAAGATCGGTTAGGGGTTGAAAAATCAATTAGTCAACTGGTCCTACCACTGGGAATGGCATTGAACAGTAACGGCTTGGCGATGTATCTGTCCCTATCGTGCTTAACGTTGACTCAAATGTATGGAATGTCTGTTTCACCAATATCGATGGTCAAAATTGTTCTGTTATCAATCATCGCCTGCTTGGGAACGGTTGTCGTTCCCGGTGGTGGCCTGGTTGCATTGACCATTGTTGTCCCAACCTTGGGACTGCCGTTGCAAAGTATTGCAATCTTGGCAGGAATCGATTGGTTCTCGGGAATGTTTAGAACGGTCCTCAATGTGGTTGGAGATACGACAACCGCTATTGCAGTCGCTTCTGATGAAAAATCCTTAAATAGAGAACTGTATAAAATTTCTGCCGACAAAATGGCACCAAAGCACAACTTGTGAGATCACTTCTTCGATTTACAGCACCATAGATTTAACGTGGGAAGCCGCAACACTTTTCTACCACAAATAAAGGACCCATCGGCCAAATCGAATTGGTCTGTGGATCCTTATTTTGTATCTAATCACACCGTCAAATGATTAACGTTGACAATGCCATTAACCTACCGGATAATATCTCCGTGAAGGGGGAAATTTAATAATGCAAAAACGATTTGTAAAATTCTTGTCCCTTGCCTTATTGGCAATCGGAATCGGTATGAGTACCCAACAGGTTACCTCTCATGCCTGGACGTCCACTAACAAGTACACTTGGAATTCTGGAAAGGATCAAGCAGCAATTTATTATACCAACACCAAAAGAAATGCGTACATCTGGAATTCTCGTTTTAGTAAAAAGCTCCATAACTTAAAAAATTATCAGCACACAACCTGGTATGTGACCCGTTCATTTGTCCGGAAAAATAAAGTCTACTATTCAATTAGTAATTATGGTAGCAAAGTTAAAGGCTACATCTGGCACGGTTACGTAACCCCAGCTGTCGTCAAAGACATCAACAGTTTTGATAATGATGCTCAATATCTCAATTATTTAAAATCCGATAAATCTCAAAAGCTCACGCGAGCATTACTTAAGTTAATTCCAAACGTAAATGTGAGCCTCAACTTGTCTCAGCAGGCTGCTATGAATAAAATCACTGATTATCAAAATGTGATTAATTTGGGAATGATCAGTGGAACGGTAACTGAAGGCATGTTAACCCACAAAACGATCGTTCATGACTTCTTGATGCACCCTAATTCTAGTGTTACTGGAAGGGCAAAAACCGTTGGCAAAATGCTTGCGGCAAAAGGATACACCCGTGATAAGCTGGCTTCATTAATGAGCCAAGGTTATCAGGTCGGCATTTATGTAAATGACGGTGCCGCAAATTCAGTTGGTAAATCAGGATATCCAAGTACCATCAGTTTTACTACACCCATTCAAAATAATATGGCTTTTGTGCTTGCCAAAGCAAAATGATGTTGCTAATAAGCCCCGTCTGACAAATGAATGAATCATTCATTTGCTGGATGGAGCTTATTTTATGTTGACATTTTATTTTTAATGGCCAGCTGCAAGCCTTCCTAACCGATTTGCGGATAACGCTAAACCCAACATAAAAAATAGAGGAATCATCAACGAGCCAATTAGGTTCGTTAATGATTCCTCTAATTTATGCTCCGGACAAAACGGGTCTCAGCGCATGTTATTCATGGTGGCTAATGCCACCCAATCGTTCAATCGTTTCCTGCTTGAGGTAGTAAGGGGTAATTCCATCGTCAATGGCTTTGGTTAATAACCCCTGAGCTTTCTTTTGCGCCAGAATTGTAGGTACTTTTAGCGACATAACCGACTTGTTAATCACCATTTGATGGACATCAACATCGGTCTTGTATTCAAGTTTCTTTGGATTCTTTTGATTGTTTGAATGCTCGGTCTTTTCTTTAGCCATGAAAATCCCTCCCCACTACTTTATTTAACTCAATCATAGCAAATTCACAATTGAAAGTATATTCAAAAGACTAGTCTCTCTTTGGAACTTTTTCGAATTTTTCTTGATACCATTTATCCCAGGATCCGTCCTTAAGACTACCATCATCATAATAATCAAGGTTGATTACGGAAATAACGTGTTTAATATCTGTGCCGCGTTGTTCAAGTAATGCATCTACCATCTGTTCTGGAGTAAAGGATTTGTTCTCGAAAATGTAGTGATTGATGTCAGCCAAGTACCAATCAATCTTGTATTCAGCCAAAATCTCAAGGTCGTTTTTCTTAAACCAACGAAGATAAAATTCAATAAAATCCTCAACCGCCTTTTTAGTTGCTGCGTCGTTCAACTTATCGAAAGTTACTACATCTGCCACAGTGACACCTCCTCTTATACTCTTGTAATTCCATTATGCCACAAATCCTGTATCACCGTCGAATTAAGTAGTAAAATTAAACTGAATCCAAAAATAATCAAAGGATGCGGATAAAATGTCAGACAGAAAAGTTTATACAGATTACTTTTTTGATGAACCTGCTTTCAATACTCACGATGGTGGATTTGTCCCATTAGAGGAACCCAAGACTCCTCAACAAGCATTAAAAATTCCAGAGTTGTTGAAGCCGGATAAGGAAACCGATACCGATATGTATTACACGGTCATCGCTCAAACCGGTGAGGCTCAGTTATTACCTGGTAAAAAGACCAAGACTTGGGGATACAATACCGATCTTCTTGGAAAAACCATTTTGTTCAAAAAGGGCAAAATGATTCACATCACTCTCAAAAATGAACTGCCGGAATTAACCACTTTCCATTGGCACGGATTAAACGTACCAGGACCTGTTACTGATGGTGGCTGTCACGCCCCGGTTTATCCTGGCAAGAGTGCTCAAATTGAATTCAAATGTGATCAGCCGGCTGCAACACTTTGGCTGCACGCTCATCCATGCCCATCAACTGCCCAACACGTTTGGAAAGGATTGGCTACTGCGGTTGTCGTTAAAGACGACGTTGAAAGCAAACTCCCATTCCCAAGAAACTATGGCGTTGACGATATTCCAGTGATTTTACAGGATCGTCGCTTCCACAAGGACAATCAATGGGATTACATGGCTGATTATGACCCTGATGGCGTTCAGGGACCAACTGCAATGATCAACGGTACCATTAATCCATACTTTGATGTAACGACACAGCGGCTAAGAATGCGTCTTCTAGACGGTGCTAACCGCCGTGAATGGCGCCTGCATTTCAGTGATGATTTGAAATTTACTCAAATTGCCTCTGATGGTGGAATCCTTCCTGAACCAGTCGACTTCACCCACTTAATGTTGACCTGTGCAGAACGGGCTGAAATTATCGTTGACTTTGGTAAATACAAGCCAGGCGATGAAGTCACCATGTACTGTGATGATGTACCAATCATGCGATTCAGAATTCATGAATTTGCACCTGACAACACCAAATTACCTGATCACTTAGTTGATATTCCAGATCCAGATGTTACCCCGGGAGCTCCAGTTCACAAGGTTGTCATGTCTGGTATGGATGAAGAAGTTATGATCAACAATAAGAAATTTGATATGCAACGAATTGATGACAAGCAAAAGCTCGGTAACGTTGAATATTGGGACATTAGCAATACCAACGACATGAGCAACGGAATGGTTCACCCTTACCATATGCATGGAACTCAATTCAGAGTTGTTTCCAGAAATGGTCATGCACCCTATCCTAACGAAAATGGTTTGAAGGATACCGTTGGTGTCAACCCTGGTGAAACCGTCCGTTTGAAGGTCTGGTTCGATCATTTGGGTGTTTACATGAACCACTGCCACATTATTGAACACGAAGATGGCGGTATGATGGCTCAGTTTGAAGTTTACGATCCAGATCATCCAAAGCAATACAAACTCATGGATATGAAGACTTTGATGAATGCTTTCGCTAAAGAACGTGGCGTTAAAGTTGAAGATCTGAATATTCCTGGAATGGATATGTGAGCTTAAAAGTTGCACATCTGTGATAGACGTGATAGTATAGCTTTTGGAATGAAAAATGAATATAGCTGTTAGGTGAGGCTCCTATGTGAAAAATGCTACTGCTCAGAAACGTCGAAAGACGCCAATGAGTCAGCTGTCCAGGTCAAAGTAAGGCTTGGACTAATGTGGCTGTTAGATTTTAACTACATCACATAGTGCTAAAGCTCAACGACTGGCAAAAGTATTTTTAATGTGTCCAGTCGTGAAGCGGCTGGGCATTTTTCGTTACCAAATATAAAACTTTGAAGAGGTGAGAGTCATGACAAACGAATTTAAAGATCCTGGAGCGACCAAGCATCAGTCTACCATGGGAAGCCCGGTTGTAGTGGCTCTCTTATAACCTAGCGTTTAAAGAGAAATTGTTATAACCGATCTTCCCGAATTAAGTTACTGTTTGATGAATCTAAACGTTTTGTTTCTTGCTTAATAGCTTTACAGCTAGATGTATCACAAGAAAATTCTCGACTTCGTTTGTTTAGACGATTCAACACTTTGGGAATTCGGTTAATGCAATTTCTCGGTGGTCTCGAACATATAGGTACTGGCGTACTTGTGGTCGGTCGGCTACTCAAAGTCGAAAAACACTTCACCTTTTAGGAAACTAATTGGGGAGGAACCAATTAATCGAACTAAATTGCCACACATAAAACGATAATACTAGTAATTATGAGGACGAAACCTCCAAGAATCCGGTGGAAACTGATTCTTGCAAGATAACTGCTAACTTATCGAACAAAAGAACAATAATATTATAAAGCCTTCAACGTAAATTCGTTGAAGGCTTTTAATATTTATTCAGCAATTAATATTGTATGAACTCACCCATCTAAAATCCACACCTTCAGCACTTCTTGACTTTTCCCCGGTTTCCGCGTTTAATAAAAAATGTACCATAACTCAATAACGTATTTTGTGGTCTGGGGCGCTGAACACAGCTGAGATATACCCATGGAACCTGATGCAGTTAGCACTGCCGTAGGGAGACCATTTTAGTCAAATAAAATTCATCCGATGTAAATGACTGAAAGCCCACTTTGAATCTTGAAGTGGGCTTTTTAAATTTTATCGGTCAAAAATTGTTTGTGACCTCACACTGATGTTTGGATTTCCAGAACCACAACTACCGGATGAAAAATAGGAGGACTACTTTGAAAACTTCAACGACTTTTACGGATAAAATGCATGAACTTGCCAAACCCCTTTGGCTGCGGAGCGTGAACCACCCGTTCATCAAACAGTTAACTGCCGGCGAACTGCCAATGTCGACATTTCGATATTACTTGTTGCAAGACCGCTACTATCTGAGTGAATTTGGAAAACTCCACAATCTGATTGCTGATCAATTGGATGACCCATCAGCGATCGACTTTCTAAGAAAGGGTGCTGAAGGCCTTAAGAATGGCGAAATTGCTGTTCGGAAAGGTTTCTTTACCGAATTGAACATCACCAAAGAAGAGATTGCATTAACCCCAATTGCCCCGACTGCTTACAACTATGTCAATCATATGTATGCGGCCCTTTATCGAGGAACTCCCCAACGAGCAATCTCTGCACTATTGCCCTGCTACTGGTTATATAACGAGATTGGCAAGGCGGTCATTTCTAAGGGAGCCCCCGTTTCACTTTATCAACAGTGGATTGAAACGTACGATAGTGAAGGCTACACAGATAGTGTTAACCAAATGATTCAACTTACTAATCTGGCTGCCAGTCAGGTCGATGATGCTGAACGTCAACAAATGACCGATGTCTTCATTAAGAGTAGTGCTTATGAACTAGGTTACTGGCAGATGTCGTTAAAGCATGAGAATTGGGATGCCTTAACAAAATAACTGATTCATTAATATCGTTAAAAAAGAGCGACTCTTGAGTGTCTTTACGCACTTAAGAGTCGCCTTTTAGATTAATAA
>NZ_BJVK01000036.1 GCF_007989105.1 Lentilactobacillus kefiri | reverse complement strand
GAAAGAAAAAATTCCGACAGTTACAAAAAGAATCAGAATTATTTCTTTAGAAGCACATTGAAAAAGTTCGATAAAACTGTTAGAAATGTGTCATTAAAATTGTGTTTTTAAAAAAAGCTCATTTATCAACCGCCGTAAATCGTTCATTTCGATGAGCAGGCTTTTCAATTTCATCCAGGATTACTTTGGCCATTGTCCCTGCAGTAATCTCTGACTTGCCTTTGGCATTTGTTAATAATTTATCTTTGCCAAGTGTATATTCAGTGGCGTCACCTGGTTTAAACGTTGAACTGGGCGAAACGGCAACCCAATTGACACCCGTTGTATTCTTCAACAAATCATATTCTTTGGCTTGCTGACGCGGAACATCGATAAATGACTCGTTATTCGGCATCTTTTCCAATTTATCAAGCAGATGGTGACCATCTGGAGTTTCCAAGCTGCCGGCGCCTAAGATAAAGAACAGTTGTGGTGCGGGGGCATTCTTTGCAAACTCAATTAATCTGGCTGCCAGATCAACGTGCTTATATGCCTGACCGGGATCATGGGTTGCGAACGCATCCACAAGGACATCCAAGTTTTCAATATCCGGACGTTGAATATCAAAGACATCCTTCACCATATAAGAAGCTTTATCGGCAAACATGTCCTTGGCTTTTTCTTCATTCCGAACAAATGTGGTAACGTTCAAGCCCCGATTAATGGCTTCTTTGGTAATTGCACTTCCGGCCATTCCGGTTGCACCAATAATTCCAACTTTCAATGTCATATGATGAACCTCCAGTTCTTTTGTAAACAATTTTATAATGTTTTATTTAATTACTTAAGTATAGTATCAACTGTTTTTACCCGCTTTTCAATTAATTTGACTTGTCACTTCCATTTCTCAAAAGGCCTATTAATTCAGGCCTTTGACCATATGCGACAAAAAATTCCAGGGACTTGGTCATCCCTGGAATTTCGTTATTCAATATCAAAATTGGTTAATTATTTTTCAAGCTTTACTGGTTTTCCAGCAACATCAATTGTAATCGGATCACCTTTGATCAACTTGAAGTGAGAACCGTCTTTATCAACATCAACTTCAATCAGACGGTCGCGAAAGACTTGTCTAAATGAATAGTGGGACCACTTCTTAGGTAGGAATGGTGCGTAATGCAGCTCGCCATTTCGAACTCGCATGCCGGCAAATCCTTGCACAACGGCAATCCAGCCACCGGTCATCGCAGTGATGTGCAAGCCGTCAACCGTATCATTGTTATAGTTGTCCAAATCCAGTCGAGCCGTTCGTTCGTACAGTTCAACCGCCTTTTCTTCATAGTGAAGATCGGCTGCCAATACTGAGTAAATGGCGGGTGACAAGCTTGATTCATGAACCGTGTATTGTTCGTAGAAATCAAAGTTGGATTTCTTTTGTTCCGGTGTGAAGTCATCAATAAAGTCCCAGATTCCTTGAAGCACGTCACCCTGCTTAATGTAAGGTGAACGCAAAATCTTGTCCCATGACCAGTTCTGGTTCAATGGCAATTGATCTGCCGGAATTTCTGAAACCGGCTTGAGGTCTTTATCAAGGAAACCATCGTGTTGAACAAAGATGTTCAAATCCTTGTCGTAAGGCAGATACATGTTGTCGACAATATCTTGCCAATGTTTCTTTTCATCTTCACTGACATTTAGCTTTTTAGCTTGTTCAGGTGAAACTTCCTTGAGAATCTCCAAGGTATATTTCAAAGTCCATTGAGCCAAAATGTTGGTATACCAATTGTTATCAACGTTGTTCTCGTACTCATCGGGACCAGTTACACCGTGAATCATGTAATTCTTGTTTCGTTGACTGTAGTGAACCCGGTCCGCCCAGAACCGTGAAATTTCTGTTAAGACTTTGGATCCTTCATTCAATACATATGAGGTGTCGCCGGTGTATCGGGTGTAATTGTAAATTGCAAAGGCAATGTCACCATTTCGGTGAATTTCTTCAAAGGTGATTTCCCATTCGTTATGGCATTCGATTCCATCGAAAGTAACCATTGGGAACAATGCCCCTTTAAGTCCCTGCTGTTTGGCGTTGTGATAAGCACCATCCAATTGCTTGTAACGATACATCAGCAAGTTCCGGGTAACTTTCGGATCGGTAATACCCAGATAGACTGGAACAGCAAATGCTTCAGTGTCCCAGTATGTGGCACCACCGTACTTTTCACCGGTAAAGCCTTTAGGGCCGATATTCAGTCGTGAATCTTCACCATAGTAAGTGGAGAAGAGCTCAAATAAATTGAATCGAATTCCCTGTTGGGCTTCGGTATCGCCATCAATGACAATATCTGATTTGTTCCAACGATCTGCCCAAACTTTTTCGTGGGCATCCAGCAATTCGTCATATGACTGGCCGGCAACTTTGTCACTCAATTGATGCATGGCAGCAGTCAATGCGTCTTGGGTATCGTAATCTCTTGAAGTAACAACGATCACCCGTTTCTCAAGCTGGGTGGATTCATTGGGTGCCAATTCACCGGTAAATTCATTCACAACTTCTTTTTCGTTTGGCTGGCTGACTTTCTTGGCTGACAAGCCGGTAACGTTTCTCATTTCCATTCCGGAAGTGAATCGTGGGGTACCAAATGGATTAGGCGTTGTTTCAGCAATCACGTTGCCTGAATCAGTCCCCTGTTCAGTTGAAAGAACTTCCCAGAAACGCTCATCGTAGTTAGCATCTTCGTTTTTAACATCACCGTCGATGGCAGAGTCAATCACTAAATCAACTTTACTTGAACCGACGTTTTTAATTGAAACTCGCTGAACTGAAAGTTCCTGTTGAGCAACACTCAGGAAGCGTTCGAATTTAACGGCAACTTCGGCATCGCCTTTGGTGACCGTAAATGAACGGGTTAGGAGGGCCTTTTTTATATCAAGGTTTAATTCAAAATCACTGAATTTGTCTTTGGCAAGATCAAGTGTCTCACCATTAATCTTAATGCCCATTTTGATGAAATTAACCGCGTTGACAACTTTACCAAAGTAATCAGGATAGCCATTCTTCCACCAGCCAACCCGAGTCTTGTCCGGATACCAGACACCACCGAGGTAAATTCCGTTCAGGGTATCGCCACTATAGTCTTCTTCGAAGAATCCACGCATCCCCATGTATCCATTACCAAGGCTGGTCATGGATTCCTGCAGCCGCTTATCTTCAGGCTTAAAGTCGTGGGTCACGATGTTCCAGGGAGTTACTTCAAAAGTTCTTTTCATAGTTAAATGTCCTTTCTATGCTTTGTAGGTTTCCTTAATGAATCCAACTGAGACAGCGCCAAGTGCCATGATGATACCAGCTAATACGAACATGTTTGGCTGTGCGTTTCCAAGTAGTGGGAACAAGCCGAAGCTGGCAAGTGATGCGACGATTTGTGGCAGGCAGATTGATCCGTTGAATAATCCAAGGTAGGTTCCCATATGTTCACCAGATAATGCGTTGGTAACCATTGTTAATGGGTAAGTGTTCATTGAAGCCCAGGCAATTCCGACCAAAGTATAGGAAATGATCAAAATGTATTGAGTGTGAATGAAGAATACTGAGAGAAAACCAATTGCACCCAATGCCAAACTCAATGAGTATCCCAACTTGTGATGATTGTTAGGTAATTTAGCCAAGACATATGACCAGATAACAGCGGCAATTGATTGAACGGCAGCTAAAACACCGTACCAGTTACCGGCAGCTTGATAACCTGCAGAAGTTGCATTGGTTGTGTTCCATACGTTATTGGCAATGGCTCCGGCAGAATAAGTCCAGAGATATTGGAAAGCAATCCAGCAGAAGAATTGAACCAGGGTAACTGTCCAAAATACTTTAGGCGCTTTCTTAAGCAATGACCACCAGTTACCACCAGTCGTATTAGCTTCTTCGGTAATTCCATGATATTTGGCATAAGTTTTAGGATCATATTCATGAACCTTGAAGATTGTCAGCAAACTTGTCAGCAACAGAATTGCGGCACCAACATAGAAGGAAATAACAACTGATTGAGGAACAACCCCTTTTTCAGCGGTGTTGGCAACTCCAAATGCGGTAAAGATAAATGGGAAGATGGCTGCGATAACCGCACCACCATTTGATAAGAAGCTTTGAATACCATATGCATAACTCTTTTGATCATCGTTAACCATGTCACCAACCATCATCTTGAATGGCTGCATGGCAATGTTGGATGAAACATCCAGCAAAGCAACGGTTACCGCACCGAATACCAAAGCGGTAACGGATGCGTATCCGAAACCAAAGCTACCCGAATTAGGCAGCAGGCACATCACGATAATCGCAATTAACGTTCCCAAAGCAAGGTATGGAAGTCGACGACCGCCAAGCTTCGGTGCCCATGTTCTATCTGAATAGTAACCAATAATCGGTTGAACAATTAATCCTGCAAGTGGTGGCAAGATAAAGAACCAGCCCAACTTATTTGGATCCGCCCCAATCGTTTGGAAGATTCGGCTCATTTGTGAGCTTTGCAGGGTAAATGCAATCTGCACACCCAAGAATCCAAAGTTAATCATCCAAATGGTGCTGGCAGGAAGCTTGGGTAAGCCAGACTTCTTGGTTGCTGCTGCACTACTTTGTTCATCCATTTCATATTCCTCCGTTTCAATAATCCCTAAAAATAATAGCGTTTACATTTTGAATTATTGCACGTTCTTTCAAAAGTTGCAAACGGTTGCATGAAATTTATTGAGCATTTTTTGGATGGATCTTCCCTAAATGTTGTGATAGCGGTTACTTTGCCGATTTATTACATTTTTGAAACAGTCAATTTATTTTTGAAGCCGTTGACTGATCACAATAAACAAATAATTTTAAAAAAAGTTTTTTAGCTTTTTTCACTGATATATAACGGCTGTGGTCTAGACCTCATGGATATTATGAAAATTGTTTGTGTAAATTATTTTCAGCTTTTCATTGCACTTCTTTCAAAAATGTTTTATATTGAACAAGCATTCACAAGTTGTTGATAATTACAATTTCATAAGGTGGTGAGATTTACATGCTGTTAGGTAGTGTTGAAGCCGGAGGTACGAAGTTCGTATGTGCGGTTGGTAACGAAGATTACCGAATCTTGGATCGGACGCAGTTCCCTACGACCACTCCAAAGGAGACCTTGCAAAAAACGGTTGATTACTTCAAGCGGTTTAAAGATCTCAAGGCAATCTCAATTTCTTCATTTGGACCGATTGAGCTTCGTAAGAACTCGCCTAAGTACGGGTACATTACAAATACCCCGAAAAAAGGCTGGGCCAATACAAATTTTGTAGGTCGAATGAAAGAGGATTTCGATATTCCGATTAGCTGGACAACCGATGTTAATGGTTCCGCATATGGCGAGTACGTGATGGCGACCCTGTTCAACGAAAAGATTAATTCGTTGGTTTATTACACAATTGGTACCGGAGTTGGTGCTGGTGCAATCATCAATGGAAACTTTGTTGGCGATATGGGGCATCCCGAAATGGGACATGTTCGTTTGAAGCGTCACCCGGACGACCTTAATTTTAGGGGAATCTGCCCATATCATGGTGATTGTTTGGAAGGCTTGGTTGCAGGTCCAACATTTAAACCACGAACCGGTAAGAAAGGCCAAGACGTTCCATTAACTGATCACACTTGGGATATCATGGCATTCTATGTTGCCCAGGCTGCGATTCAAGTGACCTTAATGATGCGGCCAGCCAAGATTGTCTTCGGCGGTGGCGTTGTCAGTGAAGGATTCTTGAAGAAGGTTCGGGAACAATTCAATGAATTGATGAATCATTACGTTGACGTTGGTGATCTCGATAAGTACATCGTGATGCCATTGGTTAAAGATAATGGTTCAGCAACCGTTGGTGACTTTGCTCTAGCTTTAAAAGAATACAACAAGTAAAACTTATTTTTTTAGAACGTTCCACAAACGTTTGTGGAACAAGACAGATATTAAAGGAGATTATTTATATTATGAAAGCACTCGTATTTACAGGAAAACAACACATGGAAATTCAAGACATCGACAAGCCTGAAGTAAAGCCTAACGAAGTCCGTATCGACACTGCCTACGCTGGTGTCTGTGGTACCGACCACGCCCTATACAACGGCCTTCCAGGTTCAGCAGACGCTGTTCCTCCAATCGTTTTCGGTCACGAAAACTCAGGTGTTATTTCTGAAGTCGGCTCAAACGCTGATGGCTTCAAAGTCGGCGATCGAGTTACTGTTGACCCTAACATTTACTGTGGCAAATGCTTCTACTGCCATACCGGCCGTCCAGAACTTTGCGACAACCTCTCAGCTGTTGGTGTAACTCGCAATGGTGGCCTTGAAGAATCCTTTACTGCTCCGGCCACAAACGTTTACCCTATTCCTGATAATGTTTCATTAAAGGATGCCGCAGTTATCGAACCCATCTCATGTGCCGTTCATGGTATCGACTTGCTTAAGTTGACTCCATACCAAAAAGCTTTGGTTATTGGTGATGGCTTCATGGGTCAATTGTTCGCTCAAATTCTTCAAGCCTATGGTGTTCACCAAGTTGACTTGGCCGGAATTGTTGATGAAAAGTTGGCTCTCAACAAAGAAAAATTGGGTGTAACCAACACATTCAACACCACTCGCGACAAGCTTCCTGAAGACTATGACGTTGTCATTGAAGCCGTTGGATTACCACAAACTCAACAACAAGCCGTTGAAGCTACTCGTAAAGGTGCTCAAGTATTGATGTTTGGTGTTGGTAAACCAGATGCTCATTTTGAAATGAACACTTACGAAATTTACCAAAAGCAATTAACTGTTCAAGGTTCATTTATTAACCCTAACGCATTCGAAGATTCAATCGCCCTTCTCCAAAGTGGTGACTTGAACGTTGATGCCATCATCAGCAACGTCTTTAACCTGGACGAAGTTGAACCATTCTTACAAGGTAAGACCAAGGGCGTTTCAAAGGCTGTTGTTAAAGTAGGTGAATAATTTGAAAAATAATGAGGTAACTGCCAGCGAAGTATTAAATGGTCGGACAATCTCAATGTCTAAATCAATCACCTTCTTTATCATTTCGTTGGTGATCAACTCCGCCGGAAACGTATTGACCTTGGTTACCAGTGCCCAAATCCACCCTTCCTATTTAGGATCGGCTTATTGGACCGCCGCTGAAGCCAATCTGGCTGTCGGATTCGGCTGGAATCTGTTCTGGACATTCCTGATTCTTGGAGTGGTCATTACAATTTTAAACGCCATTCTTGTTGGGCATTGGAGCTGGAGCCGAGCACTTGGAAACCTAATCTTCATGGTTCCCTTCTCTGCATTAATCCAAATTTTTGAAGACTTCTTTCTTGGCAAGTACCCGGCACTGTTCAGTGGCTTCCCACCCGCAAAGACCCCGTTGATGATTGGATTTTATATCCTGTTAAACTTCCTTGGGGTTGCAATGATCGGAACCGCCATCTCAATCTACCAACGGGTTAACCTGGTATTGCATCCCGCTGATGATTTAATGCAGATCCTGCGGTTTAAGTACTTCAAAGGAAATGCCACGACAGCGATGTGGGCATCATACATTCCACCTACACTGATGGCAATCCTGGCTTTCGCAATCACCCGTCAATTCACCAACTTCGGAATTGGAACCATCTTTGCATTCTTATTCCAAGGCGGAATTACAGGTATTGCCGATACCAAGATCTTCCCAAAGCTGAAACATCAGGCGTTGGATGTTGGTCAAGACTAACGTATAATTAAGTTTGGGCCGGTGTTCAAACGCATTAACCCAATCACAAAATTTGATAAAAAAGAGGACATAATCATGGCAATTAAAGATGATATTACCGGAATCCAACACGTTGGTATTCCCTCAGTTGATTTAGACAAAACAATCGCGTTTTATGAATCACTTGGATTTGAAGAAGCCGGCTTATTCCATAACGGCGAAAACCGTTGCGCATTCATGCGTTTTGGCAACTTAACAATTGAAACTTACGAAGGCGATCCAACTGCCCGCAAAGCCGGTGCCATCAATCATTTCTCGTTAAACACCCCAGACATTGAGAAGGCATTTGCTGACGCAAAGGCACAAGGCTTACGTTTAGTTGATAAAGAAATCCAATCGATTCCTTCATTCTGGAAGCAGGGAATCAAGTACTTCAACATCCTTGGCCCTAACGAAGAAACAATCGAGTTCTGCCAGATTCTCTAGGCTCAGTCCGGTTATTAATAATTGGAACAACGTCAAAGTGGCTGAGACAAAACTTATGTTTTGGTTCCAGCCACTTTGTCATATAATGAAGTAGTCAATTAATCCAAGAGAGGATGTATTAAAACATGGCTCATATTTCTTTTGATGGTTCAAAATTATCAAAGTTCGTTCACGACAACGAACTCGGTGAGATGCAGGCAATGGTTAATGCTGCAGATGATGAATTGCGTAAAGGCACTGGTGCCGGCAGTGATTTCCGTGACTGGCTCACCCTGCCTAAAGATTACGACAAGGAAGAATTTGCCCGAATTCAGGCAGCTGCCAAAAAGATTCAATCAGACTCAAAGGTCTTGGTTGTAATTGGTATCGGTGGTTCATACCTGGGTGCCAAGATGGCCGTTGATTTCTTGAACGATACCTTCTTCAACTATTTACCAGATGACAAGCGAAAGTTCCCACAAGTAATGTTTGCCGGAAATTCACTCAGCTCATCATACGTTTATGATTTAATCAACCTGATTGGCGACCGTGACTTCTCAGTCAACGTGATCTCTAAGTCGGGAACAACAACCGAGCCTTCAATTGCATTCCGAATCTTTAAGGAACGCTTAATCGCCAAATACGGCGAAGAGGGCGCTAAAGAACGAATCTATGCCACTACCGATAAAGCACACGGTGCTTTGCGGAAAGAAGCAGATTCAAACGGATACCAAACCTTTATCATCCCAGATGGTATTGGTGGCCGTTACTCTGTCTTGAGCCCAGTCGGCTTGTTGCCAATCGCTGTCTCAGGTGCTGACATCGAACAATTGATGAAGGGTGCCGCAGATGCATCCGATGAATATTCCGATGCTGATTTGACCAAGAACGAAGCTTATCAATACGCAGCTTACAGAAATATTTTGTACCGCAAAGGCTTCACC
Source organism: Lentilactobacillus kefiri (assembly GCF_007989105.1). Classification (GTDB taxonomy): domain Bacteria; phylum Bacillota; class Bacilli; order Lactobacillales; family Lactobacillaceae; genus Lentilactobacillus; species Lentilactobacillus kefiri. Next base: position 10,108 of record NZ_BJVK01000036.1, on the reverse strand, counting down.
ACTGAATTGTTGGAAAACTACGAACCAAACATGACCTACTTCGCCGAATGGTGGAAGCAGCTCATGGGTGAATCAGAAGGTAAGGATGAAAAGGGTATCTACCCTTCATCAGCCAACTTCACCACCGATTTGCATTCATTGGGTCAATACATTCAAGAAGGATTACGAAACCTCATGGAAACAGTTATCAAGCTCGATAAGCCCAACCATGACGTTGACATCCCTAAAGAAAAAGACAACTTGGATGGTCTACAGTATCTTGAAGGCCGCACCATGGACTACGCCAATACGGAAGCCTTCCATGCGGTTGTTCTCGCCCACACCGATGGTAATGTGCCAAACATGGCCATTCACATCCCTGACGAAACCCCTTATACTCTGGGCTACTTAATCTACTTCTTCGAGGTAGCCGTAGCGATTTCCGGTTACTTGAACGGAATCAACCCATTCAACCAACCAGGTGTTGAAGCATACAAGCAAAACATGTTTGCATTGCTTGGCAAACCTGGATTTGAGGAAAAGGGTAAGGAACTTAAGAAACGTATTTAGTTCTCATTAAAATTTCCCGCAAATAACCCGTTCGCTGACATTGTGTTGATGTTGGCGGGCGGGCTTTTTATTTTCAATCACCTTATATAAGTATATTTAACACTTTGTAAAAGAATATTTGTTTGAGGGTTCATTTATAGATAAACAGGAAATAATCGGTGTGCCGATAGCGGCCACAATCAACCACAAGACACCCGTAATCTGAGCCCAATTAAGTCCATGAGTAATTTCTTCAATCAAACAATCACCTCCTCGTCATTAATCTTTCTAGTCAGCTAGCTATTCCGCCACTCAAACTGTTTCAGACAATCACAATTAATGGGGGTCTAACAGTTCTCCTAGTGAAATAAAACTCAGCCCAAAGAAACAATCCGAATCTTTTGGCTGAGGGGCTATGTTATTAGTATGACTGAAAGTTTTGGTAAAGATTGTCCGTTTTGTCACCAATTTGTTTCCCATTTGTGTAATGAATGGGTAAACTAAATTAGTTTCAGTGCTATACTATATTTAAATTTGGAGGCGAACTTTTATGAAGAAAAGCATCTTACTGTTAACCACGGTTTTAACCGGCTTAGGCTTCCTGGGGGCCACTACTCAAGCAAAGCCTGCCCAGGCCTCGGCTCGTTACTACTGGGTGAAGTCAATTAATCGCCCTTCTCTGGCTTACCACGCTGTCAGTCAGCGATCGGCTTACATTTACAACGCTACCCATACCCAGAAATTACATAACCTCAAAAACTATCCACGGACAACCTGGTACGTTTCCAAAAGTATCCTCATGCGTTCCAGCTACACGGGTAAGAAAGGCGTTTACTATTACGTTACTAATGCTGCCGGGACGGCAAGTGGGATTGTTTGGCGCGGTTATTTAACTAGAGGTATCAATCCGAACGCAACTAGTGGTACCACTCCTAGCGGTGATAATGGCAACTCTAATAACGGAAACTCTGGTGATAATTCTGGCAATACCAACGGTGATGCATCAAATGGCACGGATACCAACACTACCAATAGCCTAAGTCAGGAATTAGCCGGCTTTTTCGAAGGAACAGTTCCTAATTCACAACTACAGCAAATTGCTAATGAGTACCCCAGTTTTGTTGGCAAATATAGTAATCCAGACATTGGTGACGAAGCCTTTCAAGTGATGGTAGCTAACAAATATAAAGATACTCAGCAGTACATGACTTTCTTTTTCATTGGTAACAGTGGTAAAAATAACAAAGAAAAACAACAACAATTAAAGTCCGGCAAGATTTCATTCAAAGACTATGTGAATAATGTCGTTTATGCTGCTAACGGTAACGTGAGTTTCACAACCTTTAAAAATCGCTTAATCGGGGCCTATGCCTTTGATAAAAGCAGTCTAAATTACGGTCGGGGTGTGGTGATCCTTGAATACCCTCAACAAGATCAAAAGAGTTCTAACCAATAAGGATAAAATCAAAAAATGGGTGAGCACGTAACCATGTTTACAGTTACGCGCCCACCCATTTTTTTGAATATCATTTTATCAACCAGTCACTCTCAGTTGGCTGGCTTGCTAAAGTCAATCTGATCAACGAAGTAGCTTGGATCACTCCAGCCAACCCGATGACGGAATAATTTTTTGGCGCCTGGCTTAATTTGTAAAATATCAAAAGCCGGCTCGGTATTGGTATTGATCGTGCGGGCCTCTTGACCATCACCTCGATCAGGTAAAGCACAAGTGGTCGTCAAGTAGGTAACACCACCCTCAACACAGGAATCATCACGGTGGGTATGCCCACCAAAGACACCAATCACGGAACTGGCGTGATTTTCGATGATATCCTTAATGTTGCCGCCTTCAAAGACGTTTGGATAGAAGGAACCATCGGATTGCTTAATTTCCGCAAAGTCATTTGGTTGACCACTCTGCCAAACTTGGCCGTGGAACATAATATGGGTAAAGATAAGGGCTTTTTCACCATTACTTTGAATGGTATCCAAAGTACTCTTTAACCAGTTCTGCTGTTCCACACTAAAGTGGGGCCAGCCATGTCTAAAGGAAGTTCGGGAAGTAATCAGGTCGCCATAATCATCTGGTTGATCGAACCCATCCAAGACAACCACGTTCACTTTACTGTTCGGAATCTTATAAGTTCCGTAAAGCGCATTATTAGCATTCGGTTCAACGTTCAAATATTGCTGGAACTTCGATAACCGAATCGTGTTAGCGACATCGTTGTGGATAATATTATCAGGCCAATAGCCATTTTCATCATGGTTGTCATCACGGGCAAACCCGGAATCGTCATCATGATTCCCTTGTAAGATAATAAATGGTCGTCGTCCTAACATCGTGGCATCAACGGCTCGCTTAATATCATCCATTTCCCAGTTGCTTGGAGCGGCTCCATCATTCAAGTCACCACCGTTGACCACAAGATCCAAGCCCACTTCATGAGCAATGTAACTCATCAGCTTCATTTGGCGTAAAGCCCGAACAGTTCCGGGAGTCTTGTAACTACTAAAATGGGTATCGGTAATATAACCAATTAAAATATCATCTTGAACCGGGTTATCTTGGTCAACCTGGGCTAACGAGGTCTTCAAATTAGTAATTAATTCGCTTTCAGCATCGTTTGGCGTTAAGTCAACTTGGGGATTTTCCCGCAAGGAAGATAAGTCACTGTATGAATCATCGTCTGCGTCCCGTTCCTCAGTTGAACTAGTATAATTCCAAATATCATTCCAAGGTTGTTTCTCACTCGAATCCTCAACATAATCGTACGTACTATGGTGTCCATTGGCTGTGTTGGTTTTTAATGGCGTAGTTGCTTTACCAAGGGTTAGGTAATTACCTTTAGGGTCAATTGCCCAAATTCGACCATCTGCCAGCACCTTGCCAGAGTAATGAACCGTTGAACCTTTTTCATAATGATCGACAGTCGGGCTGGAATAGAGCGGTTGTGTTCGTGAATAAGCGCCACTATCAACCAACTTAACATAACCTTTAACGGGGATTTGGGCCGTTACCAATTCGGCTGAGGTAATCGGCTCGCTTTCAAAACTGGGGGTACCAGTATCGGTACCGCCTTGGGGACGCGTATCGCTATCATCGTTTCCGCCACCGCCATTGTCACCGCCGCCACCATTATCAGATGACTTAATCGGATCGTCAGAATTGGTATCAATTCCAAAGTAAGTACCCTTAAGAATGTTGGCATAAGGAACGTATACCCGCGTACCACTGGCGCCGGTGTATGATACCCAGAAATGATCATCATTTTTTTCTTTCAGATCATAGTTGACACTTTGACCGCTCGTATAATCAGCCACGCCACTGGCGCTCATTTCCGGGGTTTCGCGGACTTTACAAGTGGTATTAAACGTAAACGTCCCGGATTCATTTAATTGATACCCTTCTGGGGTATTCTGTGCTGCTGTTGTATCCATCAATAAAACTTCCTTTCATTTTTTCAAATTTTGGCCATAAAAAAATCACTCAATTGAGTGATTCGGTAGTTATTTGCGTTGTTCCCCTCCTGGGTGGCCGGAACTTATCCAGTCAAACGGTTCGCGACACCGTTGATTGGATACAAAAACGCCAGGCCGTCCCGGGGGAAAGGACGGTCTGACGTTTCATTTAACCACCATATCAATTATGCCAGCTGATTTAAGCAAAGATTGTCGTCTTTGTCACCATTTTGGGTAACGATTGTAACCTTATTGGGTACTAAAATGGTAATGTAAACGTTTTTTTACTAAAACCCAACCGTTCGTATTTGATATATGTGGTATCCTATCAATAGGGTCAACTGATTGCTTACATACTGTCATTCTTCAACAAGAAGCTGATCGTTTTAATTACTTGAGGTTTTGATTAGGAGGACAAATTCATGAAGCATACTTTAAAAGCATCACTTTTTACCGGCCTGGCTGCGTTGGGGTTAACCGCCATCGTCGGTACATCAACGGCGAAACCGGCTGCGGCCAAGCTCTACGCCCGGACAACGTCTAATCAGCAACTAACCACCGACCCGACGACTCGCAACGTCGCTTTTACCGGTAACAACGCCCTTTACACTAAAGCCGGCACCTTACACGGTGCCCGGGTCATTGCGTCTGGGGCCAGTTTGAGTACCCTGGCCGCTGCCAATACTGCCGGTTCCAATGTCCGCGCTTACCGCGTTGCTACCACTAACCGCGGTTCGGTCTATTACAAAGTCGTCACCTTTGATGGTCAGTATCGCGGCTGGATCTACGGTGGCACTTCCACCGGCACCTTTGGCGGCGGGATTACCCCTTACGCCACCACCCAAGACGCGACTGCGCCGGATGCTAAAACCACGTTCAAATTAACGGACACCGCCTTGGCCCAAACGACCAACAACGTCTTTTATGACGCTCCCGCCAACACACAATATAAAGTTGGCGCAGCGCCAACCATTAACACCTTGGCCAACTATAAAGACGCCACCTTTACGGTTACTATAGCCGTCACCAATCCCCGAGACAATACGACTTGGTATCAATTAGCCTCAGTCAATGGCGATCTAAATGGTAAATGGGTGAACAAAGATAATCTGACCGAAGCCAAGCCTGCAAATAACAGTACTAGTGACAATAGCGTCACGGTTGTTTACCTGGACGGCGAAAACGGCACGAATAACCCAGTTGATAAAGCTAACCAAACCTTTACCACCACTGATACCTCGACTAAAGCCGGTCAAGTTGCCGCCAGTTCCTTTGTCAACGCGGATAAATTATCCTTACAGGACTTTGCCAAAAAGCATGTCCCAGCGGGCTATGCATTTGTTTCCTTTGGCAATGACAACGCCGTCTTTGGTGGCACCCAGTACGTTGAAGTTAAAAAAGCCGCGCAAGTCAAAGTGGTTTACTTGGACGCTACCAACAACAATAACAACCCCATTGACAAGGCTGATCAGACCTTCACGGCGGTCAACGCCGATGCCAATGCCGGCACCGCTGTCAGCAAATACAAGAACTCTGACGGCTTAACTTTGGCCGACTTTGCCAAAAAGCATATTCTATCCGGTTACACCTTTAAGAGTTTCGTCAATACCGACGCCGTCTTTGGCGGCACACAATACGTTGCCGTGGTCAAAGCTAAGTAGTTCATTTGCTCATCATTGAAAAAGGTCTGAATAATTAATTATTCAGACCTTTTCTAACTCAACTGCAATAATCTATGCCAGTATCAATCAATTAGTAATAATCATTTTTCTTGCAAAGGCTTTCGGTAAGCTAAATTCATTTCACTACTATAAAATGCAATCACGGGGGTATCTTTTATGAAAAAAAGCATCTTGTTTTTAGTTTCTGCTTCAGTGGCTTTGGGAATCATCGGAACCGTCACTCCTGGAATGCCAGTTCAAGCTTCGGCACGATACTATTGGGTTAAGTCCGTTAACCGTGATAATCTGCCCTATCACGCTACCAGCCACCAATCAGCATACATTTATAACCCAACCCATACTCGCAAACTACACAATTTAAAGAACTATCCCAATACCACTTGGTATGTTTCCAAAAGTATCCTGATGCGTTCTGCATACACCAAGAAAAAGGGAATCTACTATTACGTCACTAATGGGGCTAAGACAATCAGCGGGATCGTTTGGCGCGGTTATTTAACCGCTGGAGTCAATTCCAAAACGCCCGCAACTACTAATCCAACTGGGAATGGTACTTCTAATACCGCCATTCTCAAGCAACAATTCAAAGAATTTCTCGCCATGCCGCAACAAACTGCTGAGAACCAGGTAATTCAAAAGGTTAAGCAAGATTTAGCTGGAACATATACGTTTGATGATAATTTGATGAATTACGCCTCGTACACGACACACTATGCCGAAAATAATCCGACCATTTCTGACCCGGATTGGACAACAATAAATGCTAAATTTGGTATTACAAGTCAAAATTCAAAGCATACTGGTGCTGATACTGAGGATTTTGATAGTGCTTGGTTTGGAAGCGTTAAATATGACCCCGCTACAACTGAAAATAGTTATATTAATGCTTTTGCTAAATCATTAGAAAAGGGCATTTCGGCACTTTCCAGCGAATACTCTGACTACCTCAAAGTCGGTTTTGGTATTAATTTAGGTCAATCCCATGTATACACTCGATCGGCCGCAACCTATATTATTGTTGAGAAATAATACGTAACCATCAAACATTCAAAAAAATAGCGCCCGTTTTAGTCAACATTTAGAGATCTCTAAGTAAGGGTTCTAAGATATCTCATAAGAACTAAAACGGGCGCTATTTAAAGCCATACTGTATTATTTAAGGCTTAAATTACACATGATTTTATTTGCTTTACACATATGGAACATAAACGTTACCATCAGAAGTTGTTTGACCAACTGGAACATCGCTAAAAGCTGGTGAGTATGAGTTATAGCTTGAAAGTGAGTAATTATAAGGCAAATCCTGTTGAACGTTAACCGTTGCCACAACATCCGTCTCCCCAGTTGGTAAGACTGCCACAATATTCTGTGTTGTTGACGCATGAGCAGCTTCGTTACCACTGCCACCGTCATCAGTCTTAGTATAACGTTGGGTGCCAGTATCATCATAGGTCGTGGCGCCGACTCCTTTAATCCGGTAATTATCACTATCATCAATAAAATACAATCACGGGGGTATCTTTTATGAAAAAAAGCATCTTGTTTTTAGTTTCTGCTTCAGTGGCTTTGGGAATCATCGGAACCGTCACTCCTGGAATGCCAGTTCAAGCTTCGGCACGATACTATTGGGTTAAGTCCGTTAACCGTGATAATCTGCCCTATCACGCTACCAGCCACCAATCAGCATACATTTATAACCCAACCCATACTCGCAAACTACACAATTTAAAGAACTATCCCAATACCACTTGGTATGTTTCCAAAAGTATCCTGATGCGTTCTAGCTACACTAGGAAAAAGGGGGTCTACTATTACGTCACTAATGGGGCTAAGACAATCAGCGGGATCGTTTGGCGCGGATATTTGATCAACGGAGCAAATCCAAATACAACTAATCCTAGCGACAATAACTCAGGAACTGGCGGAAAAACACCCAACAATTCTGGATCCCAAACAACAAATGAAACAGTAACTGGAAATGGAATTACCCAATCTTATTTATCACTTACTGGAAGCACTATAGATTCGAGCCTCAAGAATTTAACCACTGCTCGTCAAGCTGCTTATTCTGAATCGCATGGAAATCCACCCACAACTTCACTGGCCGAAGATGCTGCCAAAAACAATGTAAATGCAACCGGCCTTCACGAAAAGTACATCATACTTGATAGTGATACGATTAGTGATCTAGAGGATGATAATGCCGATAAATCTATAAAAATATCCAACCAAATTTGTGCATCTGCCATCAAAAAGCAGTTCAATATTTCCTCAAATATTGGTATCTCAACCTTCGTTAATTATTATGGATACGATGGCGGCGTTATGAACGTTTCAATGATCATCCTATACCGTGATAAATAATCATTTATTTTAATAACAAAAGAGCCCCATACAAGGTAGTCTAAGAACTACTTTGTGTGGGGCTCCCCTACTTTTACACGGCAAGTATTAAATCAAAAGTAAGACATTTTGCTTTAATACTTACTCCATATTATTCTAAATGAATGGCACATAAATATTGTTTGAATCAGTATCATATCCAACAACAACTTGACTATAGGCTGGAGAATAACCATTCTGCGCAGAAATTGATACCAAGTACGGTAAGTTACGCTGAACGTTTACAGTTTGAACATTGAACTGGTTACCATCTGGATCTATACCAATAATATTCTGTGTTTGACTCTCATGGTATGACTCATTCCCAGATACCCGAGCGCCCGCATCACCAGTTCGCGTGTTACCATCATTATTAGTTGTGGTTGCTCCAACACCTGCCCAACGCACATTAGAACTCTTGGTAATGTTAGCTTTCTTTTGGGCTTCACTGAAATCATCAATTTTTTCAGGTGTCGTCATTGAACGGTAAGTATGGATCGTATTTGATGAAAACGAAAGGTTATCCATGTCGTGAGTCTTCTTTGCAAAAATTGCGTATGCGGGTGCTACCTTTGTTACCTCAGAAGCTCCGGCATTAAATATAGTATGAACTAACTGCGGATTCATATTATAAATAGTATTTTGATCAACATGAATATTACCTTCTGTAACACCTGACGATACCCCAGAACTTTCCTGTTGAATATTTACAGATTCAAATAAGAATACGGCAGGTGAAACTTTAGTTTGCCGACGTTCAATTGTATTATTTGTGATCTGAATATCATATGAATCAGTAAAGTGGATCGGAGCATCAAGCCCATCACCATTGTAATTTACTGGCTTCATATCCAGCATAAACGAATTGGTTAGTTGAATGCTGTGAATAATATCATCTGCATTATCAGAATCATGTTGGCCCAGTGGTAGTGGTGCATACTTGTACAGTGAAGATACACTTGAGTCTGTATAAATTGGCAAAAACAGTGAACCATCAACAGTTACATCATGTGTTGGCGCTGAGTCAAGAAGTGAACTGTCTGAAGCAACACCACCACTGACATTTTTAGCATAATCAATTTGAATAGCTTCTTTATAAAGAGCTGGGTATTCCGTAGAACCTGCAAAACCACTCTCGTCTGTCCCAGTTGCATTCCCCAAGAATACACAACTTGAAATGTGAATATTGCTTGATCCGCCCAAGTCAAGAGAATGTCCAGTTTGATCAAAAACACATTTAGTAAATGAAATCGAATCTGAATGGAGAATATTATGAGTTAAGCGCCCTTCATTTGTAGGTGTGTTACCATCTGGCAAAGAGCCTTTAAATGTAACGCCACTCCATGAAATGTTTGAGGCTTGTGAATAATCAATTTCTGCTCCTTCATGGCCTGCTGGATCGGCTCCTGCATCATTATCACCAACTAAGATTGCTCCCGCAAGCCCTTCAATATTAATATTGGAACTTGAAGAGTCAAATGTCAGTTGCTTAACTTTATAATAACCAGCAGGAATTTGGACAGTAATTGAGGTATTACCATCCTTTGGCTGAATTTTAATCAATGAATTGAAGATATCATCAATATCTGTATTACCTTGATTATCTGCACCAGCCTGTTTTAAATCATAGGTGTCGTTTCCAATATAACCAGAATTGTCTGAGCCTCCACCATTATCGTCGTTGCCACCATTATCACCGCCACCGCCGTTGTCACCACCACCGCCATTATCTGACGACTCAATGGGATCACCAGGGTTGTTATCGGTCCCAAACATATTGCCAGACGTAATATTAGCGTATGGAACATATAAGGGTGATCCATCAGCGCCGGTATAGGTTAACCAGAAGTGGTCACCGTTTTTCTCCTTACCAGAGTAATAAACTGTCTGACCAGAGACAACGTCTTCACCAGCTCATATCAGCTGATTGACGAATCTTACACTTGGTATTAAATAAGAATGAACCATTCATACTGATTGAATAGCCATCTGGTGTATTTTGTGCTGCATTTGTGTCCATAATATAAAACCTCTTTCTTAATTGATTTTTGTTA
>NZ_BJVK01000035.1 GCF_007989105.1 Lentilactobacillus kefiri | reverse complement strand
GAAAAAGGCTGCCGGCAATTATGTCGGCAGCCTTTTTGTATGTAAATTTAAATCGTCAAACAACCATTGCCAATAAGAAGACAGCAACCAGTCCCAAGACAACTGAAATGGCCATGGAACGCGTCCAATAAGCAATCCCAATCACAATCACGGCCGCAATCATCTCAGGTGCCCGGTTCACAACGGTGACCGTGTACTCAGGCGAGATGAAAATGTCCTTTACAACCAACGCCGTAAATAGCGAAATTGGAACATATCTCATCCATTCGTTAAACCAATTTGGAATTTTTCGTGTACGAAAAAACATTAGGGGAATTAACCGTGGCGCAAAAGCCACGCAAAAACACCCTAAAACTAACCATACATGTTGTGTCGTGTTCCATTCCATAAAGATAGCTCCTAGTCATTAATATCTTCGTCGGTGTCATCTGGTGATCCGGCTGGGTTCTTCATTGACTTAAGCCAACGACTTCGCTGATTGAACTTCCGAATCGTTGCTTCTGCCATGAACCCAATGAACGATGCCGTAAGTGTTGAAAGTACCAAGCCCAAAGTCGATTTGGTAATCACCATGAAAAAGGCCGCCAAAAATCCTGACAAAATACAAATTACAATAATCAGCCCATTCTTCAACTGCATCACAATCATGTAAAGGAACAATGCGGTTAAAGCAAAATGGACAATCGTCAAATCGATATTGATTGCACTGCCGATCAAACTTCCGATAAGGTTGCTGACCGTCCAAAACGCCAGTGTCATGTGTTCAACATGTAAAGCTTCACGCGGTGTGAACTTCTTATCGGTTGAAAATTTCAAATAGTTCAGTGCATAATTTTCGTCATTCATAGATGCCGCAAAAAGTGCGGTAAATCCCAGTGATTCCCCATGCAGATACTTAGAAAGACTGGACCCCAGCAATGCATAACGAAGTTCCAGGAAGAACATCATTAAAATTACTGAAAGCATTGGGGAATTGGTTGCCAAAAGAGAGGCAATCAAGAATTGAGCACCACCGGAAAAGACCATAACCGACACCATTAGTGTGGTCCAAACATTAAAGCCGGATGCGTTGAGCAAAATACCGCATGCTAGCCCAATTGGAATATAACTTAAATCTACAGGCAAAGATGCATCAAGAATTCTTCGCCAATATGGAAGTTTCGCCCTCGATTTTGCTACAGCTTTTCCCAAAAAGGATTCCTCCATTTAAAATGATTTCACACACTCGTAACATTTGTGTAAAAATATTGTAAACACTCCAAAGACAATTATATGGGATATGGTCCAATTAATAAACACCTTTTGTGAAAATCAATTCTAAAACAGTCTCAATATCGCACGCCACAAGCGAACGAACGGATTTGCTTTTTTTACAGAATTTTTCGTAACCATCACAAAATCGCCAGTGGACTTACCAATGTATTGCAATCGCTTGTCGTTAATTCTCAAATGAACTTTGCCGGCAACCGTATTCTTTTTGGTTGGTGAAGCCAACTTAGCCGGTTTTTTAACAAACTTGCCACTTACATGGTTCTGCTTCGTTGCGTTCGCAGCCCATACCAAATTTGTGGCTTTGGTAACCGGTGTGATCGATTCCTGTTTACCGTCGGGAATTTGAACTTTGCCAACGCCGGAAATCTTTGTTCCTGCAGCAATCTTAATTGGATGCTGGGTGGTATAAACGGAGCGCATTAATTTAGCCGTTTGGATAAATCGGGCCGGATCACTGGCACTTTTATTTCGGGCACCAAGAACCACGGTGATAATTCGGTGCTTCCCCTTCTGAGTTGCCGAGCCGACGAAACAGGCCCCGGCTTTGTCAGACGTACCGGTCTTTAAACCATCAACTTGAACGCCTTTGGCTATGTTGTTGTCGCCAATCAACTGGTTATGTCCCGACATCTGGGTGCCATAGAACGTGCCGCTGGTCTGCTTGGTGATATGCGTCACCTTTGGGAACTGCTTCAACAAGTTTTTTGCCACTAAGGCAACATCACTTGCAGACAACATATTCTCCGCATTAGCGCTGACATGCTGCAAAGCCAACTTGCCGGTCAGCTTATTGGTCAGGCCCGAGGCATTATAGAACTTGCCATCTTTAATTCCCATTTTATGTGCAGTTTGGTTCATCAATTCCGCAAACTTGGTCGATGAACCGGCAACCTTCTGGCCCAATGCAAGTGCCGCAGCGTTGGCAGATGCGACAAGCGTCGCGTTAACCAACTCGCGCACCGTGTAGGACCGGCCGGCTTTCAATGGCACATTGGTGAGGCCGGATGCCGTGCTTAAGCGGGCAAGTGCAGAGGTAATTTTTACTTTGTCACCCCATGCCAGCCTGTGCTGCTTAATTTCGTGGTGAACAATGTAGACAGTCATCAATTTGGAAATCGATGCAATTGCCCGCGGCTGGTGGGCATTTTTTTGATACAAAATCTGTCCGGTCTGCGCATCAACAGCAATCGCTGCCTTTGCATAAATGTCTGGGCTGGTATTACTGCTGGCACTGGCTGGAACAGACACCGCCAGAACGCAAAAAAAGCCCATTAAGGCGATGAATAAACTAAAACGATGTTTCATAAAGTTCTCCCCTTATTCGGCAGCTTGTTTTTGGGCTGGCTTGCTTAATTTGTCCCCGTGTTTAACTGGCAAGTGAATCGCAAACGTTGTCAGACCTTCGTCCGAACTAACGTTGATATACCCGCCATGAAGATCGATGATACTTTGAGCAATGGCTAATCCCAATCCTGAACCGCCAGTTTCTTTGTTTCGAGAACTTTCGACCCGATAGAAACGCTCAAAGATTTGATTCAATGATTTTTTTGGAATTTGAGGGCCATCGTTAGCAACGTGAATGACAACTTCACCCGGTTGGCCAACTGCGGCACTCAAGTAAATATGATGACCGCCCTTACCGTATTTAATTCCGTTGGATATCAAATTATTAAAGACCCGGCCCAGCTTTTCCGCGTCGGCCTCAATGTATAACGGCTTGTCGGTTTCTTTTGCAGAAATTGCCAATCCGCTCTTATCGGCTTCCAATTCAAAGCTGGCAACCAGCTGTTCCATCATTTGATTGAGATCAATCTTACTGATGGACAGTGGCGTTCCGGTCTGCTTGACTTTGGTATATTCAAACAGATTATCAACCAACGACTTCATTTGTTTGGCCTTTAAATAGGCAATATCGGTATACTTCAGTAAATCTTCCTGACTGTGATACTGTTTATCGCGAATCAGGCCAAGATACCCCAAAATCGACGTCAAGGGCGTCCGCAAATCATGGCTGACGTTGGTAATCAATTCATCTTTGGAACTCTCAATTGCCCGTTCCTCGTTCATTGACTTGATAACACTATCAACCAAAGCATTAATGCTTTCAACAACCGACTGGGTATTCCCACTCAGTTTAAATGGAATTCGGTGATTCAAATGACCGTTGGCAATGTAATGCAATTCACTGATAATGTGCCTCAGCTGCATTTGATGATAACGTCTGATTAACCGCCAGTAGACAATGGCCGCGTCAAACAAGACCATCAGCATGATGAAGATGTTTTCCCAGCTCCAAAGATGCATGTGATCAGGGCCAATAACGATCGACCGCTTGATGATAAAAATACCATCCCGCAGTCCGGGGTTGGTGTAAATCGACTGGTTAATCAAGATGATAATTGAAAGGTTTAAAAGCAACAGCAAAATCACCGTCACAATTCCTTCCAGGAACAGTTCGGTTTTCTCACGACCGGTTAGTTTCATGCAATAACCCCCATTTCAAAATTAAAGATGATTAGTGGGATTCAATCTTGTAACCCACACCCCAAACAGTTTGAATAACTTTCTCACCGTTGGTTGCTTCTTCAATCTTGTCGCGCAGGTGGCTCACATGGACCATGACGGTTTTGGCTGAAACGATACTTTCCTGACGCCATACCCGTTCAAAAATTTCGTCAGCTGAAAAGACCCGGTTGGGATGGCTTGCCAACAGGTATAAAATACCAAATTCCAAAGCAGTCAATTGAATCGGTGTTCCAGTGATCGTCTTAACTTCATGAGAATCCTTGTTGATCGTCAACGGTCCAATGTCCAAAACATCAGGTGTATCGTTGGTGACATGCTCTTCGGTTCGGCGAAGCAATGACTTAACCCGAGCCATGACTTCCAGCGGATTAAACGGCTTGGTGACATAATCATCGGCACCACTGATCAAGCCTTGGATTTTATCCATATCTTCTGTCTTGGCAGACAAAATGATAATTGGAATTTGCGAGTCCTTACGAACTTCCTTCACAACTTCAATTCCGTTCATGCCAGGCATCATAATGTCCAAAATCATCAGACCAATATCTGATTCAGTCCGGAGACGTGTAAGAGCTTCCTGACCACTATAAGCAGAAACTGGTTCGTATCCTTCGTTTCGAATATATATTTCAAGCAGTTGAGCAATTTCTTTATCATCATCGACAACTAAAATTTTCATAATTAACTTAACCTCATTATCGTATTGTTTATTATTATTTTATCATTATTATGTGCATTGCTTCATAAATTAGCACTCAGTTCTGATTCTACACTTTTTAACAAATTCAACAACCATGTATGAACTGCAACTGTAAGGCCGTTACACAACGTTTACAAGACTAGCAGGCCAAGCTTAAAAAAGACTTAAAAGAGCGTGCATTGTGATCCCGGTTGTCCGCGTGGATTTAAATAACTGACGAATGGGCAAAACAAAAAGCCCCAGAATCACTTTCAGGGCTCCTAAACATGTTTATTTTAAATAACTTTACTGGCCATCGGCTTCGAGCAGCTTTTCCTGCAAGTCGGCCAACTTGGTCGTGATATAAATTGGAAATTCATCAGGGTTAATCAACCGTTGAGTAGCGGTTGGAATCTCAGTGAGCTTTTGCTTGGAATATTTTTGAATGTCAAAGACACCAGGTAGCTTCATCTTTAAGTCAGTGCCGTTCAATGCTTCAACCTGCAAAGGCTTGGCATCGAATTTTTCAATTCGCTGCTCACGCTTGGTTGCAAGTGGATTAGCCTTCACAACCGTGATTGGTTGATCCAACGATTCGTCACTAAGCGCAATGACATCGGCAAATGCCTTGTCGGTACCAGGTTCGTATAATCTGTAAACCTGCTTGAGTCCAGGCAATGTAACCTTTTCACGAGTGGCACTTACTTTGATCTTAGGGGTCATCTTGCCGTCTTGAATAATTGCGGCAAGTTTATAAACACCACTTAATACAGGAGATGAAGCACTCGTAATTAATTTCTCACCAATTCCGAAGTTGTCCAATGGGGCCCCTTCAAGCAAAAGTGAAGCAACAACGTGTTCATCCAAAGCGTTGGAAGCTGTGATCTTGACTTCTGGAAGGCCAGCGTCATCAAGCATCTTCCGGGCAGCTTTTGAAAGTTGGCTAATATCACCGGAGTCAATTCTAATGCCAACCGGTTTGTGGCCTTTAGCTTTCAATTCTTTAAAGACTTTGATGGCATTTGGAACACCGGACTTTAAAACATCGTAGGTGTCGACCAGCAATGCGGCATTGTCGGGATAGACTTCAGCCCACTTCTCAAATGATGTCAATTCATCTGGAAATGATTCAATCCATGCATGAGCCATCGTACCCGCTGCAGGAATTCCGAACTTCTTGGCAGCCAGAACATTTGAAGTACTGCTGCAGCCACCGATAACGGCCGCACGGGCACCGTAAGTCGCACTGTCAGGTCCCTGAGCACGTCGGGCACCAAATTCCATGACGGGACGGCCACCGGCTGAATAAGTGATTCGGCGGGCTTTTGTGGCGATCAATGACTGGTGATTCAAGATGTTTAAGACCATAGTTTCAAATAATTGCGTCTGCAGCAACGGTCCTTGAATCGTCAATAATGGTTCTCTTGGAAAGACTGGGGTTCCTTCAGGAATAGCAGATACTTTGCAGTCAAATTTGAAATCTTTTAGATACGTCAAAAAGTTCTCTTGAAATAGATTCAACGAACGCAGGTATTCAATGTCGCTATCACTGAAGGAAAAGTTTTGAAGTGATTTAACAGCCTGTTCCAACCCGGCAGCGATAACAAAACTGCCATTATCTGGCACTTTTCGGAAGAAGACATCAAAGACCCCTTGCTCATCATTAATGGTTTGACGATAACCGTTAGCCATTGAAAATTCATATAAATCTGTCAGCATTGATAAATTATTCATATTATTCAGACACTTTCTTTTTATATTTAAAGTAGCTTTAACTTTTAATTCGTTAAAATAAAAGTATTTAAAACTTTTATTCTACGTTACAACCTATAACCAGAAATTTCAAGGCTTTAAGCTCGCAAATGCGCCAATTTGTATAATCGAGCAGGTCGCCCAGGCCCGTTAACCTCGCTTGATCCAAGGTCTGTGAAGAGTTCCCGGTGACTTTTTTTAAAGTTTGAATTATCGATTTGTTCAACGGTGACTTTCAAAAATGGCGAATAAACTCTGCGAGCATCTTTCAAGGTAAATTTGCCGCCCAATATCAGTAAAATGTTCGGCTGATAATCAAGCTTATTTCGAATCCGTTCACAAGCAACTTTTAATATCCATTCATGATCGAATGCCAGATGCTTGGCCGGATCAGCATTGGTACCGTCAAATTCCTTATAATACGTGCGCTGAACCGGACAGTCGGTTGATTGAAATGTCTGCTGAGCATCACTGAATGAATAGGTCTTTTGAGAATACCCCATCGTAAACCAACGGGCATCCGATGCGCCATAACCAGCTTTTAGCTGTGGCTTATCCGGCAAAAATGTCATGTAGGCCAACGATAAAGCTCGCTCACCCGGGGTTCGAAGTGGATTGGTGAAGGTCGCCAACTGTTCGGTGTGGCTTCCTGACAGGTCCATCCCGATCTTTTCGCGAACCAGACGCAATGCAGCTTCTTCGGCACTTTCCTGCGCTCTCATAAAGGTTTCCGGCAATGCCCAATAATTGTTATAGGGTTCGTGATCGCGTTTAACCAGCAAGATGTTCACCCGATTGGTGATATGGTCGAAACTCCAGATTAAATTTGTAATGGTGATAAATGGCCGTTCGAGAACGTTTTGTGAGTCCAACGGTAAGCCCCCTGCCTTTAATGTAAATGTTGCTACCAGAATTATGATACTCCTATTTAGGCATAAAATTGATAAATCCTCAAAATATTGGTGAAACTTTACCAATAGAGCGGATAAGCCAGCCGTTTGAGAATCCCATTTTCACGAACGATATGATGTGCCAAATCCACGTAATGAACCGGCCACAACGTTCTTTCAATGATGATGCCAAACGTTTCCGGATCGACTGTTGGGCTTTCAATGTCCCCGGAATCAGCGACCGGATCAATGATCTGCTTACTCTTCATCCCCAGTGAAGTTTGTGCTGGGCTGCCTGCATAAAGCTGGTTAACCCCTTCAATATCGACTCTTTGAATACTATACGAACGGTTTGACGCGTACATGACACTCGCCTTGCCGGGATTGTGGTTTAATCCAATCGCGTGGCCCAGCTCATGTTCCGCAACGTTAACCCATTCAAATCGGGCATAGTGATTGTTTCGTAATGCCAGATTATTAATCTCACATTCTGCGTTGATTATGTAATTTTGGTAATCGGTTGTTAAATAAGTCATCCCACTGTACCCCGATCCAAGGGCCGGATTCATCTTGGTTGTGACCTGGGCGTTGGAATTGTTGGTGATTTGAAACGTAAACGCGCCGGTTCGGTTCCATGCCTGGACAGCCCGCGTCCAAACCGCTTGATATCTGGGGGAATTTTGGGTGACATTAATTGTGGCGGTATTGGTCTGAAAGCGGGCAGTCCCATGAGGGGTCACGGGTGTTGCCGCATGGGCGCAAAGTGACGCCATTACAATACAAGAAAACGCGATTAACACACTATTCGTGAGTTTAATAAGTTGTTTCAGCATTCTATCAGCCCCTCCGTCACTTTCAGCATATAACGTTTCTATTATAGGTTGAACTGGTTTGTTTCTGGTTATCATGAATGACCAGATTGCATCCTGCGACAATATAAAAAGGCCAGCCGCATAGGCGACTGACCTTTAGGTGAATTCAAATTATTATGCTTCTGGTTTGTAGTTAGGAGCTTCTTTAGTAATGTTAACATCATGCGGATGAGATTCTCTCAAACCGGCATTGGTGATTTGGACAAATTGGGCATTGTCATTAAGATCTTTGATTGTTGCTGATCCAGTGTAGCCCATTCCTGAACGAAGGCCACCAACCATCTGGAAGACGATGTCGTTGATGCTGCCTTTATATTCAGTTTCACCTTCGATACCTTCAGGAACCAACTTGTTGGGTTCACTGACACCACCTTGGAAGTAACGGTCAGCTGAACCATGTTGTTGTTCCATGGCAGCAACACTACCCATACCACGGTATGACTTGTATTTCTTGCCATGATCTTCAAAGACGTCACCAGGTGCTTCATCGGTTCCAGAGAAGACACTACCAAGCATAACGGCGTTACCACCGGCAGCTAATGCCTTTACAATGTCACCTGAATATTGGATTCCGCCATCGGCAATGATTGACTTGCCCCACTTGCGGGCAACACTTGCTGAATCGTAAACTACGGTAATTTGAGGAACACCAACACCGGCAACAACTCTGGTGGTACAAATTGAACCAGGGCCGATACCAACTTTGACAACATCAACACCTGCTTTGAAAAGTGCATCAGTTCCGGCAGCAGTAGCAACGTTACCGGCAATCAAAGTTGTGTCTGGATAGTGGTCACGGATTTCAGCGATTTTCCGAAGAACACCTGCTGAATGACCATGGGCAGTATCGATAACGATTGCATCGGCACCGGCTTTAAGTAAAGCGGCAGCCCGGTCAAAAGTATCGGATGAAACACCAACCGCTGCGGCAACCAACAATGCACCATTGTCATCTACCGCTGCATTAGGGGTATCGGCTGTCTTCTTGACTGCCTTAACCTTTGCAATTTCAGCAGCCTGATCTTCGATACTCAAATTCTTATGAACAACACCTAATCCACCAAGCTTAGCTAATGCGATCGCCATCTTCGATTCGGTAACAGTGTCCATTCCGGCACTCAGAAAAGGAACATTCAACTTTAAGTTGTCTGCCAATTGTACTGATAAATCCACATCATTTGGTAAAACATCGCTCGCTGCAGGAATCAACAGCACATCATCAAACGTCAAACCTTTTTTACCGAATTTTTCATCCCAACTAACCATCTATCTCGCTCCTTTTTAATGTTGATTGCTTAATAACTTATCATTTTCATTTTACATAATCAACGAATCTGAAAAGATTCTCATTTATTTCTAATAAAAGTGTATAGCCTGTTAAGCAATTTGTTTTTTGAAATTGTATTGATTATACACGACTCTTCCGAATAAATAAAGCTTATTGTTCATGTTTTTTCGCCGTCTGACAATTTTTTTATATTTTTGGTGATTAATGTTCGTGTTTTACTGATAGAAGGATAAAAAAATAAGGCCATTTCCAACGCCATAGCGCTTGAAAAGCCTTATTATTCAATGTTTTAGCTAAGTTTAGAACACACCGCCGGTAATCCGGAAGCGGCGTTTGATATAAAATGATGCCAACCCGGAGAGGACACCCAAAACAATATAGACAATTGGGTTCAAGACCGGATTCATGATTGGTGGCAAGATTGATGACACCGTAAAGATTCCCATCCAGACAATCAGGAATAGGATAACCAGGATAATTCGAATCCAGACGGAGTACTTGTGCTTAACTCCTGGAGTGAACATCATGGTTACAACTGGAATTCCAAGTCCGGCGATGGCCGCACTAATTAAAATCCCAGTAATCCCCATCATAGGTGAATGTTGACCGCCCTTGGTTGGCAGGAAGTACAAGACACCGTACATCAAGAAGAAGATGGTCAGGAACAGGACAGCATTGTACCCTGCGTTTTTCCAGTAATCTCTACGGGGATCAGCAGGACGTGCCGGTGGATGAACCGTATTTTGAAGCTTTTGATCGACAGTTCCCCACATATTTTTGGCCGTCTTACCTGATTTTTGACCATCAAGTAACTGTTGAACCATTGATTGAATAATTGTCTTCTTCTGTTCTGCGGAAAATTTCGTTGGACCAAGTGCCTGGTTAAATTTAAACATGTACTCGGCATTCCGCTTGGTTAACCCAATGTTATCAAACTGGGAATGGACAATTTTTGCCGCATGATCCCGGTCTTGATGAACTTGAGCATTCTTTTCACGCGCTTTGCTGTTCGCACTGCGCTTTGCTGTTTCATCGTTGTTGCTACTCACTAGCTTCACTCCTTCTATTGAACTTCCTAAACGTTAAATCTGAATTCAACAATGTCGCCATCTTGCATGACGTAGTCCTTACCTTCAAGACGCAGCTTACCTGCATCTTTGACTGCGGCAGGGGTCTTTAATTTATCCAAATCATCAAATGCCATGACTTCGGCACGGATAAATCCACGTTCAAAATCAGAATGGATGATACCGGCTGCTTGAGGTGCCTTGGTACCCTTCTTAAACGTCCAGGCACGAGTTTCCTTACCACCTGCAGTGAAGAACGTTTGCAGGCCAAGGAGCTTGTATGAAGCTCTTATAAGGCGATTCAAGCCGGGTTCTTTAACCCCTTCTGCATCCAGGAACTCAGCTTTTTCATCGTCATCAAGCTGAGCAATTTCTTCTTCGGGACCGGCAGCAACGGCAATTGCCTCTGCGCCTTCCTTTTCAGCAAATTCCTTGATTTCTGGGAAGTATTTGGAATGCTCTGGATCAGCCATATCATCTTCGGCAATGTTGGCAACGTACAGAACTGGCTTGCTGGTCAACAGGAAGAGGCCTTTAACGATCTTTTGTTCATCTTCGTCAAAATCAATTGAACGAACTGAGCCGCCGTCTTCCAAAACCGGCTTAATCTTTTCAAGCAAAGCTAATTCAGCCTTGGCTTCCTTATCACTACCCTTGGCTGCCCGTTGAACTTTGCCCAAACGCTTGTTAACGGAGTCCAAATCAGCAATTCCCAATTCCAAATTAATTGTGTCAATATCGTCTAATGGATCCACTTTGCCTGATACAGTGGTGATGTTGTCATCATCGAATGCCCGGACAACGTGGACAATTGCGTCAACCTGACGAATGTTTTCCAAGAACTTGTTACCAAGTCCTTCACCCTTGCTGGCACCCTTAACGATTCCGGCAATATCAGTGAATTCAAATGTAGTTGGAACCACTTTTTTGGCTGGAATTAATTCTTGAATCCGGTCCAAACGCTTGTCGGGAACTTCAACCATTCCGACGTTTGGATCAATGGTGGCAAATGGATAATTGGCCATTTCAGCTCCGGCCTTGGTAATTGCGTTAAACAGTGTTGACTTTCCAACGTTTGGCAATCCAACGATTCCTGCAGTTAATGCCATAATTCAACAACTCTTCTTTCTGGTTTATTTTTCAGCTTTTTCAAGGATCTTTTTTAATTTGTGATCAAATTCTCTTCGGGGCATCATCACGATATGACCGCAACCGGTACATTGAATCTTAATGTCTGCACCCATTCGAATAATCTGCCAGCGGTTGGTACCGCATGGATGGGGCTTTTTCATTTCAACTAAGTCGTTTAAATCATACATATGAAGGCTCCCTTTCTGTACAACGTGTATTGCCGAGGGAAATTATCGGAACACACATTTCGGCTAAACAACGGACAAACGTTCAACCAGCAACCGTTACGACTAATCCAGGTCGACGCCAAACATCTCAAGGATTCTGTTCAAATCATCAGTTGAGGTGTACTCGATTTCAATCTTGCCCTTTCCCTTTTTACGAGATGAGTTAACGATTGAAACCGGTGTGCCAAACTTTTCTTGAAGTTGACCTTCGGATGCCCGGACAAATGGTGACTTTCTGGTCGTCTTTTTCTTCTTTGAAGGCTTGGTGCCGTTGATCTTGGCAGCAGCCTGTTCAAGCTGACGGACAGTCATTGAATCATTGACTGATTTACGGGCCAGCTTGATTAATTCCTGCTTGTTGTTGACGGAAAGTAGGGTTCGCGCCTGTCCCATCGACAGCTTCTTGTCTTCCAGCATCTTTTTAACTTCAGTTGGCAATCCAAGGATTCGAAGATAGTTGGCGATGTATGGACGGCTCTTGCCCAATCGGCTGGCAACCTGTGCCTGAGTCAAATCCAAACGGCTCATCAGCATGTTATAGGCTTCGGCTTCTTCAAGGGTGGTCAAATCCTCACGCTGTAAGTTTTCCATTACAGCAATTTCCATCATCTGTTCTTCGTTGACACTGCGGACAATTGCGGGAATTGTTTCTTTCTTGGCAATCTTTGACGCTCTTAAACGACGCTCACCGGTTAACAGCTCAAAAGATTCAACTTCAGGATCCGGCTGACGGACGATGATTGGTTGGAAAACACCCGAGTTCTTAATTGAATGGGCCAAATCTTCCAAGGCCTTCTGGTCAAATCGGTGCCGTGGCTGATATGGGTTGGGTTTAATGTTTGCGACTTTGATGTCTAAAACGTCTTCTTTACTTGTATCAACGTTGTTGTCTTGAAACAAGGCTTCAATTCCCTTGCCAAGCCCCGTTGGTTTCTTCTTATTCGCCATGGTTTGCCAACACCTCTTTTGCCAGATTCATGTATTTCTCGGCACCTTTTGACGTGGGGTCATAATCCATGATTGGCAGACCATAGCTTGGTGCTTCCGATAAACGAACGTTTCTAGGAATAATTGTGTCATAAACTTCATCTTTGAAGAACTTGCGGACTTCGGTGTTAACCTGTTCGCCTAAATTGGTCCGGGCATCGAACATGGTTAATAACACGCCTTCGATCTTCAAATTTGGATTGAAATGTTTTTTGACCAACTGAATGGTATTCAGCAACTGGCTCAATCCTTCCAAAGCATAGTATTCACTTTGAACCGGGATCAAGATCGAATTGCTGGCAGTGAAGGCATTGATGGTAATCAAACCAAGTGAGGGTGGACAATCAATTAAGACGAAATCGTATTGGTCCTTAACCGCATCCAACGCAGCCTTCAATCGGGTTTCCCGCGCCATCTGTGGGGTTAGTTCAATTTCTGCACCGGACAGCTGAATGGTTGCCGGGACAATATCCAATCCTTTGTGCGATGTATGGACGATTGTTTCAGCCATTGGTTCTTCATTGACCAAAACATCATAGATGTCCTTCTTGATATCGGCTTTGGACACACCGACACCACTGGTTGCGTTACCTTGTGCATCGGCATCCACCAAGAGAATCTTCTTTCCAAGTGTGGCCATGCCGGCACCCAAGTTAACCGCAGTCGTCGTTTTACCGACCCCGCCTTTTTGGTTGGCAAGCGCGATTACATATGTCATCGTTCATCCCTCCTCATTATTTGATTTGATCCAGGGGCTCCCGATTAGGAGTTCCCGGCTTTCTTGGATACTTTTTAGGGGTATCTTTAACCTTATCAATCACGATAATATGGCGTTCTTCGTCAGAAACCGGCAATGTAAATTCAAAATCACCGGAAACTTTTCCGCCCAACAAACGAATAGCCGGATTGGCATCTGAGAGTTCGCTTTCAGCTTTGGCAGCCTTGAGTGCAACGACTTTGCCGCCGACTTTTGCAAGTGGAAGACAGAGTTCACTCAGTACTGTGAGCCGGGCAACTGCTCGGGCAGTCACCAGATCAAACTGCTGACGATGTTCCGACTTTTTGGCACCAAACTCTTCAGCCCGTGCGTGGAACAACTCAACGTTGGTTAAATGCAGCTTATCGACTAATGTTTGTAAGAAATTGATCCGCTTGTTTAATGAATCAACGATTGTGACTTTCAATTGGGGAAATAAAATTTTTAGCGGCAGTGACGGAAATCCGGCGCCCGCCCCCACGTCACAAATGGATAACGGCTCTGTTTGGATCTGTGAAACAAAAAAGGCTGGAGTTATGGAATCATAGAAATGTTTGAGATAAACGTCAGGCTTTTCTGTAATCGTCGTCAGGTTAACATGCTCGTTAACGGCTACTAACAGCTTAAAATAGGCATCGAATTGATCCATTTGCTGATCTGTAACTTCGATACCTTTATCCAAAAGAGCTTTTTTAAATTGATCATTGTTCATTTATTATTTCTCCCGATATGTGAAACAATCTGTTTCACGTCTTATTATACTTTACCTTAAAATGACTAGACTGACAAGGTATTCACGGACATTTGTTTTGTGCATACATACTAATTTTAACATGATTTTCAAATTTATTTATCGCTGAGAAAAATTCTATTTAAATCGATATAAATCAAAAAAGCAACCAGCTCAGTGATTGCTTAAAAGGCGGATTATTAATTTTATTCTAGTCAAAATTTTAATGGTGATTCGACCACAATATAATCAACAATCTATTCTCCAAGGAACATGTAGATCATTGAGATGAGACTATAAGTGCGAATAGTCGATTTTTTCTCTTCGGCTTGCTTCTCAGTGACCAGTTCTTGATAAAGGACTTGATTCTCATTCGAAGTATTTTGCATCTCAGTAACCTCCCTTCCGCTATATGATACACCCAATCGATATTTGTAAACGAAGAAATTTTCATGGTAACAAAAAAGCAGCCAGGCCAAAAGCCCAACTGCTCAAATTTAAATTTACATATTAATCTTAGAAACTTCGTCCAGGAACCACTTATTAAATGCTTCCGCGTCAATATCGACACAAACATTTGCATTGGTCTTGCCATCATGGTAAGCACCACGGATATCGCCAACCGTTTCACCGATGGCTGGGCCATCAGTAACGATGTCGATCCACATCTTCTCGGTCTTGATTGCTTCAGGATGAAGCAGATAGAAGATGGTGTTGACATCGTGCATGGCGATTCCGTTTAAACTATTATCACCATCATGAATAACGATGTCGTGGAGCATCTTGCCGGCTTCGTTCAGGTGCTCAAGCTTGCTGAGAGAATCAGGGGTCAGCAAAGCCTTCATGGTAATATCCAAGCCGACCATGGTTATTGGAATGCCTGAGTTGTACATAATCCGAGCGGCATCGGGATCGGTAAAGACGTTAAATTCAGCGGCACTGGTCATATTGCCTTTGCCAAGGGAACCACCCATTGCGACGATTCGTTCGATGTGATCCTTAACTTCAGGATATTCACTGAACAACAGCGCAATGTTGGTAAATGAACCAGTTGGCACCAACGTAATCTTTTCGTCGCTTTCCATAATCGTTTTACGCAAAGCTTCAACCGCAGTCATATTCAAAGGCTTTGGCAGGTCTTCCGGAAAATCATAACCAGGCATCCCCGACTCACCATGAATTCTGGCAGCATCTTCAAATTCCTTGATCAGCGGCTGTTTGGCACCAGCAGCAACCGGCACCTTTTTATTAAAGAAGCGGACAATCTTCAAGGCATTCTTGGTTGTCTTGTCAACGGTCACGTTACCAGCGACACTGGTGATCAATTTAACGTCAATCTCCGGATCATTTAGTGCCATGGTCAATGCGGCAGCATCATCAATTCCAGGATCGGTATCCATAATAATTTTGATGGTCATAATAAGTTCCTTTCCAGTACAGTATTTTTAAATATCAAACGCTTACAATTTTTGATTAACAAGAAGCGAACCGCAAAGTCCGCTCACCTGCTACTTCTATAATAAGGCACTCAGTACCAAATCACATAAAAATAAAACTCCTAATACATAAGTTGCGACAGTCAATTCACGTTGCCTGCCCGCAGCAATTTTTAAGATTGGATAAACGACGAATCCAAATGCCAAGCCAGTTGAAATACTGCTGGTAAATGGAATCAATACGACAATCAGAAATGCCGGGAACCAATCGGAGAAATCAAACATATTAATCCGACTAAGCTGGTTCATCATCAATGCCCCCGTAATGATAATAACCGGGGCAATCGCTGCTTGGGGAACAAATGAAAGCAGTGGGATAAAGAACAGGGAAACGGCAAACATGATTCCGGCAACAATTGAAGTCAGGCCGGTTCGACCGCCACTTTCAATTGCCGAAGCACTTTCGGCAGCCGCAACAGTTGGACTGGTCCCCAGAATTCCGGAAAGAAAACTGGTGACGGAACTGGCCTCAAACGCTTTTTTGAATTTCTTGGGGTTCGGCATGATGCCTTCCAGCAGCCCCATCGACTCAAATACCAAAATCATGGTCATCGAAAACACGGCGAGAATAAATGGAATTGTGAGTGCATGGCTAAAATTACCCTTGGCAACGATCGCAGAATATTTGGTAATATCACCAATTCCCACGGATGGGGATACTTGATCTTTAATCCCAAACAAGATGCCCACTATCGATGTCACCAAAATGCCGATGAAGAAACCGCCTGTGATGTTGCGGACAAATAAGAACAGTGTCAGCAACAGGCCAAACAGCGCCAATAAAGTCGCCGGCTTCGTCAAATCACCAAGTGCCAGAATGGAATTTTTGCCCTGCTGAATCAGTTGGGCCTTCTCAAGTCCAATTTCCACCAGGAACAAGCCAATTCCAGCGGTAATTCCCGCCTTTAACGTATCCGGGATTCCCTTTGCCAAAATCGTACTCAGCTTGGTGAATGCAATGATGACATAAATCACACTGGCTACGATCGAGATGGCTAAGGCTTCCTGCCAGGATAACCCCATCGCGACAACAACTGTGTAGGTGATGAAGGCATTGACCCCCATCCCAGGGGTAAGAATAACGGGTGCATTCGCCCAAAATCCCATTATCAAACAACCGACCAGCGAAGAAATAATTGTCGCAAAGACACTTAAATCAGTCGGAATTCCTGCATCCTTCAAGATCATCGGGTTAACGATAATGATATAGGAAATCGCAAAAAATCCGGTAATTCCAGCAATAATTTCTCGTTTAACGGTTGCTTTGTCTCGTATAGCCTCACGAAGAGGCAGCCGATTAGCTGCCTCCTCTTCTCTTTGTAACTTATCCAAAAATAAAACCTAACTTTCTAGTTGAAAATATTACCAAACGAATAATCCAACGATTCCGGCAGACATCAATGATACCAAGATACCTGAAAGAAGCATTGTACCAACGTTTTTACTGATCAAGTCATTCTTTTCCTTGTCAACCAAGCCCTTGAAGGCACCGATAATCATACCGGTAGTTGAGAAGTTGGCGAATGAAGTGATGAAGACAGTTAATTGTGCTTGGTAGTGAGCTGGGAAGATGCTGAGGTTGTTGATAGTACCGGCAATCTTACCCATAACAACGAATTCGTTGGTAACCAACTTCATACCCATGAATTGAGCGAATTGGAATGCGTGGCTGACATCCAGACCCATTAACCATGCAAATGGGAACATGATGATTCCTAAGATATGTTCCAATGACAACCATGGGTTGAACAATGCCAAAATTTTATCGATCAATGCGGCTAAAGCAACAAAGGCGATAACGTTGGCAGCAATGATTAAGATCAAACGGCCGGCACCAAGAATTGAGTCACCTAAGAATGAGAAGTAAGGCTCACGTTTGCCGTCAGCTTGTACATCGCCTGACTCAACAGCGGCTTCACTGGTACCTGAACCACCCATCTTGGCGATGGTATCTTCTTCAGGAGTAACTTTAACAGGATTCAGTAAACTGGTAATAATCAAGGCGTTTAAAACGTTCAATGGAACGGCGGTCAAAACGTATTGGCCAGGAACCATTTGGGTATAAGCACCGATGATTGAAGCAGTAACACATGACATTGACATCAAAGCCAAAGTAAGGTTACGCTTTGCTGACATTTGCTTTAATTGAAGTGATGAAACGGCAAGTGCTTCAGTGTTTCCTAAGAACATCATTTCAACAGCAAAGAATGATTCGAACTTTGGAGCGCCGGTAACAAATGAAAGTCCACGGCCGACCCATTTGATGATCCATGGCAATACTCCAATATATGTAAGAGTATCAAACAATGGAACAATCATCAGGATTGGTAGTAAGGCACTGGTGACAAAGTTCATTGATTTGGCAGTTCCGCCAAATTGTGGTGTTACCCAGTTAGGCAAGGCAAAATTGATACCTTGGTAGGCAACTTGAACCAACCAGTTGAATCCGTCAGCGGCAGCTTTAACTGCATCACGGCCCCATTCAAAGCTGGTTAAGATCCATGCAAGAACAAGGTTAATAACTAAAACGACAGCGACTGAACGCCAATTAATGTGCTTCTTATTGTTTGAAAACAAGAACGCAATTCCAAGGTATACACAGACACCCAGAATGTTGACCAGTAAATATGTTATTTGCATATTCTGAAATCCTCTTTTCTGAATTTTAACGACAATAATTGCTAAACAACAAAGCTACGAATTAGCTATCCCCCTCTGTTATGAAATTGGTTTTATGAATTAAACCCAAATTAATTGTGATGAACTATTTCAGTTCACCAAGAAAGCTGCTCCCAATTGATTCATTGGAAACTTCGAGGCCAAAGATTTCACCGATTGTGGCCCCCACATCTGCGAGTGTTCGTCGAATTCCAAGGGCTTTTCCCTCGGGTGACGAAGACGTGTATGCAATCAATGGCAGGTATTCCCGGGTTGGCGTGACATCCAAGGCGGGATCGTTGGCAAATGTTGAAGTGATGATCAGCAAATCCGTGCTGTACAATTCACGCATCAAGCGGGCCAAATGCTGATCAACCGTCTTCAACGAATCGATGCAGCCCTGGCGGTTACCAGATATGGCATTTTCCTGCAGCCCCAACGTCCGGTAATAAAGCAGCCCATTATTAGGTGCAATCACCTGCTGATGAAGTTCTTTAAAGCCGGCGTCATCTGTATTAACCGGAATGACTTCAGCTTGGTTTTGATTGGAAAGGTAGCTTTGGTAATCACTAATCAAAATTGAGTGAACGCCCAGCAGGCCAACGATGGCGTCAATGACACTGGTTGTTCGGGTTGCCGTTTGAAAATCAAACATTTCCCGCAAGCCACTCAACTTTGAGTTTTCTTCACTTTTGGAACGAATCTTACCAAAGAAGCCAATGGGATCTTCAACTGGTGGCAGTCCGACAACCGGATCACTATACCGAATGTTACCCAGTCCCAGTCTGCTCAACGTGGGCAGTTGAAAGTTGGATCCTTCCAGGGTTGCAATATGACCAAGTGTGTCGGCACCAACAGAATCAAATCGATTAGCATCGCTGGATTCACCAATTCCCAGTGAAGCCAGATCAAGTACAATTACTCGACGAAAGTTCATCAGAAACTTCCTTTCCAGTTCAAAACTTATTATGCAAAAATAATCTATGTGAATAGAATACCGCATTCCAGAAAGAACTGTAAATAAATATGTCTACATAGCAGTAAGTAATACCTTTTACTTATTTGATTGCGCTTACATTATATCAAAGTGTTCGGATCTCGTAAACTGGAAATTTTGGTTGATGGGGTGGAACTTATGTATTTTTTATTGAAGCTGGTTGGTGGTTTTAGTTTGTGGGGGTGTTTTGTGGATGGTTTTTATCCTCCGATGGTCGGATTGAAGCTTGGCTGCCTACTAACAGCATGTTTTCCCCTTACTTTGCTGAAACGTGCTCCGACGCATTTCCCCCTACCTTGCCGAAACGTGCTCCGACGACCCAGATGCTAACTTCTAAGGGGGCCTGTCCAAAACCCAGAACCTGGGTTTCAGACAGGCCCCCTTAGAAACCGCATCTCCCGGGTCTCGTCGCACTCTACAAAAAATAGGATTCAAACTCGCTTTGATACTGCAAGTTTAAATCCTATGCGGAAGGGAACTTTGGGGTTGATACCCACTTAATTAAAAACTTAATGTCTTATCGCCTCAATCTAACTATTTATTGATCCAACTGCCGCAAACATTAATCATTTTTCACGTTTTTACTTTATTGATAAATTTGCCGTGTGATCAATATTTTGGTTCTTCGTGAAACTTTGAAACCTTGTACAACTGCTTCTTTCGTGTTACATAAACCTATCGTGCAGGTACTGAAGCTTAAAACTAGTGAACCTTGAAACTCTGAAGTTCTGAAACTTTCACTTCATTTACAACTTTCATCAACTTGATATCACATCAATTTGATATTCGAAATGAATCTCTCAGACCCACTACAAGCGACCTCTGTACATAACCCTTTTCAATTACTCCACCAGGTATTCAATAGTGAATCATCGAATTCATATTTGAACATGTGTGACGCTTTACATTATATTCAAACACTTAATCACCTAGATTTAACCTTCTGTTAATTTTAAACTGTAACAA
>NZ_BJVK01000034.1 GCF_007989105.1 Lentilactobacillus kefiri | reverse complement strand
TAGTTTCCAGACAGACCCTAAGTAGTTTAGAAATCTAATCAAATTCTTATGTTCTAATTTAAACATTTCAAACTGCATAATTACCCATAAACATGCTGCTGCAAAGCGAATATCCCGCAAGAAGGTTTATAAAATGAAAGCGTAAACATTTGGCGTGCTAATTGTGTGAGCTTTTTCACATTTTAAATGTTAAAAAATATGCGTTAACGTTTTCAAATGGGGTTATGATGTATTTGTATTAATGGAAGAGGAGGTAACAAAATGACAAGTCCAATTCATGTAACATCGGAAATCGGTAAGTTGAAAACAGTTTTACTGAAACGTCCGGGTAGAGAAATTGAAAACTTTACACCTGACATGATGCCCCGGTTATTATTCGATGACATTCCATATTTACCAATTGCCCAAAAGGAACATGATTACTTTGCCGATACTTTACGAGACAACGGTGTCGAAGTATTGTATCTTGAAAAATTAGCTGCTGAAGCTTTAGATGCAGCTGGTGACAAAGTACGTAATGACTTCTTGGAGCAAATGTTGACCGAATCTGGATATGCAGCAGGTACCATTCATGATGCATTGAAAGAATACCTCGGCAGCATGAACAATCAAGACATGGTCAACAAGATCATGGAAGGTATCCGTAAGAACGAAGTTGATTTCGTACCAACAGACTTAGTAAGTGCTGCTGAGACGGAAGGTTACGAGTTCTACATGGATCCAATGCCTAACCTTTACTTCACCCGTGACCCTTCGGCATGTATCGGTGAAGGATTAAGTATTAACCACATGACATTCCCTGCAAGACAACGCGAATCACTCTTCAATGAAATCGTTATTAAGTATCACCCACGTTTTGCTAACAAGGGTGTTCATGTATGGCGTGATCGAAACCACGATACTCGTATCGAAGGTGGAGACGAATTAGTCTTAAATGATCATGTCATGGCAATCGGAGTATCACAACGTACTTCAGCTGATGCCATTCAAGATATTGCTAAAAACTTATTTAAAGAAGGTCATTTTGACACCGTTATTGCAATTAAGATTCCGCATAACCATGCAATGATGCATTTGGATACTGTGTTCACAATGATTAACTACGATCAATTTACTGTTCACCCAGGAATCTTAGGTGAAGGCGGCCATATCGATACTTGGACAATTACTCCAGGCAAGAATGGTGAACTCAACTTGGATCACAGAACAGACCTCAAACAAGTTTTGAAGGATGCTTTGAAGCTTGATGATCTTGACTTGATCCCAACTGGTAACGGAGATCCAATCATCGCCGGCCGTGAGCAATGGAACGATGGCTCAAACACATTGGCAATCGCACCTGGTGTCGTAGTTACTTATAATAGAAACTATGTATCAAACGATTTGCTTAGAAAACACGGACTCAAAGTGCTTGAGGTTATCTCAAGTGAATTGTCAAGAGGACGTGGGGGCCCACGTTGCATGAGCTGCCCAATTGTGAGAGAGGATATTTAGACTAGAGTGTGACGAGGCCTGGGTTGGTCCCGGAGTGTAAGGTAGAAATTTTAATGATGAACGGGTTTGGTTCATCGTTAGAATTTTTACCTTACACAGTAGGAACCAGGGGTGTCGGAGCACGTTTAAAGCAGAGTGCGACGAGCAACGGGTGATGCGGTTTCTAAGGGTGCTTTGACTGAAATCCCTGGTTCTGGGATTTTAGTTAAAGTGCACTTAGAAGTTAGCATCAGTTGCGTCGGAGCGCGTTTCAGCTAAGCTGTCTAACCGCACCAACATGTAGTTACTAGTTAAGCTCCAAATCAACGAACATATCCACCAAACAACTCTACAAAAACAAACCCAAGTACCCAAGCAAAACAATAATCATCAAGGAGAATTCGATTATGACAAAAGATTTCAGACAAAACGTATTTCAAGGACGCAGTGTTTTAGCCGAAAAAGACTTTACAGCCGCAGAACTCGAATATTTGATTGACTTTGGATTGCATCTCAAGACTTTGAAGAAGAACCATATTCCTCATCGTTACTTGGAAGGCAAAAACATTGCCCTTCTGTTCGAAAAGTCATCAACTCGTACCCGTTCAGCATTTACCACAGCTGCTATTGATCTTGGTGCTCACCCAGAGTACCTTGGCCAAAACGATATTCAATTAGGCAAGAAGGAATCAACTTCCGATACTGCCAAAGTTTTGGGCAGCATGTTTGATGGAATTGAATTCCGTGGATTCAAGCAAAGTGATGCTGAAATTCTTGCCCGCGACAGTGGTGTTCCAGTATGGAACGGCTTAACCGATGAATGGCACCCAACTCAAATGTTGGCTGACTTCATGACTGTTAAGGAAAACTTTGGCAAACTCAAAGGATTGACTTTGACATTTATGGGTGACGGCCGTAACAACGTTGCCAACTCATTACTTGTTACCGGTGCAATCCTGGGTGTCAACATTCACATTGTTGCTCCTAAGGAATTGTTCCCAACTGACGAAATCCAAAACATCGCCAACGGCTTCGCTAAGAAGTCAGGCGCAAAGCTTTTAATCACTGATGACCTTGATAAAGGTATGAAGGGTTCAAACATTGTTTATACCGACGTTTGGGTATCAATGGGTGAAAGCAACTGGGAAGAACGAGTTAAATTGTTAACTCCTTACCAGGTAAACATGGAAGCATTGAAGAAGACCGGTACTCCTGATGATCAATTAATCTTCATGCACTGCCTGCCAGCATTCCACAATACCGAAACTGAATATGGTAAAGATATTGAGAAGAAGTACGGCATTACTGAAATGGAAGTTACTGATGAAGTGTTTACCAGCAAGTATGCTCGTCAATTCGAAGAAGCAGAAAACAGAATGCACTCAATCAAGGCAATGATGGCCGCAACTTTAGGTAATCTCTTTATTCCTAGAGTGTGAGCAGCAACGGGTGATGCGGTTTCTAAGGGTGTTTTGGCTGAAAGCCCGGTCTTGGGTTTTAGCCAAAGGACACTTAGAAGTTAGCATCAGTTGCGCCCGAACACGTTTCGGCTGGATGACAGCCAAAACAGTTTCAGCCTAGTACCCACCTTGAAAAATAGCTTAACAATACAAGGGACTGGCAACAAAACATTTGTTTTGTCCCAGTCCCTTATTATTTTCTAAGACAGAGGAGAATTATTATGGGACGTAAAATCGTAGTTGCCCTAGGTGGTAACGCCATCCTGTCAAAGGATGCATCAGCTGCTGC
The DNA here is from genome assembly GCF_007989105.1 of Lentilactobacillus kefiri. GTDB lineage: Bacteria > Bacillota > Bacilli > Lactobacillales > Lactobacillaceae > Lentilactobacillus > Lentilactobacillus kefiri. The sequence goes on along the minus strand of NZ_BJVK01000034.1, from coordinate 18,055 downwards.
ACAACAACAAGCATTACGCGATACGGCAGAACACCTGGTTAAATTTATTGAAAACGGCGACCAACTGATCATTTCTCACGGAAATGGTCCCCAAGTTGGAAACTTATTATTACAGCAGGCTGCAGGAAGTACCAACGAGAACCCTGAAATGCCGCTTGATTCATGTGTTGCCATGACGCAGGGAAGCATCGGTTACTGGATGCAGAACGCCATGGATCAGGTCATTAGCGAAAAAGGCCTGGATAAGACGGTTGCCACAGTGGTCACCCAAGTTGAAGTCAGTGCCGATGATCCGGCATTTGCCAACCCAACCAAGCCAATCGGACCTTTTATGACCAAAGAAGATGCCGACTTGGCCAAGAAACAAAATCCAAGTTTCAACTTTGTTGAAGATGCCGGCCGTGGTTATCGCCGGGTTGTTCCTTCACCAAAGCCAATCGGTGTTGTTGAAACCAAAGCTGTCAATGCTTTAGTTGACGCCGGAATCGTACCAATTTCAGTTGGTGGTGGTGGCGTGCCGGTCGTAACCGAGGGCCATCAGCTAGTTGGTAAAGAAGCCGTTATCGATAAAGACTTTGCCAGTGAAAAATTAGCCGAATTGGTTGGTGCAGATGCGTTGATCATCCTGACCGCCGTTCCTAATATTTTCGTGAACTTCAACAAGCCGGATCAAAAGAAATTGGAACATGTTTCAGTTGCCGACCTGCATAAATATATCGGCGAAAAGCAATTTGCTCCAGGCAGTATGCTGCCTAAAGTTGAAGCCGCAATTGATTTTGTGGAAGCAACTGGCAACAAAGCCGTTGTAACTGCTTTGGACAACATCGAAGGATTCATCAACGATGGTTCTGGAACCATTATTGAACCGAAATAGGCTGTTTTCGAATTGACGTTAAAATCATCTTAGAGCCGTTTAATGTTTAATCACGTTATGTGGGGTACACTACTAATGAGAACACAATTATGTAACCGCTTTTGGGAGTGTATTTATGATTTTAAAGAATAAGCGTGATTATGCCGACTATGCGAAAAAACTACGCAGTCATCCGGAATTCAGTCCGCTAAGTGACAAGTATATCGAGCAACTGATTAATGAAATGAAAGTCAAAACCTATCATCGGGGTCAGATCTTGTTTGACCAAGGTGACACACGGGATCGGTTTTATTATTTAATCGACGGTGTCTGCAAGTCTTTTCACTGGGATAAAAACGGTGATGAACAGCTGTATTTGTACATTCGACCACAAAAAGCCTTTCCCTATATTGGCTTATTTGAGGACGATCGATATGCCTATACGGTTGAAACAATGTCTGAAGTCAAATTAGCCGAATTCTCAATGCCGATCTATGAAGAAGTCTTGCGTGAAAATCCCGAGTTAATGGTGAATGCCGTTAAAGAGATGAGCAAAATCATCAACACTTCAGAGACTCAGCTTCAGCGCATGGTAACTACCAGTGCCAAATGCCGGGTTTGGAACGCCATTCTCTTCATTGGCCAGCAAATCGGTGAAATTCAAGAAGATGACACGATCCTTGTGCCGTATCCAATAACGCTGGTTGAACTATCAAAGGTCAGCGGAACGACGAGGGAAACCACCAGCCAGATGGTTCAACAACTGGTCGCGGAGAACAAGGTTCAATATAATCGTAAGTATTTTAAAATTTTAAAGATCGACGATGATTCATATTAATTAAATATTTTCATTCGAGGGAGTGAGCTAAATGAAAGAGCACGATGGTAAATTAGGACTGCTCGAACTGATCGGATTGGTCGTTGGATCAATTATCGGTGGTGGGGTATTCAACCTAATGCACGATATGGCCGTTGGGGCCGGTGCTGGTGCCATTATCATTGGTTGGGTCATTACCGCCATTGGAATGGTCATGTTGGCTTTAACGTTCCAGAATTTGACGATGAAACGGCCGGATCTTGACGCCGGGGTTTATAGTTATGCCGAAGCCGGATTTGGTAAGTACATGGGATTCAACTCCGCATGGGGCTATTGGCTGTCCGCATGGCTTGGAAATGTGGGTTACGCAACGCTTTTAATGAGTGCGGTTGCCTACTTCCTGCCAATTTTCGGTGATGGCCAAAACATTTGGTCAATCATTGCGGCATCATTTATTTTATGGGCCTGCCACTTCATGATTTTACGGGGAGTTGAATCAGCATCATTTGTTAACACAATCATTACGATTGCCAAATTGATTCCAATATTCCTTTTCATCATTATTGTGATATTCGCGTTCAAGATGAACATGTTTACCAGTGATTTCTGGTACACACCAAGCGGTAAGTTTGAGTTTGGCAGTGTGATGGCTCAAGCCAAGAGCACGATGCTGGTAACTGTTTGGGTATTTATCGGAATTGAAGGAGCCGTTGTCTTCTCAGGTCGGGCACGTAAGCGTTCCGATGTTGGTAAAGCAACCGTTCTTGGAATTATTACCGTTATTTTGATTTATATGTTAATTACCTTGCTATCATTCGGTGTTATGAGTCGGGCAGGACTTTCACACTTGACCCAGCCGGCAATGGCTGAGTTGCTTCAAAGCTTGGTTGGTAAATGGGGTGCGATGGTTGTTAACGGCGGATTGATTATTTCCGTTGTTGGTGCCTGGTTGTCATGGACCATGTTTGCCGGTCAATTACCATACGAAGCCGCCAAGGAAGGAACGTTCCCAAAGATCTTTGCCAAGGAAAATAAGAATGGTGCGCCAATCACATCATTAACTGTAACCAATGTCTGTGTTGAAATTTTCATGTTCTCATACTTGATTACAGTTTCTGCTTATAACTTCTTCTATTCAATTGCCAGTGCTGCGATTTTGATTCCATACGCATTCTCAGCATTCTATCAATTGAAGTACTCGGTCAATGAAGATCATGGCAAAGGCAGAATGGGAAACATCATCATTGGTGTTATCTCCAGTATTTATGCCTGCTGGCTGTTATTTGCCGCCGGCGCAAACTTCCTACTCCTGATGTCTCTGCTGTTTGCTGCAGGAATTCCAGTATTCTGGATTCTTCAAAAGAAGGACAACCATGCCAAAAAAGTCTTTGGACCAGTTGAAATGACGCTTGCAATTGTGATTGTCATTGCTGCAATCTATACGATTTATGGATTGATTGTCGGCCAAATTACTTTCTAAGTTATGATAAAAATGATTTTGCTTTAACATTTTGAATTCAAAAAAAGAAACTGGCGTTCATCAAAAATCATGTGACTTTTGATGAGCGCCAGTTTTTTTAGTTGTATCCTAATGCATACAAACTATTTAGAAATAAGCCGTCACAAATAAATAACCGGCCAAGCCGAACGCTGCCAACGAAATCAAAATTCGCAGCAAGTGGATATTTGAATGCCGAACAATGATTGGCCCAGTGTAGCCGCCGATTAGGAGACCAAATCCCAGTGGAACAACGAAAAGCCAGTCAATCTTTGACTTAAAGATAAAGATGACGGTGGCAATCATGTTGCCGGCAAATGCGATGACATTTTTCATGGCGTTGACAACGGTGAACTGATCATCGGTGATGACTGAAAGAATGGCCAGAAAGATGACGCCACCAGCTGCCCCAAAATAGCCGGTATAAGCACCAACGAGGACAATCCCGGTTAAGCTGATCAATGATACCCAAAAATGTTTTGAGGGTGTCTGGTGGGCCTGCTTGAGCTTGGAAGTGGAGGTATCTTTTTTTCTGCCAGACATGAACAATAGAATGCCGGCAAAGAGAATAAAGAACGGAACGACCTTTTCAAATGAAGAGGCTGGGGCAACCAACAGCAGAATACTACCGCCAATACTTCCGATCAACGATAAGATGACGTAAAGTGTCAGTTTTTTCCAGTGACCCCGCAGTTCTTTCATTGAAGATGCAGTGGCACCAATTCCAGAAAAGATGAGGGCGGTCGTATTGGTCACGTTGGCTAAAACAGGCGGCAAGCCAACCGCCAATAGCGCCGGGTATGATACAAGTGAAGCCAGTCCCGCAACAGAGGCGAGTAATCCGGCCGCAAAGCCGGCAATTATTAAGAAGATAAACGTGAGAATCATTGGTAGACTGACCCCTTTTCAATTTTTTAATACTTCTAATATACAACAATTTGGGAACGATGAAGTCAATTGAATTGGAAAGCACTTGATTTATACCGCCATACCCTTGATAATACATAATTATTAAGCAGAAAAGAAAGCAGGTCACTCATGACACATTTATTTTTTGATTTTGACGGCACTATTGCTGATTCTGAAGAGGGAATTGTTAAATCTCTCAAATATGCGGTTGATAAAATGAAGCTGCCGGAATTGACCCATGATCAATATCTTAAATTTATCGGGCCGGCACTTCTCACAAGTTTGGAAAAGTTTTATCCCAAGCTGACTGAAAGCGATCGCTTGGATACAGTCAAATACTATCATGATTACTATAAGAATCAGGGGATGTTCCAACTGAATTTATATCCCGGAATCATTGATGAATTAAAAACTTTGGATGCTCAGGGCTACGATGTCAACATTGCCTCTGCCAAGCCTGAAGAACTGATTCATGACATTACCGACGAACTGAAAATCAGTCAGTATTTCAATGGCCGTTTTGGCGCGGGAAATGATGAACGTACCCGGATGACCAAGACCGCTGTATTGAAATACGCATTGGAACAAAGAAATGCCAAAAACATTGACAGCATTATGATTGGTGACCGCGATACCGATATGCTGGGTGGATACAATAATCACGTTAAAACGCTTGGGGTAACCTATGGATTTGGGGATGTCCCTGAATTGCTTGGTGCGCATGCCAATACCATCGTTAATAGGCCTGAAGAAATTCAAGGCGGCGTTAAGAAGTTAATTGGATAGATTTAAAAACGGATCGGGAAAATTTTCTCGGTCCGTTTGTTTTGTTGTTTGGGGGCTTTTGGAGGCTACTTTGCTGAAACGTGCTCCGACGGCACTGATCCCTCCACCCAACCAAAAAAATCACTCAAGGAATACAGACCATTCCTTAAGTGATTTTTTCAGTTAGGCACCGGGATCACCCGTGCCTTGTCGCACTCTACGCCTTCACATATGCAAATCCCTGCTCCTGCAGTGACACCAAGTCGGCCACTCCCGCTGACACGATTTCCACGTTTTCCGGTAGGTCGGTCGCTTTTACATGGTGGCTGTTCATTGAATTATTGCAGGCATGGAAACCAATGCCCTCTTCGTTGAACTGTTCAATTGAGTTTCTCAAGGTTTCATCCAAATAGCCGGTAATTGCATCGCCATTGACCAATACGACAATCTCGTAAGTTTCCTGGTTAACCTTGCCATAGTCCAGCAAGTTCGTGATATTGCTCAACGTGTGGGGCCATTTTTCCGGTTCATCAATATGAAAAACAACTTTGTGCATTGTTATTCCTCCGTTTTATCTGCATCTAACGAATTTAAAAATTCTTGATAATCTTTGTGAACCTGCTTTGAATAATCGTCTGCCCAATTAATGAGGGCTGAAACAAGCTTCTTTTTTGTTCCAACATAGCCGTGAACAATTGCAGCAGTTGGGCTTTGAGCATGTCCTCGTGCCAATAGGAGACCACAAATTTTAGCATAGGTTTTGAAATCATCTTCATCTAATTTATCCAAATTGATTGATTCTTTCATATCCCAGAATTGGCGGACATAGTAGCTGCGGCCGCTGTCCGAATTATGATAAAAGCCCAAGAGCGGATCGGATGCCCGCTGCAAAATCTGCTGGCAGGTAACGATTCGTTCGCCGTTGTCAGGCTTACTTTGACTGAATGGGGTGGTGACATCAAACCCTCTGAACCGACGTGTCTGCAGGGCTTCTTTGATTTGAAGAACCAGGTGGCTGCCGTCAATTGCCGTCAGTAAAACCAAATAACAGCGGGTGCCAAAGCTGCCGACACCAACACTGTGGCGAACAATGTCACTGATATGGAATTGGGACAGCAGAACCGTTACGTCAGGACTGACAGACCTTGTATAACTTCTTAGGTGCTCCCGAATCTCGTTGAAACGCTGGTCGCTGACGTGAACCGTGCGCGGTGCATTTTCTTTAAAGACCAAATGCCCCCGAGAATTCATTGTGGTAAACTTTTTGACCACTTTATCCGAATTTCGCTGTTCGGCACTATCACGAATTTTGCGCCAAACCTTTGGCAGTGATTCACTGGAATCTTCCGACTGCAGGAATGATTCAACTTCTGTGGAGAAGTAGTAGCGCTCCATTGCTGAATGATTTTCGAAACATTCCTTTAAAATTTGCTGGTAGGTTTCAACGGCACCCTTCATTGTTGAATGGATTTGGTCATGGTCCAATCCCAAAAGTTCACCTTGCAGGACAATGCTGACCAGAAGTCGGCGAATATCCCAATCCCAGGAACCGATTGTTGATTCATCGAAATCGTTAAGGTCAAACAAGAGTTTTCGTTCAGGGGAGGCGTAAAATCCGAAGTTGCCAATATGAGCGTCACCTGAAATGACGACTGGGATGTTGGTCGATGTCTGCTTGGAAAGATCGAACGCCATCAATTCATCAGTTCCCCGGAAAAAGGCGAAGGCTGATGCTGCCAGGCGTTTGTGCCGTAATGGCATCAAATCAGCGATCATCTTTTGTTCAACGTGGGAGATTCCTTGAACCACGTTCCGTTTGACTGGGATAAACGTTCCCAGTTTTTCAAATGGCACGCTGTCACGAATTTTTTTACCTTGATCGATTAACTCATGGACAGGTTGATCAATATTAATTTTACTTAAGTCATAATGTAAGTCCGCTGATGTTTCGGCGGTTGCTTTGTTGGTGTCTGCCATATATGTTCGGCTCCTTCATTATTTGCAATCTATAACATCATTGTGGCAATTCGGTGTCTTTGAGTCAAGCAAGCCACCCCGACTCATATATCAACGCAATATGGTACAATAATCCCATTGGACAACTCGACAATATTGGAGATTTGATTGAATGAAAAAATTATTTTGGGAAAGCATCGAAGTGAATAATCAAAAATTTTTCTTCACAGTAACTCAAAAGGGCCTGAGCTTTGTTTCCAGTCCCGGAAAGTATCTGTCTGAACTTTTTGATTTTTACCCTAATCGATACGACTTTCAATTTATGTACGATGAAACGGTGACCAATGATTATTTGGAAGAATTCACCGATTACTTTGATAAAAAGCGAAAAACGTTTGACCTGCCAGTCGACTTGGATGGGGTTGGAACTGAACTCCAACACCAGGTGTGGGCAGAAATCCAGAAAATTCCATATGGTGAAACCATTATCTATAAGCAATTGGCTGAGAATGTCGGCAAGTCCAAATCAATTCGGCCGGTTGCCCATGCGGTTGCGATGAATCCTGATCTAATCGTTGTGCCGTGCCACCGAGTGATTCACTCCAATGGCGACCTTGGCGATTACCGTGGCGGGAAAGAAACAAAAAAGGCCCTTCTCGAATTTGAGAAGAAGCCGATTGAAAAGCATGCGTTAATTAGAAAGTTACCATTACCCAAGCTTAGTCAACTAGGTAAACCTGATCTTTAATCAAATCAAACGGCTGATGATGTTGATTCAGCTGTTTGGCAATATCTGGTTTGATAAAATGGGCCTGCTGCCAGAACTCTTTTGAGTCGGTAGCGCCATTTTTTTCGCCGATGACGATTAATTCCAAATCGTTATAGGCTTTTCTAATGGCATTTAAGACGTCAACATCAATGGTTTGCTTGTCCGGTGACCAGCTCATGATGATGTATTTGACCTGATCCTGATATTTGGCGATGGCTGACAACGCGTCGAGCTTTTCAACGTCAATCAGTTGATGTTTGCCGGTCTGGTTTTCGTTGACCCACTCCAAACTATCGGTTGGGAATACTTTGACGCCCAAATCAGTCAGGCCCTTGGAAATATTCCCATTGCCCGCCATGATTTCGAGTGCGGAATCATCGCCGATATATTTGGCAAGATCTTTGGCAAATGGGGCAGAGATATAAGCCCACATGCCATACTCGCTTTCCAAATAATCACGGAATGACCGCAGTTGCTTGTCCAGCTTTGGCAGGGCGTCGGATAGTTCATTCCAAAGTTTGTCACCCTCAGGATCGCCCGGTTTGAATTGCTTGTTGATATTCTTGAAAATCTGATCTTGAATATCATCAGGGAGAATCAGTTCGGGAAGGTCTTGCGGCAACAATCCCTGCTTAATGAGATGGTCGCTTTCAATCACGTTGTTAATTAAAAATTTGATTTGTGGATACGCGTTAAACAGATCGCGATATTTCAGCATTTGAGAAATGTAGTTGGATTCAGACGGTGCTTTAGTATGCTGCTTTTTCTTTAACAATTTTTTCTTTTGCTTGTTGGTTAGCATGTGGCAGTGCTCCTTTGGAATTCATTCAGTAACAATCAGCTGTAACAGTTTGGCTGATTATGTGGCTAGGGATATAAACAAGAAAATCCAATGATGGACAATAACGTTCACCATTAGATTTTCTCTTTTATATAACTTTAATTCTATAAGTCCAACTGTCCCTGTTCCGTTCGTGGGCCCTTATCATGGGGTGCGTTGCTTCTTCCGTGAACGTAACCTGAGATAAGCTGATAAATTTCATATCGGTCAGCCGAGCTGAGATCTTGACCGTTGAACTGCAACGTTTTGTCTGAGATAAACAATCTTGCAAGATCGTAAGTATTGTTCTCTGTCAGACCCGTTAAGTAGTCCATTGTCACGTCAAAGAACTTGGCAAGCCGTTGAATTTCAACATAATTTGGTGTTCGAATACCACGTTCCCAGTTTCCGATCTGGGAGCCGGTGCTTTCGTGCTCCTTGTCAGTAGGGGAGTCTTTATTGATTGCGTTGGCCAGTCCTTCCAAAGTTAAATGTTCGCCTTTTCTTAATGCTCGTAATCTTTCTGGAAACATGTGATCACCGTCCTGTTCGTTACTTATATTATACGACTTTTTTGCGTTTCGCCAAATTTAGGCGGAAAAATGATTAATGTGGTATATTTATCACGAGAAAATTTAAATTGGTGGGATTGAGAAATGAAACGAAAAACAAAAATCTTAATTGGCTTGGCATCGGCTGCAGTGCTGGTTTGTGGCGGTTTGTTTGGAGCTGGGCTCTATTTTTACAAGGTTGCCGTTGTCCCGGCACCAAAGTCATTTTTGAGTAAAACCAAACCGATTAAGAAGGGGGACCCACTGTATCCAGCTCACCACTGGTATCAAAATGCTGACAAGCAGCGCTGGTATGAAATGTCGGCCACCCGTCATTTGAAGCTGGACGCCAATTACATAGCAGCCAAACAGCCCACAAAGAAGACCATTATTATTGCCCATGGGTTTATGTCCAATAAAGATAACATGTTTAATTATGCGTACATGTTTCATAACTTGGGATATAATGTCCTGCTTCCTGATTCCCGGGGGCTGGGTGACAGCCAGGGAGATTATATTGGTTATGGCTGGCCGGATCGGCTGGATTTCGTCAAGTGGATTCACAAAGTGATCGATCATAATGGATCGAATTCAAAAATTGCCGTCTTTGGTACCAGTATGGGCGGTGCTACAACGATGATGGTCAGCGGTGTGAAAGGACTGCCGCATCAAGTCAAAGCATTTATTGAAGATTGCGGTTATACCGATGTTTACAGCGAGGTTGCGTATCAAGCCAAGGAATTGTACCATTTGCCGAAGTTCCCGCTGGTTCACATTGTGAGTGGGATTAACCATGTTAAGAACGGCTACTCCTTTAAGGATGCCAGTGCACTCAAACAAGTCCGCAAGAATAAGCGGCCAATGCTGTTTATTCATGGGGCCCATGATCACTTTGTCCCAACTAAAATGGTTTATCCATTGTACAGAGCGGATAAAGGGCCAAAGCAGTTGTTAATCGTTCCCGGTCCCGGTCATTCCCGTTCAATTCAGAACCGGCCAACGCTTTATCGGAATACCGTTAAAAAGTTTCTTGATAAATATTTGAACTAGGCTGGACCCACATGTTTTTAGACGGTCGCAAACGGTTTATGTTACACTACTATTAGGACTGTTTTACGAAAGGAGGTCCGCACTTGTTATATATTATTGCACTCGGCATCATTGCCGCAGTTGTGGGTGTCATTTGTGGCAATCAGCTGCAAAAACACCACTTTCAGCAGGAAATCCAACAAGCTAAAGCTACTGCCGCACAACTGGTAACGAAAGCCGAGGTAGACGCCAAAGAGAAGTCGGTTAAGATTCTTTCTGACGGCAAAAAACAAACTCAAGATTATAAAGAATCAATTGAAGAAGAGCTTAATAGTTACAAGGCGGATAACATTACCCGTCACAGCCGAATTGACCAGCGTCAAAACGGCTTGAAGCAAACCCAAGAACGACTTGATGAGCTTCATCAAAAATTGGCTGGCGAAAGTCATGAGATCAATGAAAAGAAAAATGAAATTGAAAAGCTGCATCAAACTGCCAATGGCCTCAGCCAAAAGCGGATGCAGACTCTTCAGGATCGTGGTTCAATAACCATTGATGAAGCAAAACAAGAGATTCTTAATCAGCTGGCAGTCGACTTAAAGCGTGAAAAAGATATTGAATTAAAGTATCAGGATGATGAAGCTCAAGTCAACGCACCTAAGATTGCCAAGATTTTGGCTGACGATGCCATCCAGCGCGGACCAGTTGATATGCCTCGTGAACACATTGAACATTCTGTTCAAATTAATGACAACAACACCAAGCAAAAGTTGATTGGCCGTGAAGCTTCCAATATCAGGTATATTGAAACTTTGACTGGAACCGATTTGGTCTTTGATCCTGACGATCCGCATTTGCTCCATGTGGTCACTCAAGATCCATTACGCCGTGAAGTTGCCAAGACGGTCATTACCAACTTGGTTGTTACCAAACAGATTAATGCCCAATCAATTGAACATCAGGTTGAGACTGCTCAGCTTGATTTGATGAATGAGCTTCGTCGAACCGGTGAAAAAGTTGTCGGCTCACTTCATATCGGCTGGATGCATCCGGATCTGCTGAAGATTGTTGGTCGTTTGAAGTACCGAACTAGTTATGGTCAGAACGTTTTGAATCACTCGATTGAAGTTGCCGATATCTCAGGGATGCTGGCTGCTGAACTTGGCTTGAATGTCAAGATTGCCAAGCGGGCTGGCTTGCTGCATGATATTGGAAAAGCGATTGACCGTGAAGTTGACGGGACCCACGTTGAGCTGGGAGTTAAGATTGCTGAAACCTATGGCGAAGACCCACAGGTTGTCAATTCGATTGCTTCTCACCATGGGGATGTTGATGTGACAACGCCAATTGCCCATTTGGTAGCCGCGGGAGATTCGATTTCCGGTGGTCGGCCAGGTGCCCGAAGCGAATCTGTTGAAGAATATGTCAACCGACTTAAGAGTTTGGAACGGATTGCCAGTTCCAAGCAAGGGGTCAAAGAAAGTTATGCCATTCAAGCCGGTCGTGAAATCCGAATTGTGGTTGATCCTAAGAAGCTTGATGACGTCCAGAACCAAAAGCTGGCTGATGAAGTCAGAGATGAAATTGAAAATGAATTGACTTATCCAGGTAAGATTAAGGTAACGTCAATTCGTGACTTCAAGGCAATTGCCTATGTTGGCGCCGAGAAGAAAAAAGGTCATCGTAAATTGAAGAAAGCATAATAATAAGCCAATCCGAATGTGGGTTGGCTTTTTTTGTGGGTAATATGATCGATCCCCAATGTTTGTAAGTCATAAAAAAGGCAAAGCACTGATGTGCTTTGCCTTGAATAAATTAATTGCTTTTTTCAGAATCAGAAATAATGTCAAAATTATGGTTAACAGTTGCTTCAACCACCGGATGTTTCTGCAGATATTCCATAATCACGTGACTGATTGTCATGTCACTTGATCGAATAATCTTATCGCTGGTGTACATGGGATAGTGACCGCCACCACTTGCCCGATAACGGTTCAGAGCGATGATTAGAATTTGATCATCTTGAACATCTTTGCCGTGGTATTTCAATCGAGTCACGCGATGGCCAACCGGCTTGGAAATATCCAAGGTGTAGTCGATGCCTTCATACATATCGTAGTTGTAAAAGCGTTCTTTTGGAAAAACAAACTTTTCGTTGACGACAACATCACCGTGACGAACGGTAAAGTACTGCGCTGTGACTTCCAAAGCGCCCCGCAGGTCGGCACCGGTAATCTTGGAGGCGACCAGGGTGTTTGGATAGACATAATTGGTAATGATGTTTCGCATGGTAATTGGATCTTCAAATCCATGGGCTTCGTTGTTATACAGGGCGGTTGCCGAAAGGTCGGTGCCCATCTTATCCATCTGAATTTTTTGAATGAGTTCAATAAAGGCTGATTCGTGGATCCGGGCTTTGAATGGATCATTAAAAGTTAAGCTGCCCTTGATGTGGGAAAGCGGCTTATCGAGCCAGGTTTCCAAATGTTTGGATAAATCAGTAACGGTTTCTTTGATAGTTGGATCAGGTTCGGAATCTTTGACGTTAAGCAATTCCGAATCCGTTTTGATAATTGATTTATCTTTATTTGACAGTTCAATTGAAATCTTAGCCACGTACTGGCCGCGTGAACCCGGCTGAACAATTGGAACATTGAACAATCGGCTGGCAATTTTTCGATGCTGATGACCTGAAATCATTGCATCAATTTCAGGGAAGGTTTTTAAAATATCATAGCCGCGATTTTCACCGGGGTTGATGTCATTCCAGTTGCCGGTATGGTCACGTTCAAACCCACCATGGTAGACGACAACGATCACGTCGGCCTTTTTTCTCAATTCGGGCACGTAGCGTTTGCACGCGTCCAGTTCGGAGATCAGGTTGAAGTCGTTTAAATCATTGACGTTTTTCCATTTTTTCGTTGAGGTTGTTGTGAGGCCCAAGAACCCAATCTTGACGCCGTCCACGTCCATAATTGTGTATGGATCGGCTAATAACGGTTCATTATTGTTATCGACGATGTTGGCACACACAAAATGACGGTCTGAATGTTTCATCATGTAGTTCAGATAATCCAGTCCATAGTCAAATTCATGGTTGCCAATTGTCCCCAATTGATAGCCCACTTCATTATAAGCAGTAAAGAATGAATCCTGATCCTGCTTATCGGCCCGTTTGGCGACATAGTATGCCATCGGCGATCCTTCAAGGAAATCGCCGTTGTCTAATAGAATTGTTTTTTCGTCGGGATGAGCCTTCTGATATTTTTTGATGGTCGTGCACGCCTTTTCGATACCGAAGGGCTTGTCGAGGCCTGAATCAACGTAGTTGGTTGGTTCGATAAACCCATGCGTATCGCTGGTCGCTAATAGCGTAATTTTCATATTTTCACCCACACAAAATCAAGTATATCGTCAAGTATAGTCAATTATTCCGTGATTGTAAATTACAGTTGACCAATCCGGTTAAGCTAACAGTAAATCACTGCCGGATCCTTGCTCCATGTAAGCCATCTGATCGGTTGAAATGCTTTGACTAAGCTGATCTGAAAGGCTTCTGGAAATTTGGCCGGACTTGAAGGCTTCAGCCACAAATGAATATTCAGATTGGAAAGATTGAATTAATAACGAATTTCTTTTTGCGTCGGATTCGGGATCGGTCTTTCCCCGTTCCTGGCGAAAACTGTAGGAACTGCGAATAAAATTAACAGAACCACTGTTTTCGTCGTTTTCAATTTGATCCAAATAGGTGTTCACACTCTCAAACATCGCATTCTTGATGAGCTGACTGATTCGATGCTTTTCGTTGTGGATCTCCTGACGGCTTTTGGCTTGAACGTTTGGCCTGGCATTTCGTTTAGTTCGGGCGACTTTCTTGCGGACTTTGAAACGACGGGATTGAAATTTAAAAATGTATTTTATTCGGGTCATAAATTTCATGTTTCGATTAGGCGTGGTAATGATTCGACGGGTAAACATATTGGCAACTTTTTGATCAATCTTTCCTTCGTTGGCCAGGTCAACAACGGCTTGGGCACTGACTCGCTGAACTTCGGCCATAATGTTTTGCACGACTTTCCGGTCAATCTCGGGATTGTTCTTCTGGCTGTTAAGCATATCGATGACGTAATTTCGGTCCAAAGCCGAAACGGTCGGGTCCAACTTAATCTGAGTGATGGCGTAATTAACCATTTGGGTCCGATACTTATTAAATTCGCCTTGATCTTGAATCACTTTTTTCTCACACAAAAACGGCAGTACAAAAGTTGGGACGATGAGACTTAACAAGATAACGATTGTCGCAATATAAATCAATTGATTTCGAAATGGAAACGGCTGGCCGAGAGATGTAACTGGGATTGATAGGGCCATGGCCAACGTAATCGTTCCATGAACCCCGCCGATTGCGGCAACGAGGGCTTCCTTTGTCGTTGACCTGGTCGACTGCACGTGGAAGATGTTCATCCGCATCCAGATAAATCGGATCAATAACATGACCAGATAAATTGCCAGTGCATCAAATACTAATTTTAGAATCAATGTCCTTGAGTATGGAATCATTCTGCTGATGACCTTGGGGAGGGTGACCCCCAACAGAACGAATACAACGCCGTTTAAGAGGCTGGAGATGATTCCCCAGGCAGCATTGGTGACAAGCTGGACATTGGTTGAGGTGAGCTTTAAACGGCTTTGATTGATCCCGTAAACAATTCCGGCAGCGACGACCGCCAGAATACCGGAGCACCCCAGTTCTTCAGAAACTAAATAAATGGCAACCGGCGTCATCATACTGAACGGCACGATGACACTGGCAGTGTCCATTGATTTATTAACGAGGGCAGTTTGGATTTTGACAAACAAGAACCCGGCAATTCCACCGATCAGTAAACCGCCAAAGAAACTGATTAGGAACTCCGTCAATCCCTCTGAAAATGAGAAGTCCCCACTGATAAATGATGCCAACGCCAAATTAAAAATGACAATCACGGATGCGTCATTAAAAAGTGATTCATTTTCCAGTGCACCGGAAACCTTCGTAGGTAGTTCGATATCTTTGGTAATGGATTTGAGGGCAACTGAGTCGGTTGGTGTGACGATGGCTGCCACCGCGAAGCATAGTGCCAGCGGAATTAATGGCAATAGCACATGGGCAACCAGGCCAATGACAACGGCCGTGATGACAGCGAGAATTGCCGCTAAGTTAAAGATTTGCCGGAATGATTGGCGAAAATGATCACCGCTGGTATTCTGGCCATCATTGAACATTAATGGTGCAATCACCATCAGCATGAAGATTTCTGGCTCTAATGAATAATTTTGGAAAAATGGCAATAATGATAATAACAGGCCACAGCCAATTTGATAAAAGGTCAGTGGGATCGCCGGCAACATTGTGTAAATGATGTTGGCGAGAATCGTCGCCACGATGAGAAGCGTAAGTGAATAGAAGATTAACAAAATATTTCTCCTTTTTGTTGTTTTAATACCAATATTATAGTTGATAACCGAAATAAGTGGTGTATAATTAATTTCACAAGTAAGTTACTATAAGTAAGTAACCGTATTGACAAAAGTTGCTAATATGATAATATAGTAATTGAAGGATGTTGTTTCTCGTTTGTATTTTTTTGTTACTGAGCAGGGGGGAATTGTAATGCTGAATTTATATGTAGCACAAAGCAGCGCATCAAGTCGGAAGGCACGTGCATGGTTGAAGAGCCATCACATTGATTTTAAGGAAAGAAATATTAATTCCAACCCTCTAAACGCTGATGAAGTAAAACAAATTTTACGTTTAACCGAAAATGGTAGTGAAGACATCATTTCTACAAGGTCTAACATCTATAAGAAGTTGAATTTGGACCTCGATAATCTGACTGTATCACAGTTGGTTGACTTGGTTGTTAAGTACCCAGATTTGATTAAACGTCCAATTATATTTGATGATCATCGTCTTGAGGTTGGATTTAACGAAGAAGAAATCAGAAGATTTCTTCCACGAAGTGTTCGTGAAGCAGAACTCCGTGAACTTGAATCACAAATTAGTTAAAATAATCAATTAGTTATACGTATCAATTAAGAAGTTCGGATGAGACATCATCTGAACTTCTTTTTTAGTTTGTGAAACCGGGCCAAATCCATACTCCCGCAAGCAAACAAACTTATCGATAAATTTGGGATATTTTTTATTTATCCGTAGGAACATTAAAAACGGCTAAGCAGCTGCTTATCGTTCTCACATAATGTAATCGTGTCAAAAAATTCCCGGTATTGTTTTTCACGTAGGAGTTGCTTAGAATTTAGTATGATAAACAAAGGAGACGGACAACTTGATTAAAATGGTAGCACTTGATTTAGATGGTACTTTATTGACCAGTGACAAGACAATTTCCCAAGGAAATGAGCAGGCGTTAAAAGCCATTCATGATGAAGGTGTGAAGGTGGTATTGTGTACCGGCCGCCCTATTAATGCCATCTGGCGTTTCATTGAACAGTTGGGATTAACTGAAGACACAGATTATACAATCACTTTTAACGGTGCACTAGTCGTTCATAATAATGACAAAGCTGAACTGGCAAAAAGCGGTATTCAAAAAGCTGATTTGGTGCCATTACACAATTTTGTCAAAGCTGAAAATGCCCCACTGGATATTCTGGACTTTCAACAGGTTTATCCAATGACCGATTTGAAGCATTCAATGTATCAGCAGCAATTCAAAGGCAACATTGATTTTGTTCCACGGGCATTTTCTGATTTGAGTACCTCAGACGAGTACTCAAAGGCCATTGTCAGCGATCAACCTGAATTATTGGATAAATACCAAGCTGCCATGGATGATACTTTGCGCAGCCAATACCACATTGTCCGCTCACAGCCCCAAATTATGGAATTTCTGGCACCGGGGATGGATAAGGTTGTTGGCCTGAAGGCGTTACTGGATCATTTTGACATGGACTTCAGTAATTTGGTGGCCTTTGGTGATGCTGAAAATGATTTGGGCATGATTAAAAACGCTGAAATTGGTGTTGTAATGGAGAACGGCCAGGAGCCGGTTAAGAAGGCTGGCGATGTCATTACCGGAAACAACGATGAAGATGGGGTTGCCCAATTTGTTCACAAATATTTTGATTAATTAACAATAGTGAGGTGTTATTTTGTTTAAATCAGATTGAATTCAAGCGATGAGTGACGGGATGTTTGCCATTCTGATCACTATTTTGGTGTTGGACTTTAAACTTCCGGATTATCAGGAAGGCCACTTGTTTGAAGCGATGCTGAAGCAATGGCCAATTCTCTTGGCCTACGTTGTTTCATTCTTATACATTGGGACACTCTGGCTGTTTCACCATGATTTCTTTAGCACGATTGCCAGAATTACCCCAATGTTGAATGTCATCAATCTTTTAGTGATATTCTCGATAACCCTGATCAATTATCCAACTGCTTTGATTTCTGAAACGTTGGCCAAAGCCAACCCGGTTGATATTCGGACGGCCGTTTGCTTATGCGGTCATTGCGCTGTTTATCAGCTACACATTTGAAATCTTGTATCGTTACGTTTATAAGCATCCAGAATTGAAGACGGCCCACGTTAAGGTTGATGAAGAATCATACTTCATTAAAAGTGACCCAATTATCAGTGTATTGATTTACATTGTTTCAATTGTTGCTTCATTCTTTTCAGTTTGGGCTGGCGGGGTCTTTTTACTTGCCGGAATTGTATGGCACGCCATTGCATATCTGCGCTTGAGTCGAAAAGTCACCGCGGGTTTACCCAAGGCTGATAAAAGTCGCTGACTCGTGGCAAAATACTTTTATATAGTGCGTCCGTGTACTACTATAAAAGTATAAATGCTAATAATCGGGGGAATGATCATGAAACAAAAACGTGCCATTGTCACAATGGTTTTAGCAGCGGTGTTCTCGATTGGATTCTTGGGTAACTTTAGTACGACCCAGGATGCTGCCGCTAAACGGACAGTTAAAGTCGTTAAGGTCAAGAAGGTTGCTTCAAAGCCTTATCGGGCAACCAAGGGTTATATGTATAACTCTGCCAAGCTGACCAAGAAAATTCATAATTTAAAGAC
>NZ_BJVK01000033.1 GCF_007989105.1 Lentilactobacillus kefiri | reverse complement strand
TAAAATCAAATTCCTGTACCACTAAAACTCACTTCCCCCATTTAACATCTCTTTAATATTGGGTTCCTCATCGTTGTCATCTGAGAGTTGCAGTAATGAGGCTCGTGCAGATGGTGTTAAGCCTAATTCGTGTGCTAAGCTGTTTAATTTTGCCGTAGCAGAATCAATAATTTGTGATGCCGGATTACGTTTCCAGCCTGCGTTGTCTTCATATGTTTCTCCAGTTCGTTGATTGACCACAGTCTTAGAAACCTTGGTGACAACACCATCTGTTTTAATTGAGTCATAGCCTTTCCGCAATAATTGATAGTTAATACAAAACGCTTCAATTGTTCCCTTGTCGGCCTGTTTAACATATCCTGATGCTTGCAAAATTGGTACAAGTTTCGTCCACATTGCTCGCGCATAACTTGACAGATATTTTGGACAACTCTTTTGAATCAAATCCATTCCAGAAGTTTCCGTTATTAGTTTTTGAGTTCTAACTCGCTGATCCTTGCGAGCATGCTTGTCTGTAGTTAGTTTCATTTGTTTTGGCATTTTTTAGTTCACCTCCAAGCAATAAAAAAGAGCCCCCAATAGGGACTCTTTCAATCTGATTCATTTAGACTAATGAATCACAAAAAAATCATTAAACACACTGTTCGAACGTATACACCCTACAATCGTGAAAAAACGTCTAATTATATTAACTTTTAGGAGGAAAATATATATAGTCATTATAGTAGAGTTATTCATATAAGCAATTTGTGAAATTGCGTGCACCCAGTTATAGTAAGCCCATAAAAAAGTTTTGAATTTACAACTTTTAACGTGCGCTACTCCTGGGCGTGCGCTCCCCTAGGCTTTCACCACCCCGGGGGTGTTTAAACATTCACCTAAATTGAATATTTTTTGTAAGGTTCAAACAGTAAGCTTTAAACAATTTTTTCTTTATATCTATATCACCTAAAGGAGGTTGAAAAAATTGTTTTTAATAAGTAAACCTCATCAGAAACATTTATTCCGATTACCTACATGATACCACCTGAAAAACACTTTGTCGTTTCACAAAGACATCTTTTTTTAATTTTGTTGATGAAGATCCCCACCATCCAAGAAACGGTACCCACCCCTGAAATTATTACCATCCAAGCTGGCAGGAGTTTCCTACATCAGGAATGTTTATTTCGTGCGTTCAGATAATACTTTAATCCACCAACGTTTGCTGCAGTGTTTGAGTTGGTTTTGATTGAGTGATTGTTCAATCTTGGTTTTCGTATTATGCGTAGTTGGTGACAAGCACCATAAGTTATCCATGTCTAACCATTTATCAACAGGTAGTACACGTCTAGGCACAATGTGGTCAACAATAATCTTATCGTTTGAGACTGGCAAGCCAGTGACTGCATCTAAATAATAATCTCGTGCAGCAACAAATTGCCGAATCTTTTTCCATTCCTTTGAGTGATAAAACTGATTCGCTGTTTGATCACGATAGTACATATTGTACTCTCGGTTTCGTGCAGAACTGACTGCATGGTTGGGCTTCTGGTGCTGTGTAACGTGCTCACTGCAATACCTTTGCCCCATTGGTATCAATGCTTGACAGCCAACCTCATGACAGATATGTAGCTTCATATAAGCTCACCTGTCCTTCTTTCGGTACGAACTGTTTACTTAATTCCTGCTGTAAATCAATGATTGAATCAATTAATTTGTATTCATCCAGTTTCAATTGATGATCATTAATTAAACCAAACGATTTCCAAACAATGCCTTGGTATTTCATTCCATATACTTTAGTTGCGTAATCGAATATATCATTGAACAAGTCGCTATTGCTGATAAATAAGGTGTGAACTTCGCTGTTTAATGTCATTGGATCAGCGTATTTATTAAGGCAATATTCAAAATCACCTAATACCTTTAGCTTATCTAACGTATCCTGATGATCGAAACCACTTAACTGCTCCGTAAACATTTGGACATTTGATTTAACGTAAGCTATACGATCATACAATGCATGTTCAAACTTTTTATCAGTCATTGAAAAAATATCCATTGTAGCTATTTTTCCATATTTAAGCAGGCTTTTTACAAACAGTTTGGTTTTATCCGTCGGGAATAATGAAATAACTTTATTCACTAATGAATTCTCAACTGACACTGAATTTTTACAATTTATAGGCGCCAATTGTCCAAGTTCATCAGATTTATCAAAATTCTCTACCAATAACGTCTTGTGACCATAATAATCTTCAACCACATCTTTAGCAGCGTAGGTAATTGCCCATTGCTTATTCTTAAAATCTGGATTGCTATGATCGCTGAATGCCTTAATCAAGGGATTAGCATTGTTATAATTCCAAAAATGGATTCGTCTTAATACTTGCTCAATTAATAGACTAAAAGCATCGTCTTTTGAACAATGAATTGAATAATGAATCCGGTTAATGCCATTTTCAAAGTTTCGGCTCTTAGCAATCACTTTTACTAAGTTTTCATTTCCCATTTTTTCACCGCCTTTAAACTTGGTTTACTTACAGCTAGACATTGACGATAAGGAGAAACTAATTATTAACCGTTTATTTCAGAAATTGTCCATCCACAAATGGTTTGATGATGCTGAACAGATTCTTCAACCATCCAGGTTTTGATTGGCAAACCGGTTTCTGCTTTCAAAACTGCTTGAATGCTGCGAAACTCTTTCAGTTTGTGAACTTTCCCTCGCTTTGTTATCACATACGTCATATAAAATTCCTCTTCCAATCACATAATTTTACATATACTTATTGTGCACATTTAACAGCTAATTGGCAAGCTTTCATAAGTCTTCTGTAAAGTGTTAAATTGGCCGTCACTGGCACCACGTAAATAATCTTTCCATGCCTTGCAGCACGTAATTGTGATGCTCAATCTGTTCGTGTGTCATGCTGTGCCTCCGCTCAATAGTTCTGGAATTTTTTCAAATGGGACAATAGTTTGGATAACCGTATTCGCAAATTCAAATGTCGAACCATCACTAGTACGGCAAATTCTTTCTACTTTTTCTAAATTGATCCAAACTAAGCCACCATCAATATCCGTAACTTGAATCCACTTAACTTCATTGCTATAGTTAAACATTGTCTGCCTCCATTTTGACTTTAACTGCGTCCTTCCAATTTTTAACGGTCTCGTCGAGGCCCTTTTTAGTGAAATTGAACTCACCATTTTCAGCAACCAACGTAAAATAATCTTCTTGGATGTAAACTGGGTATTCCTCGCCTACCTTAAAAACACGATGCTCAGCTACAAAAGTATACTTCGGAACGAAATAACAATAGATCTTCATTTTTCTACCTCCAATAATTCCGGATTATCGTGAACATTACCAATGACTTCAATGATATTAGCATCTTTACGGCAAGCACAATCCAGCCATTCTGGTGAACTATAGGACTTATCGCTCTCTTGTACCGCAAATCCAGCTCCGCGATACAGAACTAATCCTACCCAATCATGCTTTCTATAAATGTTTGAATGCCAGGCAAGAATGTCGCCCTCATAAATGTCTTTGCCGTTCCTATCTTTTAAGCCAGTAAACTGCTCAAGAACATCATCAGGGTTATCCAGCTGAAAGATATCAGACATAGAGTAGTTCATAAGGCTATCCCATGATTCCATCCAGGATACTTTAGTATATTCATCAGGTGCTCTCCAAATACGGAACTTAATCTCTCTGCTCATTACCGTCACTCCTCCACACTTTGAATGCTTGAATTATTTAACAAATCCTTCAGAAATTCAGCTTCATCCCGTGTAAATTGTTGTGTGATTTCCCCTCGACAAACGCGCGGGTTACGTACTCCACAGATGAAATACCCACCACGATCATCTACTCGTCGAGATACATATTGTTGCCCATCACTACCAACCATGCCATTCATTTTCAAGCGATACATTGGTGCAGACAATTTCACTGTTTCATGATTTAAAATTGCATCTATAACACTGGCTAAATCATCACGGTTAGAAATAGTTTCATCATCGGCATATTTATCAATGAATTTGGCGAATTTAGCTATTCGCTTCCAATCAGAAATACTTTCTGCCATTGCATTTTGGTACATTTTGAACAGTTCCTTATCAAGTATTTTTACTGTCATTTTATTTACCTCCAATTATTTTTAATGCGTCATCTACAGAACGGCAAACACCATATAACACTGGATATTGCTTAATAAATTTTGCAAACCGCTTCTGATCGTCACGTAACTTGCCTCGTTCGTTTTTAACTTCAATCAAAATCATTTTTCCACTATGATGTTCAAAACCGGTAATGTCCGGCCAACCTCTCGGAAATAACATAATTCGTCTGCCATCATCAGTTTTAATCTTTCCAGCATTACTGCGACAAACGGTGCAATCATGTCGAGATAACGCTAAAAGAATTTCTGTTTGAATTTCATGTTCCGATTTAATTGTCATACGCCTCCAAATAATTATGACGGATGGGAGGATAAATGGGAGGATGATTCAGTCGCTGTATCCATTGCGGCTGTAAGAACAAAGCCTGTTTTTGGGTGTATGGGAGGATCTTTTCACCAAACCTTTATATATATCTTTTTTTACTCTTTTATCTTATATACTTTTATTAATTTATCCTCCCATAGTATAAAAAGAGTATATAAATGTAGTTGTATCAAGGGTTTGAGCTTGAAAATGATCCTCCCATTATCCTCCCAAAAGAGCTTTTATCCTCCCATTTTTATTTAATCCAGCCCAGTCTTGGATCGTCTTTAATTTTCAATCCAATATAAAATATGGATCCACTTTTCTTGGTTTCAAATTTCTGTTTCATTTCACGACTAAATTTCTGCTTACTCATAGAGTATTCGGAATTATCTTTTGCCCAGGATTGATATTTCTTAAAAAGTTCACCTGCAGGCGCTCGGTAACTATCACCCACTTCACAGCAATCATCCACGAATAGACTAATAACATCCATTTCTTCACGATATTGCCGACTAGCACGAGTAACGCTTATTGGGGGATTCAATCCTTCTCGTTGCCATAATAAGCAACCCTCAACAATCCAATTAAGGATTCCCACGGATTCACGTTTCAATTTATCTTTTAAGTTTTTATCAACTTGGCCATCGGGAATTTTTACCTTAAAAGGAATTAACATCAGCCGTCGCCAAATTCCGTCATCAGTACCACGAATGATTGGTTTATGGTTAGTGGCTAACCACAGCTTAAACTGTGGTTTGAATTCAAATTCCTTACCATATAAGTACCGTGCGGTTACTTTATCGCCACCGGTTAATTGTTTAACTAATCCCTCGTCCAATCTCACACCCTCATTAGGTTCGCTTGAGGTAACTAATCGGGCACTTTCCAACCGGGCAATATCTGAGTTGGCTCCCGATTTATTTTGCCGTACCATAATTGAATCGGCCTGCATTGACTTGGCATAAGTTCCCAGAATATCAGAAATCGTATCGATGAAAATTGATTTACCATTGCGGCCATTTCCATACAAAATGAACATCACCTGTTCCTTAATACTTCCTGTGACAGAGTATCCAACCGCTTTTTGAATATAATGGATTAATTCCTGATCACCAGCAAAAATTTGATTTAAAAATTCATCCCATTCTGGACAATCGATTTTGTCGGTATATTCTACGCTTGTCTGATGACTGAACATTTTCTTAATATCGTGGTCTTTTAAGATACCCGAAGTTAAATCAATGTAACCATTAACCGTATTCAATAAAGTTTTATCTTGATCAAACTGCCCATGCAATACCGGAACCCGATGTTGCACTTCGCTTATCATGGCTTGTTTAGCAGCATGACTACGCGACTTCTTCAAAAACTTTTCCCAAGCTACTTTGGCCTTTTCAGGATCTACACCGGCAGCAACATGCAACTTCTCATTCTTCATATTATCCACGGTCATATCAACGAATTGAGCTGCTTTTCCCTGATCGTCCATTTCCCAATAACTGCCATTATAGAAATACCAGGACTTATCAACATAGGAATATTTGACTAGATTTCCAAAAACATCAATAAATCGATCAGCATTCCCAGTGTCATCCCAACTTCTAGGTGGTAATTTCTTTTTAGGCTTAGATTTTAAGAATTTAAGATCATATTTGTGCAAGGGATGTTGTTGTGGATTAAAGGTTTCCCGAGTTTCATTAATGGATTTATTAAGAAGTGAAACCCCATAAGTGGTTTTTCCGTGCTTTTCATCATATTTAGGGCGCATTAAACTAGACTTTCGAAAGATTTGATCCATTTTATTAAAATCACGGCCCGTCCAAAAGGCCAAGTCATTGGAAAAGGCTAGATCAGCTTCTGAATGGGAAGTATAGAAGCCCTCCCAACCACCGTGCATAAACATCTTGAAACGTTTACCAGTCCGTGAAAGTTCCGCGCGTTTAATAATTTCATCAACACTTAAATCATTAGGTCGAATTGGTGCTTGATTGGGAAGCTTTATCACATTGCTTTCACCAAAGTAGTGTTTATAAATAAGTTTCATCACTTGCGGTTGTGGTGTGTTTATTCGATCACTATATGGACCAATGGTTTTTCCAGTTAACGCGAAGAATCGTCCGGACTCATACATTTCAACGTTGCCTTTGCGGCGTCGATCACCAGGAATCTTGCCCTTAAAAATGGCATGAATTCCTTTACCGGATAAACTAATTTCCACATAGGATTTAGTCATCGTTAACACATCTTGAACTTCATTTTGTTGATAATCCTGTGCAGCGTATTTCTCCAACTCATCCCCAATGTGATCAATATCCAATCCGACATAACCATTAGCAAAGTAAAACGCGAGACCGTCCATTTTATACGTTTGGAGTGCTTCTAAGGCTGTTTGATAATCCGTCCAGGTGCTTGGGTCATTCGTGCGTCCAGCTCCACCATCGAGCGCATTGTGGGGTATTTTGGTGTACTTATTTCGCTCAGGTTGCCAGATTTTTTGAAACAGGCCCCATTGTTTTAAGGACCGTAATTCATTTGGAATGTTTTCATATGCCACTGTTTACCCTCCTAGAACGGTAAATCATCGTCTGAAATATCAATTGAATCTCCAGAATTGTCAAATGGATTATCTGTTGGGGCTGATGCTGGTTGACTACCAGCAAAGGGATTTTTACCGTCATTTTGGTCTTTCCATACATGCTGCACTTGTGGATAATCGCTCTTGCTAAAATTCCAAGGGGCAATTTGATTGATGTCTTTCTTTTCACCGCCATAATCATCAACCGTTTTTTTGACATACACTTTGGCTGGCTTGTTAGCAACTGCTTTAGTAAAATCATTAATTGTATTCAATGGTGTTCCTTCCGGAATTTGAACAGCTTCAAGAATGTATTGGAAACTATCAAGGTCGTATTGATTGGTGGTTTTACGCTTCCAATTGTCCATAAAGACATGGCGATTATGATACTTGGCATTGGTATTTTTTAATCCAGTAACCCCATCTAAGTCATTTCGAACCACTAAATCTAATTGCAGTGATTCTGCCCCGTTCTGAGTTGCCTTCTCTTGAGCTGACTTAATAATCATCTCGTAATTTCCACTTGGTAAAGCTGAAAAATCTTTGTGTTCGTTGTTCTTGTAATTTGCTTGCATAAATGCCATTTTTAAAATTCCTCCATTAGTTAACCATTTTTAGTCGTTTAGCTTGTACATAGGCCCAACCAGCTTTATACCCACGGGCTTTAGCGATTTCTAGTAACTCTTTGTAACTTTGTGCATCTTCCGGCTTTTTTCTTGCCGTCTGGATTTTTGAATAATCAGTAGTCAGTTTAAATTCCCCAACTTTTTCAATACTGGCCGTTTCATCAATTTCCATTCCGTCAGCGTCATATTTAATCTCATTACCACACTGTGGGCAAACACGGCATTGTGTCGGTACCACGGCAAAACAATTTGGACAAGTTTTGACCGGAATTGATTTTGTGTTATTCTGCCGTTTTTTCTTAGGTCGTCCTTCAAGGCTCCATTGTCGTGGAGTATCAGGCAGACCAAAACGGGTATAGTTAGCCACATGATCAATAATTGTTGCCACTTTATTGGGCTTATATCGCATACAACGCATGGATTGCTGAATGTCCAATACTAATGATTCGGTTGGCCGTAGCATAATGACTACAGAGCAATCCGGAACATCAAACCCCTCCGAGATTAAATCTACATTACATAGAACCTTAATGCTGCCACTTTTAAAGTCACGCATAATCTGATCACGTTTGGTTTTCGGTGTCTTAGCATCCGCATGAACGGCTTTAATTTCAGCGGCACAAAACGCGGCTGCGGTTGCCTGACTATGTTCAATGTCATGGGCGTATACAATTGCCTGTTGACCAGGAACCTTTTCACGATATGTTTTGACCACATCCCCAAAAATTGTTTTGCCAATGGCATCATCGATCGAGTTATTGGTGTAATCACCGGTGCTTGATTTCTTTAGTTTACTGTCATCCACTAACTTAATAGAATAGTATTTGTATGGGGCAAGGTGATGATGTTGTATTAGCCAAGTAACATTTTGTCCTTCAACCATGGCCGAATAAATATCATCAAACCCCTTACCATTCATTCGCCATGGACTACCAGTGAATCCCAGTCTTGGCACGTCTTTGTAATAGTCGAATATTTTTAAATAAGACTTTGCCCGACTATGCTGTGATTCATCACAAATGATTAAGTTCGGTTTAGGTAGTTTCCCCAGTCGGTTAACGATCTTGCCCACAGTCATAATTGTGCAGTGCATTAAATCAACGTCTTGTTTCTGAAAAGATTGGGTTATTTGATTCACGAGTTCCTGTCTGTGGACGAAAAACATTACTTGTCCACCCTTAGCAACTGTTAATCTGGCAATTTCTGCAATAATAACTGACTTACCACTTCCTGGTGGAGAAACAATTAAAACACCATGATTGCCTTCAGCAAGCTTTTGACGGGTTTCGTCTACTAATCGTTGTTGATAATCAAATAATTTAAATGGCAATACTATTCACCGCCAAACCTAAATAAGTCCTTAGCAGCACACATGGTTCGATTGTCCAAACGATTTTTGGCATAAATCGAGTCATTTCCTTGCAGCATAACGCCACGACCATTAGTCTTCGGATTAATAATCAACCGACCAACCACATCACATAATCCCAACATTCCGTCCATCACGCTTTGACGAATTTCGGGTGCATATTGATTAAATTGCTGACCATTTTCAGTGGTAATCTGGCGTTGCGTCTCCCAAGCTGTGGTTAGCACATTAACTGGCAACGCGTAGATAGCAGTCATCACTCTAGAAAAATAATTAGTCCACTGTGAATAATCCTGCAATTCATTTGAGATGCCATTATGGCTACCCTTACCCTTTTCCACAAACCAATCTTTTTCAAAGCTTGATACATTATCAATAACTAAATTATCGTAACCAACAATCAATTCTGATGCCTGTTCAAGATACTGCTTCATGTCTTCTTCAGGGTGAGTTCGATCCATTTCATCGACTGTAACGTTGCTAATGCCAGCTAATACTTTAGCGGAGTTATCCAAATCAAAAATTCTAGTTTTACCAGGTAAATATTTAACGCAAGTTGTTTTCCCAGTTCCGGGTTTAGCATATAGAATGACTCGCCAATTCAAGGTTCGCTGCAAATCTTTAGCTTCAATCGTCTTCATGATTAAGCACCCACTCTTTGATAACGAATTTGGTTACTGTCCATGAAAGCCCTCAATAGTTTCATTTGTGGAATTGTAGCCGTAATCTTTAAAACTACAGTGTGTGAAACAACTTCACCAGTGTTAGTATCAATCGTTTTATCTTTCTGCTGAATTTGATGTGTTTGTGCTTCCGCTGCTTGTGCTTCCAGAGTCTGCTGTTTTTGTTTATTTAGTTTGACCTGATTATCAATTGCTTGAAGCAAATAATTAACATCTTGGCCTTGCTTCAACTGGTCGATCCAACCAGCTGGATCAATGTGATAAGCTTGAGCATATTTGGTAATAGTACTGATACCGGTTTTTAAATCATCGTGTTGCTTTTTAATGTAACCCATCACATCAGCAATTCCTTCGGTTACTTTCTTCTTGGTGGTGGTTTTATTTAACCAAGTAGGATCAATTTCAACCTCGCCTGGTTCCACATGGTAATTAGGTGCCATTTCAGCAATCAAAGCATTAACATGCTTCAAACGAAGCTGACGCTGCTGCTCTTCCAATTCTTTTAGCCCAGCGTCAATTGGGTTAATCGAACTATCCAGGGTCATTTCCAAATCTTTAATTTGAGCTGCAAACCGTTGATATGGTTCAGCATATTTTTTTCTAATTTCCTTACGTTTATCATCAAGAGCTTGCTTCAATTTCCGAAGCTCTGCTCGACTGGACTTGGCTTCTTTTTCTGTGGAAGTTGTCACTGCCATTCCTTGATATTTATTGGCATATGCTTCTACAGCTGTTTTTAATTGATCAAAATTATTAATTGTAATCACAGGTAGCTGATAGTCAATCGTATATTCTGGTAGGGATAATTCATTTGCCATTTATATTTACCTCCATCTTTTAATGTAAATAGTGTCGTTGATCAATTGAATTCTTCATTTCTGCAATCTCTTTGCTTTTAGATTTTGTGATTCTGCCACAGATTAATCTAATTGGTTCGGGATAAATTGGGACTCGTTCTTTCCGCTTCTTCATAAAATCCTTGTCGGTCCCAGTTACGACGTAAGTCGGATACTTTATGCTGAGCTTTCGCATAACGTCGGCACGAGAGACACCAGTTTCTAATATTTGGGAATCCATTACACCAACTGCTTTCCAAAATTTAGTCATTATTCCACCTCGTGATGTAAAATATATTCAGATAGTCGTTGCTTTTCTTTATCTAGGACAAAGAAATATGCCAACAAGCTATGATCGTTTTCCACGGGTGTGCGTCCAATAATCATATTCAAACGTTTGATACGGTTCTGTATTGTTAATGTTTTCATTCTGATGACCCTCCAGGTGTTATAATATTAGTAGTTATAGTTGTTAGCTGGTCCACCCATTTGCGGTAGTGGGCTATTTAGTGCATATAATTAAGGTGGTGAATTCTTATGGATTTTTACAATTGGTTAATGCGCTTTAAAGACGTTAGCTTACCAGTTGGTGATGTAGCAAGAGAAATAAGATCTGATAGATCGTTTCCTAAGGGAAATTTAGATTGGAAACATTTAAAAGAATATCTTAAGTCAATTGGTTTTTCAGATTCCAAATTAGAAATTGTTAAAAACGTCTTCAACTATTATTTAGCGGAGAAAAGTCGCTAATTAATAAAATCCAGTAATCATTTGGAAGCTTCATATTTTCTTGGCCATATTTGCCTCGTATTTCAGTATTGGCATAAAGGCCACCATGGAACAGTTGGGCTTCCTTTCTTTTTCTTAATTCACCTATTAATTCAGATGTCGAATACTTTTGCAATTTATTCATCGATATGATTCCTTTCTATTTTTTAGTGACGCCCAGTTGGTATAAAGTATTCAATGACCAGGGCTGCTAAGAACACTAAAACTAGTACTTCCAATGATTCCATTAATCAAATCACTCCTTTTTAATATTTGTAGAATTTTGAATTCAACCCATTAAGGAGGTTAAGTCGTATGATTCATCAAATTGTTGCTATTCGATTACGAACTTATTCCAAGGGAAAGCAAGCATCACCAGAAAATATTGATTTAATAAAACTGGCCAGTGGGAAAATTGAACTTATTCAAGCCACAGCAGCCAATATTATTCGTGGTGATTACTACTTTTACATTCTCGGTAATGGTACCTATGAAATCACTTATGATTACAATCATGACAATGCTTTATATATTAAAACCAATAATTCCTCAAATCGTCACGATCGATTATTAGATTTGCCAAGAATTTAATGTTTTTACCAATTGAATTCGCTCCAATGATCCTCCAGGAACTGCTGCATTTTGGTAGCTTTAAACAACCAGGGACTACCTTTACTGCCACGATGGACTAAATATCTATCATCCATTAAGGCTTGCATTTCCCGTGAATATTTTGGATTTTCCAAGAAATTTTCTTTTAACCATTGTGGTGATTTGTTCCCACACCATTTACGAAGATCGTTTAAATTCCAAGTCCGTCCAAAGGTTGATTCCCGTTTTAACTTTTGGTAATCTTCCTTATTTATCAATTCAAAATTATCAGGAATTTGAATTGATACTTTAGCACTAATGACTTGAGACATTTTGTCACTTCCTTTAGTTGTATAATTTATTTATTCCAATTAATCGAGGTGATAAATATGGAAAAGTCTTTCGATGATTTTATTTCTAGCTTGTCTGATGAAGATATCTGTAATATAGCCGATATTAATCAAGAACTTGCTAATGTTAGAAATACTTCAGCCGTTGAAAATTTGTTTGGAAATCAAATCGCCGTTTCCTCTTATTTGATTAGTCTCAATTTACTGCGTTACTATCATGAATGGCTGAACGCATAGTACTTATAATATCTTTAGAATTAATTTCAGCTTTACTGTTGACCCCTGTGTTACTTGCGATAACATGGAGGTCTTTTTCTATTGCCCACAAAACGTGGATTAATTGCTTTAATGTTTTAATCATCTTTCTCACTTCCTTTTGATAAGATCTGACGTGGATTAATTAATCGTCGTTTTTGTTGTCTTCAATTTCCACATTCTTCACTCCATAAGCGATAAACTTATTAACTACCGCTGTGACAGTTAATCCAGTTTCGTGCTTAATGTCCATTAACTGGTTATACAAATCAGTGTTAATGCTAATCAATCGTGATACTCGTGGTTCTGGTGCTTTCTTTTCTAAAACTAAACGTGGTTTTGCCATTTTTTATTACTTCCTTCTATTATTTACTGACGTATAATTTAATTAATTCAATTAATCGAGGTGAACTCTATGAATACTGTGGTAATTACCACAAAGTCTCATGATTCAATTTTCTTTAAATGATGCTAACGGAGAAGTCAAATTTATTGGTGATGCAATCTTTAGCATTGACCGAAGAGACATCATGAGTGTCTTATTCAAGTAACAATCTATAAAGTTCAGCAATGGTTGCAGCCATTTCTGGACTTTTATTTTTTTCGCTCAATAGTTCCAATAAATATTCTCGTACTGCATTATGAAGTTTCTGATCCATTTAATTCACTTCCAATTTTGGCTTAGTTGTATACTTGAGTTATTCCAATTAATTGAGGTGATTAATATGAATAACTTGTTCAAAGATTTACCATGGTCTACAATTCGAATACTAAGATATATTGTTAAGAGCTATAATTTAGGCACTCCCGTTGATTCGCTTAAAATAAGAAAGCATTTTAAACTAGAAGTTGGTAAAGAACAGCCGACTCTAGAACTATTGAAACATTACAAATATATAGATAGCGTGAACGGCTTTTATAAGGGCCCAGGAATTTATCAATTTAGAATAACTGCTAAGGCTTTAAGTTCTTTTGAATCATTTGGAGAGAATTTAATAGTGTTCTTTTTGCCTTCTTGCATTATTCCTACAATAGTTTCAATAGTTACAACCGTGATTGTTAATATTCTAATAAAAAGATGATTGCTGTGATCGTCACAATACCGACCACGATCAATTGCCAAAAATTAATACAACACCATATAGTGAACAAGATTGCCGTTTCTATTGCATCTTCCATTTTTTCCAGACAATCTTTAAAATTTGACATTTTTATTAACTCCTTTTTCGGTGTTCGTGACGATTCCAGAAATCCGAGCTGAACCAGTATTAATTAATTTTTTGATGGTCTCAAGTAACTGCCGAAAACCTACATTTTTAAACTGCCCTTGACATTTCCTCCTTTCAACTATTCATTGACGATCACTTGGCTTCTTTCTAGAACATATGACCAAGTAAGTAACCAATTGTCATAAATAGAACTCCTATCGCCATATTTAAAATAGGCTGAATATTACTATCAAAGTACTGATGCAGTTTGCCTTTTTCCATTTAACTCACCTCCTTTCTATGCTGGCTGTGTGGACGAATCCGGAGTAAATAAAAACTTGATCGTTACTCTGAAAAGTCTCTTTCTAAGCTCGTTCTCTTTTGGGAACGGTTATTGTAAAAAAAATTCCTAATTCATCATTAGAGAATCCGAGCACGCTCGCAATCTTTGCAAGTTCATCAGCTCCCAGACTAACTTTACCGGTTTCCCGCTTGGAATATGTTGCTCTGCTTTTCCAACCTAGCATTTTGGCCATGTCCTCTTGCGAATATCCTTTCGCAATTCTTTCAGCTTTGACTCTTCTTAAATCTACTGACATAATTTTTCATCTCCTTACGTTCTCATTTGGGAACACTTAAAGAATATCGTATTCGTTCCCAATTGTCAACATGATAATTAAAAAAATAGTCAAAAAGTTTTTTTAATATCTTGATTGTTTCCGATTGGGAACGGTGCTATAATGTGATGGTAAGCAAGGAGGGGTTCTATTGAAAACAAATGACGAAATAGTCGACACACTTATTGAATTAAAAAATGAGCAGCATTTAACACTTAGTGAACTGGCTAGACGTGTAAACATGGCCAAGTCAGCATTATCAAGGTATTTTAATAAAACTAGAGAATTTCCACTAAATAACGTGGATGCTTTTGCTAAAGCTTTACACACTACCCCAGAATATATTCTTGGATTCAAAGAAAACGAGATTGGTTCATTAACTGATAGTGATAGAAGAATTCTAAGGATTAATAAAATGTTATCCTCTGATCGCCAAGAAAAAGTTTACAATTATGCTAATGACCAATTAGACGAACAGAATAACGGAAAAGTAACTTCAATGTTTAACCACAAACCGCTGGTCGATATTCCTTACGGTCGTTCAACTGCTGCCGGTTCCCCTATTAATGGTGAGGATCAAGATACCCAATTAATCCACAAGCTGATTGCTGGTGAAAAGGTCCCTGCTGGTGCTGATGAATTAGTTACTGTGGATGGTGATTCTATGGAACCCCTACTACAGAAAGGTAGCCAGGTGTTCATTCACTATCAACCAGAGGTTGAGAATGGTGAAATTGCGATCGTCCACGTTCGTGATGTTGGTGTTACTTGTAAAAAGTTTTATGTAAATTCTGATAACACGGTCACTTTGAAATCAATCAATGAAGCGTATGATGATATGGTGTTTGATTGTGATGAAGTTAATGTAATCGGTAAAGTGATTTTATGAGCTCCCAAACGTGGGGGCTTCATTTAAAGTTTTAAAAGAACATATGTTTTGACTAACCAGGTGGTTTACTTAGGTTCGAGTCCTAAATAGTCAATATTTAACCGAAAAAAATAACCAACGTTCTCTGGATAAACGTTGGCTACAGGAAAGAATCGATCGTGAAGCAGCTAATATGTATTACAAATTTTTGGTAAATATCCACGATAAGATCAGCAGTAATTTTAAGGGACTTGCTAAGCATGATCCTAATAAGTGGCGACACTTTATTTCAGTTAACGAAGTACTAGATCAATTGGAAGAATCTGTTGTTGAGATAGAATTTGAATAAGCAAAGTGAATACTATAAAGGAGAGAATTTTATATGCAAGCACTCGTCAAAATTAACGCGCATTTTAGAATCAAGTTAGCCACTGTCTCAAAATTTTTTGGACAATAAAAAACATCAAGAACAGATATCCTGTATCATTGAAGTTCCTACACAAACAATGGAAGAGGATATTGTCTTGATGCAGAAACAGGATAGCACACACCGCCAAAAAGGTCAGCACTTAACATCACTCGAGCGCGGAAAAGTGGCCGGATTCCGCCAAGCTGGGAAGTCCAATCGTTGGATTGCTGCTGAAATTGGCGTCTGCCCGCAGACCATTAATAATGAAATCAAGCGAGGTACAGTAGATCAGGTCAAGAAGAGTAATGGCAAGCGCGTCTACCATCGACAATACCTACCAGAGGCTGCTCAGGCACGTTACGAGACTGCACGCTTGAGCTGCCATCGTCCTGACAAGTTCGCCAGCGTACAGGTCTTCTTAGCCTGGTACGTACAGCGAGCTAAGCAGGACAAATGGTCGCCGGATGCTTCAATCGGCTATGCCAAGCGACACAAGCTGTTTACTCCTGAAGAGCTTGTTTGTGCCTCGACTTTGTACCAGTACATTGACGACCAACGCCTAGAGATTCGAAATATCGACCTGTTGGAGAAGACTAAGCGGAAGACCTCTCACCAGCACCACACAAAGGCTAAGCGCCTGGCTGGCCGCAGTATCGAGGAACGGCCTAAGGTCGTTGAACGACGCAGGCAGTTCGGTCACTGGGAGATGGATACCATTGTCGGTAAACGCAATGGCAAGGAGAGCGTCATCTTGACTCTGATTGAGCGCAAGACCCGTTGCCAACTTCTCCGCTTGATCGAAGGACGAGATGCAGACTCTGTGAGCTATGCATTGCGTGGAATCAAGCGCGAATGGGGAGCTTGCATCAAGACCATCACAGCCGACAACGGACCCGAGTTCACCGCCTTAAATACTGCTTTTGCTGGGACGGAAACTGAGATCTTCTACGCCCATCCTTACACGTCCTGCGACCGTGGCACCAACGAGGCACATAACCGGATGATCCGCCAGGACTTCCCTAAGGGCATGTCCCTAGATGACATTAGCCCTAGTCAAGTGCAGGCCACGCAAGACCGCTTGAATCAGTTGCCTCGCAAACAACAGGGCTACTGCACACCCCAGCAAAACTTTGAGGCCGAAGCTCGGCGCGTTCGCCGCATGGCCCAGTAGTCTCTCTAGCGCCACAACTTCTATTTGATAACGGCCCGTTCTGGGATTGTCCTCAACGACTGGCTAACTTGTTCTTGCAATTTACGTCGTCAAAATTAAACGAATTTCAAAGAAAAGAGGTCTTAGCTTATATCAATTAAATAACCAAGCGGGATTGAAAGCAAATGTTATTTATTCTTGGAAAACTAAGAATCCATCAGTTGAGAAATTAAAAGCTGTTGCAGATGTTCTGGATGTATCTGTTGATTATTTATTAAACGATGCAAATGAAGCATCCTTAGCTGCGGACCCTACTGAACTATCAAAAAATCAGAGAGCGATAGCAAAATCAATTGATCCTGATATTTCCAATGATGATTGCCAGGCTATTATTAAAATACGTCACGAAATAATGAAATTGAGAATATCTAATTAAATATAAAATTTTAAACATTTTACAAAAAAGCTTTTTTCAAATATGTGAGAAAATCAACATTATGCATTGAACACAACTTTCAATTAATGTACCCTTTAATATATAGGAGGAATTTATTGTGAAAAAAATTAATCTAATTTTAGGCTTATCATTACCATTTATGTTTTTATCGTCAGCGAATGCTTCTTCACACAAATTAACCGTTAAAATTAACCCTATTAATGATCAAGCTAAAACTATTACTGGTAAGACGACTAAGGGAACAAAGGTAACACTTTATGAAGGTCGAAAAACTATTGCTAAGAAAAAAAGCAGCGGTAACTTTTCCATAAAAGTTACCAAACCGCTTAATTTTAAAAACAAATATCACCTTTTAGCAACCAAAAAGGGTTATACATCTAAAAAAATCAACCTTAAAATTATTGTTAAAAGAATCGATTATGATGCTAAGATAAAACAGATTAATACCCAAATAAGGGCTATTAAAAATCAAGTAAAGCCATTAAGACAACAAATGCAAGCCATGGAGCCCTTTATCAATGCTTTAGAGAATGATGATCCTACTTCATCAGACTACCAAACCGCCTTGCAACAAGCTAATGGGAATGCGGAAGCTTATGAAGAGCAATATAATAATCTAAAAGCTCAAATAAAGACCGACTCTAATCCTTTAGGATTGCTTTATGATCAACGCCTAGCATATATTTATAAATCAATGCAACAATATAATGGTAAAGTTCAACTCTAGAATAATGTGTTTAAAACATTTCATATTCACCACAAATGAAGTTCATTTAAAATATTTAGCAAAAAATGAGAATGTAAAACTTTCGAGGTTGGTACCGTAAGGTATCAATCTTTTTGAATACAAATGCTCCTATGATTATCTGAATTTTGACCATTATCGAACTAGTGTTCAAATGGAATTATTTGCTTAATTTAATCAATGCAAAAGAAAAAAGCAAATCCAAAAGGATTTGCTTATAAATCAACAAAAAGCTAAATTGATTATTGCAATGGAGTCAATGGCACTGGAGTCAATGGATTTACTGAACTACCATTATTTTGAAATGGATCTGAAACAGCACTACCGTCACCGTAAGTATAAACAACTTGAACAGGTGAAGAACCGAAAGTACCACTATTAGCACTCGTAGCATTCAAGTTTAACTGATCCCATTCCTTAACAGTACCGTCAGCATTAAATACCGGATAAATAGCTGACTTAAGAGTATTCAAAGTAGAATGCTTTGCTAAATAATTAAGAACGTCTTGAGAACTAAAAGCAGAGCCACGTGTTCCACTGAATAAATCAGACGGATTAATATTAGCTGGTGCTAAATAGTAGTTTGCAGCATACACTTTAACAGTATTATTAAGGCTTGTAAGAGCAGCATCTTTGTCGCTTGCCGCTACACTGTCAATATATGCTTTAACAGTAGGCAAAGAATTAGTGTGATCTGTGACCTTACCGTCACTATCCGTATGCACAAGTTGACTAATGTCAAT
Organism: Lentilactobacillus kefiri; assembly: GCF_007989105.1. Classification (GTDB taxonomy): domain Bacteria; phylum Bacillota; class Bacilli; order Lactobacillales; family Lactobacillaceae; genus Lentilactobacillus; species Lentilactobacillus kefiri. The sequence goes on along the minus strand of NZ_BJVK01000033.1, from coordinate 2,809 downwards.
GTGTGTTGCTTTAGGACCTTCACCTTCATCAAATGAGCCCTTAAAGAACGCACCAGCTGATTTGGAATTTGGAGTTAATGAATGAGTTGATGTAACATCATCTTTGGTAGCGACATAAGGCTTAAGCGTTTGATAAACAACATCGCCCTTTGTTACAGGTAACGAAACTGTTGATCCTGTTTGGGCTTGAGCCAATGTAGACGGATATTGAGAAACATTAAAAGAATATCCAGTTCCACTCAAAGCATTATCAATCTTACTTTGAAGATCATCAGCAACAACTTTAGTTAACGTCCATGAAAAGTTATCCTGGGTTCCAGTTTTTGGTCCAGTTAATGACCCAAGGGTATCACCTTTTTTAGCACCAGTTTTTACATAATCAATAGACTTAACTGTTTTACCTTGTGAATCAATAAAATTGAGTCTTACGGCATTATCAGCGATAGGTGCTGGTGCTGGTGTTGGGTTTTGAGCAGTTAAAGCACTGAACTTGATCCAGCCGTTAATCTTTTGACCATTAGTAGCGTTAGTGTCAGCAATCTTTACCCAAAGGTCGCCTTCACGGGTACGGGTCGTTTGGTCCGTAACTTTGAAGGTATCGTTAGCGTAAGGAGTAGCATCAATAACGGTACGGCCCTTCTTGTATTCAGTCCATGCAGGATATGAATAAGTAGTCGCAGTACCATCGTTAGCAGTACCAGCCTTAGTAATCTTGTAAGTAGCAGCCTTTTGTGCATCAGTTAAAGCAGTAGTTTGTTCTGCTGAAGATGCAGAGCTTGCTGAACTTGCTGATGCTGATTTTGCAGCTGCAGGTGCTGTAGTAGTGTTGAATGAAGCAATACCACCAGCAAATGCAGTAACTGACTTGCCGCCGTAGATCCAGCCACGGTAAGTCTTATCAAATGAAACAACCTTGTAGTAAACTGAGCCACGGTTAGTAGTAGCTACACGATAAGCACGGAAGTTTTTTTGACCTTGTTTAGAGTTCTTAAGACTAGCTAATGTAGTCTTAGTTGCAACGGTCTTAGCACCCTTCAAAGTACCAGCCTTTGTATAAAGAGCGTTAGTACCGTTAACAGCAACGTTACGAGTAGTAGCGTCTGATGTCAAAGCTTTGTTTGATGTAACTTTGGCATATGATTTTGCACTAGCATTTGTGCTAGATACACCGGCAACAGCTACAAATGATAATGCAGCTACACCAGCAAAAAGAGTCTTTTTCAATGACTTTTTCATGTGTAATTTCCTCCCAAAAAAAATTGTTTTTTCAAGCTACCTAGGCATGTAAAAACATGCCTCAACTAACTTGCTGTAAATAGTATAACATAATCAAGGTTGAATGCAAAAGAAAACAGGAGTTGTAAAGGCTTTAACATTTTTTTGTAATCTATATGCCATGATAATTAATAAATGATCGCTCTATTAAGTAGATTCCCCACTATGTGTTAGTATATTATCCAAAGGAGGGTAATAATGCCATCAATACGTAAACATGGTCATGGATACCAGGTAAGATACTACTATTATGATGCCAATGGTCAGGAACATGAGAAAACTAAGAGCGGCTTTAGAACTAAATCAGCTGCAAAGCTATTTGCGAGTCAATTGGAAATCGATATCCACAATGGTTTGGATCTCGTTCCTAAAGATCCTAAGTTTGCTGACTATTTTGACTATTTTTATCACACGTACAAAGAACCCAAAATTGAGAATCAGACTAAGAATCGCTATAAAATAACCAGTCGAGTATTACATAATTATTTCGGTGATGTTACTTTAAAAAGTATTGACCGACCACAATATCAAGCATTTATTAATTTCTATGGTCATTCTCATGCAAAAGATACTGTTTATAAAGTTAATTCACTAATTAGAGCAACCGTTCAAAATGCCATTCTTGACGATCTGATTCATAAAGATTTCACACAGCGAGTCAGTCTTATTTATGATAAGTCACGTGATAAGCATGTGGAATACCTCAACGTGGCTGAGATTAAGCGTCTTATCGCTTATTTGGAGAATCACTTAAACTATCACTTTACCTCCACTTTTATGATCCTGACGGCCGTTTTAACTGGTGCTCGCTTGGGAGAAATTCAAGCATTAACTTGGAATGACGTTAATTTTAATTTTAAAACGATTAGCATTACTAAATCTTGGAATTCATCCGAAGGCGGTGGATTCAAAGATACCAAGACGGCTGGTTCAAATCGAATCATTGCAGTTAATGACGAATTGCTGAAATCATTAAAGATCTTGAAGGATCACAATAATGGAGAACTAATTTTTGTTAATCAATATAAATCCATTCCATCATCCTCTGCCGTTAATAAAAAGTTGCGTTCTATACTAAAAGACTTAGGGATTCAAAAACAGGGCTTCCACTTTCATTCTTTACGACACTCACATGTAGCTTACCTACTATCTCGAGGAATTGACATTTACATCATTTCTAAGCGTTTAGGCCATGCTGATGTATCCACAACAACAAAGATTTATTCCTATTTAATGGATGAATATAAAGCAAAAAACGATCAACAGATTCGTGAAGAGTTAGATAACCTTTCCTCTCATGATGAAACTATACCAATTAAGCGGAACCTTTAATAAGGTTCCGCTTTTATTTTGTTATTTTACTCTGTATCAGGTTAAACTTCTTCTGCCCGTTTGGCCGTTATTTGCCCGTTATTATTTATATTTTAATACTTTCTAGTACGTTTTTATAAATTAAAAAAATTAGGAATGCCTATTTAACAGCATTCCTAATTTTAATATTTCTTCTAATTTGTATAATTATGCCGACTGCAGG
>NZ_BJVK01000032.1 GCF_007989105.1 Lentilactobacillus kefiri | reverse complement strand
TCTTCAAGCTCTTTAATTATGAAGTTACTCAAATTTTAATTCTAAATACTCTGCCCCATCTAAAGGATTGAAGCGATATGGATCGATCGGCTTAAAACCAGCGGCATGGTAAATCTTCAAAGCCCCTTTCATGGACTTCAAAGTATCTAATCGAATGGCTTTATATCCCAAGTCTTCCGCACTGGCAATAATTCGAGCAACCAGTTCTTGCCCGATTCCCAATTTTCGGAAATCGTCTCGAACGTACAAACGTTTCATTTCAGCAATTTCCGGTTCAAATTCATGCACCGCAACGGCACCTGCTAGTTGTGAATCAACATAGGCTAATATGAGATCGCCCTTTGGCTTGTTATACCGAGTGTCCAAATCATTTAACTCATCAGAGAAATCTTGAAAGCTTAAGTCAAATCCCAATGATTTCGAGTATTCGATAAACACGTTTTTGGCAGCTTCGAAGTCCGTTGCTGTACTTGCATGCTTATAGTCAACCTGTTGTTCTGCTTGTTGCATATCGCTATCCCTCCTGACAATTAGGGGCACTCTACATAATTTTAATTATTTGTGCAAACGACGTTGATGGAGCAAACGCTGCTTTTCTTCTTCAGCAGCCTTGGCAGCCAACTTTCGTTCATGTTCACGTTCACTGGCAGCCTTTTGTGGGAGAACCAGATTCAAGACAATTCCGATAATTGTAGCGAAAGCCAAACCGGTAAATTGGAACTTGCCAAGTTGAAGATAAGCATTACCAACACCAATGACCATGACGGTTGAAGCAATCATCAAGTTACGCTTCAATCCCATATCAACTTTATTTTCAACCATAACTTGAATACCAGCGGTGGCAATCGTTCCAAACAACAGGAAGCTGATTCCGCCAATAACCGGCATTGGCATCTGCATGATCAACACATTCAACTTGTTAACAAAGGCGAATAAGATAGCAAACATCGCAGCACCCATCAGAACATAAACACTGTGAATCTTGGTAATTGCCATAACACCGATATTTTCACCGTAACTAGTCATCGCAGGCGCACCAACTAAACCAGCAAACAATGAAGCGGCACCATCACCGGCTAATGTCCGGTTCAAGCCGGGATCCTTGAAGAAGTCTCGACCAGTCAATTCATCAAGCACCATAATATGACCCATGTGCTCAGTCATCGTAACGAAGGCAATTGGCGTGATAGCCAAGATAGCCGCCCAATCGATATGGAATTTATAATCAATTCCAGGAATATCAAATGCTGGAATCTTGAACCAAGGCGCACTGGCAATTGCGTTGAGATCAACAATCCCACAAAATACTGAAATCACGTAGCCGCAAACAATGGCCAAAAGAACCGGAATCAGGCCAATGAAGCCTTTAAATAACATGTTAAAAATAATAGCTAAGAATAATGTTGCCAACGCAATAACAAAGTATAACAGACTGTATTTACCATTTTTCATCATGGCATCCTGAGCGGCGCTTCCAGCCAATGAAAGTCCGATAACCATGACGATTGGCCCAACAACAATTGGCGGTAAAATATGATCCACCCAGCTGGATCCAATTCCCCAAATAATACCGGCCACAATCATGTACACAATTCCGACACCGATAACACCTTGAGCGATTCCAGGATAACCGGTGGTCTTCATCAACGCCAACATTGGTGTGATAAAGGCAAAACTTGATCCCATGTATGCTGGAATTTTACGCTGGGTAATCATGATATGTAACAGCGTACCAACACCAGATGCGAACAGCGCAATACTTGGACTTAATCCAACTAATAATGGAACAATAACTGTGGAACCAAACATTGAAAACATATGCTGCAGTGATAATCCAACCCATGGAAGAAACTTGGGCATGTCGTGAATATCAAGAATCGCACGATCATCATGAAATTCATTCTTATCTGCCATAAATATTTGCCACCCTCAAAATTATTTGAATCTTTCAAGCTCCTGAAGGCACAAAAAATGCCCACCCCGCATATAGTAAGGTAGACACCAATTCGAGCATTGCTCGTTTAATATCGTCCTCTTACCAGCCTCACGGGACCAGAGTTAAAGATTCATTCGTTGCTTTAATTATAATATACCGTTGAAGCTTGTCAATCTAATCTTTGATTGGCATCTCCATATCAATATGGGGAATGCCGTCTTCAAGATAGACATCACTGACATTTTTTAGCCCAAAGGATTTGTAGAAACTGTTCAAGTATTCCTGGCCTGCCAAAACAATTTTGGTCGCGTCCGGCATCAGCTTGGGAATCTGATCCAAAGCTTCCTGAACCAGCTTGCGTCCCAGTCCCCCGCCACGATTATTGGGATTTACAACCACCCGGCCGATCCGGGCAACTGTCCGGTTATCTTCGGGAATAATCCTCGCATAGGCTGCCAAATTACCATCCGCATCAGTGAACATCAAATGATAGGAAATCAAGTCGTCATCGTCGACCTCTTGGTAATAGCACTTTTGCTCAACGATAAAAACAGCGACTCTTAATTTATAAATGTTGAATAATTCTGTAGTTGTTAATTCTGAAAACTTTTTGATTGCGACTTTACTCATATTGGCCATCCTTTAATGTTTAAAAAAACAAGATTTCTGCTATCTGTTATAATATATTCAACTAGATTAACATGCAATATTAGAATCTAAATGAGGTATTAATTTGAATAAGCATGACGATGAACCACAATATAAAAAGTATGACTTCAATTCAGAGGAAACCAGGCGCCAGCAACACAAGAAACAATACAGCGGCTGGTGGTTTGCCCTGCTGATTTTAGTGATTGGGATTGCTTTGGCCCTTGGTATCAATTGGATGGTCAGTTCCAATAACCATAAGCAGAGTAGCTCCAACAGCTCAATCAGTAAAACGATCAACAAGTCCGAAAAAGAAATTACCGGAAAAGCTCAAAAGGGTCCTCTAACCAATAAGATCGAAAAGAATCGGGTCAAGGCTTTCAGCAGCAAGGTTCAAAGCGCCCAGGCCGGTGGTTTGACTCCTAAAGAACGCCAACAACTCCAACAGCAGATTAACCAGGAACAAAACAAATCGGTTAAATCTCAGGAACAGGATGTGTTGAACAGCGTTAAGAGCAGCAAGCCTTCAAAGCCGCAAAAAACACCTGATCAATTTTCAAGCAACCATACTTTTGCTTCCATTCAAGATGCCAAAAATTGGGCAAATGCTACCAAGCAGCAATGGTTGAAAGCCGGTTATGTCAACTACACGATTACTTCAAACGGACAAGGGTATTACGTTTTGCGATTTATTAAATAATTGCATTCATATTATTTTATTCTTGCAATAAAAGACATATCATGGAATTGAGGAGGGATGAGTATGGACATTCAAGTACCACTGAAAAAAGGGTTGTTAGCAGACAAATATAGCCGACACGCTGGCAAAGCAGACATGCTTGGTGGCGAGCCAATCGTGTCATTCCCCATTCAAATTAACAATGTTCCAAAAGATGCCAAGTCTTTGGCACTCACGTTATTAGACTGGGATGCTGTTCCAGTCAGCGGGTTTCCATGGATTCACTGGACAGCAGCCAATATTGCCCCTGATGTTAAAGAAATTCCTGAAAATAACAGCCAGCAGTTAAGGATTCCAATGATTCAAGGCCGTAACAGTACGGCTGGCGGATTGATTGGCAATCAAGATCAGACCACTGCCTGGCACTATAATGGACCAAATCCACCTGACAAAGTTCATAATTATCACCTATCCATGTTTGCGTTGGATGAAAAACTGCCTTTAAAAGATGGCTTCTGGTTAAATGAACTCCAGGACGCAATGCGTGGTCATATCCTTGCAACAGCTGAATTTATTATTCCAAGTAAGCCTTAATTTTCCGAAAACGATTTCTTCTTTTCAGTTTTTAGGCGTTATGACGAAGAATAATTAGTGATATAATGAACTTAAATTAATTTGTGGGAGGTTTCTTTATGGAATCCAATTATAAAACCATCTTAGTTCCAGTGGACGGATCCAATCAATCAGAAGATGCATTGGCTAAAGGTGCACAATTTGCCAAAAATAATGATGCTCATCTCGATGTTCTTCATGTTTTGAGCACTCAACAATACGGATACAATTACGGTGGAATGGTTGACGGCGACGTCATCAATAACCTTGTTGAAGATACCACCGACTACCTCAATAAATTGGTTGATAAAATTAAAAAGGAATCTGGTCTTGAAGATATTTCAATCCATATTCGTTTTGGTAATCCCAAGACCGTTATCTCAATGGAATTCCCAAGAGACCACAAATCCGACTTAATTATTATTGGTGCAACCGGTATGAGTCGTCTTCAACGAGTTCTTGAAGGATCTGTTTCATCATTCGTTGATCGAAACGCCAAATGTGACGTTATGGTTATTCGTACCAACACTAAAAACAAACCGTATATTCCATTTCCAAAAGACTAGTGAGATTTGAGCATTCAGAGATGAATGCTTTTTTTGTGATCAAAAAGGCCCTTTTATTGACGTTGACTGCCAACCATGTATGATTAAATTAGTATATGTAAGCGCTGTATTTGGAGAGGAGATTGAACTATGAAAGTACTTGTTATCGGTGGTATTGCCGGTGGTCCTTCCTTTGCAACCAGGCTGCGACGAATTAACGAAGATGCTGAAATCATCATTTTAGAACGGGGTGCTGCAATCTCTGTTGCCAGCTGTGCCCTGCCCTACTATCTTGGTGGTTTAATCAAGAATCGTTCAGCAGTCATTGAAAGAACCCCGGAGATATTGAAGCAAAAGAATAATATTGATGTGCGGTTATTCAATGAAGTAACGAAAATTAATTCAGATGCCAAAACCGTTGAAGTCCATGATTTGCAGAAAGATGAAACCTATACAGAAAATTACGACAAACTGATCATTGCTACTGGCGCGAGTCCAACAGTTCCTGAGATTCCAGGAATCCATGACGCAGACAACGCCTTCGTATTACGGGCTGTGACCGATGCCGACAAGATTAAATCATTTCTCGATACCAAACACCCAAAGCACGTCACTGTCCTTGGGGCGGGATCAATCGGTATCGAAGTATCCGAGGCATTCGTTGAAAACAACATGGATGTTACCATCGTCGAACAATCAGGCCACGTGGCTTCTCCATTTGATCCTGAGATTACCGACATTGTTGGCCAAGAGCTCAAAAAGCAAGGTGTCCATGTCATCCTCAACGAGAGCGTAAAGGAAGTTCAAGATAATGGTCACACCTTGTTCTTCGATGACGGTACCATCCATAAAACCGACATGCTGTTCTTGGGCACCGGAGTTAAACCTAACAGTGAAATTGCGCAGGCAGCTGGGATTAAGCTGTCAGCCGACCAACACATTATTGTTGATAAGCATCTAAAAACCAATATCAACGACATTTATGCTATCGGGGACGTGATTGAAACAACCAGTGTCATCACTGGCAAGCCGGTTCCAAGTTTGCTTTCAAGTGCTGCAAATAGGCAGGGACATTTACTGGCCGACATTTTGAATGGGAGTCCATTGGAATACAAAGGCTTCATCGGTGCCGGGGTTTCGAAATTTTTCGATCTCACTGCAAGCTTTGTCGGATTTACTGAGCAAATGCTCCAACAAATCGGGATTACCAACTATAAAACTGTGTTTATCACCCCATTTGACCGAGCATACTTCTATCCAAACGCGGACCGGGTCAATTTTAAGCTAATATATGAAGATAAAACCGGTAAAATTCTTGGCGGACAAGCGGTTGGTCGAAACGGTATTGATAAACGGATTGCCGAATTATCCGTCGCTATCACTGGGAATTTGTCGGCATTTGATTTGCCATCTCTTGAAATCCCTTATTCACCACCATATTCGTCAACCCGTGATGTGTTGAATATTGCCGGCTACGTTGCAATTAATCAGATGACAAATAAGTCCGCGACGATCAAGTTAGCAGATATTCCAAAAGAAGATATGCAGAATGCGGTATTCCTGGATATCCGAGAAGCCGGCAAACCAGCAACCGGTTCAATCAAGCCAACCTTAAACATTCCGCTGACCGAATTACGTGATCGGATCAACGAGATTCCGAAAAACAAGAAAGTCTACATTACATTCCGAAAAGGACTTGGTCCTTATAACGCAAGCCGAGTATTGGCCGGTAAAGGAATTAAAGCAATCATGATTGAAGAATAATATCAAAGCAGTGAAAAAGGAGATTTTTTGGACAATTTGTTCATTTAATCCCCTTTTTATTGAACTTCAAAGTATAATGTATATTGAGGACGGGAGTGTGATGATATGCCACGAAAATTGAGGCCAAACGCAGCTATCAAGAAAGTATTGAAAATTTATCAAAAGAATTTCATGAAAAATCAATTTACAACACCTCAAAATGATGCCTTGCACCTTATTTTCAACCTTGGTTACACAGTGAGCCCCGATGTAAACGAGAGTTCATATGGTTATGTTAAAGTTGTCAATATGGATACCGGAAAGTCACTGGTTTTAACAAACTTGAGCGGTAATAAAGCGTTGCTTGACGGTGGAACGACGATTATTTCTGAACCGGATTTGGATCTGAATACATTCGACTATGTCGACTATTTGAATTCCAAGGGAGATAATCCAGATTACCTGGCACCATCTGTTGCCAACTTAAAGATGCTTCGGAATCGTCTGAATCAGTTAAATGCCGACTTTGATCGTTTGAAAAAGCTTCGTAACGATTACCAAGAACGACTGACAGATATTGATTCGGAATATAATCAGAAGGTCAGCTCCTTCATCGCAATTGTTAACCAGGTTGAACGCATGTCTAATAAAATAACTGAGGAAGAAGATCCTAATGATTCCTCGACCAAATAATAAGCAGGAATTTTTCCTGCTTTTTTATTTTATCATTCTGGGAGTGCTTTTGGTACATATTTTCATAACAAGGCGTATTATGTTAAACTTATTATCCTTTTCTAATGTGTTTCTAACTGTTTTTACCCCATATTTTAATATTTGTCCCATAAACTCATCTTTGTTGCATAAAACTTGCAAACATATTTTTGGGAGGGACATATTTTATGAAAATTTCACGTATTGCACTCGCATCATTGATTTCCTTTGGTGTATTTGGAGGAGCCGGCTTAAACGCTTCTGCAAGTCATCACCGAGGTTATCACAAAGTTCTCTGGAACAAGCCTATGGCACACAAACAGGTCGCATTGAAAAATGGCAAGGGAATTATTTGGAACAAACCATTTAAAACGGCTAAGAATGCCAAGATTAAATACCGTATTTCACATGGTAAGAGTCTTGCATTGACGACTCTTCGTCACATGAAGGTCAAAGGTGGGAGCATTTATTACTTTGTTAAAGCCGGTAAGTTCAGTGGCTGGATTAACAAGAAGAGTGTTAAGTTGGTTAAAAAGACCACAGTGAAAACTGTGACTGAACCAACTCGCACAACAATCCCTGCTCCTACTACCCAAGCACCACAAACTACCAATTCATCTGGGGCACAAGCATCATCAGCAACTTCCAGCAACAACGGAAGTGGAACTGCAACAGGTAGCGTACCAGAACCTTACAAGACCGATGGCTATGGAACTGTCACTAAAACCGAAGATGGCAAGTTACCGGTAGACTACAACAATCCTTTCAGTACATATGCTGAAGGAACATTGAAGGATGATACTTGGATTTATCACCATCGATATAATGGCAAAAGGGTATATGACCGTAAGGTTGGCTTTCCACTGAAAAAAGGCGCAAAAGTAACAGTTGCTTTGAACACCCCGCATAGCAATCGAAAGACCCTTTTAATTAAATCAGAAACACCAGATGGCACTCATTATGGATATGTAAAACGATCTGAAGTAGATTTTGGAACCGGGAACACTAGTAATCAGGCCGCTAACACTACAACTCCTAGTCCTACTTCTACTTCTACTCCAACTCCTGTAGCACCAGACCCAATGAATTACGCCATCACACCACTTGACGTAATGTTAGCTGCAAACAAAAAACATACGTCTGTTCAACCTAGTGGAATTGATTCAGATGGGAAAGCGACTATTGTAACCTCCAATGATGCTGACAATTTTAGAGCAGGATATCAAGCCGCTCAAAACGGTGTTCAAAATACTATTAAAGATGGCGACACCCCATTGAAGGCAATGTTTAAAGCTGCTGATATGGGTGCAAGTGTTCAAGCTGGAAACGATAGTACATTTACAAAGACTGATGTTGCCAATTTCAATGCGGGATATCAAGCTGCTCAAACTGCTAATGCAACAGCTCAACCCCAAAATAGTCCCACTAGCAACACTGGCGACGTTGCACCTGCGTCAGGTGATAATTACTAGAAAATATTAAAGACATCCCCAAGCGGATGTCTTTTTTTCTGTCCGATCATTGCACATCCAAAATCCATTAAATTCCCGCAACCCCCTGTTCTGACAACCATAGCCCGGTGTACCGGGTTTTCATTCATTTGCAATCATTTCTATCTTTGTTAAACTAGTTGTCATTGCTAACAGGAGGTATACATGGATTCAAAAAACACAACAAAGATTGGACTTTTTCAACTCGTAATGCTGACACTGGGATCATTAATTGGCTCCGGCTGGCTTTTCGGTTCATGGGAAGCCACAAAAATTGCTGGTCCCGCAGCAATCATTTCTTGGGTAATTGGTGGGATTGTTATTGCCGCCATTGCTTATGACTACGTCGAAATTGGCGCTATGTTTCCAGAAGCTGGTGGAATGAGCCGTTATGCTCAGTATTCCCACGGTCCGCTTCTGGGATTCATCGCTTCTTGGGCTAACTGGATTTCATTAATTACGTTAATTCCCATTGAAGCAGTCGCAGCGGTTCAGTACATGAGTTCCTGGCCATGGGCTTGGGCTAACTGGACCCATTCATTCTTAAAGGGTGGCACGATTACAACATCAGGTCTGATGATCGTATTCATGTTCATCTTAGTGTTCACACTGTTAAACTTCTGGTCGGTCAAGCTATTGACCAGCTTTACCAGTTTAATTTCAATTTTAAAAATTGGGGTTCCTGCCCTTACAATTATCATGCTGACAGTTTCCGGGTTCTACCCGCAAAATTATGGCCATTCCATTCATGAATTTATGCCATACGGATCAGCACCTATTTTTGCCGCCACATCTGCAGCCGGAATCATTTTCTCGTTTAACGCGTTCCAGACTGTGATTAATATGGGGAGTGAAATTAAAAAGTCTCGGAAAAACATTGGCCGGGGAATCTTCATTTCACTTCTGATAAGTGGTGTCATTTACATTTTGCTTCAAAGTACCTACATTACTGCCATGAAGCCAGCCACCCTTGCCGCAACCGGCTGGAGTGGATTTGACTTCAACTCACCATTTGCTGACTTGGCAATTATGTTGGGTATCCGCTGGCTTTCTGTGATGTTGTATATGGACGCCTTCGTTTCCCCGGTTGGAACCGGTGTTTCATTTGCCGCCTCAACTGGTCGGGCACTTTACGCCATGGAAAGCAATCAGCATATTCCAAGCTTTATTGGTAAAATCAACCAAAAGTACGGGATCCCACGGGTGGCAATGATCGTCAACCTGGTATTAAGCATGCTGATGGTTTCAATTTTCAGATCATGGTCAACATTGGCAACCGTCATTTCCACTTCAACACTGATTGCCTACCTAACTGGGCCAGTCACCGCCGTTGCCTTCCGTAAAATGGCGCCTAACTTCAAGCGTCCGGTGAAGTTAAAGAATCTTGGATGGATGGCACCCCTCTCATTTGTTCTAGCCTCTTTGGCCATTTATTGGGCAATGTGGCCAACAACTATCGAAGTGATTCTGGTTATCCTAATTGGTTTGCCATTTTACTTCTATTATGAGTATCGGGCCGGTTACGTTGATACCCGAAAAGCGTTCTATTCCAGTATGTGGATGATTGTTTATTTGATATTCATCTCCGCAATGTCTTATCTCGGAAGTGAACAATTCAACGGAATCAACTGGATCCATTATCCATGGGACTTCGTTGTCATTTCACTTGCATCCCTCGTCTTTTATTACTGGGGAATCAAGACAGCGCACGTCTTCCCTGATTTCTATCAGGCTAAGGAATTAAACGATACCGTCATAATGGATGACGATGATTAAATAACAAATCACTTATGGAGCTAACAAAAACTGTTAGCTCTTTTTTCTTACGGCCGCATAGTTACTTACTATTAGATATTAGTAAAAATATCATTAGGATTCATTGTTTAAGCTTAACAAAAAAGGTATAATTTTAGCTGTTATCAATTTTTAGTATTAAAGGACTAATTTATGACTATCTGGAGGATATATATGGATGCTAACTATTTGAAAAGTGAATTAAGTGATCAGGAATTAATGTTAGTTAATTCTGAAGTCGAAAAGAATTCTAAAAATGCTGTAGTTGCTTATTTACTATGGTGGTTTACAGGTTTCATGGGCGGACACCGTTACTATTTTGGTAAAACAGGTTCTGCTATTGCAATGACATTAATCTTTTGGTTATTAATATGGGCTCTTGGCCTTGGTGCATTAATAACAGGGATTTGGGCATTGGTTGACGTATTTCAAATCCATAACTGGATAAACGATGACAAACATTCACAAGAAAATAGTGCAATTCAACAAATTATGTTACGTAGACAACTTCGCAATAATTCAAACAATAATAATTCAAACATCAATAATTCTACGAATACTACTGCACAAAACACTACCGTACAAAGCCAAAATGAGACAGCAAATACGGAAATTCATCAAAGTCCTGAAGATGCTACAAATCTTCAAGAGTCTCCAACCATTTCAGAAGATAACTCAAACACAAAATAACTCAAAGTTAAATTTATTGATAACAGTAACAGGCCGACAACTGCAAACGCAGCTGTCGGCCTTTTGAGCATAAGTGGTTCTGTGCCCCTGCCAAGGTAGTTTTATAATACCGCAATACTGGCAGGATTACCAAATCAATCGAGAAATTCCCACACAGTCTTAATAAAGAAGATCACCAAAACAATGATAATGATTGGTCGGGCAATAGCACTACCAAATTTTTTATAATATGACGCGCCAAGAAAGTTACCAACAATGCTAAACACGCCGGCTGTTAATCCCAATAGGATCATCACCTTATCGTTCATCAAGAATACAGCTAAAGCCGTCACGTTGGTGGTTAAATTAATCACCTTGGTATTTCCGGCGGCCAAGTTGATTGGCAGGTGGGCAATCCCAACCAGAGTCAGAATTAGAAATGTCCCCGTTCCGGGCCCATAAAAGCCATCCCAGACACCCAATGAAACTGAAATCAGCAGAGTTGCGACAAATTGTGACAAGCTCAATTTTGCCGAATCGGCTAATTTCGTATTCAGAGCATGTCGATTCAACAGCAAATACAAAGCCGTCAGCGGCAGCACCACCAGCAAAATAATCCGAAAATAATACTCAGTAATATGTAATGCTAAATTTGCACCCAATGATGAACCAATAATTGCGGCAATCACTGAGAAAAATGCCAGTTTGACCCGAATATAGCCACTCCGGGCGAACTCCAACGTGGCAATCGTCGTCCCCATTGCAGAAGAAAGCTTGTTGGTTCCAACGGCAAAATGCGCTGGAATTCCAGCCATCAAATAGGCAGGTAATGAAATCAAACCCCCACCGCCACCAATGGCATCCACAAATCCCGCCAAAAATACCAAAGGACAAACAATTAAGAATTCTGTCAGCATATCGCCATCTCTTTTCAATTAAATCATGCCTTTAATCATACCGCTAAATCAGCTCCTCGGAAATACAATTTGGGCCAGAAATTAAAAGCCACCATTTTATTGCTTCCAATTGGCGTTCATAATGCCTTTAATCAGGAAGCCTAAAATGGTGGTTTTACATATTCTGATGTTTAACTTGATAATCTTCAGGTGATAAATAAGTCTTGGGATCACCCAGCATCTGGGTCAGCGCCATTATCTTAGGAGGCAATAAGCCGACCCTTTGAACCAAATCACGGTCCCCGAACAATTCTCTTGGCGCACCCGTAAACTTGATTCGTCCATGTTCCATGACCGCTACAGAACTAAATTCTGCCGCTACCCAATCCATATCATGGGTAATTGTGATGACTTGATGGCCATCAGCTGACAATTCATGAAAAATATCAGTCAGCATCTGTTTGCTGGGCCAATCCAGTGACATCATAGGTTCATCAAACAAGTAGACTGCCGGATCAACTGCCAAGACAGTGGCAACCGTCAGCAGCTTTCTCTCAGATAAAGAAAGATCGTAAGGATTTTCCTCTGCTTTCTCAGTCAAGCCAACCTTCTCCAACACCTGATCTGCTCGCTGAGAATTAATGGCCTTATCGGAACTAATTTGAGACAAGCTCCACTCAACTTCACGCTTAACGGTCGCATTAAACAACTGATCATCAGGATTCTGGAAGGTAATTCCAATCGTTTTTAAACGGTCAGCCGGTTTTAGTTCCCCCAACTCGGTTCCGTTAACTTTGATCGTACCGGTGGTTGCTTTCAACAGCCCAGTCAATAATTTAAAGATTGTCGACTTTCCGGCTCCATTTTGACCAACGATGGCGGCCATCGAATCAGCAAATACTTGGTTTTCAACCGCCAAATTGAATGACTTTTCTGGATAAGAAAACTGCAAGTGATGAAGTTCAATTTTGGGCATCAAATGCCTCCTTTAGCTCTGCAGAAGTCACCGGATACCGATTGTCATCCAATCGCCAGTTCATTCGTTGAGCCAACTGATACGCAGTCGGTTCAGGAATTCGCCATTGAGCTGATAAATGGTTGAAAACTTTCTCCGGTGATCCGTGAACAATCAGCTCACCATCTTTGAGAATCCAAATTGAATCAGCTACCTCGCATAAATCGTCAATTTCACTGCTGACAATGAACACCGTCGTATCTTGAACGGTATCCAACCAACCGAAAAACTGTTTTCGACCAACCGGATCCATTTCACTGGTTGGATCATCCATGATCAAAATTTTAGGCTGAGTCACAATTGCGGTTCCGATGGCTAATCGTTGCATTTGCCCACCGGATAAGCTCTCCGGTGATTGACCGAGTTGAGCAGTCAACCCCATTTGGGCAGCAACATTTGCCACGCGTTTATTGATAAAGCTTGCCGGCAATCCTTGATTGACCAAATCAAACGCTAGTTCATCGGCAACCGTATCTGCCAAGCCGCTTAATTGGCCTGCTGGATTTTGCAGAACCACGCCAGTGCTCGCATTGAATGCCTGCCAATCATCTTTGGGTGAATATCCCAACAGGTTACACGTGCCATCAATCTCTGCTGAAATGATATTGGGAATCACACCACCCAATACTCGACAAAGCGTCGACTTGCCGGAATGACTATTCCCAATGATACCGATGATTTTACCGGCGGTAACTGTGGCATTCACGTGTTTCAATTGAAAATCGTCGGCACCACGGTATCGAACGTTGATGTCTTTTAGAATAATCCGTTTATCTTCGTCCATAATTTCCATCCTATCAAAATAACCGCAATAATCGTCAAACCATAATGTCCAACTGAGGCCAACCGATAATGATTGTTACCCTTCAACGCTTTTCGCTTCGGGTTATCAAATCCCCGCAACTGCAATGAAATTGAGCGGGTCATCGACTGGTCAAGTGTCTTAATAACCAGAGGAATCAACACAGGAAGAACCGATCTCAACTTTTGAATGAACGTTTTTTGTGGGTTAGTCCCTCGAACACGTTGGGCCTGCTGAATTTTTCGCATATTGGCCATAATCTCAGGCAAAATATAGCACACCGACATCAGCACATAGACCGTCTTATACGAAAGACCGGACTGCTCCAAGTATTTGGCATTTTCAGAAATTGTCGTTGTGACCATGAAAAAGCCACTTGCCAAAATAATCACCAAGACCCTGGAACCCAAAATTGTCGCATACAGCAAGCCTTCCTTGTAAAAGTGAATGCCAATAATTGAGAATAGGACTGTCTGATTTTGACTGTAGAACAGCCCTTGAATGACCAGCATGGTAAAGATCAAAAATAAACTGAATCCCAATGCTTTGAACGTAGTGGAACTGACTTTTGAAAATAATAGCAATACCAACGCCATGGCAATCAGTCCACCTTCGATTACCAGGTTCGTACTGGCAAAACTCAGCAGTGCCATATCAAGAATAAACAACAATTTGGTCACGGGATCAATGGCGTTATACCACTTTGATTTGCCGACTGTCTCCCCCGTGAGCATGTTTTGATCAGTCATTACTTATCATCCCTAAAGAATCGCACCATCCGTTGCGGCAACTGACGATAAATGAAGAACGCCAGATATGCCACACAGACTTTATCAAGAATATCCAAAACAAACTCATCGGTAAATGATGCCAGCCATACTGGTGCATGATTGGCGACCATTAAGGCAAAGAGTGAATCACCCCAGGCAATCCCAGTCTGACCACCCCAGAAAATAACGTTGAGTGGCGTAGAAATAACTGCTGAAACGATGGCAATTATAATAGCTGAAATAAAGACTTTGCGAATCGATGAAAACCAGCCTTTGGCATGTAAAATACCAACCGCAATTCCGATACCAATACTGGTAATTGCATAGACCGTTGAAATTGGCGACAAAGTTAATCCATAAATAACATTGTTGATGAAACCACTGACGGCACCGGCAACTGGGCCCGCAAGCATACTTGCCAGAAAGGTTCCCAGTGATCCCAACCATACCGGGAGCTTCAGTCCTTCTGCCAGTGCTTTGGCCACATAGTTGATTCCAACGGCAGCCGGAATCAGCGTCATTGTTGCAGCAGACAGCTTAAATTTCCACATACTTGTTCGATTGATCGGTTCTGATTTCATAATCTTCTCCTTCAGATTCTTATTTGTCATAAAAGTAATTATTACTTTTAAGTAAAAGTATAAAATACTTTTACTTTGACTTGGCACTAATTGTACAATTTTGAGAACAAATGTCAAGAAGTGTTCATTTTTAAAGAAAGTCAAAAGAATCCCAATTTTTACTAAAGAAACCATAAGAACCCGCAGGAAAACGAACAGGCAATTCATTCTATGCTAATAATGTAATGAAATAGACCTATCACTTGGGGGGGGTAAAAATATGTTTCGCAAACATCGCAAACTGCTCATCATCACAGGTTCCATCTTTTTAGTCGCTATCATTGTCGGCATCTTCGTCAAATCGGTCATCGATCCAGACAGTACGCCGACTGTTGTATCCGAAGTCAAACAAGATGTCGCACCAAATAAAATATTTGAAAGTTATAAGTATCGTTATGACCTGCAAATCATCCATTCCAACGCAAAGCTATACTCCGCTCCCGCTGGTACCAAAGGAGCCAACTATTTGGGAACCGCGAAGACCAGACATTTGTCAGCCAATATTGTCGGCCAGAAACGTTGTGATCTTAACAACATGCGACGAGTTGGCTACATTGCTTTTAAACAGGCAGGTCATCAATATTGGATCAGCGCTCAAAACGTCAAGTTTCGAGATCTAAACAAGTTCAAAGGAACCAATCCAAAGATTGAAACTGCCATTAATGCCGGGCTAAAGCTGGTTGGTAAATCCAAGTATGATTATGGTGGCGGACGAAATTTAAGTGACATTAAGAATCACCATTTTGACTGCTCTTCATTCATCCGTTACTGTTACGGAAAAGCTGGCATTCGACTTGGACGAATGGATAATATCACAACCTACACGTTGGTGACCATGGGAAAACCGGTTAAATTTCAAGATATGAAACGTGGCGACATTTTCTTCTTCACGAACTCAAAAGGCCAAGTCAATTCACATGTCGCCCTTTATCTTGGAGACCATTTATTTCTTCACGACCATAATCAATCAGATACCGGAGGCGTTGGCATCTCCACTTTAAATGCGCCGGGATGGCTCAAAGAAACCAACGGGACTGTTCGAAGAATTGCCTAATATTGCCAAACAAAAAGCCGTCAAACCGACGACTTTTTTTGTACGTGAATATTTAATTTAAGCAGCCTTTTTTAACGCGGCTGAATTGGCTTTTCGCTTGGATTCCAAGTAACGTACGAGAACTAGAACCAATGCGATGGCAGAGATGATGGTTGCCGTCCAGAAGACATTGGCAAATGCGTGAACAAATCGAATTCCAACTGATGAACTGATTCGATTAACACCGGGCAGCTGGAAGAATAGCAACGATGAACCAAAGCTGATGCCAATTGTCATTCCCAGCGTCCGGGCAAATGAATTGAGTGATCCGGCAATTCCCGACAACCTTTTATCGACTAACCCCATCGTCAAGGCATTGTTTGGTGAGAGGAAGATGGCCATTCCAACACCGTTTAACACAATTGGCGGAATAATCTGCCACATATTAATGGCATTTGGGAAAAGTGCATACCCAACTTGTGAGATCATCAAGATCAACAGCCCAACAACGGTCATTAACTCCCGATTAATCCGATCGGCCAAGAAGCCGGCAAATGGCGTCGTGCACAGCATGGTGACGGATTGCAACATAATAATCAGCCCACTGTAAAAGGCACTCATTCCGTTATAACTTTGAAAGTAAAATGGCAGTAAAATATTTGATACTGAATTAACCAACATGACCAGCGCCAATGCTGTGATAGAAGTCATGAACCCTCGATTGTGAATGACTTCGGGCGCAATCCACGGCAGGTTGGCCTTGTCGTCTTGAACAAACGAATAAACTGTAATGGCTGCACCAACCAGGAAGAAAGCCAATCCGGTCAACAATTTAGAACGACCACTTTGAAAGAACGATCCACTCAGGAAGAAGATAATAATACCGAGGGTAAACAAATTTTGACCGGTCCAGTTGGCACCTTTGGTTACTTCACGAACTCGTGACCAGCTGGCTTTGGGAACTGGTAAGAATTTAAATCCTAACCAGAGAATAATGATTCCCAATGGCACGTTAATCCAATATATCCATCGCCAACTGGAAGATGAAATGATTAGCCCACCAATTCCTGGACCGGAGATTGCCCCAACCGAGATAAACATCGAAATCACAGCTAAGGCTTCAGCCCGCCGTTTATCAGGAAAATACTGGGTCACGATTCCCATTGAATTGGCCATAATCATTGCGGATCCAATTGCCTGAATCACCCGGCCAAATAAAATAATGACATAAATTGGCGCACCACCAGTGATTGCCGAGCCGACTAAAAAGGTGATGCCGCCGGCCAGGAACACAACGTTTTTGGATAAAATATCGCCAATGTGGCCGAACATGACCAGTAAGATGGCCGTCGTGATCAACCCAATTTGAACAATCCAAGTCGCCATACTACTGGAAACATTCATATCAATCGCAATTTTTGGAATTGCCAGGTTTGTACTGGATCCCGATAAAGCGGTAAGAAACGAGAACATCCCCAGGACAGCAATAATCGAAAAGTTTTTGCTCCGCTTTTGCACATCGTCAGCCATAATACCCCTCCTCTGGTTTCACTTCATTTATAACACGAATGGTCAACCCACTGGTGAGATTAAGCTTTAATAATATGCCAAAAAAGGTTCCCATATCGACTGTCCGATACTGGGAACCCTTTGCCACAAACGCAATTATGCTTTGACTTCTGCTTTTTGATTATCTTGATAATTTGAAATAGCGTCCAGGAACTGTTCACCGTACTTGGCGAGCTTGCTTTCACCGACACCCTTCACATCCAACATTTGAGAATCAGTGGTTGGCATCACAGCGCTCATCTCATGGAGTGTCTTATCTGAGAAAATGACGAATGGTGGAACGCCCTGCTTTTCAGCCAATTCTCGTCTTAACTGACGAAGGCTTTCAAATAAGTCATCATTTTCTGACAATGCCTTGGTAGCCTTAATGGAAATCTTCCGGGAAACCTTTTCCTTTCCCTGTAAAACATCGGCTCCCAAAGTCGTCACTCTGAGGATTGGGAATTGGCCACCGCTGGCAGCTAAATAACCAGTGGCAGTCAAATAATCAATCAAGCCGACAACATCTTTTTGATGCATCCCTTTCATAATCCCATACGTTGAAAGTTCATTAAATCGAAGCTGCTTCACCTTTTGAACCTTGGATCCGGTCAGAACCTGAGCAACCAGGCTCTTGCCAAATCGTTCTTTCATCCTCAAAACACAGGACAAAACCTTTTGTGTATCCACGGTAATGTCCTGCGATTCTCTGGTATCAAGGCAATTACTGCAGCGACCACAAGTTGGTCCCTCGTCACCAAAATATTCAAGAATAAACTGCTGCAGACACTGCTGGGTATTCGCATACTGCGTCATAATCTGGAGCTTTTTGTATGCCCGCTGCTTGCTTTCATCGTCTCGTTCAGACTGATCAATGAAGAAATGCTGAGTTTGAACATCTTTTAATTTAAATAATAAGATTGCTTCGCTGGGAAGACCATCCCGGCCGGCACGACCGGCTTCCTGATAATATTCTTCCAAGCTGCCGGGAACGGCGTCATGAATCACAAAGCGCACGTTGCTCTTATCAATCCCCATTCCAAAGGCATTGGTGGCAACCATAACCAAGGCCCGATCATACAGAAAGTCATCCTGACTTTTACGGCGCTGGTCTTTGGTCATCCCGCCATGATACTTGGCAACGGAAAATTTATGTTTCTTGAGTAATTTGGTCAATCGCTCAACTTTCTTGCGAGTGCTGGCATAGATAATGCCGGACTCACCGGAGTTCAGCTTCAAGTAGTCCAAAATGTATTTGTCGCTGTCCTGACCCTTAACAACCTTAAATGCCAAGTTGTCACGTTCAAAACCGGTTTTAACCTCATCTTGAATGTCCAGCCGCTGCTTGATATCATCGGCCACCTGTGGCGTAGCGGTCGCTGTCAACGCCACAATTGTTGGCTTGGTCGGTAGTTGATGCAGTCGTTCGGTCAAAGCCAAATAGCTTGGCCGAAAATCGTGGCCCCACTGAGAAATACAATGCGCTTCGTCAACGGCTACCAAATCAATCGGCAGGCTGGCAAGTCTTGAAAAGGCACCGGAATCCAGTCGTTCAGGGGAAACGTATAACAGTTTGACTTCCCCGTTGCGAGCTTGGGCAAACCGTTCATCCATTTCGTCAAAATCCAGACTGCTGTTGATAAAGGTTGCCGGGATACCAGTTTCATTTAAACCGTCCACCTGATCCTTCATCAATGCAATCAATGGCGAAACAACCAGTGTCAAGCCATCTTCTAGCATTGCCGGAATTTGATAACAAAGTGATTTACCACCACCGGTCGGCATAATGGTCAACACATTCTTATGGGCCATGATGTCGTCAATAACAGCCTGCTGTCCCGGGCGAAAGCTGTCGTATCCAAATTTAGTTTTTAGAAGTTCTTGGGGCGTCATCTAGTCAATCCTCTTTTTTGAAATAGTCACATCATACAGTATACGGAAATTATCGGTCCGTGTCTGCCCCGGACTTCAAAGATTTAAATAATCATCAAGTGTGATATTCTAAAACCAGAATATCACATGAGGGAGATGATTGTAATGGAACAACTTTCAACGGGGATCCTAGGTCAAAATGTCAGGAAGGGGCTCAACTTTACCTGGTCAACCCAGGCTATTTTGTTCTGTGCCATTATTATTGCCTGTGTTGGTTTAAATGTCGATTCACCACCAATCGTCATTGGGGCAATGCTGATATCACCATTAATGGCACCAGTTGTTGGGATTGGTTATGGAGTGGGGAATCGTGACCCAAAGATTCTCGCCCGGTCAACCCGCCTGCTTTTAATTCAAGTGACCGTTGCCGTCGTGGGAGCGACAATCTATTTCTTCATCTCACCTTTAAACGCAACCAGTGCCCAACTGCTGGCCAGAACCGAGCCAACACTTTGGGATGTCTTGATTGCAATTGTCGGTGGATTTGCCGGTGTCATCAGCTCTGCGAAAAAGGATGGCGGCAACATCGTCCCCGGCGTTGCAATTGCGACAGCTTTAATGCCACCACTATGTACAGTCGGCTATGGAATCAGCCATTTAAATTCGACATTTATTTTGGGTGCCGGTTATCTTTTTTTAATCAACGTCTTTTTCATCGCGCTATCAACCGCTATCGGAACTATTTTCTTTCGGGTTCGAAGCGGCGAAAAGTTGAATGTCCCTTTTAAGCAGCGAATGTTAATCTTGGTTATCTCGATCATCATTATCATCCCCAGCTCAATTTCAGCTTATTCAATCGTCCATAAATCATACATTGATACGGAGTTATCGGAGTTTATTGACGCCAAGATGGGTGATCAATACATCGCCAAGCAGTCAATATCTGGAAAACAAATTGACTTGTCAGTGATTGGAAGACGACTCAATGATCAAGAAATCGAAAATCTCAACAAATCTTTGAAAGATTACCACTTGGGCGACTATCAATTAAACCTCAAGCAATTAACTAAGGGTAATTACATCACGCCAAAAGAATTTCAAAGTTATATCAAGCAAACTGGTGAAAAAGATGCGATTCAGGGAAATACCTCTTCAACAGATACCGACTCCTCTAGTGCCGGTTTAACCAATACCAGCACCGATAGTCAGTCAAAGAAGCTTCAAGTGATTCAAACCGGACTAAGTGACAAATATGCCAAACTCATTGCCAATATTTACATTGGCAAAGTAAAGGATCAATCAAATACTTCCAAAGAAGTAATGATGATTGCTTTAACGAAAAAGGGTCAAAACAGCCGGTCCAAGATTGAAAATTCGGCAGCCAAATTGGCTAAGGAACAAAAAATTAATCCGGTGGTACAATTTATGAATCTCAACTAATCAGGCTACAGAAAAAAGCCCATCTTTACCAGAATTGATAAAGATGGGCTTTTTGCGTGAGGTGGGGGTTAAAACATGTGGGCTATTTCTCTAAATATTTATTTTGTAGTTTGGTTAAATCAGCTTGGGTTAAGCCAAGTCCCTTTTCAAGGAACCCTTTCATTGAACCATAATGGGTCTCAGCCTCCTTATAAGCTTCATCCAAATAGGCTTTTTCAACAATCAAACCGTAGTAGTTCTTTTTAATTGTCGCTTTGCTTGCACCCTTCTTTCGGAGTTCGGCCAATGCCTGGTCATTGGTTTGCTTTCGGTATTTATTGGACAACAGGTAATCTTTATAAATGGTTGATTTGTTAACACCCAGGGCGGTCATGATCAAAGCGGTGCCGAATCCTGCCCGATCCTTACCGGCACTGCAATGCCATCGAACCGCTTTGTTGCTTGGCACTGTTAAGAGTTCATGGAATAATACTTTGTAAGCATGGCGTCCCTGGGTTGAATCAACGAAGTACTTGTAGTAATCGATCATCCCAGTTTGGCCATTGGCAATCTTATCGTTTTCTTTGGATTCAGCATCCGAAACAACCGGGTTGGCAATGTATTTAACACCGCTCATTCGTTTGTCCGGCGCTTCCTTCATTTCAGCGGGGGTTCTCAAGTCAACATCAACAGCTACATGATGCTCTTTGGTCAAAATGGCTTCATCATTTGAAGTCAGCGTGTTCAGCTTTGCGGAACGAATCAGCATATTCGGCTTAATCACTTTACCGGATTCAGTTTTGTAGCCACCTAAATCTCGGACGTTTACCGCGCCAGCCAATTTAATCTGTGAACCGGGTACAACCTCGGTGGTCTTGGCAGCTGCAGTTGCAACCGGTGAAAAATTATGCGATGCAACGGGTGCCCCAACGGAAAATAAACCTAAAGTAACGGCAATCAATGCAATTTGCTTTTTCAAGATTGTTTCCTCCAATACCCTTTTCTATGATACGGCTACATCATAAAACGGCCTTGTAAAGTTACCGTGAAGGAAATGTAAAAGTTTTGTTCACATGCAAATATTTGTTAATGATGATCAAACAGTCAGCTGCAAAAAAGTGCCAGCCTCAAATATTGCTTGAGACTGACACTTCTCGGTATTTAATA
>NZ_BJVK01000031.1 GCF_007989105.1 Lentilactobacillus kefiri | reverse complement strand
CACAAGTGTCCCTTACAAACGTTGATATAAAGGCATTTATAATTTTAATTGGCCGTTATTTGCCCGTTATTAGCTATTTTGTCCTCAAAAATGATAGTTCAATAACCAAAAGCTAATATATGCATAATATTATCAAAAGCACAAAATAATATTAATTAATATATACCAATATATGTACTCCCCCCCATAATCATTCAAGGGGGATTCATCTCACATAAATTTCTCAATTAAATAAATAATCAACGGTACAATAATTCCCGCTGCCACTAAAGAAATTAATGCATAGTTAATATGTGTAAGATTATCAATTCGATGTTCATTTTCAATAGACTTAGCCAAAGCTTTATCTGTTTTAGCATTCAAATCAGCCTGATCATTCAGCTGTTGTTTAATGGAAGAAATATCTTCTTTAATGCCAATGAGCATTTTAGTCATGTTAATTTCATCAGGGACTTCCACCATTACTTATCACCAGCCTTTACTGCAAAGATAAACTTAACCTTGTCCTTATTAGCTGTATAGTACCCAGTTGGCGTAGAAAGTCGATAAATCTCACCATATCTTATTGGGGTAGCATAGAATCGACTTCCTTTAATCAGACGAGTATGCCGTTTAGACTTGAATTCAGCATCGTTAAATTGGTGAATTACGCTTTGTGTTGCTTCGTATAGGCCTGGAGTTTGATAATATTCCGGTTTAGCAGGTTTAATAACTACCCCACTTCCGGACAGTGAACCATCAAAATCTAAGCTGGCGTCAACCTTTAATCCATCATAGTTATCGGTATATTGCCAGGCATTCGCATTATCAATTCCCGGTTGACTAACACCATACGCCGCTACCCAAATATGCTTATCAATAAGTTTCGCTCGATCAATTCGCTTTTCAGCAAACCATGAACCGGATCCATAAGTAATAACGTTGGTAAATCCGTTGGCTTTTAACTCCTTTAAAAAGACATTTACTTCGGGTGTGGTCTTCCAAGGAAGGTCTTGTGCTTCCACATCTAGGGCCAAGACTGTGGATTTATCCAACCCAAAGCTTTTTACCCAAGCTAAGAAATACTTAGCTTCTGATGAACCATGACCATGAAAGAAATGATAAACACTCACAGTACCAAATACTTTGAATCCGTTAGCCACTTGTTCTCTAGCTTTAGGGTTAATGTATCCAGTGCCTTCCGTCAATTTAACCACCGTGGCATCAATTCCGTGACTTTTTAAAAATTTCATGTAGGTCTCAGAACTGCCTTGGTAAGCAGATAAATCAGCAACCTTTTTTGTCATTTTCGTCACTTCCTACTTTTGTTCAGATGATTGGGGTTCGTTAAATACTTCCGGATCGTCATCGACTGGAACGTCGGGTGTAACGTCATTTGTAGGCGCCGGAGTAACAGGTGCTTTGTGATTATCTCCCTTTAGAGTGTGTTTATAATACTGGTAAGCTTGTTCTGCTAATCCTTCAATTGTTTCTGCTTTAAAATTAAAGCCGGACTCTTTTAAGCCAGAATCAACAAATTGATTAACCGCCTTTTTGCGATCTGAGTTACTTAAAGCAGGCATACTTGCCACCACAGGAACGAAAGCATTCGCTAATTTCAAGCCTAATTCCATCCCTTGCTTGATATGAGTATTCTTTTCAGTTTTAATTTTAGCTTCAATCAACGGTTTAACCAATTTGTAAGTTGCTGGAATTACAGCAATTAAAAAAGCAACCAGTCCGGTTGCTTTAAGAGAATTAAAAATATCGACAATTTGTGTGTACATAAAATTACCTCCATAAAATTTGTGTAAAAGAAAACGCCCCGCTTTAAAGGGCGCCCTCAATTCATATCATATTGAAGAATATGAAATTCCTTCTTGGAGGAATGGAATTCCACAAACACTTTGTATCACGATTATATAGTCGTAACAACTAATTATTAAAAACAAACACGCCCATCTTATGACGGGCGTGTATACATCACATACATTGAGGGGAATGTATGAGCATGGGGCATTCATAAATGCTCAGATGAATATTCGAATGCGTAGGCACCAAAGGGGGTAATGCCTACGAAAATGATTATACCACTGTTCCAAAAAAGTGACGGACTTTAATTTAATTAAACTTGCATTCCGCCAAGAGATCACATGTGGGTTTACTAAACTGAGTAATCGTTATAATGAGCTTGTTACTTGGGCAACGCTACCAGTGTCATAATTCTTACCAGTAATATCAGTAAACTGATCTTTTGTTAATTCATTCCAACCAACGAACAGTTTCAATTTATCATAAGATAACCAACCGTTATCATATTCAATTTTAAGCATTCCGTGCCAATCAATATTAAACATTGTATTACCTCCTTTTATTAAGCTGGTGAATTAGTTGTATTTGCTACTGGTACAGTAGTTGCTTTTTCAGAAGCATTTAATTGAGTTTGAATATTTTGTAGTTCTCCGAGAATTTGTCCTTGAACCACTGAAATGTTACTTACCAAAGCTCCCAATTGTGAATCAGTTTGCGTACCTGTTGATTGCAAAGATTGTAACTGAGTTTGTAAGGTGGTTACATCTGTACTTACTTGGTTCAATGAAACACTCGGTAAGTTACCTGGATTAAGCAATGTTTGATTAGTTGAATCATATCTAAACTTATCTGGATATTGAGCAAACTGATTAATCCATGAATCTAAGACGAACACCTTTGTATAACCTTCGGTTTCGACTTTCTTATAATCAGTGACAAAACCATTTGAATCAAACGTAACATAAATAAACATTATTTATTATCTCCTTTTTTATTTAGTGCATACTTAATATAGCAAACTCTGGTACGCCGTAATGAAACCGTCTGTATCAAGTGTTACATAATAAGTCATAAAAATTCCTTCTTTATTTTAGATTGTATCCGATTTTTAATTATTATTTTAGAGAATCATACGTAAAATAAGCTCCATCACTGATGCCTACCCAAGAAGTACCATATATAATTAAGTCAGAATCTGGCGTAATATAGGCAGGATTACTAATTGACAAATTAGCATGCGTCCCAGTATCGTTGCTGTACTTGACGGTGACTTCATTAGAAGCGTAGATGATTCCAGAGATAGTCTTTATATTATTTACTATTGATGAAAAGTCAGCTATTTTAGTTCCACTATTTGTATAACTACTGGTATTTAATGAGTAAATAATATAAATCCTCTTGGAACTTTGGTCAATCCTATAGAGAAATGTTCCTCCTAGAGGAATATTATTTAATTGATGCCAAGCCGATTTCTCAACGCTTTTCAAATCGTCGCTAGTAGCGACTGAGACACCTCCAGACTGCAAACCTGCTGTAAAGTTTGCTAATTTATTAGTTGTAACCACATTACTTGTTGCGGTATTAACAGCATTTTTAACATCCGTTGTGGTTGCCACGTCAATTCCAGACTTTTGAAGTTTTCTTGTAAAATTAGCATCCTTAGTCGTACGTGCTAAGTCAGATGGCAAACTGCTTGCTAGTAATAACGGATTATTTTTAACAGTTGGAACAGTGTCAAAGTTGTTTTTACCAGATAGGTGGGCTACTTTGGAATCATCTGCCGGCGTGTAACCAATTTTATCTTGTTTGGCGTTAACCTCTTCAATTCCCGCTACATCACTTGCAGGTTTACGCATATCTGAAACATTAACCTTGTCTTCCGGAGCTGGTGTCCAATCAGTAGCTATTGAACCTTGTTCGAACTTCATTTCTTTATACGATACACTTGAAGATCTTGATTGTGATTGATTAAAAATTATTGTGACATACTGAATAGTACTGCCAGCCTTAAGCGTTTTTGTCCGAGTGCTGTAGCCAGATGTGCCAGCGGATATAGTATTACCACTATCATAGTACTTGGTACCCTGTGCATCTTTCCACGCTATTTGAATACTCATGTTATATGAAACTGGTGATAGCCATGCCCTAGCTGTATAAGTTGTATCACTATCAATTGTTGCCACCACTGGAGTAATCGCCGGCAAGTGCAGGTCATACCCAGAAGCATTAGCCACAGTTTGTAATGTTCCACTTGTACCCGGTAGCAAGTTCCGTCCACCAATAGTATCTGATAACTTATTGAACGGCTGTACCTTAACTCCATTAAGTTGTTCAGTACCATCTTTGTTATCGGTAACTTTTGTACTCAATCCATTGTTTAGATCAGTAACAGTAACGTATTTACTTAAATCTGGGCTTACGTTTCCGCAATTTTTCCATTTTCCTGCATCCCAAACATACAAATCTGTACCAACAAAATAACAGTAACCTTCTTGATTTCCAGTATTTGGAAGTTGTGAAGCACTGTTGACTGTACCTTTAACAACTAACCCAGAACCAACAGGACCTTGTGGACCAGTTGGCCCTTGCGGACCCGTTGCACCGGTATCGCCTTTTGGCCCTTGCGGACCCGTTGCACCAGTATCGCCTTTTGGCCCTTGAATACCTTGTGGACCTGTTGCACCAGTATCACCAGTATCACCTTTGTCACCTTTATCACCCTTTTGAACATTATGAACCGCATTCTCCATTTGATTACTCAAATCATTAAATTGTTGCTGAAAATCATTTAAAGTGATTGTCGGAATCACTTCACCAGTATCACTCATGAGGTTCTCTTCAATTGAAAATCCTAACGTTCCATCGCTTGGAAAGATGGCCTGCGTACCATCTTTCATAGTAACCCAAACTTCAATATCATAATCATCTGGAACCAATGTGTTCATGATATCCTGATTAATTGGAAAACTTAGTGTTCCACCAAGCGGACTAGTTACAGTGGTTAAATCAATAGTTTGTTGCATGATATATCCATCGTCATTAGCTATTTTAACCAGAATTGACTTAGCATTAGTTAAATCAAAGGCCACCCCGTCGGCCGTGAGTGCCAGATTAAAAGCAGTGGTTGTATCTAAATATTTAACCACATCATTATCATCCGTGAATGCGAGTTCCTTACTCATTAGTTTTCACCTTCTTTCTAAGCTGATTATTTTCAATTTTTAATAACGCAATTTGTTGATTTTTTGCTGCCATATCTTGACTGTACTCATTAACTAACTGGTTAATTAAATCTTGCGCGTTAATATCATTCATCAGATCACCTTACTTATTCTTCTTATTCTTCAATTCCCTTTTAATATCACTAATTTCATCACGAATCCTACTAATGTCACCATCAATCCTACTAATATCACCACTACTATCAGGTTTACCATCAATCCTCTTAATTTCATTAAGTAAATTAGTCCCATGTGAGTAAACCCCGCCGGCATGAATGTCAATACCATCTTCACCACCATCAGAACCGCCTTCAAAATACAAAGCTCCATAATCAATGCTGTGAATTATGTGTTGAGATTTTATTTGAATGTTATTTGAAATGGTAATAGCAGGCCAATTAATATTCGTAGGCCAAATAGTTCCTGTTCCACCACCGCCAGACATTTTAATTTGTTCTGGTTGAATATCAGCCTTATAATTTCCATCAGAAATTGAAATTCCCGAGTTATTAATCCAAACATCTTTTTGTACATAACCGTTAAATATATTGTTTCCATGATAACGGTCATGAAACCCGTTCTGATCTAACCAATAATTAGTATTTCCATTTGTTAACGACAAAGATGAACCAGAAATACTGCCACCTTTAATGATTGATGAGTCAACTTCCACAGAGTTCAAATATCCGGCTTCAATGGTTCCTAAATCAGCAGATAACGCTGAAAGCTGTCCAACTGACAAAGCTGTTTGAGACATCTTAGTCTTAACCCAATCAGATCCATCATAGGTGTACATTTCACTAGTTATATGGTTACTGTCTTGGACGTACCAAATATCACCTTCATCATGATTTTTCCCATCATCAAATGGTTCTTGAGATGAAACAGTGATTTTCCCATCCAACGATGTTTTAACCTTACCCGCTTCATCAGCTGCAGAATTAGCGGCACTTTTGGCATCGTCAGAAGCTTGCTGGGCAAGCTTAGCATTTTCATCAATATTTAACGTCCCCGTTGCAATAATCAATCGTTATCACCATCCTCAATTTTGGTTCCTTCACCAGTTGATTCATCCCCATCTTCATCACTATCAGAACTTGCATCCGAATCATCCGCATTATCATTTCCAGCAATTACTGGTTGTTCAGCTTCATCATTTTCACCTTCATCTTGTTCAGGATATTCAACAACTAAGTCTTTAGAATCATCACGGATTTTAAGGGGAGCCGTATATAATGCACTATGAGCAATAGACACAGTGTGTGCAGCATCCCTATATTCAGAAACATTAAAGCCAACAATTAACCTAGAATTATTAACATCTTCATATATGCCCTCCGGCTCCAAATGACCGCCATTTTCCAACGGCACTGTTAACTTAATATCCTGCATTGGTTCCACCACATAATCAAATACCATTGACTGTGTAATTAAGTTAATACACATAACATGTTTGTCATCAGCATTGTTAGCATCGCCCGCCGTAAAAAAAGCAAATGGATAACTAATCCCATTTGCCTGAAGAGTGTTATAAGCGCCATTATTAGTGGTTCCAGCTGGTAATGGCTTCCATTTAAAATCTTGCAATTTAAATTCAATGATTGGTTTGAAGTTTCCTGTCTGTAAATCGCTTATCTGACAAACATACACTTTCCCACTCGTCGTGCTTCCCAGCCACAGATTGTTCTTCAAATCAACGTTAACTCGAAAATATTGTTTTACTTGGCACCACCTAGTTATATTACTAGCACTTGTATTGGCTTGGTATGCCATTGTTACCAAATAATATTTCCCATCAATTGGATCTTTTATTTCTGTATAAATCGTATTGGAACTTTCATCATAGCCGAACGATCCACAATGGCCACCACCAGTTACAAACATCATGCTCTGTAATGTTCCATCAGCGTTCCATTTAATAAATTCACAATCTGAATGGTTTTTGTCTTTAGAATAGTGATAACTAGACAACACCGAACCATCACTCAATAAATATGAAAATTGTAAAGCCCCAATGTGCTGATCACCGTTAAAATCTTTGTTGGCGGCATCCTTAGTTTCCCAAAGCTTATTCCAGGAACCATCAGCTGAACTACTGGTATCAATCCACATCTCTGCCTCATCTTTCACATAAGTATCATCAATGGTGACTAATAGTGTCCCGACAAATGGTGGTTCAATCGTAACTTGATAACCATCTTTTGCATGGTCAGCTTCCCACCCAATATCACGGGTACCGTCCATATTAATTTTTTGCCAATTAAAAGCTTGTGGTGACAGATAAGAAGTCACGTTTTCACCTTCAATAAACAATCTCGCAATCACCCGTTTGGAAGTATCTGTGTTATACCAAGTTGAACCTAACGGCGTAATCAAACTGACTGTGGCTGCATTGGCATTCTCTCGGGCTTCTTCAAATAGTTTCTTAACGTGATCATTCCAACGCTGTTCCATATTGCGAATAAACGCCGGCGTAATTACTTTAACTGTGCTAAACTCTCCCAAGACGACTTTATTTTGACTTGGATCACTCTCCGAAGTGGTTTGCTGAATGACTCGCGCTTCCGTGGTTAAAATTGGGTTCATGGATAAATCAATCACCTTAATAGTATCGCCCAAGTTAGCTTGAAAATCTTGAGTAACCTCCACAGCATAGTTAATTCGTGGATGATTGTACAATCTTAATTCCCGCAATCCCCAATCAAGTAATGCTTTAGGTTCAGTAATAGTGTCACTAGTAATCGTTCCTTCCAGCCAGGTGTTCTGATCAGTGTTATAAAGAGAATTTGCTGAAACGTCAGTAATATAGTTCTTACCATTATTAACCTCTGCAATTGAAGCATTATTTGCTCCAACGATATAGAGTTTAGTAACCAAATTAGTATCAACTGTTTCTCGTTGAACGGATAACATGTTTTGCCCATAGGTAATTGATTTCCCCTCATTTTCACCTAATTGATCAGCTAATTCTAAAATTAGATCAGTCACAATACCGTTGGAGTCAATATGACAATAGGCATCAGCTTCCGCATCGTAAGTTGATAGAACCGTCTGTAATGCAGCTTGACTAGAAGACGTTCCATCAAAATTAATATCGGCAAATAATCCCGAAGAACAATTATTTTGTAAATCCCAACCGGTATCTGCCATGATCCATTGCATAGCTTGATCTAATTTACAATCTTTAATTTCTTTTTGGGGTGGAATGGTCTTATTTAATTTATAGATTGCTAGGTTAATAGCATCAACCGTTACCAGATGAGCTCCACTAGTTGCATCAATGTTTTCGTCAACCTGATAGATTCGATAAATACGCCAATGATTATGCACATCATCATACCCTGCGACACTATTACCAACCGTTAAGTATTGAGCCGCAGGGGCACTTTGCAACATGGTTAGTCCTGTTAATGTATCATTCCAGCTTTTGGAGTTAGCATTTGGATCCGTACTATTAAAAGTGCTAACGCCAGTAATGCCATCATCCGAGTTACTGTTATCATCGGCAATTTGGCGTTCAACTACTTCACCCCAAAACGGGTTGGCGTCTGAATTAGTCGATAACGTGGCAACTCGCTTTAAATTTTTATCCAGGATAATATACAAATCTCTAACCTCCTTATTTATGTATAAAAAAAGTAGTCGCTTTCGTGACTACTTAATTGCTGGTCGATATTCAATTGTTACATCAGCATTTTTGGGATCCGGGACAAAGTGTAGAGCTTGTGGAACCCCACCGGTTAATTTAGGGAAGGTCGATAACCATGAAACGTATTTATCGGCCGGCTTTCCATCAATAGTAACTTTATTGTTGGCCGTATCAATAATAATTTCTTGACCAGCCTTGGCAATAATATGTGGTGTATCATCCGGATCAGTAGAGCCATCACTGCGCCATTCTTCATAATTGGTTAAAGCTTCATAATCCGACTTATACGCCACCACTGGATTAACCAAGTCCTCTTTAATATCATGTTTGCCAAAGAAAACGCCTAAATTTGCCAAGGCGAAGCCAAACTTACCGGACTTATCCAATTTTTCCTTATGCATATGAGTTTTATGGGTGTTATTAACACTATATGGTTCACCAGTTTTAGGATCCCACTGGTTAATTTCTGCTACCCAGTTATCGTAAACATTACCAGACTTATCCGATTTCTTCTGTCGTTCAAGAATAAATTCACCATAAAAATTCGAGTAAGCATCCCTATTCATATACGAAGTTTCAGTTACATATTCTTTTTCCTTTTTCTTTTTCGTTGTAGCTTTGGGAGCTGATGTTTTTTTACCCCCTTTACTACTACTCTTCTTGCCACCCTTTTTAGATTTCACAACTCGTTTCTTTTTAGTCTTAGTCTTCTTACGAGTTTTTCGTTTCTTCCGCGCAAAGAATTGTAGATTCATTTATATCACTTCTTCTTTTTAGTCGTCTTCTTCTTTTTGGCTGTCTTCTTCTTAACGGTGACCGTTTTGGTGTATGCTACTTTAACATGTTTTGTAGCCTCATTTTGTTTCTGCTGACCATTACCTTCATCAAATAGCAATGTCAAATAACTATCAGAGTTACTACTATCAAAATTATTACCTAATTGAATAAACGCCCGTGGATACCGTCCCATTGAGTAATCTTCAATGCCCATCCTGCCACAAACATTACCGTTATTGTCCAATAAATAAGCTTCAATTTTTCCCATCGCCCGCTCATTTTTCATTCGTTTAACATGATGTAAGCGTACCGAAACTTTCCAATAGGGAGTAATTTTCGGTAGACCATTATGCATAACCGCTGGTCCGTAAAAATTCTTGTGTTTCCCACGAGATCCCCATTCGTAATGATCATCTTTATCTTTAGCCACCATAATTGAAGTACCAGTGGCTGCCGATTTTCCATCTAACTCACCCTTATAAATTGGAAAAGCTTGTGTATCCTCGCCACATTGAATCCACGTTGCTAATGAGTTACATGGGTCGTCAACCTGTTGAGTTTGGGATTGTCCCATGACTGTAATGTTACCATCACTATCCGTAGCCGTATCACCATCATCAACGTTATATCCAACCGCTACATAATCATCATTTGTTTCATAACCCACATAATAAAGATCGGTTTTTGGAATAATATGAATAATTGGATCAACTTCCGTATTTCCTTCAGGAATAATTTGCTGATCATTGTCCGTAATTTTTATTTCTTTTTGTGGTAGAAATCCACGTGGATCCGCCAGCATGAAGACTAACGTGGTTTGAAAGTCCTGAACACCTTCATTAATAAATGTCGGTGTGGGAATACTCGTAAAGTGTCCATAATAAGTTACATCTGGATCGTCATTAAACCTTAACGGATATTCAGTATCAGCATCACTGCTGGTATTAACTAAAACATTAGTCAATGTTTTAATGCGCTCATTATATTCGTCACGAGTAGTACAGAAACAGGTAATTGGAATGTCGAATTCTTTTTCACCGTAGTCTGTTCCCAAGTAAACACCACCATAACGTTTAGGAACATCTTGAAACGACTCAGTAATGCTAGGTGCTAACGGTTTCGATACATGATTCAAAAAGATTCCTAAATCATCTTGTGAATTAAAGCCATCATTTCCGTTTTCATCAAACGCAAAATCAAACGTGTTCACATCATAATTATCATTGTTAGCCAAAGGTTACGCCCCTTCCCCAATTATTTTTAGCTGTTGTCCGTTTATTATGTTTATTGACTGCCTGAACAACTTGCTTGTCAGTCACTACTGCCGGAATCGGATTGTTTTGGCCATCGACCAATTGACTCATAAGTTTAATCATTGTATCAAACTTTGCTTCAAGTCTTTTGACAGCCTGACCATCCGAATTGCTTGATTGGTTGGTATGCTGATCTGTTTGCTTAAAATGAGCCATGGTATCAGCCAAAAGTTCATAGGCTCGTCCCCGTTTGTTAATATCCCACGGAATGATGGTTTCCGGTTTATTACGTTCGGCCACTTTAATTAACTGTTCTTGATCAACTAAGCCACCATTCGCATATCCTAAATAATTAGCAACTTTCTTCGCACCGTTAACGTGTTGCCCCGTATAGCCACCACGTTCCCAATCTTCAGAAAACTGACTGGCTAACGAAGCGATCGAACCGTGGCCTTCCAGGATTCGTTTAAATACAGAAGAATCGGAACTGTCATCACCCAACGCAAATTTTAATTGAGTAGCCGCATTTCGCCAGCTTTCACCATGACGTCGAGCATATGACTTCAAGTGATTCAATCTACCACCCAACCACTGTCCAAGACCGGAGGCTCCACCAGATGAATTTCTTTCATTAGGATTTAGTCCCGACTCAAATTCCCAATTGCCAAGGATTGCAGCAATTCCTGCCTTGGTTGCGCGTGGATCTAGTTTTTTCAACGCTTTTGCTAAGGTTTTGGCTCTAGCCGCCACATCGCCACTTAATCCAAAACTACTTAAACTACCAAACAGTTTTTGCCATAATGGTTTTAAGTTTTTTGATACCCAACTCCAAACCCCGGAATGCTTTAATTGCGACTTTACTAGTGCTTGTAATCCGGAACTTTGTTTATGAGATTTAGTTGACTTTTTAACTTTGTCAATCAATCCAGGCACTCTTCGAATCCCAACAAAATCACCGAATCCCTTGATAGTAGAATATTTAATCCCGTCCTTTGGATTTTCGGCACTGAACATATGCCCAGAGCCACTATTATCAACCACAATACCAACGTGTTGACTTCCTCCACGACCGAAGAAAGCCAAATCACCAGTTTTAGCATTCTTCCACGATACGGGTTTTGAGTATTTGTATTCCGGAACCGTGGTAGATCCACCAGGAACTGTAATTCCCATGTGTTTCAAAGTCTCATAAACTAAGCCAGAACAATCATAATAATTCGGTCCTAAGCGGACATTAGAGCCTTCAGAATATCGGTGATGGGCACGATTTGCCAATTTCTTAGCTTCATTCAAAAATGCTGAATCAGTCTGACCGCCGCCTTCGGAAACCATGCCATGTAGCATATTCCAGGCAGTATCCCACCAAACCGAACCCTGTTGCTTGTCGCGTTTGCCAAACATATTGGCAAAGTTCTCTCCAACAGTTCCCTTTATATCGCCAAAGTTAGGTTGAAAAACTTGTTTGAAAGTTGCATCAGAATGATTAGCGATGTGTGATAGTGCCGACAACTTCTGCTTTAAAGAACCCCAGATACCTTTAAAAAATTTGCCGATACCACCAAATAAACCGGTACCTGAAGCAAAGTGCTGCATGCCATTTAAAGCCATTAACATCTTAGACTCTGTAGCATTTAAAACGCCGGAACCAGCTTCTAGGAACCGGTGAGTATCTTTACCTTCAACTGGTTCTAATTGCCCATCTGCGTGGACAATGATTTCTTTATTATGTGTTTCTGGTGAGTCGTGGCCATCGTTAAGCTTAGCCAAAACCGGTTGGGTTAATAAACCATTTTTCAATAATCCGGTACCTGTTGCCCAGGCTACCGTTGGAATCTGATCTAGGGTTTGTGAACCACCGTATTGTTTAAAGACTTTGTTCTGGGCTGAAATGGCATTCTTATTCATCCCATTTACCAGTTTGCCAATCCAATTACCAACTGACTTCCAGATGCCATGCCAGGAGAGACTGTAATTGTCTTTGGTTTTGGAATTATTTTTCTTAATACTCTCATATTGAGAAACAGCCTGAGCCGTTACCTTACGATTTTGATTATGTGCATAATCGTACACCTTATCAGACTGCTGCTTTGCTTTGGTGATTGAATCATTTTTTTGCTTATCAGCGTGATTAATAACACCAATTCTTTGTTTACGAGCTTCTTCAATAATCTTTTGACGTTGGGCTTTGGCAGCTGAACTATTTCCCTTATACTCTTCATCCGCTGCTTTAACTGTATTTTTATATTTCTTCCAAGCTGAATTATAGACGCTATGATATTCATCGTTGGCTTTTTTGCTGACAGACTTTTGTTCTTCATCAGCATTTGCCACCAATTTAATCATTTTTTCTTTGGAATATTTTTTACTCTTTTCAGTGAGCGTTTTATAATCTTTAGCAATCTTATTAGTAGACAGTTTAATCTGGCCAGCTAAGGTAGTATGCAGTTCGGCTTCCTTAGCAGTTACTTTCGTAGCAAATTTAAGATGTTGTTTTTCAAGAGATTCTTTCTTTTCTTCCTGTAGCTTTTCAACTTGAACGGATCCTTTACCGTATTTATTCTCAGCTTTTAAAATCTTTCCATTCCATGATTCCGTTAGTCGTTGCCGTGATTGCGCATAATATTTGGCAATCGCTTGCTGATCTTTCTGACTCATCAGAGTTAATCGGTTGGCTTTAGATCCTTCACCCTTAATAATTTGTAGGCGTTTTTCGTACTCTTTTTTAGTAATGTCCCCGTTTTTATAAAGTAATTGTAAGTTCTTCTTGTCCTGAGCTTCACGGTTTTTATAATAGCTTGTCGCTTCATCAGAAAGTTTCTTGAAAGAAGACTTAGTAGATAATTTAGGTGTATGGATTTTTTGTGCTGAAAGTCCTTTTTGAATAGCTTTACCAAACTTACGACCAACACCTTCACCAACCAAGCCACCCAATCCAGCGCCAACAGCTGTGCCAATTCCAGGAAGAATAGCTGTCCCGATTGCTGCACCTGCTGCAGTACCACCTAATGAACCGGTAGCAGCGCCAATGTGTGAACCGGCACTCTTCTTTTTCATGCCAATTAAATCAGTTGCTGAATTTAAAACGTCTAAGACACCGACAGAGCCTGCAACAACCTTTCCTAATTTGCTAACACCTTTAAACTTTTCAGCTAATTTAGCGAATCGGCCTATCTTTCCGGTATCTTCGGTGACTTTACTTGTATCATCTATGTCGTGAACCGCTGTTTTACCGTCTTTTTCAGCATCTTCGGCAACCTTACCTTCACCACCAGCGTTATCAGCAATATCATCAACTGTGCTAGTTTCATTCCCAGCATCCACATTGGCTTCTTTAGCCTTAGTGTTACGTTCAATGGCTAGAGTTTGATCATCATATGCTGATGTCAATCGGTTCACCTTTAGCTTTTGACCACTAAAAACAGAAGTAAGGTCGCTAAATATTTTAAAGTATTTATAAACTTTGCCAACTGCCCAAATTGCAGTTAATGCTTCACCAAAGCGCTTGACACCTTCATAATGTTTAACAGCAAAAATGCCAATATTGGCGATTCCTCCTGCCACATGTGCAGTTAAAGTAGCCGTTTTACCAATATCTTTCTGAAAGCCTTTTTCACCAAAGAGTTTGGTCATTTGATTAGCTGCTTTTGTCATATATGGCAACAACTTAGACCCAAACATAATTGATAATTGATCCCAGGCTTGCTTAAATCGTTTCTGGGACATTTGGGCAGTTTGTGCATTCTTGTTAGCTAATCTTTGAACGTAAGTCCCAGCTTTGCTTGCTTTAGAAACATTGTTGGTTAAATCAGCCAATTGGCCATTATATTTAGCTAAGATTTGAGCTGCTTGCATGCCGGTTGGACCAAAAACATTTTTAAAGATGCGTGCTGTATCAGCTCCACCAAGTTTTTTAGTATGTTCCTCAATAATTTTAAAAATTGCAGGCAACGTTTTGAAATTACCATTGGCAGTTTGGAATATTTTAGTTGATTTAATTCCAATTTCATTTAAAGCGCCCATAGCTGAATTTGTTGGAGC
The DNA here is from genome assembly GCF_007989105.1 of Lentilactobacillus kefiri. Classification (GTDB taxonomy): domain Bacteria; phylum Bacillota; class Bacilli; order Lactobacillales; family Lactobacillaceae; genus Lentilactobacillus; species Lentilactobacillus kefiri. The sequence continues at coordinate 9,440 of NZ_BJVK01000031.1, read as the reverse complement.
TGCTAAACTAGTAATAATTTTTCGCAGACCTGTCCCAGCTTTATCAGCTTCCAAGCCATGGTTACTCAATTCACCTAAAGCAGCGGAAGTTTGCTCAATACTAAAGCCCGCATTATGAGCTGAATCGCCTACATATTCCATGCCTTTGCCTAAACTGTGGAAGTCAGTAGCAGTCATGTCAGCAGAATAAGCTAATGCATTAACTACACGTTTAGTGTTGTGCATCATTTTTGCCGTATTATTGGTTTTCATGCCAAATGCTTCAATCGCTTGGCTTGATACTTTAACCACATCTTTAAAGTCATCACTAGAAGCCACACTGGCTTGCAGTTCAGTTTTCATAACCGCTAATGATTCAGCACCTGTATGGCCACGCTTGATCAGATCTTGGTATTGATCAGCAATCTCTTTTTGACTAACTCCATATTTAAGAGCGTACTTAGCCCCGTCTTTTTGCATTTCTGTCACGGTTTTAATAGCAGTTTTAGCCTTGTCGCCACCCGTAACCAGTAAGTTTTGGTTTACTTTATAAACATTTTGAAGTTCAGTTGCTTTTTTAGCGCCAGAAAAAGCTGCTGCTCCCAATGTCCCCATCGCTACGCTGGCACCTAGTAAACTACCTTTAATTGATCCAAATGAATTTTTAAATTTATTCTTAGCAATGTTAGCTTTATCGCCCAATCGCACCATTGCATCACTCATGTGACCGACTTGTAAATCGTACTTGACCACATCAGAACGCACATTGGCCAGTGAAGTGGCTGTTTTGTTGACTCGTACTTGTTGGGTGTTAAAAGCTTCGTTAGCAATGTCCAAGCTACCTTTTAATTGATTAAGTTTTTCCTTTTCTTGGACATATTCGTCCGCATTCTTGTGGGTATCGTTGGTAAGGTGGCGAACAACATTTTGTTGTTTTTCATAGGCCAACTGGGCTTGTTTATAAGCCTGTGAGTTTTTACTGAGTTCACTATTTTGTAATCTGTACTGATCAGATAAGCTATTCAATCCTTCCTTAAGGCCTTTAAGCTTTACTTGACCAGCCTGGTTAATCTTTCCTTGAGCCTTTAGCGCATCCACATAAGAATTAGTTACCTGATTAAGGTTATGATAGTTGCGCTGTAATCCAGATAGTCCTGAATTAAGGTATTCAAATTGCTTTTCCGCCTTAGACTGTTGATCATTTAATCCAGCAATCTTCTCTTGCGCTTTAGCAATCTGATTAGCATATTTAGCATATTTTTCTGATCCTTGGTTGGTTGTTTGATCAAGGCCTGACTGTCGACGTTTCAGCTCATCAATTTTTAAGTTATAACCTTTGATTTCTTCTGATATTCCTTGATACCTAGTTTTTAAAGCATCTAGTTTATCTCCAGAAGATTTTAAGGCCACCTCCTGAGAACGCCATGCATTGGTATTAGCTTTAATGTAATTAGTTAAAGTTTTTAATGACCGTGCGGGTTGTACTGCATCCAAGCGAATTGAAGTACTCATTACATCATTAATAGTAGCCATTAGTCAGTCCCCTTTCGTTTATTTAATAACTCGACAACCGGATCCGTTACTTGTTTTTTCTTATCTTTAGCATTTAAGACTGCCATAAATTCAAAGTAATCTTGTCGATTTAATTCATCTGGTAAGATTCCCTGCTTCATCATTTGTTGTTTAAAAAAAAGCATATCTTGTTGGGATATGCTTAGTTCATTAATTAATTTGGCTAATCTTAATTGCTTTCTTTTGGGTCTGCTGATTCCTCACTTTGCTGTTTGGTGACAGTCTCCCAGTCTTCATCACTCATACCTTGAAACCGGAATAATACATAGGCCATGAAATTTTGAAAATCCGTAAAATCCAAAGTGGATTTAATCTTTTCAACTTCTTGATCAGTCAACTTAAAAATATCAATCATAAATTGCACTAATCCTTGAACCATTTTCTTTTGCGTTTCTAAAACTACTAGTGGATCATCATTAGTAAAGTCAATTGAATCCGATTTTAGCAATTGAATTTGTAAATTTTGTGCTTTCTCAACGACTCCTACAGTAGTCTTAACCTCAGCTGACTTTTTACGTAAACCTAATCGAGTAATATTAATTTTCATGATCAAAACTCCTTTATTTTATTTAGTTATGTATACGGGGAACAATCCCCGCCTTAATTTATTTTCCTGGCATTTTAACGCCGGTAGTAGCTGAATAACCACCAAAGACTTCGGCCAACATTTTAGCTTTATCAAATCCAGTATCTTGAGACATCCAAATCTTGTACGGTTCTCCGTTGAAGATTTTATTGTCAGCTGGTGTTAATGCTTGGTAAGTTAACGCCGTATTGGCATCAGTTTCAGCATTATTATCCGTTGCATGAGAACTACCAGTTTCAATTAGTTGACCATTAGCAAAGCCTTCGTACATATCAATATTCGTGTATGAACGAAAATGTAACAACATTGCTACATGGGGCTTTGGCAATTGACGTGTCCAACCACCATTAGCCACATCATGAATATATCCTTTGAGTTTTTGCAACTCGTCAAAATCAATATCCAAGAATTCCAATGCGACCTCTGGTTGTGCCTGACCATTTGAAACTCGTTTTGCTTCATCATTAGCATAGGCGACAGTACCCGCGGCTTCCAAGCCAGAAACTGTGGCCGTCGTAGCGCCTTTAGCATCGCCATCAACTAAATAGATACCATTAGTTCCTACTCCTGCATCGCTAGTCAGTAATTTACCATTAGCATCAACCAAACCAAAGGTGACATCTTTAATACCATGTGTTGACATTTAAAGTCCTTCTTTCTTTACTATAATTGTTTTAGTAACTGAAAAAGTTGCCGTAACTTGATCGGTGTGTGGATCCACAGTGTTAGGCTCATGTGAGCTAACCAGCCAATCCTGATTTTCCAAATTATTCATTAGGGCAACTTCTTCATTAAAAATATTTTCTTGTGTATCTTTTTTCCAAAATATTTGAACTTGAATATTAGCTTGCATATTACTAAATTGATCGTTCCGATATCCGCCCAACGGTTCAGTAATGGAAGTAATCAAGACAATGGTCTGCTTTCCAGAAGTATCAGCTCCGGGAGGAATGTTCATGGAATAAAGCTGGTCAATCCAACCATAGTGCAAAGATTGAATTAACTGATAAACAGTCATAACTGGTAATTCCATTAGTGACCCAGCTCCTTCCACTTAATATATTCAGATTTTAATATATCAGAACGAGTTTCCTCACGGGTCTTTTCCACAAAGTGATCACCGACAATGTAAACAGTGCCATCATTTAGCCAGCGAGCAATCACTGCTTTTTTCTTGACCCAGCCAACTGTCGCTGTCCCATCCACATCACCATCAATATTTTTCGAACTAACTAATACACTATCAGCCAAGTGAGGATCATTTCCGGTAGCAATTCGATTACTATAATGTAGCCGTTTAGTTTCATCAGCTAATTTCTTTTGTAAAACATCGGCACCGGCTTTAGTGATTATAGTTCTTTCCGCCCGGTTGGGTACCAATCGTTTTATTTTCGCTAAATAATCGTCTAATTGTTCGGCCATACTAACCATGTTTTTTACCAACTCTCTCATTAATCTGTAGAGTCAAAATGTCATAAGTCACAATTTTATTGCTATCATCTAAACTCAAATTAACGATTTGATATAGTTGGTCTTGATATTGAACTAGCAGACCTTTGTCAATTAACGGATTGTGTCGAATAACAATTTGAATAGTATCTTCAAAATCTGTTCCCAAAAGCGAAACGTTCTGTGTGTTAGTTCGCGTATAAGGCATGCACCATAACACGAACTGTGGTTTAAATTGCGTTCCTGATGCACCAGTATTAGGATTAATTGTTGGTAAAGCCGTTCCAAACTGGGCTTGCCGATTAAACTGCTCCGGACTAAATTTATTAAGTGCCATCCGGATCACTTCCTGAAACCATTCCTTGGAGTTGATCTAGCATCATCAACAAACCAGCCGACATCCCCCTAGATAATTCACGATCATAATATAATTGAGTTGCCAGTGTTTTTATTGCTAAGTCGTAAATTGATGAGGCCTGATATTGGGTTTCGGATGAACTGACTGAATGATTGACAATCTCAGTTGCCTCATTAATCAAATTGGTAACAGTCGTTAATTCAGTCGGATTTTGGTCAATATGCAACTCATCCATTAATTCTGTCGGATTAACCGTCACATGATCCCTCCTAACAGCCGCCCATCACTGTATTGTTTATTTCATTGGCGACTTATTTCAATTACTTGCCAGTTGAACTAGTCTTTGCAGCAGGAGTTAAATCTGCCAACCCAGTAAATGGTGCATAAATGACCGATTTGGTATCCCACAATTCGACATCGAAGCGGTCAATTGCCCGAATCTTAGTCAAGTCATTTTCGAAAGAACCGGCGCCAATGTTGGTGGCCAACAAAGACATCTGCTGAAGGTCGAATAGACGAACAGCTTCCGTCAAAGCACCAATGTAAAGTGGGAAACTGCTTTCATCATTGGGCAGAAAGGCATCGGCAATAACTGTAATTGTCTTACCAGCCAACATTTTTTGTGATGGATTAAGCGGGTTAGGTTGAATGACGTATTGTCCGTTATTATCCTTGACTTTATCCAGAACAGCAAAGCCTGATTGGTTAGTAACAAATGCAGATTCATTCCAAATCAGTGGATCCAATTCCTTGTTGTAAATATCCTTAATGGCGTCAAAACTATTAACTGTGGTTTTTTGTGCGCTTGGTAACTTAGCCAACGCTTTTAAAATTTCACTGTTTCGAGTAATAACATCTTTCTTAGCAATCCAGTTTTCCAAATATGCTAAGAGGTTGGCATCACTATCATTCATCAAAGTATTTGTAATGCTAGAAATACCAGCATAGCGATGAATTTTATAAGTTAATGGTTTGAAAGATGCTGGCTCATCATTATTACCAATTTGAGCTGTTTCATCGTCCAAATTAGCAAATGGAGTTACTGACTGACGTGGTTCAATAACTCGTGAACCAGATGGTGCGCTAACTCCTTCCACAGTTACTAAAGGCTCCAACGACGTAAAGGTTTGTTTTAAAGTGTTGATGGCTGTTTGGACATCGTCTGGAATCGTCAAACCAACACCATTTCCGTGGGAATCAAGTCCACTAGACATCAAATTCAAAAACTTTGGATCACCCTTTAAGGCTCCCTTGACAATATTAATAAACTTAGGCTTGTCTTTTGGCGTAACATCTTTTTGACCACCTGCAGCTGGTTTATTAGGCTTTACTAATTTAGCAGTTGCCAGGGCATCATCATATGCACCTTTAGCAAAATCTCGGGTCTTCTTTGCTTTATCAATTGAATCAGCAATTTTAGTTAGATCCTCATCCGAATATTTTTCAGGAGAATCATTCAACTCAACTGCCATTTGATTACGCTTTTCTTGAAGATCCGTGACTTTTTGACCAGCTTCAAGCCAAGCATCGTGCAGCTTATTTAAATCCATAATTTAATTTCCTTCTTTCTTAAATAAAATAGCCAACTTATGTGATCGCAATTGGTCACTAGTTTGGCTATTAGTTTCCTTTGACTTTTGTTTTACTTTTGCTAACAATGTTTTAACTTTAGTAATTGCTTGATTACTCAACATCAAGGGCGACATCATGTTAGTAACTTTATTTGGTTGATCTGCAAACATCATTTCGTCTGCAAATCCTTGTTCAACGGCATCTTTTGCATTGATATAAGTTTCCTTGGCCATCATTTGCATGACTGTTTGCGGATCCAGTCCTGTTCGTTGCACATAAACATTTGCAATTGATTGATCAGTCGAGTTCAACCCCTGCAAATCGCTGGATAAATTGTCTGCATTGCCTTGAGATACGGTGGAAGCCCGATGAATCATTAATTGAGCAGTTGGTGAAATCTTAATCGTATCACCCGCCATTGCAATGACACTGGCCGCACTCGCTGCTAATCCAACAATGTCAACTTCCACATTACCGGTATAATTCTTAAGTGCGGTATATATCTCAGAACCCGCAAACACATCGCCACCAGGTGAATTAATTTCGGCAACAATATTTTGACCATTTGCAGTGCTTAACGCATCTTTAACTGCGGAAGGAGTAACTGTTGAATAGCCAAAGAATTCATATACTTCAGCATCATCATCACTAGATACAACACCTTTAATTGGTACTGTTGTCATTATCATCACCTCCTTCCACTGCTGAAACTTTTAGATTAGGAAAAACGCCCGTTTGTTTCAGAATTGTTTGTGCTTGTTGTGGCGTTAATGCTGGTGACTGACCAGTACTTAATTTAGTAATATTACTAATTAATTGCTGATGATCAACATCAATAGCCGAATTAATATCCATTTTTATATCAATTCCCAATTTCAACGACAACTCCGATTCAATTGGTCGAATGTATAAGCTCAAACTATTTTGATACAAAGAACGAATCATCTCAATTGATGATTGTTCGTCACCTTGACCATTTAAATAACTATCTGGAACACAAAAAGCCTTGGCAATCTGGGTCTGACTAAACGTGGCATTATTTAATAATTTAGCTATATCCGGATTAATCTGTAAGGAATCAAGCTGAGCAGATTGATCCAAAACAATTGGTCGACCAGAATTAGCACCAGAATTTTGTTTTTCAAACGATTCTCTAATATTTTCCTTAGCCTGCGGTTCCAATTTGGCCGCCGGAACCGTAATCGTATAACTAGGCGCAATTGCATTCTTTAAACTGCTCAGTGACAATTGATTACTATAGTTCTGGATGTTAATTTCTTTAGCTAAACTGTTTAGCGGACTGCTACCCACTAGTTCAGTGGCAACTTGCCCAGAAACAAACAAGCGAAAATGTAAAATATCGGCAGCTAAATATGTCACCTGCCCTCGGTCATCACCGTAATTAACTGTGTAATAAAGAACATTTTGTTGATTATCTAAAGTAATGCTGACCTGGTAAAACGGGATTAAGGTCAACCCTGCTGGACTTCCATTGCCATTTCGCTGAATTAGAACAAAGGCGTTGCCAGTTAACATCATTTGAGCACTAACTGCTTGCCAAAAATTATAAGCACTCAATAATGTGCTGGGCTGATTTAGCATGTTGCTATATTGGTCTGTTTTAAATTCACAGCTGGCCACATCACCTGCAATTCGATTAATCACCGCATAAATATCACTGTTTTGCAGTGCTCCGTCTGCATCCACAGTGTTAGTGGATAACAATGTACCATTTAACATAAATGGTGAATACCCGGTGGTACTAATTGTTTGTGTTTGTTTTGACATAAAATTTTTAAAGGGGTTCAGCATTCAACGCCTCCTTTCACGAAATGACATAGGCTAAAACGATTAAAGCAATCCCGGCCACTACCCAACCTACAATAAAATTAATAAGGCTTGCGGCAACCACAAATGCAATTAACCCAAATAAAAATAATATAAAAGACAGGTTAGTGATTAAACCTGTCCATAGTTGTTTCAGATTCAACTAATCTGCCTCCCTAATAATTTATTCACTACATATATCACCCAACAAGTGTTGAAAATATTAAAAACTAAAATGATCACTGGTAAAGAATTCGTTGACCTCCTCATTACTCATTCCATTAAATGGATTCTTTTTATCTTCTTTAAGGCCATGATTAGGATTTTCAAAATAAAAAAGGGCTTGAGACATGGCATCGATAGTGGCATCGGCACAATCAATTTTCGAAGTCAACGCCGTTCGATCAATTTTAATACCATATGGATTAGCCACTGTTACAGCGTTAGCCAAGCAGGTCTGCAAAATCGGATCAGCCAGCATCTCAATATTTCCCGCAATAAACTGATTTCTCAAAAATACTGTGGGCGAGCTCAAACTAACCGTCCCTTGCTTTAAAGTAATAAAAGGCACTTCTGGCATATTATTATCCAACCAATCAGTAATTGCGCTAGCTTGATAAGGATCATAAATAAACGCTTTGACTCTCAAATGATGATCGTTAACAAAATCCAGGAACCAGCGCCCAACAAAATCTTCATCAATTAAGCCATAAGAATTTTGCGAAATATCACAAAAGCCTAACTTTTCTGCGTTTGAGTAATTAATTCCATCTTGTTTTTCTTTCACAATAATGGAATTATCTGCTCGGGCTAACGGAACAAATGAATGCTGCAAGATGAAATATTTCTTTTGTTCGCCATTCAAATGTGGGAAAACAAAACTATAAGCTGTATCATCTGAAGCATGTGATAAATCAAAACCCACATAGCAATCTTGATTATCAATTTCGAAATCAGAAACAACTGACTTTTGAATATCCTCTAGTTTCAAATATTTATCTTTAGCCGTCTGCAACCACATATTGAGGTTACGGTTAATGAAATCATTTAATGTGCCGTCTTCCAGCTTAGAATCACGTTCGCTAATTAACCCTTTCAGTAGGGTATCATGCTTAGCCGGTAAATCTAGTAATGGATTACTTTTCACCCATGTTTCTGGATCATCAACTTCATCTTGGTCATCCTGCTGCCAAATTAATGCCAACGTTGAATCTTCCGTTCGGTTAGAATCTTTTTCCATCACCTTAGTGAGTCGTCTAACATCACTATACATCGGGACTTTAGGGTTACTGTATGCCGTACTGATAAAAAATGTTTGCCGGTTACTAGTTTGAACTTGTCCAGACGTGACCTTAGAAATCACATCCGAATTAAAATTTTCATCACCGTATTCATCCACAGTGGCAAAAAGGAAATGAAAGGCATCTAATTGTGCACTACCAGCTGTCATTCGTAATATCTGGTTTTGAGTCTTCGTGGATTTCAAAACATCATCATTAATCGCAATATTCTGATCCTTGATTAATTTACGAAATCCAGGCATTTCTTGTAAGCTGTTAAAAGTCTGTTTAATGTAACGCCAAGACTTCTTAGACTGCTTATCAACTGGTGCCAAGTAACACAAATCAGCGTTAAACTGGTCACTAGCCTCGACCAAGTAAGCGTAAAGTATCAAGATATTCAATAAATATGACTTGCCATTAGTCCGAGCCACTGAAACCATACATCGCTCAAATCGCTTTTGCTTGTCTTCCTTTGTTCGCCATCCCTGAGAAAGGCACAAGATTGCTTGTTGCCAAATCATCAGTGGTATTGGCTTGTTTTGAGAAACATCAGGGCACATGCGTGCGAAGTTACAGATATTTCGGCATTTATCCAAATCATAGTAATACGGAAAATTACCTTCCGTGGATCGCTTTAAATCATTCAAATGTCTAAACGCTGCTAGTTTAATTGTTTTGCAGGCTAACTGTTGACCAGTTAATACCCGGTAGCAATAAACAGTGGCCGGATCACGGTATTTACTTTTGATTTCATCAAAGTAGCCTTTCCCATCAAGCTGCTGAAATATTTTATCCAAGTTAGTATTTCTTTGAG
>NZ_BJVK01000030.1 GCF_007989105.1 Lentilactobacillus kefiri | reverse complement strand
GATATAAAATAATATTTAACTAATCTTAGTTTTCTCCAACAACAAGTCTGTCAACTCATCAGCCGAAACATCTCCAAGATTGCCTTTAATATCAACTTTATTCAAAGCAGCGACCAAAGCATCTTTCGTAAGTTTAACACCGTTCAGGACCTTTTCAATTACTGAAATATCACCGCCAGTGATGAAGTCACCATATATTTTAATATCAGAAATCGTATTTCCATTCAATGAATAGTTGAAGCTGACCGTTCCGATATCATAATGTTTGGATACATAATAATCAAAGCCGGGATTCTTTCCATAGTTCCACTCATCAGTATCATATTTGCCTTTCAAACGCTCATCGATAATCGACCAGTCGTGATCGTTCAAATGATAGGTTTCAATGTCATCCAATGATTTGGCGTTAAACAACCGCAACAGTAAAGCCCTCTTAAAACCTTCAATATCCAAATTCTGGAATTCGGGTTTCAAGAATGGCTTAACATTAGTGACCCGGCTTTCAACAGATTTAACCCCTTTGGATTCCAACTTGTCCTTTTCCGGAGTCAGAACCTTGGTGGCCACATCCATAGCCAAATCAAACATCAACGTCCCACCGGCCGCATAGGACTTGCCGACCTTAAACATCGTCATCCCAGAAAACTTTTGGTTGCCAATCACCATATCGTTTCGGCCGCGCATCTCGGCATCGGTTGCGCCCATGTCATGCAAGGCATCAATGATTGGTTGGGCAAAATATTTAAAGTCACCAAAGTGCTCATCATCGTTAATTACAATATTTTCAAAAATAATATTGCCATAATCATGGTAAACAGCACCACCACCGGAAGTCCGTCGAACCAGCTTGATACCCTTTTCCTTCAAATAAGGCATGTTGACTTCGGCGTATGCATTCTGATTAACGCCAACAATAACCGCCGGTTGATTAACATACATAATTAACCCGTAGCCGGGGAGCTTCAAATCATTTACAAGGTAATTATCCAAAGACTGATTCACAATCGGATCATAGACAGGCTTGCCATTTCTTGATGTATCAATAAAGAACATAGATGAACCTTCTTTCAAATCCAGGAGTTCTGGAACCGCTACCATCATGATAGAACGAAAGTTGGCGAATGTATACGTCAGACGTCAATTAGTGAATTTTTTATGAAGATTGTGAGGATTTTGTGACCGTTCTGTGAAGGTTGTCTGAACTTATTGGTTAAGGGGTTGTGGGGGGGGGGGAACTACTGGCGTACCATTAATTTCATAATATATTATGAGTTGATGAAAAATTAAGGGGTGATAGTATGACTCAAAAAATGAAACTGTCGCGTTCAGCAACTAATTTTTTGATAAGATGGGCCATCGTTGGTCTTGCCTTTATCCTCATCCTATATCTACGAGGATCCTTAGATGTCCACCCAACAAATCTCAATTTACTATCCTTTAAATCCTTGAACACCAGTGTGACCATTGTGTTGGAAATACTGTTCGCGTATTTAGTGGCTTCATTCATCCCCATCCGAAGAATTGTTCTCGTCCCAACATGTATTCTTGTTTTTACGGCTGATTTGTACTTTCTACAATTCATTTTTAACCTTTTAAGTGGTAAGGTTACAGCAACACTGCTGTATGCAGTCATCACATTGTCATTTGCCGGAATAATCTATGAGTTGTCTATTATCACGGCTAAAACTATTGATAACTTGAAGTACCAGGAATCCAATAATCACATCAATCGATGGCAACATTCTTTAAGATCAGCCATCAAGTTAAAGTGGCACCCCCTGATAATGTTGTTAGTTTTTTACATATTCACCTTGTCATTCACCAAGTAGTTTAAGGTTCGAAAAGAGAATAATATTGTCAAAGTGCTACAGTTTACTTGTAAGGAGATGGTTCCAATGACAATGCAGCAACTCCGTGACCGCATGATCCAATACTTAACAATCACAATTCCGCTTGCAACACTCATCGTTTCAGTGCTTTCACTATGCTACTTCATGTGGTGGAGTGGCGATCATTCAAGCGGTGCCTTGCTCTATAGCTTAATGCCATTTGCCCTGGGCATCCTGATTTCAATTCCTGGTTGGTTTTGGAGGCGTGAAGCGCAAAAGCATGATTCAAAATCAAACTCATAAAAAATAAAGCATTGACCTCAAATTTGGTCAATGCTTTTTATTATTTGAACTCGGGATCATCACCACCATGAGCTTTGGCAGTATACGACTTCACCGTAATTTTAATAACGCCAACGTATTCGATTGTCTTCTCTGAAACATCAAAATCAGCCAGTTTCTGACCGGTTTCATGCCCCAACAGCAATTGTAAAGCGTGCTTTTTAGTCTCTGGATCATCCACCAGTTCAGCATCCCCATAGCCCATTACACTACGATAAGCAAAACTCGGGGTGTTTTCCTTGGGATCTTTAGGAACCATTAATTGCCCACCGTCGTCAATTTCAAACCCCATCCGGCCGTCTTTTTTGATCAATTCACGTTTGGTACCCTCCGGCGCACCGTGAATGTACAACGTCAAATGGTTATCCCCATCAAATTCATAGGCAAAGTTGGTTGGCACAACGTATGGATAATCGTCCGTTCTAAACCCACTATGAATCACGTGGGAATCTTTTAGTATCTGTTTAATTTCATTAATATCAGTGACTTCCCGATCTTTTCTGCGCATACGATCAGCTCCTCTTGTTTTTATTTTAAGTATAACGATTTCAACACTATGCGTACATAACCAGTCTCGAGAGCTGGAAACTTTTCAGGCCAATTCATTGCACACAACCTATTTACAGGTTACGCTTTGGTTAGTTCAAGATATAATCGGTTTTTACTCAGAATTATAGGAGGCTTATTTTATGGCAAATTATGATTATGACGTTTTATATATCGGTAGTGGCCACGGCACCTTTGATGGCGCAATTCCACTAGCTGCCCGCGGCAAAAAGGTCGGCGTAATTGAATCCGGCTTAATTGGCGGCACCTGTCCGAACCGTGGCTGTAACGCCAAGATCGCTTTGGATGCACCGGTTAAATTAACTCGATTAACTGAAAAACTCCAGGGAATCGTTAACGGCAATCTTTCAATTAACTGGACCGAAAACGAAAAGCACAAGCAGGAAGTCATCCAGGGGTTGCCTGACATGATCGGTGGCTTAATGAAGTCGGTTAACATTGACATCATTAAGGGTCACGGATCTTTCCAAGATGCCCACACTGTGTTGGTTGGTGATGAGTCTAAAACAGCAGAAAAGATTGTCATTTCAACCGGTCAACATCCACATCGCTTAAATATTCCCGGCACTGAATTGGCTCATGACAGTGCTGACTTCATGAACTTAACCGACTTACCTGCCAACATCACAATTATTGGTGCCGGTTATATTAGCATGGAGTTCGCAACAATTGCCAACGCTGCCGGTGCCAAAGTCACAGTGATTACCCACGGTGACAAGGTCTTACGGAAGTTTTACCAACCATACGTCAATCAAATCGTTGCTGATTTGAAATCTCGTGGTGTTGAATTTATCAATAATGCCAAAGTTTCTAGTTTTGAAAAAGATGGCAATAACTTCATCGTTAATTACGATGGCGGCCAAGTAAAGACCAACTGGATTTTGGATGCCACCGGCCGGGTACCAAACGTTGATGATATTGGTTTGGACAAAGTTGGCGTTGACTACACTAAAAAAGGCATCAAAGTCAACGATCATCTGCAAACCAACATTGATAACATCTACGCTTCAGGTGACGTGATTGACAAGGATCAGCCAAAGCTCACGCCAACCGCAATCTTCGAATCCATCTACCTGATGCACACATTTGCCGGTGATACGACTGACGCTATTAACTATCCGGAAATTTCATCGGTTGTCTTCACCTCACCAAGAATCGCCAAGGTCGGTGTTTCTGTGGAAGACGCTAATAAAGACGACTTCACGACCAAGGAAAACCACCTGCCGGATGACTGGTACCGACAAGTAACAAAGGAAGATATCGGCGACAACACATTAGTATATGACAAACAAAATCACTTGGTAGGCGCCACTGAAATCAGTGACCAAGCAGAAGACGCAATCAACGCATTGTTACCGGCAATCGTATTCAAGTTCGAGCCGGCACAATTGGAACGATTGGTAACATTGTTCCCAACAATTGCGGCGGATGCATGGGGGCAAATTTAAAGAGTGTGACGAGCAACGTTTTGACACGGAGAGCTAAGGCCGCTTTGATTTAAATTCCGCATTTGGATTTGAATCAAAGTGGCTTAGATCGCAGTGTCAGTTGCGTCGCCAAGTAGGCTAGACAGGCTTTCAGCCGGTCGTCGAAACACGTTTCCACTATATAAAAGGAAGCCACCAAAAAGTATAATTCACCAAGTAAAACCACAAGAAATCCCACCATATCTGGTGGGATTTTTCTTCTCTAATAGTTAATGTTTCGCAAACGGCTTCCATAACAGAAGCCAACTATCAACCTAGCTGCTAATTGACTGACATCTATTAATAATTCAACTCAAAATCTTGTGAATCAAAATAATGGAACTTGGCTTCAAATAGATAATTACTAACAAGTCCGAGGGCAATCGGAATCACAAAGAAAAGCAAGGTGACTAATCCGATGTTCAGTATATTGGCATTTCCATAACCATTAATTGCAGCAATCGGGCCGATCAATCCGGCGAATCCAAATCCGGCAGACATCGGCGTCCCGGAAACGCCAAACAGCGCACCAAGACCACCCATAATCCCTGCATTTAAGACAACCGGAACAATGAGTCTGGGCCTGGATAAAATGTTGGCCATCTGCATTTTGGGCGATCCTAAGAAATGCGCCAACGAGGTTCCAACTGAATTGACTTTCCAACCATAGACTGCCAAGGCAAAGCTGGCAGCAACAATCCCCAAGTTGGCTGACCCGGCAGCAAGGCCATTGATCCCAATGGCGGCTGCAATTCCAACGGAGGAGATTGGTGAAACGATCAGAATCGAAAAGACCATTCCAATCAAGATGCCCATCACAATTGGCTGAAGTTGGGCTAATTGCTCAATCCCCAGACCAATCATTTGGGTAATTGCCCCGACCGGCTTCAAAGTCAGAACCCCAATACCACCGGCGATGATCAGCACCAGCAATGGAATTAACAAAATTGTGTATGCTTTTAAAGCTTGGCCAAGCAGTGCAATGATCAAATAACCGATCATGATTGTAATCGCAATATTAATCACATCGCCACTGCCAGCGACCACGTACGAGGTTCCCTTCAACTGAAAATTACCGGCACCGGCAATCGCTGCCAATGCCAGTGATGACGTTTGAATCGGTGAAAAGCCGGCCATCATGCCAACACAGACGGCACTGACGGGTGCCATTAAGACGGTGGCCATCCCCGTTAATGTTAGAAAGAAAGCAGCCTGTGGAAATACCGGAAGCAAAGCCTTTAACAATTGATTAAGCAAGGCGCCGGGGACCAGAGCAACAATAATTCCGATTGACAGTCCGTTCAGCGTGTTCATTATGAGGTCACGGCCATTTAGCCGTGTTGATGGTTCCGATATTATATTCATATTATTCTCCTACTTCGTGGGGACTCTTTTGACCATTCAAAATAGTGACAACATCATTCAAAGAAATCTCAATCATGTTCTGCACAGCCACTTCAGTGTAGAAGCCAATATGCGGCGTTACATTGACGTTTGGCATTGCCAGCAACTTCTTCAAGTTATCGTTATCGATCTGCTTGCCGGTCAAATCCTGACCAACAATGGTATTTTCACCTTCAAAGGTGTCAATCGCAGCAGCGGAAATTTCCTTATTTTCAAGTGCGGAAACCAACGCACCAGTATCGACAACCTGGCCTCTGGAAGCGTTGATGAAGATAGCTGTTGGCTTCATTTTTTTGAAGACATCTGCAGTAATCATCTGGTTGGTTTCATCCGTTAAAGGTGTATGCATGGTGACAATATCCGCAGTTTTAAATACCGTATCATGATCAACGTAAGTCAGGGTATCGTTTAACTCTGGCCGATGAACCGGATCAGCGGCGATAACTGTTGCACCCAAAGCTCTGAAAATTCGGGCAACGGCACTCCCAATTTTACCGGCACCGATAATCCCAACGGTCAACGTATGAATTTCACGGGCTTCAATACCCTTCCAGCTGAAGTCACCATGTTTCTCACGTTCCTGAACCTCACCGATATGGCGAAGCAGGCCCATGACATCGGCTAATACCAGCTCACTGACAGAACGTGGTGAGTATGCCGGCACATTGGTAACGACCAAGTCATTTTTCTTTGCCTGATCCAAGTCAATGATTTCAAAACCGGTAATCCGCAATGTAATTTGCTTAATGCCAAATGAATGCAGCTTCTCATAGATCGACGGATCGGAAATGGGACCATGCTGCTGAATAACAATGCCATCGTATCCCTTGGCGAGATCGACCGTTTCGGTGCTTAACGGAACGGAATTCGTATCAACTTGAATGCCATTTTGCTTAACCCATTCATTCAATGGCTTTTGTTCATCTGGTCGGACATTGTACATTAAAATTTTCAAGATAATTCAGACTCCCTTTTATTTAACTGATTGTTTGTCAACGTATTTTTGAATTCGACTAACTGCTTCTTGAATGTTTTCTTCACTAGCAGCGTAACTGATTCGGACGTAGCCCTCACCACCTGGCAGGAAGTATGAACCGGGAATTAATGCAACTTTGGCTTTCTCGGCCAAGTCATAACAGAATTCCTCACTATTTTGGTTCAAGCCGTCAGGGATCTTTGCGAAGACATAGAAGGCACCGTTGGGTTTAGGACAACTGAACCCGGCTTTTTCCAAACCGGCAACCAAGAGATCGCGGCGCTTCATGTATTCATTCTTCATAGGCAATGCGTCATCCATGCCGTTCTTAAATGCTTCTTCGGCGGCAACTTGAGTGTTGGTGGCCAGCGACGTAATTGTAAATTCACTGACCTTGGCAACTTCATTAATAATGTCCTCAGGTCCGCAAATCATGCCGACTCTCCAGCCGGTCATGGCGTGGGATTTGGAAACTCCGTTCATCACAAGGGTTTGTTCCGGCAGAATTGAGCCCATTGAAACATGGGTGCCATCGTATGTTAATTCACTATAAATTTCATCACTCAAACAAATGATATCGTGTTTGGAAATCACATCAGCCAATTTTTGAAGATCGTCCTTGTGGTATGTAACACCGGTTGGGTTGTTCGGGAAGTTCAAAATAACTGCTTTAACAGTGTCTTTGTTTGCTTCAATTGCTTCAGACAATTTTTCTGGCGAAAGAACAAAACCATTGTCGGAGGTATCAACGAAGATTGGCTTTGCGCCAGCCAACATGAGGATTGGAACGTATAATGGGAAAATTGGTGTTGGGACAATGACTGTATCACCAGGATTAATCATCGCAGTTAAGGCCGCATAAATCGCACCGGTGGCACCGGCCGTCATGATAACCTGCTTGTCGGGATCGTAATTCAAGCCATATTTTGTATTCAAGAAGTTGGCAGCCGCTTGACGGAGGCCTTCAATTCCCCGTGAATTGGTGTAATGACTCTGATTGTTTTCGATCGCCTTGATGGCAGCCTGCTTAACGTGTTCCGGGGTATTGAAATCAGGCTCACCCAAAGTCAGCTTGACGATATCCGGAATCGCTGAAATTTTTGCGTTGAAAGTTAAAATTGCTGCTGGTGTTAAAGATGCCACCCGTTTGTTCATCTTGTCCGATAATTTACTCATTATATATTCTCCTCCTAAATAAATTGGGTCCCCAAAGTCAATGGACTGACTGTGAGGACCCACCATAGGTTTAATCCCGCACAGTCAACTCAGTGATCTGTGCGGCCTTAATTTGCATTACGAAATGCTCTTGGCTTATCCACAGATCACACTTGGAAAAACCAAAAGTAATATCGACAACTATTCATTTGGATGTTTAATTGATGTTGCATAATTAAAATCTCCTTAGAATATGTTAAACACATGATAACGTTATTAATCTTGTGAATCAAGGGAAATTTTAAGATTGCTTGGTTCCAAGGTGAAAAGCTGCCGCTCCAAAAGTAAATTGACGGTAGCTGACATCGGTGAGGCCAGCGTTTCGAAACATTTCAGCCAATTTGGCTGCCGACACAAATTCTGCGGTTGTCTGCTGCAAATAGGAATATTCGCGATATTTATTCACAGTTAATTTTGCCATAATTGGGACCAACTTAAAATAGACTTTCCATCCCAGCTTCACAACTGGATTCGTCGGTTTTGACGTCTCAAGACAGGCAACCCGGCCATGCTAGCGAATCACTCTGGTCATCTCACGGAGAACCTGGTTGGCATCCGGCACGTTACGCAAGCCAAAGCCAATGGTTGCCAAATCAAACTTGTCATCGGTATACGGCAGGTGCATGGCATCCCCCCTTAAAAAAGTTATCCGATCCTGCAAACCGGCAGCAGCTACTTTCTTTTCGGCGATTTTCAGCATCTGGTCACTAAAGTCGAGGCCGACAACCTGTCCGGATGGCCCAACGGCTTTAGCCAGTGCAATCGTCCAATCCCCCGTGCCGCAGCAGACATCAATCGCAAAAGTGCCGGGTTGAACATTGAGCTGCCTCATCACCAGCTTGCGCCAGTGCTTGTGGTTTCCGAGACTAATCAGGGAATTCATGCTGTCATAATGATCGGCGATTTGATTAAATAATGATTCAACTTTTGGTTCCGGGGTTTTATTTGTCAGGCTCATTTTCCTGCTCCTTTGTTATAATGGTAAGTGTTTTTGAAATAATTGATTTATTGGAGGTCAAGATGAGTTTATCAACTTTTGCCGAACTAGTCGAACTCAGGGCTAAGGCAGCCAGTGTTTTCCCGTTTTTCACGGGACTGTTTTTCAGCTGGTATCTACTCGGTTCAGTTAACGGCCTGTATGCTGTGCTCTTTTTTATCGCAATGATTCTATTCAACATGACCGTCGATACTTTGGACAACTATAACGATTACATGCATTCCAGTGAGGACAAATGGAAAAGCGACACAAATATTATTGGCCGCAAGCACATTTCGTTAAACCTTATCCGCACAATGATCGTTGGCATGATTGTCCCTTCCGCATTAATCGGGCTCTACCTGGTTTTCGAAGTTGGCTTGCCATTGCTGTGGATGGGCTTAATTTGTTTTGCCATCGGGATCATGTATTCATCAGGTCCACATCCAATCTCAAGTACCCCATACGGAGAAGTCGCTTCCGCATTTGCAATGGGCATCATGATCACGCTGATTTCAGTATACGTCAACTCCTATCAGATGTTCGTGTGGAAAGCATCCCTGCTGGGTCAAATTCTACTGGCATCAGCACCACTATTCTTTTGGATTGCCAACATCATGCTGGCAAACAATATCTGTGATGCACACGAAGACAAGGTCAACCATCGCTGGACGATTGTGCACTATATCGGCGTTAAAAATGCGCTAATGATGTTTAACTCCGCAAACGTTATTGCTATCTTATTAGTCTTTTATGCCATGTACATTGGCGTTTTTCCACTTGCACTATTCTCGATTTTATTGGCGATTCCCTTAATCATTAAGCAATCACTGATTTTTAATCATGAACAGATTAAAACCAAAACGTTCGTGTGCGCAGTTCAAATCATGATTTTTGGATCACTGAGCATGTGTATCGGATTCTTAGGCTATTGGATTTACACACTGTTTGCCAACTAATCACCCAACTTAATGCTTAATCAACCATTTTGCCAAATAATAACCCAGCTTCTGAGCAGTCCTGGCAGTCGGATGAATTTTATGATCCTGCAGGGCAACGGTTCGGTTACGGGCGTCAATCACATTCGGAGCAATTCTGTCAAAGTTCACGACAGTTGCTCCGAGTTTTTTGTATACCCGATATTCGGCAACTCTCAATTGATTCAGGGTGTAACCATACATATTGGGAAGATTACCACAGTCTTGACCGAAGTTACCAAATCTGGAAATTGGTAATATGCCGTATACCTTTGCTCGGGGATTAATTCTGCGGATATATCTGATTTCCCAATATAAATGGCGGGACACGTTGGTCAGACTACCGGATCGTGACCAATTAGTATAATCATTGGTTCCGATATGAACGAAAATGATGTTCATCTTTTTAATAGTCCGTCGATTGTGCCGAAGAACAACGCTTAGATCTCTAGGAACAACCTTGTTATATCTACCGCCTACGTATCGATATTCATGACCGACAATCTGGGCGTTGGGAACTGCTTCATTTCGTAGCTTGGGTTTGGATCCCAAGTACTTTCTTGTCCAATCGGGATAGGAATCGTTCAGATAAAAATGAAAACCATCCCAGCCAGAAGGAATCGAGTCACCAAATACTCCAATCCGTTTATGGGCGAATCGTTTACCAGCTGATGGTAATGCAATTTTAAACGACTTTGATGCAATGCCTTTTACTTGAGAATGAAATACCCAATATGTATATCGTCCATTGGCACTTTGAAGTTCAAAGATGATTTTCTTTTTGCCGTTAATTGAGACTTTGGCAAAACGCTGCCGATACCAGGCGGTCTTTCGGTAATGCTTAGTGGTGACGTAATGCTTGAAGCTCAAACTGGTATATAATTTGGCGTGCTTTTTGACCGCATACGCGTGGGAATGAATGGGTGCGACTTCCTGAATTTGAACTCGTTGAAACCCTGCGGCTGAAGCATTGGATGAACACGTGATAAATATTGCTGCGCCAGCTAAAATGAGCACAGCAAAATAAGCGATACGATTTCTCAACAATTGAAAACTGCCCCCTCAGACATAGAATATGAACATTATTTAAAAATAACTCTTTTCGCATGAAGACAAGCTGTTTTAATTATAATATAGTTTGGATACCAGACAAAATACAAAATGGTAACAAAATGCCTTTTTATCAATCATCCAAACGTACTAAGACAAAAATAAACAGGAGTGAGTCAAAGATGGCTCACTCCCGTTTCGTAAAAATTGGTTACTCGATTTTAATATGCATTAGTTAATGAAAAAGTGTTCTATGGCGTTATCATTATTCGGTCGCAAAATTATTTTCTTTTGATTCTTCAAATTTTTCTTTAATGATGTTGGCGCAATTTTGAAGCTTATCAAGTTCTTCATCTGTTAAGTCAAGTTGCAGTTGTTGGATAATTCCGTCACGCCCCACAATTGCGGGATATGACAAGTATGAATCAAGTTCCTCGCGGTAATTGGATACCGGTAATTCAGTCTTGGCATCATTTAACACAACGTTTGCCAAGCGCACAGCCGCACTGGCAATGGCATAGTTCGTGTAGCCCTTGCCACGGAAAACTACGAAGCCGTCCATTCGAGCATCTTCATCAATTTGGTCGAGATCCAAGCCCTCTTTGACTGCCAGTTCAGTGATTGGCTTACCAAGAACCCGAACCGTCGACCATGCGGTAAACTGTGAATTCCCGTGTTCACCCAAGTTGTACCCGGAAACGGAACGGGGATCGATATCCAGCTTCTTGGCAACGGCACGTTTCATTCGTGACGAGTCCAATAAAGTTCCGGTTCCAATGACATGCTTCTTCGGCAAACCGGTAACTGCCTGATAAATTGATGTGATTGCGTCAACCGGGTTGGTAATCACAATTAAGATTCCGTTGAAACCGGAGTCCTTAATTTTCCCCGCAACCGAAGCAGCTGCCTTTTGTGTGAACGGATATTCGATAAATCGGTCGTTGCTTGGGTTGTCACGTTGTAACTGAAGTTTGCCAATTGCAGAAATGACAATATCTGCGTCTGCCAGCTCACCGTAATCGTTCACGGCGATGTTAGTATGGGTTGGCAGGTTGGCCATTGCATCTTCAAAGTCCAAAGCATCCGCTTTAACCTTTTTCTCATTAACGTCGATTAAGACCAAATCATCCGCAAAGCCGCCGGACACTATGTAATGAGCCACCGTTGAGCCCACGCTTCCCATTCCAATAACACCAATTTTTCTTGTCATCAAATCACCTCAGAATTTTTTATAATGATGAAATCATAACACACTGAGATGTCAGTTCAACACCAAATTTTCATTTAATGAGATTTATTCCAATTTAGTGGAATGTATTTTGCCAAATATTTGCCGTCAAATAAGGCAACTGCCTTGCCCGTTTTTGAATTTCTTTTAACCGATAAGTCAGCATCCGATTAAATGACCGGCGAAAGTCTTTGCCGTTAGTTGCGTGCTCAGTTCCGGAAAATCTCTGAATGCCGCTATTATCCCGATATTCAATCGTAATGTCACGCATCAGCCACTCGTGATTCTTCATATACCGCATGACGGCGTTCGGTGTCGATACCGCCAAACTTATTCTGGTCAAAAATTGTTCATTATCAGCCTGATCACGGTAGTATGCGGCTTCCCGTGCTGAAATATAATTTGTATCGGCCACAAGCAACTGATTGTCCAGTAGCGACTGAAACTTATTATAAACTGTGAGCTGACGAGTTCCTTCCGGGTTATCGTACTCAATACGACTGAGCTCATATTCCTGATGAGCATTGAGTTCCTGAGTAATGTGTTGCCTGGTCCCAATCTCCCCAGTCATTTGAACATGAAAGTTATTCATAATAAGTGGCATGTCCAACGTGAACACCATTTTTGAAATTTGAGGGGCCGTCAAAATTGGCAGAACTTTTTCAACTAACAGTCTTATCAACGGTTCTTCCAATACATTTAAGAATCGGTTGGGGTGAATCGTTAAGGTCACTTTGACATCATGGCTTGGGCTCCCGGGTATCCGCTCACTGGTAATCGCAAAGTATTGACTAACTGTATAGCCAAATCCAAGCGGGCTGCGGACGACATACTGGGTCGCATCAAACAATTTATAGTCATGATAAAGAATAATACTTTGATAATCATCCTGACCGGTTACCGGCTCTTCACCATTCCGCTGCTTTTTTGGAAATTTGGCCACCAGGCTTTGAAGCCTGAGGTACTGCTGCTGGCTCATGGTGCTGGTTAAATTGATCGTTTCAATTTCAAACTGCAGTTTTTTAGCTGGATAATTGATCCGGCGATGGGAGAATAATTCGGTCATTTTCTGTTGATAGGAATAATTCAGGCTGCGATACTCAGCTGAATTGTATCCATTTGGGTGAAACGCTTGATCGTTATTTAGCAAAATTTATTGCTCCATTCATTATTAATTGCTTCAATTCTAGGTCGAGCATGCCACCATGTCAAACTCGAATTTATTTTTGTGGCAACGTTGACAGACCGATTCTTTCGCGTTATAATATAAGTATATTAACAATTCGAGTTAGATAATTTGATTTAAACCTTTGGTGCTTCAGTACCAGAGGTTATTTTTTTGTCCCAAAACGAACATTGATAAGCAACGTTTCCAGGATCCTTACAATGCTAAAAGCCCTCCAAGAATGATAGTATTCTTGGAGGGCTTGATGATTTACTTTATATTGAGTGATTATGCCATTGATTCTTTAAACTTCGTCTTAATGTAGTTAGCGGAGATTTGGAGTTTCTTTTTCTCCTCATCGGTTAATTCTAATTGCACCTGTTCGATAATTCCGTCACGGCCGACAACTGCCGGATAGGATAAGTAAGTTCCAAGTTCTTCACGATAATTGGATACCGCCAATTCAGTATGGGCATCGCTCATAACCGTATTTGCCAAGCGAACGGCAGCGGTATCCACACCGTAGTTGGTATATTTTTTACCGTGGAAGACGTTGAAGCCACCTTCTCTGGCAGCCTTATCCAAAGCATTTAAATCAAGCCCACGTTCTTTTGCGACCTCAGTGATTGGCCGACTGAGTACCCGAACCGTTGACCAGGCAGTAAACTGAGAGTTTCCGTGTTCACCTAAGTTGAAGCCGGTTACCGATCGTGGATCCAAATTCAATTCTTTGGCAACGGCCCGCTTCATTCGTGACGAGTCAAGTAACGTTCCGGTTCCGATGACATGTTTCTTGGGAAGTCCCGTAATCTGTTGGTAAATAGAAGTAATCACGTCAACTGGATTGGTAATTGCGACAATGATGCCGTTAAAGCCTGAGTCCTTAATCTTTTGAGCAACGGATTTAACCGCCTTGCTGGTAAAGGGTAATTCAGCAAACCGATCATCGTTGGGATTATCCTGCAGCTTAATGTTTCCCAGGGCTGAAATAATCACATCGGCATCCTTCAATGCTGAATAATCATTGACGGTAATGTTGGTGTGAACCGGTAAATTCGCCATTGCGTCTTCAAAATCAATTGCGTCGGCGTTTACTTTGTCTTCATTAATATCAATTAATACCAAGTCATCTGCGAAACCGTTGGCAACTATGTAGTGTGCAGCGGTAGAGCCTACGTGGCCCATTCCTATAACGCCAATTTTTCTTGTCATCTATTATCACCTCAAAAGTATTTGTTGAAACGATTTTATCATGTTAAGTGAGCATTTTGTCATAAATCTCTCATTTTATTCTAAATAAATTTTGCATCATAAAAGGTGTCCAAATGAAAAGGGGCTGAGACAAAATCATTCACTTTTGTCCAGCCTCTTTTTTCGTTATTCCATATTACTTTGCTAAAACGTGCGACAATCGGCTGATCCCAGCCATTTAAGAGCATAAATCAATCATTCCAAAACCAGGAATAATCGATTTATGCTCTTAAATTCTGGGATCAAAACGCCTCTTGTCCCACTCTCATCTTTTTTCTATTTCATATAAGCATACTTGTAACTCCACTGAGTTCCGGCTGTGTTATGAATAATGCCTTTTACAGCAGGCTTTTGCAGGTATGACGTTACTTGTTGGTACAGTGGTGTCATCCCCTGATCCGCATTAAATAACTTAGCGGCTTTTACCAGATCAGACCAACGTTTGTCAGCGTTGTTGGCATCCTGATTTTGAGCCTGTTTGATCAGTTTATCATAGGCAGCATTACTGTACTTGCCACTATTGTATGATGTGCCAGTCTCTGGAATCTGCAGGAATGAAATTGGGTCGTTGAAATCAGCACCCCATCCTGAAAGTGAGAGATCGAAGTCACCTTTTAAGACTTCCTGATTAGCAACCTGACCCGGAACATTTCTGATGTTCAGCTTAAATCCAGGCAGATCCTTTTGAAGTTCCGACTTCATGTACTGAGTAATTGGGCTGCTTGTCGGGTCATCATTGGAAGATGTGATGGTCAACGTCACGTTTTTGGTTCCCAAGGCTTTAAGCCCCTTTTGCCAATGCTGCTTAGCCAACTTAACGTTATAGTCCACAGTGTTGGGAACGGACTGTTCCTTGGCAAAGTCTTCGCCGGTCTTAGGATTCTTGGCAAGACCTGAAGCCACAAAACCGGTTGGGGTATCGGAGCCGTCTCCTAAGACCTTCTTGGTAAGCTGCTCACGATTGATTGCCAGTGAAATGGCCAATCGGATATCTTTATTGCTCATCGCCTTACGCTTGGTCAGGTTGGCATCCTTAAAGTTGTATTTAATATAGCCAATATAAGAGTACGGATATTGTTGAAATTCTTTATTGTTCTTATAATGCTTAACTTGCTCGTTTGAAAGTGGCGTTAAATCAAGTTTACCTTGTTGATACAGTTCAAGACCGGTAGATGGGCTGGCAACAACGGTATACTTGATTTTATGAAGCTTAACAACGCTCTTGTCCCAATACTGATTGTTCTTAACGAACTGCCATTTGTTGCCGGTCCCGTTCCAATTTTTGATGGTAAAGGGTCCTGAGTAAACCATGTACTTGGAGTTGGTACCGTATTTCTTGCCATATTTATCAACAACTTTTTGATTTTGTGGGCCAAATAAAGGATAGGCCATCAATACTTTGAAATAGGCAATTGGCTTTTCAAGTTGAATCTGGACGGTCTTGCTGTTGAGGGCTTTGATCCCGATCTTATCCGGTGATAATTTACCGGCATTAACCTGATCAGCATTCTTAATGCCACTGAAGAGATAAGCATAGGTCGACTTGGTGCTTGGCTTCAATGTTCGGCGCCATGAATAAACAAAGTCCTGAGCGGTAATTTTGTCGCCATTACTCCATTTAGCGTTTCGGAGCGTAAACGTCCAAGTCTTACCGTCTTTGGAAACTTTGGCGCTCTTGGCAAGTCCTGCCGTTGGTTTACCGCCCTTTCCCAATCGGTAGAAACTCTCAAAGGCATTACCGGTTGAACCGTAACCGGTTGATTTGGAAATATCAATGGTATCAAGTGGCGCGGTTGAGCTGAGATTTAAAGTTTGCTTCTGACTGTTGGACTTGGTTGCCGTTTGGCCACATGCGGCCAGTGTAATGGTTAAAATACCGACAAAGGCCAACAATAACAGTGATCTGAATTTTCGCATGATTATTCCTCCAAAGAATGACTAATTTTCGTTCACTTCAATCAACATCTGACTACACACAGCAACCGCCACCTTCAATATTTTATCGTTCGAGGTCCATTCATCTTGATAAACAAAAAGAGTGCCTCACCCAACGCTAAACGCTGAATGAAGGCACTCTTGGTATTCATGATTTTGGATGGCATCCCAAACTTTTAGTCTGAGAGCCTTATCCTAAAATCGAATCGTTTACCAAAGAAGCCACGATCAGCGCTAACCTGAGCTTGACACATTGAACAGCACATGAATTTAGCAACTGACATTTGCATGAATGGCTTCCTCCTCTTTCGTTACTTGATGCAATAAATATAAATGATTAGAAAACGTTTGTCAAACGTTTGTTAAAAATGAGAATTAACAACCCGATTGTAGTATCTGAGATAATACGAATTATTTGAAACGTCTCTGGTAATCCGGGTGACACTGGTGTTGTCCGGCTCTTCAATGACCATCATATCTGTCGGGCGACCGATGGCAGCCAATACCGCAGCTTTAATCGTAAAACCATGGGTGATCAAAACAATTTTTTGGTCAGGATACTTAGCTGAAACTTCAGTCATGAAAGCATCGATCCGGTCAATCACATGGGAAAAAGTCTCACCATCCGCAACGGCGGCATAAGTCGGCAAAGCATCATTGAGAACATGATCGAATAATTCCGGATATTTGCTCATCAGATCGGCGTTCTTTTCACCATCCCAGCTGCCATATGAAATTTCCAGAAGCCGTTTGTCATAAGTTACCGGTAAGTTCGCGTCTCGATTTAAGATGGCTGCAGTATCCTTTGTCCGCTGTAGTGGGCTTGCAATGATTTGATCCGCAAACGAGATATCGAAACCTTTCCGCAAACTTTCCGCCTGTTTCTTTCCGGTTTCCGATAAATAGGTTATTTCTGTATTAATGGTCCCCTGCTTCAGTCCGGCAGCATTTGCGGCCGTTTGGCCATGCCGTACAAAGTAAAAGTCAGTCATCTAATTGCCTCCAAGTCACTTATCTATTATTTATTGAATTTACCATGTTATTTATGCACTTGCAAACATTCATGTTAGAAATATATTCAAGAATAGTGTTGCTTTTATCTGAGAGTTCTGTTAAATTCTAATTATAAGAAATGGAGGTCGTTCACATGAACATTATTTTAGCTGCCAACACAATGACATCATCCTCCTGGTCCACAGTCACATCTGTGTGGGCTATCTTTTGAAATGCATGATTTTACAAAAGGCCTTGCATAGATGAATCTTTTTCATCACTGTGAGACCGCTAATAACGCAAGTTTGAAGCTCTCACAGTCGATAAGTCTGTGGGAGATTTTAATTTTAACAAAGGAGATTTGGTAATGACTATCTATAATTTTGCGGCTGGGCCCGCAACCCTTCCTGATTCGGTAATTAAGCAAATTCAAGACGAACTGCCTTCAATTAATGGCAGTGGCATGTCCATCATGGAGATTTCACATCGTTCCGCATTGTTCGACAATATCATTAACACCGCCGAACAAGACGTGAGAGATTTGATGCACGTTCCCGAAAACTACCATGTCTTGTTCTTCCAAGGGGGTGGCACAGGGCAATTTGCTGCGATACCAATGAATTTGGCAACCAATCACAAACGGATTGCTTTGTTAGACAGTGGTCACTGGGCATCCCGTGCCGGCGATGAAGCAACCAATCTCGGTTATCAAGTCGACGTGCTGGCATCCACCAAGGATCAGCATTACCAAGAACTGCCGCACTATGATGAGCCAATCTCCTCAAATCAATATGATTATCTCCATATCACAACCAATAACACGATTGAAGGAACCGCGTATCACAAGATTCCGCAGCACGGTGATGTGACATTAGTCGGCGACTTGTCGTCCAACTTCATGGCCGAAGAATATAATGTCAAAGACTTTGGCTTAATCTTCGGTGGCGTTCAAAAGAATCTTGGACCAGCCGGAGTCACGTTGGTAATTGTCCGTGATGATTTGGTCAAACCGGTTAAGCACATTCCAAGCATCCTCAACTACAACTTGTTTGTTAAGAAAAATTCGATGTTTAATACCCCACCCGTCTTCAACATTTACGCAACCGGATTGGTCCTGAAATGGCTGAAAGACCAAGGTGGCATTGCCGAAATCGAAAAGCGCAACAAGCAAAAAGCATCCCTACTCTACGATTTTCTCGACGATTCAAAATTATTTGCCAACCATATTAAAGAATCCGACCGCTCGTTAACCAACATTCCATTCACAACCGGTGATGAAGATTTGGACAAACAAGCCATTCAAGCAACTGCCGAAGCCGGCTTAATGAATCTGAAAGGTCACCGAAGTGTCGGTGGCCTGCGGGCAAGCCTATACAACGCAATGCCGCTTGAAGGTGTTCAAGCCTTAGTCGACTGTTTACACAACTTCGAAAAACAACATTAGGGGGAATTCACATGTATCAAGTAAAAACATATAATGCAATTGCTCAAGCCGGGTTGGATCAATTTACCGACAACTACCAAATCAATAAAACCGACGATGCGGATGCCTATCTTATTCGTTCGGTCAATCTTCATGACCAAAAGTTCCCAAAGAGCTTAAAGGTCATCGCCAGAGCCGGTGCCGGATTTAACAACATCCCACTGGATCAGGCAACTGAAAATGGCACAGCAGTATTTAATACCCCCGGAAGTAATGCCAACGCCGTAAAGGAATTGATCATCTCATTATTAATTGCATCATCACGAAATCTCTTTGCCGCGGCGGACTATGCTGCCCATAACAGTGGTGCCGACATTTCATTACGCACTGAAAAGGATAAGACCAAATTCAAAGGAACTGAACTAACTGGTAGAACTTTGGCAGTTATCGGGGTTGGCCACGTCGGCTCACTGGTTGCCAACGCCGCCAGTGCCCTGGGTATGAAAGTGATTGGCTACGACCCTTATTTGTCGGCTGATGCCGCATGGCACATCTCGACCACCATCACCCGTGCCAACACTCTGGGGGAAGCTCTCCAACAGGCAGATTACGTGACCGTCCACGTTCCAAAGAATGAAGAAACAACCGGTTTAATTGGACCTGAGCAAATGGAAATCATGAAGGATGGCGTCAAGCTGTTCAATTACTCGCGTGACGGGATTGTTGATAACGAAGCAGCTGTGGATTACTTGGATGCCCGCAAGATTCGAACTTACTATACCGACTTTGGTGAAAACGTCTTATTAAATCGTGACGATGTCGTTGTTACGCCACATATCGGTGGTTCAACCCTGGAAGCTGAAGCGAATGGTGCCACTCAAGGTGCCAACACCATCATGACCTATTTGGAAACCGGAAATATCGAAAATTCAGTTAACTTGCCAAATCTCAAGGTGCCGTTTAACACCCCCTATCGTCTTACTCTGATTCATAAGAACATTCCCAACATGGTTGGTCAAATTGCGACTTTGCTGGCCGAAGCCGACATTAACATCGAAGGTATGAGCAACGCAGCTCGTGATGGGGTTGCCTACACGATCGTTGACCTGGATGATCTTAAAAACGAAGAGGAACATAAGCTGGTTGATCGGTTGAGCAAGATCGATGCTGTCTATCGAGTACGAGTGCTACAGAAATAAAAATATTAATCCATAGAAGTGAACTGGCCCCTTACAACCAAACAAATTTTGGTTGTTAAGGGGTCAGTTTTTTGTACTCTAATAAATAATTATGCTGTATTTCACCGTAATTATATTTATAAGGCAGCTACGGATGCACGACAAAGATACTTTGTATCTGTTTGACGTACGTACGGCGCACGTATAAAATATAAGAAAGTGGGGACAATATCTCCATGAAACGAAAATATCTTTTGAAATTATTTACTCACGGCGGATGGTATTTGTATCGACATGGTGGAAATCATGATATTTGGACTAATGGCAAAGATAAAGAAGTCATACCAAGACATCCAGACATCAATGAATTTCTTGCAAGAGATTTAATTCGAAAGCATCACTTGAAATAACATATTAAATGGAGGCAATCATGAAAGATAAGATAGTTGTTTATCCGATCATCATTTCCAAAGATCCAAAAGATAAGTCAGTCCCTTATATTGTCAGCATTCCTGCATTAAATGGACACACTCAAGGAACTTCAATCGAAGATGCCATCGAAATGAGCCGTGATTATATTGGCTTAAAAGTCATGGATTTAATTGATGATGGGATGGCTGTTCCCACTTCAATCTATGATATTCCAAAAACTGAACCGGATGAGTTGTCCACATTAGTAGATGTCAATATCAGTGCCTATCGTCGACAACATGATTCTCAACCAGTCAAAAAAACAGTTAATATTCCCCACTATTTAAATGAAAGAGGTATGGAATCAAATATTAACTTCTCAAAGCTGCTCACACAAGCTTTGGAAAGAAAACTAGGTGTCAAGAAGTAGCACCAAAATTCACTTTCAAATTCAAATGTGCTACACTAATATCAACTTCATATTCGACTGCCACCGGGCAGCAACTTTAGGTACTTTTTACAATTCCGTTAGGTCTTAGAAGGAATTGTGAGGGGTACCCTTTTTCTTTAGGAGGATTTTTATGAATTGGGTATTTTTAGTTATTGCGGGAATCTTTGAAGTTGTTTGGGCAACCGCCATGAAATATAGTCACGGCTTTACTAATCTAATGCCATCCATCGTCACAATTGCCGGCATGCTGATCAGCTTCTTCTTATTAGCTCACGCGACGAAAACACTACCGCTCAGCATTGCCTATCCGGTGTGGACAGGAATTGGTGCAGTTGGAACGGTCATTGCTGGGATTGTTTTGTTTGGGGATAAAATTTCTCCAATTACGTGGGGATTTGTGATCTTACTGCTCGTCAGCATCGTAGGCATTAAAATGACCAGTTAATCAGGTTATGAGAAATATGATATGATTTATTCAGCGTGTAAATTCATTTATCATATTTCCAATCAAATTAAGCTCAGTTGCTTAATGTTGCCTTTGGTTGAAAAAGGAGATCAAAAAATGTTCAAAACATGGCATCAACCCGGAAAGATTCTTGATGATAAGAATGTCTATAAGGGCCGCGTGTTTGCGGTTGATCAGCTTCATATTAAGACACCAGACGGCTTGAAAGTGGAACGGGATCTTATCAAGACTGATCCGACAATCACAATTCTCGCCATATCACCTGATCAAAAAGTGGTTATGACCAGTGAATACAGAGCCGGTGTCAACAGTGATTCAGTTTCCGTTCCTGCGGGAATTGTGAACCCGGGTGAAACGGCTGAGCATGCGGCAGCCCGCGAACTGCGTGAAGAAACCGGCTACGTCGCTAAGTCCGTGACCAAAATGACTCGAATTACTTCTTCTGAAGGTTTTATGGATCAGTTTGCTGATTTAATGCTCATTAAATTCAATCCAGAGGAACGGGTTCCCCGCCATTTTGACAAGGATGAATTCGTCAACAGTGAATTGGTGCCACTTGATCAGGTAGTTGAATGGGTCAAAGAAGGCAAGGTGAACACCGCCCAAGCCGTTTCATCAATTGGCTATTATATGATGTTTCTTAAATAACAAAAAAGCTATTGTTCACCGAGTTAGGAGTCTCGATAAACAACAGCTTTTTAATTTATTTTGAATAGACGATTTTTCCATCCACCAAGGTCATCACAGTGTCGCCATATACGGTTTCGCCTGTGAATGGTGAATTCTTACCTTTTGATAAGTACTCGCTCTCTTTGATTTCATGTTCATCTTTCAAATCAAAGATTGCAATGTCAGCCGGCTTGCCCACTTCAAGGGTTCCGGCATTTTTCATTTTAAACACGGATGCAGGTTTGTTGGTCATCCAGTTAATCAATTGTTCCAAAGTGAATCGACCGGTCTTAACAAATCTGGTGTACAGCATGCTAAATGCCGTTTCACTTCCGGTAATTCCAAACGATGCAGTCGCAATTGATTGATCCTTATCTGCCTTGGTGTGTGGAGCATGATCGGTGGCAATCATATCGATGGTGCCATCCAGCAATCCTTCGATTAATGCTTGTCGATCATCCTCTCCACGCAGAGGCGGATTCATTTTATACATTGAATTGTCTTCTTTTATGTTTGCATCTGATAATAACAAATGATGCGGTGATACTTCCGCGGTCACGTTAATTCCGGCTTGTTTAGCAGCTCGAATCACGTTGACGGTATGTTTGGATGAAGCGTGGCAGACATGGTAATGAACACCAGTTGCTTCTGCTAGGATCACATCTCGGGCAACCTGTGACGTTTCACTAACCCATGGCATTTCTTTCATGCCAAGACGCTTGGCTGCTCCACTGTTCAAGACGCCGCCGTATGTTAAGGCATCATCTTGAACGTGTTCAACAATTGCCATATCCAGCTTAGCGGCATGTTGCATTGCTTCATACATCGTACTGCTCTTTTGAATCCCATTGCCGTCATTGCTAAATGCAAAGGCGCCGGCATCCTTTAATGCTTTGAAATCAACCAGTTCATCACCGCCACGATTGGTCGTGATAGTTGCATATTGCTTGATATGAACAACCCCATCGGATTGGTTCAATTTAATTAAAGCTTCTATATTATTAACCGAGTCTGGCGCAGGGGTAACATTGGGCATTGCACAAACGGTGGTAAATCCACCATGAGCTGCTGCTTCACTACCGGTCTTAATCGTTTCCTTGTCTTCTTGACCAGGTTGACGATAATGCACGTGCACGTCAATCAAGCCGGCACTGACAAAGTTCCCTTTGGCATCAATCACATCATCAACACCATCAGTTGAAATCTTAGGGGCAATTGCTGCCACCTTGTCATCTTCAATTAAAATATCGCGCTTAACTAATTCTCCATGATCAAGGACTTGTCCGTTGGCAATTATGCGTTTCATCAGTTGAGATTCTCCTCGCTATTAATATTCTTCCTTAATAAGGTCGCGGTTACGAAGCATGCTGGTCATGAGTGCCATACGGATAAATACACCGTTATGCATTTGTTGGAAGATTCGTGATTTGTCGCATTCAACCAATTCATCAGCAATTTCAACACCGCGGTTAACAGGAGCTGGATGCATAATGATTGAGCGTTGTGGCATTCTTGATTCACGTTCTGCAGTTAAACCATATTGTTCATGGTACTTTTCAGCAGAGAAGGCGCCGTTCTCGTCGTCAGCAATTCGTTCGTGTTGAACTCGTAAGAACATCATAACGTCCATATTTTCTACCAAATCGTCGATTGGCATCCATTCACCATATTTGGCAAATTCTTTGGTGTACCACTTCTTTGGTCCGCCGAAGTATACGTGAGCGCCAAGCATGGTCAAAACTTCCATGTTGGAACGGGCAACTCGTGAGTGGGTCAAGTCACCAACGATGGCAACTTTCAATCCTTCAAAATGACCAAACTCTTCATATATAGTCATCATGTCAAGTAATGATTGTGATGGATGTTGACCTGAACCGTCACCACCATTGGCAATTCCAACGTGGATGTTTGGATCAGCGATTAAGTCTTTGTAGTATTCGTTCTTTCGATCACGGATGGCAACCAAGTCAACGCCGATAGCTTGGAATGTCTTAACTGTGTCACTCATTGATTCGCCTTTGCTTAATGAGCTGTTTGAAGGATCAAAGTTGACAACTTGAAGTCCTAATTTACGTTCTGCCATTTCAAAGCTGGTATGAGTTCGTGTACTGCTTTCAAAGAAAAGGTTGGCAGCGTATACTGGCCGCTTCAATTCAATTTGCTTTCCGGCCTTGAAATCCTGTGCTTCATGGATGAATGATAAAACATCGTCGGTTGAAAGGTCTTCCATACTTACAACATTTTCAAAACTTACCGGTTTAGTAATCTGCATCATTGTGATTTCCTCCTAAAATTAAAAGCGCCTTGCCGTGTTCGCAAAGCGCTCGTTATGTGTAGGAAACCACATTTCAGACGTTTTGCTCTCACGGGAACAGTTAAATCGTCAATAAGAATCTAGATATGTAACAAAAAACCTCTTTACCGCGTTCGGTAAAGAGGTTTTAGTGG
>NZ_BJVK01000029.1 GCF_007989105.1 Lentilactobacillus kefiri | reverse complement strand
GCCGGAAAATTCATTTTTTGTTACTTAATCACTTTTCGGTTGGGATCCAAAATATTAATCAATAAAACAACAATCAGCATTGCCACCACCCCAACAAAGACCATGTGAAGGGCTGTGAGGATGATTGGAGCAATTAGGGAACGATTGGCCACAACGGCAGCCCCTTTTGAACTAATCACACTGTTGACTTGTGAGAAACTGATGCCGCCGTGCAATTGCATGCGGATGACCAAATTTAAAATTGCCCCGTATACACCGGCCATGACTGTTTGGCCCAACGAACGGCCAAGAGTCAGTACCGAGGTGGCAGAGCCGACCATTTGATTGGGAACCAAATGCTGACTCAAAACGGTATTCATACTGATGATAATCCCCATTCCCATTCCATTAATCATGGCAATGACGTAAAACGCCCAAACGGGAAATGCGTGGCTTGCAAAAATCAGCGATAAATAGCTGAGGAGCATAATGCCGATCAAAACTGAGGCAATTTGTTTGGGCACAAAACGACTGATGAGCCTGCCAACAAAGAAGGACGCAACCAGCCACATAATGGAACTGGATGTCACAACCAAGCCGGCAGTAGTTGCCGAGACCCGGTATAACGATTGAAGCCAAATTGGGAAATACATCTGGTAGCCGATTAAGACCCCACTTAAAATTGTCGCTGTCAGGATTTGTATTGTGAACGTTCTCGACTTAAACATTGCCGGAGAAATTAATGGATCTGAAAAACGCTTTTCCCGACGGAACAACATGATCCCAGACAATAACGCAATAACAAGCAGAACCGCGCCCAACACCGGAATTGTATCAAGCGCCTGAATACCTAACAACAAGGCAACCAGTGAAATTGCCAGCCAAATGATTCCCAACCAATCAATGGTCAATTGAGAACTCAGCTGAACATTTTCCTGATAACCGAACCAAACTAACAATGCCACGATAATTCCCAGCGGCACGTTGACAAAGAATACCCAGTGCCAGGACAGGTGATCCACCAAAAATCCGCCAATCAGCGGCCCTACCAACGCGGATAACCCCCACGCGGTATTGTTGAACGCTAAGACGTTTGCCCGCTCTTTAAAGCTGAAAATGTCGGCAATAATCGTAAATGTGAGTGGCATCACCGCTCCGGCACCAATTCCTTGAATTGCCCGAGCAATAATCAAGAAAAGAATCGAAGGCGACAGACCGCTGAGCAATGAACCGATGGTAAAGACAACCACACCCCATTGAAACACGTTGCGGCGTCCCAACGTGTCAGCCAACTTACCATAAATTGGGGTGGTAATCGCCGTTGTTAACAGATAGGCGCTCATAATCCAGCTTTGATAGGCCAGACCATGTAACTCACTGATGATCGACGGCAAGGCAGTCGTCACGATCGTCACTTCAACCGATGTCATAAACGTGGCAATAAAGACCGCGGTCATAATAATCCATCGTTGATTATGACCTAATTTTGATTGATGCATTATTTCATATCTCCAATCGTGCTATGATAATGATTATTTATTAAAAAAGTGGACACAATAAAATGATACCACAAGCCAACGGAGGTCAAAATTGGATTTACATTATGAACCAGCGCGTCCAGATGAACTTCTGGATATTATGAAAATAGAAAATGCCGGCTTTTCACCGGCCGAAGCTGCAACCACAGACGCAATGCAAGAACGCATCAGCGCCTACCCGGATACGTTTATTGTTGCCAAAAATGATGCCGGCAAAATTTTGGGTTACGTTGTCGGGCCGGCATTTAACCACCGTTATTTAACCGATGAATTATATGCGCACGCCCATCCAAATAACCCTGACGACAAATACCAAGCCGTTTTAAGCTTGGCAGTTCACCCCGACTTTCAGCATTCGGGAATCGGCAGCCGGTTACTGACAGAATTGTCACACGTCGCCAAACGACAGGAAAGAGCCGTCATTACCCTTACCTGCCTTCAAAATCTGGTCCCCTTTTACGAACACAATGGCTATCGCAACGAGGGCGTTTCAAATTCCAGTCATGCAGATGAGACCTGGTTCAATATGGTTCTGCCGCTAGAGTAATTTGTAAGGCTTCCTTAAGACGGGGAATTTTTAAACGTGATTACTTGAACGACGAATACGGGAATGATATTATGCAGTCGAATTGTATTCTATTCAACTTTAAGTGGGGGTTCGTTATGAAAAAAAGCAGTTTCTTTCTCGTTGCATTGGCCAGTGTTTCCTTTGCACTCACGGTTCCACTGACCGTAAACACGACATCAAGCCCGATTACCTATGCCAAATCAACTAAACGGGTAGCTGGAAAAGCAGTTGCCAAGGCAATCCGTCGTTCACCTGATTTGAACCCTACAGCAAGCGTCCGGAAATACCCGGCCTATATCTACGATAAATATTGGAAGGTATTTGACCGCTGGTACAACGTCCAGCCAATGAGCGCACCGGGTGTCTTTAAAAAGCACACTGCCCGCGTTTACGTTGCCAATAAGGCATTAAAGTCTTATACGTATGCTGCTATGAATAATTGGAACAAAGCGCTTAAAGTTAAGGCATTTAAAGTGGGAACAAAGGCTCACCACACAATGACGGTCGGCTTTAAGAATGCCGGAACCGGTGACGGCAGCTGGGATGGCTACTACATCACCAGCAAGCTGTATATTAACTATAACTTCTTCGATAATGCCAATTACTTACCGGCTGTTTATAAAGCCATTACCGGCAAATCGTTACCATCGGGTGATCAGCCAAATAGTGCCGCATACAAGTCAGTCTATGACACTTATTGGAAATCAGTGATCACTCATGAACTGGGTCACAGCTTAAGTCTTGACCACACCCCTTATTCCAACGATATTATGGAAGCCGACTCCGGTACCAAGAGCGGTGACGCCAAGTATTCGTGGCATTCAACAAAAGTTGTCGATGACAGCTACGCAATCTTCACAGACAAATTATCATCTCGAGACATTAACCGGGCTAAGCTCACCCGGATCCTGGGATACTGGTAAAATAAAATAATCAAACCAAAAAAGACGACCGGAATACAATTCCGATTGTCTTTTTTTATTTCTCACTTATCGACACCTTTTGATGATTAAAACTGCCATCAAAGGATATCAGGAAAATAACTGAAATCACGAGTAACGTTCCCCAAACGGCTGAAAATGTCGGCCAAGGGGCAATTGCACTCGCGGTATGGGTAACCGAGATGCCGGCCTGCCAATCAATCATCGCATGAATGAGGACCACCCACAGCAATGTATTTGTGGTCAAACGGATTGAAACAAAAATTGTTCCAATCACAAACGCATACGTTGCCTGCTGCAGAGTTTGAACAATTCCCTGGCCGGAAATTAAATTCATAAAGTGAAACAGACCAAAGAAAATGCCGGATGCCAATGCAGCCTCTGTGAATTTGTATTTAGCTTGATTAAAAGCTGAAAGAAAGGCCGAAAATAAAAGTCCCCGGCATAAAAACTCTTCGAAGATCCCTGCCGATAAAGCCATCATGGTGTCG
This sequence comes from Lentilactobacillus kefiri, assembly GCF_007989105.1. GTDB lineage: Bacteria > Bacillota > Bacilli > Lactobacillales > Lactobacillaceae > Lentilactobacillus > Lentilactobacillus kefiri. Next base: position 22,705 of record NZ_BJVK01000029.1, on the reverse strand, counting down.
GCAATGAACGTTTTGGAATGCGCCATCAACGTTGTTCGGGTAAGAATAATCACTAAAAGCAACAAGCCACCCAAGCAAATGCCAAAGATGAATCCCCATATTTTGGAAAAGGTTCCCAGTTGAATTCGATGCGGGAAGATCTTGGTCGTTCCCAACACATAGTAAATAATACCGGCAACGACAATTCCAAACACCAAACGGGTACCGCCACGCATTAGCGGACCAGTCCCCTTCACGGAAAAGTCAACTCCCATCAGCAGAACAATGAAGAGTGCTGCCAACAAGAATTCTTTTACCCATGATATTTTATTTTTAATCATTCATTGTAACCCCGTTTCATTATGTAAAAATGGTCGGAAAACATCCGACCATTTAAGTTTAACACATTATAAAGTTTGGTCAAAGAATCCCACGACGTCATCCCAGACATCATTCAAATAGCCCTTGGCATGACGGCTGCCCGCCAACATTCGGGTCCGATAAGGAATTTGATGAGCGGTTAAAGCTTGAGCCATATCCAGTACCCCACTGGTCGGAACGAACTCGTTCAGTGAATTTGCCAGATACATCTGACCGGTCTTGTCATTTACCCGATGAACCGGGGTTGCCTGTTCATACTGGTCGGTGCGTCCATTGAAGTAGTTGGTAACAAACCATTTATAAAACGGATCATTGGCACCGGTCTGGTTAATATTGGCACTGGCTGTTGAATTAAAACCACTGGTGTCACCTTCGGCAGCAACCACATCTTCATGAGACCCCAACCATTTATCAATATCCAAAATACCTGAAAGTGAAACGATTGGAATGCCATATTTGATTGCCAGTTCAACGGTCATATTTCCACCGGCAGACGAACCAAACGCGCCAATATGATCGTGATTAAATGGTAAGTCGGATTTCTTCAGCCATTCAAACAGGTTATCCATATCGGCCAAAGGAGCGGGATAAAAGGCTTTGGGTGTTATCCGATATGCCGGGGTAACGACCAGATAGCCGGCTTTTACAAATCCGATTGAAGAATCTTCGTCTTTGGATTTATTTCCCCGGAACCAGCCGCCACCGTGGATATCAATGATGGCACCTTTGCTCTGAGCTTTTTCAGCATCATAATAAATATCAGTTAATTGATGATTGACAGAATCGTATTCAACGTCTTTTTTGATCACTAAATTAGTCATGTAAATCCTCCTCAAAACTGATGAATTATCAATTCACCCAGAGTATCTACCCGGAAAATATAAAGGTCAATCAATTCGACTTCGGTAAGTCATCCCCATAACAGAAGCATTGACATAACCGTTATTTTTATTTATCCGACTTATTTTTGGAAACCGATTTTTATGATTTGGATGCTAATGAAATCAGTGCCTGGGTGATCATCGGATCGTAAAACAATCGATAGCCGTCTGCGTTGGGATGGGTTCCAGTCCCGCCAACCGAGTGATTGCCACCATTTTGATCAACTTGATCATATGAATAATCATGTTGGTATTGGGGCAAAAAGCCATTGAAATTCCCTTCAGTATACAAATCAGCCACCTTAATTGACCATTTATGAACAATTTTCAGTGAAATGTCGTGCATCACATTTTGAACTCGCAGATCTCGGGCTGGTGTTTTGTGGGTCGCTACGTAAAGCAGCTTGGCACCCTGATATTTGGTTTCCAACATTTTGCAGATTGTTTCCAGAGCGCCGCAATACGTTTTGGAATCCAGATCATCCTGGTATCCGTACGTGATTTTGCCCAGCTTTTCGGGATCGTCGACAACTTCCGCATACGCATCATTGGCAATGGAATCGAACACAACAAAGTCCGGTGTTTTTTCCGGTGCATTGGTAATTTGATCAACAATATTGTTGGGATCGGTAACCCGGGCTGCAGCGCCATTAATACAGAACTTTTGATACTTCATATTATTTGCCTGACAAATATCTTCAACGAAGCTTGTGTTTGCGAGGTGTCCGTTAACAATACTGGTTCCAAACGCATATAGAGATTTACCATTCAAGATATTTTCTGTCAAATTTGTTTCCTCCATCTTTGATTGATGACAACGACAGGGCGACAATGTCAGGGAAATGTCCCATCATTGTCGCCCTGCAAGTGATTTAGATGTTTATTGATTTAATTATTTTTTTCCAATGCTTCCCATAGGCCGAGAAGATAAGTGATTCCAAGTGCCCGATCGTATAGTCCATATCCCGGTCGACCATCTTCACCCCAGATATTCCGGCCGTGATCCGGACGAATATATCCGTCATAATCGGTATCGTGAAGAGCCTTCATAATTTCATACATATCCAAAGAGCCTTCACTGGATGGATGAGCGGATTCATGGAAGTCGCCCTGCTTGTTAACGAATTTAATATTTCGAACGTGCATAAATGGTACCCGATCCTTGGGCACAAACTCGCGGATGATGGCGGGCAGATCATTGGCCGGATTCTCACCAAGGCTTCCAGTACAAATGGTAAAGCCGTTGTAACGCGATTCATGCAGCTTTTCGATTTGAAGCATGTCGTCTCTGTTCTTGAAAATTCGTGGGAGGCCAAATAGTGGCTTCGGCGGATCATCCGGATGCATGGCCATCCGGACATCGTACTTTTCACAGACCGGAATGATTGCGTCAAAGAAATACTTCAAATTTTCCCGCAATTTTTCTTCGTCAACGTCTTTGTATGCGTCAAACAAATCTTGTAAGGCAGCCAAACGCTCAGGTTCCCAACCTGGTAGCGAAAATCCGTTTGAGCCGGACTTCATGTGGGTCATCAGTTCCTCGGGATCCTTTGGCAGCTTATCCTGTTCGTACATCATCACGTTGGAACCATCTGCTAATTGATGATGCAAATCAGTTCTCAGCCAGTCAAACACCGGCATAAAGTTGTAACAGATCACCTTCACGCCAACCTTTGACAGGTTTTTAATCGTTTGAATGTAGTTTTCAATATACTTGTCACGACTTGGCAGCCCAATTTTAATATCATCATGAATATTGACAGATTCAATCACTTCGAGCTTCAAACCGGCGTCGGTCACTTGTTTCTTTAAGGCATTGATTTTATCCTGTGGCCAAACTTCGCCCACCGGAACATCAAACAACGCTCCAACGACTTGTTTTGTTTGTGGAATTTGGCGAACCTGTGAAAGCTTGATATTGTCATCCTTTTCACCGAACCAACGAAATCCCATTTTAAGTTGTCCCATTTTGTCCTCCTTGGTGTGGCATAAACTCATTTTACAACTAAAGGTTGCCAAAAATCTGAGTTCTTATTAGTTTTAAACTAATATTCTAATATATTGACTTTAAAGCTACCACCATTTGTAACCGCTATCAATGCCATGCTATAATACGGTTTATTGGTATGAAAATGCATGCTCAATCATGCTACAATTAAGTAACCTAATATATGAAATAACGAGGCTTGTCATGCAAAGTTTGACCGAAGTTGCCTATAAAACCATTTTAAATGACATTTTAAAATTAAAATTACTCCCTGGCGAAAAGGTTCAGGACAAAGTGCTGATGGAACAACTCAACATCAGTCGAACACCGGTCAGAGAAGCAATTCTCCAATTAAAAAACAACGGCTTAATGATGACGGTTCCTCAAAGTGGAACTTACGTCACCAAGATCAGTCTCGGTTCGGCATTAAACGCCCGCTTTGTCCGCCAAAGTGTAGAGCGAAGTGTCGTCAGTGAGGCAGCCGAAAAAATGTCGAAAGTCAACATTTTGGACAGTCGAACCATTATTCAAAAACAGCAACTAGCAGATGAAGCCCACAGTGCAGTCGACTTTTTCTATTTGGATAATGACTTCCATAAGAGCTTTTACACCGCGACCAATCGGCTGCAAGTCTGGAACTGGTTGAAAAATCTTTCACTGCAGTTGGATCGTTACCGGTTCCTTCGAGTACAGCAGGCTGATATGCCGCTGGACGAATTGATTAAACAGCACAATGCAATTTTGGATGCCGTAGAGGCCAAGGATCGCAAAGAAGCCGAAACCCGTGCATTCGATCATTTGAATCTGATGCTGGCAGAAAAAGACGAGCTGGTTAAACAGTTCCCTGATTACTTTATCGAAGAAGCCAACCATTAAAATGCCAACAAAAAATCCCCAACCGGGGATTTTTTATTTAACTATTTTTTTGCAATGACCAGTGTTTTTTTTGCAGTCACAAAGTGGCCGTTGGTTAACTGATAACGAGTCGTTAATTTGTGCTTGACAATGCGTTTAACCGCAAGTCGGGCACCCTTCTTGTAGTGCTTCACCTTCGTCTTTAAACTGGCCGACTTGTATGCATTAATCCCCTTTGGAGAAAGGACCGTAATCCGTCGGCTCTTAGGCGTTGTTTGGTAAAAGGCATTGACAACATACTTTCTGCTGGCGGTAATATAACCAGTCTTGCCATTCTTCAAGCTGCGAACCTTGTATCTTAAGCTGCCGCTGTTTGAACGGGCATAATCGATCACAACAAATGCCGGTCGATTAACACGAGTTGCTTTGGCAAACTTGCTGATCCGCTGAGATTTTTTGAAATTAGCGGTCTTGTACATATATAACCCTTTAGTTGCATAAACAACAACGCCCTCTTTTACAGCGTAGTTGGGAAGTCCAGTACTGCCGTCAGCCTTTGATGGGCTTGATGGTTTCCAATTATCGTTCGGTTTGCTTGGGGTCGTCGAAGATGAATTGGATGAGCTGCTTCCATTGCTGTTGTTATTATTGTTGTTGCTTGGAGTGGTCGTCTTTTTGGAAACATTCACAACTGAGTACTTCGGTACGGTAATCGTGTAAGTACCATCGGTATTCTTTTTGTAAGTCACGTTTCCGTTGGTCTGCGTCCATTTGTCAGACTGTGGTGATTCATATTGACCGTAAGTAACCGAGGTGACTTTGCCAAAATTCTTCAGCGTGAAGGTTGCGTTAGAATCCAGCGTACTTGCTAAAACAATATCGTCATCGTCACGCTGAATTGCAATTCCCATGCTCTTGTTGGTATCGGTCTTATAAGTGACGTCAGTATTGTTGAGCTTTTTGGTAGCCGTAAAATCATTCCCGCTTGCCGGCACAGCGTTGAAGAACATCATATTCTTTCCACCAGCACCATCAGCCTGCTTGGTTGCCAGATCATAGCCAATTTTGTTCACAAAGTGGTTAACGTCTCGAACAGAATCAATTGCTTTACCACCATCATGCTCATGAGGCGTGAACGTGCCATCAGCATTTACCTTGTCGTAAAGGTCAAATCCATCCCCACTCTTGAAATCATAGTAGTTTCTGGTAGCGCCACCAGCTAAAGCAGTAATCGTTCTTAAGCCGGCATCCAAAGGTCCATAATTCTTGTCTGCCCAGCTCCAGCTGTCTGAACCCATTCCATCTTCCATCACCATCGGAATGTTGTTACGGTCGGCATATGGCTTGGAGTGGCCGTAATCATATAATTTCTGGTAATCATACGTATATGGATCAAGACCAACTGCATCAAGGTTCGTTGACGATGATTGACGTTTATCCTCGTTGAGGGCAATGATGCCTGAACCACCATCACCGACAGCGTTATTCACTCTTGTCCATACCGGATATTGGGAATTCTTAACGGCAGCATCCAAGCTATTGGTGTAGTTCCATAACGTCCAAGTGTTAAAGTCGCCGGAACTCATATTCATTTTACTTTTAAGAGCGGTACTTGGTTCGGTGTATGACATTTGGGTTGTCGGCTCATTCGGCATTTGGGCACCGATGACAGTATCCGTCGAACCATTGGCCTTATTGTTCTCGGCAACGTGGTTAAACAAATCTGAAACTGATTGAGCTTCCTGTTTTTGTAAGTTGGCATCGTTTTTATCCAAATTAAATGTGTATTGGCCGGTTGTCGATGTCGGACCGGATTTCTTCATGATCAACTTACCCTTTGAATCCTTGGCCATTGTGTAATCATGCATCACGTAGTAAGGCACCCGGTGTTCGGTAACTTGCTTGGTAGTATCACTACCGAACCACAAAAGTTCAAGTTTGATATCAGCATCTCGGGCTGCTTTGATAATTTGATCCAAATAGTTGTAGTCATAATTGCTCTTGCTTGAAAGGCTCAGTTCGGGCGTTTCGTTTAATGGCTGATTGGCAGCTTTTTGATTTCCAATCTGGGAACCGCCACCGATTTCAATTGAGCTTCCCTTCTGTGACTGTAAAGCCAGGGTAACTTTACCGGCATTTTGACTATTCACAAAATCAGTTACGTCAAAGTCATAATAATTTTCCTGTTTGATTGGGTCGTAGGTTGGTGATACAGAAACGGTTTTCTTACTGGAGTCGCCCTTATAGGGTGCGGTTTTCCAAGTTGTGTCCTTTGACCAGCTGTTATCTTTGTCAATTCCATAGATATTCAACTTTGAATCGGAATCTGATTTGGCGTAAATTCTCAGCTTGACACCGTCTAAACTGCCGGCTTTAAATTTGCTGGAATCAAGACCGCTCAAATCATATTTCAAGTAAACCATGGATTGACTGCTGTCCGTATTTTGCAATTTCAGTGGCGTTGAACTTTCGGTGAAATTCTTGGCAGCGTCGTCGCCATTTTTAATATACGCAATATCCGTTGGCTTCAGAACTTTGTCAGGCTGAACGTCAGACCAGAGAATTTGTGAATTCACAACGGTAAAGCCATCGCTTTTGGCCTGTTTAAAGGCATTCCGAATGTCGTTCATATTGTATCCATAATTATCACGGAGTTTATCAATTCGGATCTGGACGCCGTTATAGAAAAACGGTTGATTGTTAACCTCTAAAACCTGCTTCTTATCGAATCCCGAAGTGGCCACTTTTGAAATGGGGTTATTTCCCTGGTTCGTCGATGCTTTCGTAGAACTTGTGTACCCGGCACTCAAACCAATTACACCAACAAATGTAAGGGCTGAGAGTATTAAGCTGCTTTTAAAACTCATGATGACATCTCCTTGAATAAAATTCCCCCGAAAAGTGGAACAGTCACAAATCCCTCAAAATATCGCTCTAATATATTAGGATATTAGAATTATAATTCTGCATGTAAGCGTTGTCAAATGATGAAATAAGAAATGGCAGGTAATTTCCGTTTGCCCAATGAAAGCGAAGCCAACGGATAACGGGCAGGATTCGCCATCGAATTAACAGGATAACTATTTTTAAAAAGTGTCTCTCCACATAGCTGGCCGATCTGAATTTACTGAAATGAACGCGCGAAATGAATCCATCGTTAAAATAAAAAGAGCAGCCAAAATTGGCTGCTCCAAATCGAGTTAAATATGCGTAATTTTAAATCCAAAATCAATATCTTTGCCAGCAGGAATGTGATATTTTTCTTCAACATCCCGACCCCAACTGTCAATACCACCAACACCTCGAACAGCACCGAGAATTGAAACAACGGTTCTTCGAGGTAACGGTAATTCTTCTTGATGAGTGGCATTTTCCAATTCCTCGGCCGTATACGGTAGGCAACTGAATGCGAACGGTTGACCATCATTTTCAAATTTAATGCTGAACGGTTTGTCAGAATGATCAGAATTGTCCTTGGTTGTCGTTCTGGTTACTTTCAACCAATCGGTCTTCATATGAACCCCACAGTCTTGTGGAACCATATAATTGGTCACTGGCAGGCCTTCAACTTTATATTCACCAGGAACGCCACCGGCCATCCGGTCCGGATATGTCTCACCGGATAATCCGGCGTATTCGTATCCAATGGCAGCTGTTGGCATAACGAAGCGCATACCAAACACCGGCAGATCAGGTAATTGATCATTGCCCGTGTAATGAACATGCACGCTGATAACGCCATCAGCAGTCACCTTATAGCTGACATCGACCTGAGTGGTCGGAATCGTTAAGGTTGTGTAGTGATAGATAACCTCCAACTGATCCACATATTCATGATTTGAATACTGATTGTTCTTCGGCGCGCTTGGAAACTCGATTGATTGATCGTTAATTTTAATATCAACCTTATCGGCATTGGCAAACATATCGGCACCATACCACTGAACCGCCTGCTTTGAGAAACCATTTCCGCGGTCATTATCAGTCGTTGCCCGCCAAAATGTTGGCTTGGGTTCCCGGTACATCCATTCGCGGCCATTTATAACCAGCGATTCAATACCACCACGTGTGTAATTAAAAATGTAATGAAAGTTCTGACCGCCGACACCAATGCCGCCGTCTCCATATATCACGTGTAATTGATTATTTGTGTTGACCATAGTAATATTTCACCTCCTGCATTGCTGGCTTTTCAGTTCTATCGGCAAACATGAGTCCGTCACCGGAAAATTCGTAGTCGGACATCCGATCGTCAAAGTCGCCACCATATCTCAAAACTTTCTTACCGGTTACTTCATCGTTAACTTCAATTGCTTGGTCAATGAAGTCCCAAATAAATCCGCCAGCGTACATTGGATATTTGTCAATCAAATCAGTATAAGAATTCATGCCACCAAGTGAATTGCCCATATCATGCATATATTCACACAACATAAACGGCTTCTTTGGATGATTGTCCAAATATTTTTTGATTTCGTCAGGTGATGCGTACATCCGGCTCTCAACATCTGAGATAACATCTTCATATTTCCGGTTGTGAACAACCCCTTCGTAATGGACCAAACGGGTTGGATCAACGCTCTTGTAGAATTCTTCCATGGCCTGCATATCGTCACCGGCATATGATTCGTTACCCAGTGACCAGAAAAGAATGCTGGCATGATTTTTCAACATTTCGTAATTATTGCGTGCCCGATCAACCACCGCTGCTTTCCACTGCGGTACCGACCCGGGAACGTTATAAGATGGTTCGATGGCTCCCAGCTTCTGCCAGGTCCCATGAGACTCCAAATTATTCTCCGCCATCACATAGATACCATTAATGTCACACAAGTGATACCACAAGGTGTGATCAGGATAATGGCAGGTTCTGACGGCGTTGATATTGTTCTTCTTGAAAGTTTGAATATCTGCCTTCATGTCATCAACTGAGACAACCCGTCCGGAATGGCAATCCCATTCATGGCGGTTGACTCCGTTGATAACCAAACGTTTGCCGTTCAACGTAATGACTTTATCCTGATTAATTTCAATCTTTCTAAAGCCAAATTTGTAGGGAACAATCTCTAAAATATTGCCGTCTTTATCATCCAGTTCAATGTTGAGCTGATATAAGTACGGATCATGATTATCATAAAGATGAACATCTTTAAAAGCGACATCTTTCAAAGAGACGCTGTCGTGAATCGGCTGAGACTCGGCATACACTGAATTGCCATCGGCATCATTTACAGTTACCTTGGCACTAATGGCGGATTTATTAACCGTCATCTTGGTTTCAACGTTTAATGTGCCATTCTTTAAGTCGCTGGACAATGTTGGCTTAATGGATAAATCTTCAATGTGCGCTTCGGGTTGGGCAATTAAGGAAACATCCCTAAATATCCCAAAGAATCGGAACATATCCTGGTCTTCAAGCCATGCAGCGGTACTCAATTTGAACACCTCAACTGCCAACGTGTTTTCACCATCTTGAAGATATGGGGTCAGGTCAAACTCTGAAGGGGTGAAACTGTCTTCGGCGTATCCCAGAAAGTGTCCATTAAGCCATACATACATGGCCTTTTCAACACCATCAAAACGAACTCGCACTTTCTTATCTTTAAAGGTCGAGTTCAAATTAAATTTTTTAATATATTGACCGACTGGATTGTCAGCAGCTTCGCTGAATTGGCCGGCTTCTTTATCATTTTGGTCAAGCGCATAGGCAGGACGGCGATAAACCTTGCCTTCCCATGGATACATTGTGTTAATGTAATGGAATTTGTCGTAACCGGCAAACTCAATATGTTGCGGAACTTTAATCGTGTCAAAATGACGACTATCACAATCAGCTGTGTAGAAATCTTTAATCCGGTGCATTGGGTCCTTTGAAAATGCAAACTGCCACTGCCCGTTTAAGCTTTGAACATAACTGCTGTCATCATTTTTCATTTCATCATAGCTTTGATAAAATTGATGATCACTATGAGCCGGAAGCATCCCCACCCTGAAGTTTTGGGGATCATCCAGCCATTTAATATCTGGTTCCATAAATTTATCACACTCCTCTGGCTAGTCTGAACACTAATTACAACGTAAGCGCTTTACACGATTTTGTCAATAAAGATTTTGTTCCATTTATTAAACATTTAATTTGTTTTACTAAAACAATATTCTGATAACTCGATTTGTGAGTAATAAAAAGTTGCCAGTCGTTTTTAATGACTGGCAGCTTTTACGTTATTCAGTTACTCCAAATACATTTCTTTTAGTCTTTCCTGTTGTTCTTTTGTGACTGAAAGGCCTTCGGTAATAAATTCATCGACGGACCCATAGTCTTTGTGCATTTCGTCAATAACGGCTTTGAGATATGAAAGATCAACACCGCCATCAACCTTAGCAAACTTAATCTCTGCATGACTGGCACCCTTGGCCTTTAAACGGGTAATCCGTTGATCAATTTGGCCTTTCAAAAAGGTGTTGGATGCAACATAATCCTTAAAAATTGTTTTTGAATCAACACCAAGGACGTACAAAATCAAAGCAGCAGCAACACCGGTCCGATCCTTTCCGGATGTGCAGTGCCACAGCAACGCCTTTCCCATTGGTTTGTTTAAAAGCGTCATAAACAAATCATGATAAACTTTGCGAGCTTGAGTCGATGTTACATAAGTACGGTAATGTTTGCGGTTGTTTTCGACGTTAATGTGATAATAATATGTCTCGCGAGTATCGACACTATCATTGATATACTTAACGCCTGGAATTGTTACATCCGGCCGTTCACTAACCTCTTCAGGTCGGCGTAAGTCGAAGTCAATTGCTAAATTATAAGTATTGATAAGTTTGTTAATGTCCATTTTAGTTAATCGGTTCAATCGCGCCGATCGCAGCAAAACACCGTTTTTTACAACCAAACCATCTTTGGTTGGATATCCACCCATGTCTCGGACGTTGAAAGCGCCCTCCAGGTGAATTTCATGTTCTTTCACATTTGTAAGTGTTTTTACAGCAGGTTGACTAACGGAAAAAGTGTTTGTGGAGTCTCCAGCTGTTGGAATTGCCTCTCCTGATAATGCGGAAGCGGCAAATGATTCATTGCTTTCTTTCATGTAAAACCCTCCTAACTTTCACAATCCCGCACATTCCAATGTAACACTTTTAGTATAGAAGGGTAATGTTTTTGCTTGGTTTCGATTGTGTAAAGGATTGGTAAAAAAGCAGAGTGTGAAAACCGGCGGGTTGACCTCAGAGTTTAAGGGAATCCAGTCATTATTCCCGGGCTTGGAATAGTGACTGGATTCCCTTAAATGGCAGAGGTCAGCCGGCTTGAACACGTTTTATCAAAATAAAAGTAATGCCCTAAACGCGCAGCTTTCACAAACCTTTTCATCCTACCCAACTTCGACACCCAATCACATTCGACGCCGGACCTTCAGCATAATCAGCATTGCAATAATCAAAATAATCGAAATGCCAACAGTAAACATCCAGGCATATCTCACGGACGCCAGTGGAAGCTTGACGTTCATCCCATAAAAGCCGGTAATAATTGTTGGGACAGCCATTGTCAGCGACCAGATTGTTAGGAACTTCATCGTGTCGTTTAGATTATTATTGGCAATACTATTGAAGGTATGGTCAATTCGATCGACCACCTGGGTTTCAATTTCAAACATTCGTTGAACCTGTTCTCCTTCAATTTGAACATCTTCAAATAAATCGATCTTGTCCTGATCGGCATTGTCACCAAAATGGGTCTTGGGCAACCGGTTCAGCTCACTGAGATTAGTCTGCACACCACTAGATAGAAAGGTTAATGTCTGTTGTAAATGAGACAGTGAAACCAAATCACTATTTTTGGTCTTTTTATTCAGCGTCTTATCCAAGTAGTTTCGTTTCTTGGTAATGCCGCGAGAAATTGGAATATAGCTGTCAACGACCGCAAACAAGGTTTCCAGGATAAACGAATCAACGTTTTGAACTTCGGGGTTGTCACGGGCTGAGTACAAAGCTGCGTTTACTTCTGGAATGTGGCTTTGGTTAAAGGTAAATAAAATCCCTTTATGCAAAAGCATCCCAAACGGCTGAGTAATGTATCTCAAGGCACTTTTATCCAAGGCATACGGCGCCAGGAAAATAAACAGCTGATCGTCTTCGTTAATATCATAGACATAATTGGTACTTTCATCTTTATCAGTAACGTACTCAATGATGTCTTCATCGATGCCATATTTATTTTTTAAAATTTTACGTTCATCGGCATTAATCTGAATTGTTTCAATCCATTTTGTGCCATTAATCATCTTTTCAGGTTTGATCATTGGGTAATCCCCCTGTTAGTTGTTAGTTCCTATTCTAAAACAAAATAAAAAAAGTCGCTGACAATTTTTTCCGAGACCGTTTTCATTACCTCAACAACAGCATTCATATTTGAGGAAATTGATTTTCTCATTTTTGTGTCAAAACACGAACATTATTCTTAAAAATTAATTTTGCTTTACCCATTGATTATTGAATAGCTTATGTTTATAATAAAAGCCATTCAGCAATACGAATTATTTATTTTTTAAATTATTTAATGTTCGTGTTTTGCTACATTGATTAATTAAGGAGATTCATAATGAAACGTAACGATAATGGTTTACTTTATGGCCCAGAAGACAAAGTTTCATATTTTCAATCAGGATTATTAGGTTTGCAGCATGTGTTGGCAATGGATGTTTATGTCCCACCGATCATCATTGCCGGTTTATTATCAATGAGTTTGGCACAAAAGACCGGATTCTTGCAGGCAGCTTTCCTCGCCTGTGGAATTGGAACAATTTTACAAACCAAATACTTCATGAAGCTCCCAGTATCACAAGGTCCTTCATTCGTTCCAATTGGTGCTGTTGCTGGTGTTTACCTCGCTAACGGTGCTGCCAATGGCGGAATGGCAACTGTTTTGGGATCACTGATTGTTGGTGCCATCCTATTGATTCTTCTTGGAATCTCCGGTATCTACCAAAAGATCATTAATACATTGGTACCTGCAATTGTTGGTGGAACGATTATCACCTGTGTGGGTCTTTCATTATTACCATCTGCTTTGAACGACAATATTTTCAAGGCAGCCGGCAACATCAACCAAAACATTGAAATTGCTGCAATTACTGCCTTTACCATGTTAGTCGCAATCACCATCGGAATTCGGATTCCTCAACTTCAACGTTTATTTAAAGTTAGTTCCATTATCATCGCGTTGGTTGTCGGAACGATCGTTGCTTCAATGATGGGTCGCTTTGACTGGTCAGTCGTTAACAACGCTGCTTGGATCAGCCTCCCTCATTTCACTTCATTACATTATGGTATTCATTTCTCATTACCTGCTATTTTAACTTTCATTGTTATTTACATGGTCTTAACCACTGAAACCACTGGAACCTGGTTCGCAATGAGTGCAGTTGTTGGTGAAAAGATCAATAAGAAACAATGGAACCGCGGAATTATTGGTGAAGGACTCAGTTGTTTATTCGCCGCTTTACTTGGAACCACACCAATGACCGGTTATTCAACAAATGCCGGAGTTGTTTCAATCACTGGTGTTGCCAGCCGACGGGTATTTGTTTCAGCCGGAATCTGGTTCGTTGTTCTTGGCTTCTTCGGTAAGTTGTCAGCCTTCTTATCAGCAGTTCCTGCAGCTGTTATCGGTGGTATCTTCTCAATCATTTGTGTCATCATTATGTTAAATGGTTTGAATGTTATCCGTAACCTGTCAATGGACGAAAGCTCAATTTACGTTCTTGGTATTCCAATTGTCCTTACCATGGCAGTGATCTTCCTACCAAGCAAAGTTGTTTCCGAAACTCCTCAAATGATCCAATATCTCCTTGGATCACCAATCACAATCGCTGCCATTACAGCAATTGTTATCAACTTGGTCATGGGAAAACATCAGGAATCAAAAGTCGCCGAAACTGATAAAGAATTAAAAAAAACTAATCTTTCCAAAGAAGAATTAGCTGAATCAAAATAAAAATCGTTAAAGATAAAAAATCTCAAGCACTTTCTGCTTGAGATTTTTTCTTTATTATTTAGTCAATTTATTATAAACTTCATCCGCAATTAAATCGTTGGTCCACATCCAGACAACGTGTCCCAATGCCTCGGAAACATGTTCTTCGGCAGGCTGATCCTTAGCTGAAGGAACGGTTCCCATTGCCGGCATAATTCCCAGGTGAAAGGCTCCCCAGACACCGAGGCCAAACAACGTCCCGTCACCCATCTTAATTACTGGAACATAATGCCCGGCAAGACTATAAAACATCGCAAATGATGTCGAAAATCCAAAGTGAACCATGTAGCTTACCCATGGCAGCTTTTCGCCGGAATACGTGTAGGTTGAATGGGTAATCTTCTTTGGAATACCTGCCTGCTCCAGCAATCGCTGTGGTGGGTTGGTCTTGTTTCGCTCGGGCGTCCTTGGCGGCAGAACGTTTTCCCAGCCCAGCTTGACTAATCCGGAAATAACTCCGGCAACCCCACCGGCAATTAAAGCAGCTTTCCAATTAACTGATTTACTCATATGTAACAATCCCCTTTCGGCTGTTGCGTTAAACCTATTATAATCCAACCTGCCGGCGAAATTGAAAAAAGAACCCCGACACTTCTATTTGCATTTTCCGAGGTTACCTGTTAAAGTATAGATAATGTATTTAGCTTCGAAACAAGGTCCATCGTTCTACTAAGAATGACTCCTTACTTTTCAAGTTTCAAATGCAAAATTTATCGCGCTATGCGCAACGGAGGTTTCATTCTTATGGAACAAGGTACTGTTAAATGGTTTAATGGAGACAAAGGTTACGGTTTTATCACTTTAGATGACGGCAAGGACGTTTTCGTTCACTTCTCAGCTATTAATGCTGACGGTTACAAGACCCTTGAAGAAGGACAAAAAGTTACCCTTGACGTTGAAGACAGCGATCGTGGCCCACAAGCCGCAAACGTTACTGTTGTTGACTAATTAAATCAACTAATTAAAAAGCCCCTGTGAGGGCTTTTTATTTTGCCAAAAAAATAGGAGGCTGAGACAAAAGTGTACGTTTTTGTCTCAGCCTCTTCCTTTGTAATATCATATTATTTTGCTAAAACATGGAACGACGGCCAGCAATGCTTGCCTAGCCTACTTGGCAATCGGCTGATCCCGTCGATTTAAACTTTTTGACTTCTTGGTCGCAAGAGGATTTCATTAATGGCAACGTCATCCGGCTGATCAATTGCATAAGCAACCGCATGGGCAATGTCAATTGGCTTTAAACCATTTTCTTGCTCCTGCTTTTTAGTTTGTTCTCTGACTGTCTCGTCGGAAATGGTACGATACAGCTCAGTTTCAACGGCTCCAGGCGAGATCATTGTCGTTTTAATATGATTACCCACCTGCTCCTGTCGAAGACCGTCCATGACCGCCTGAATGGCATATTTGGTCCCTGCATACACAGCAGTCCCCGGATGAACCACGTGGCCGGCTACTGAATCGGTTGTGATAACGTGCCCGTGTTTTTGTTTAATCATAATTGGCAATGCAGCGGCAATTCCATACAAGACGCCTTTGAGGTTCACGTCAATCATCCGGTCCCACTCGTTGACCTTAAGTTCTGCTAATTGAGACAGTGGCATTAAGCCGGCATTATTATACAAAACATCCAGTTTGCCAAATTTTGATACAGCCAGGTCAACTAACGACTTAACTTGATCTCGTTGAGTCACATCGGTCTGCTGATAAAGAACTTGACCATCTGAAAATTCCCCAGCGATTTGCTTTAATCGATCAATCCTGCGAGCACCTATCACAACGTTAGCACCAGCTGACGCCAAAACTTCGGCCGTAGCTTGGCCGATTCCACTTGAAGCACCAGTAATTACAACGACTTTATCTTTAATTGCCATCTTATCGACTCCCTTTCTTAAAGGTCATTTTTTGCCGGTCAAATCCGGCAAGAAAGCTTTGACTAAATTGTTTTCGACTTTTTAAATGCCTTTTGCCAAATTCATCCAATAAACCGTGAAATTCCTGGGCATCCTGATAAGTAAAAGATGCCGGCAACGCAATTCTCTTTTGAAGTTTAGCATAATTCGTTAATCCTCGGTATCCGAGATAGGTAAAAAGTGTCCGGGTATATTTATCACTGATAAAAGCGGGCTGGTCAAAGACATACACCAACAGTGAATCAGCTGTCTCCTCACCAACACCCCTTAACGTCAAAATTGTCTTTCGCAATGATGGGCCATAATGCTTTACCATTGTTGGAAAATCACAGTTAAAGTGATCAAACCACTTCAAAACGCCAATCAAGCTGCGACTCTTATTGACATAAAAGCCGCTAGGACGGATAAGTTCTTGAATTTGTTCAAGTGGTAAGGCCAAAATTTGCTTAACGTCCAAGTTGGTTTCATCCCGAAGATTGGCCAGCGCCATATCGACATTGTTCCAATTGGTATTTTGCACCAAAATTGCCCCAATCACAATTTCCATTTTTGTGTCGGCTGGCCACCAGTGTTGCGGTCCCATTTGTTGATACATAACTTTATATAACGGAATTGGATTAATCATGACAATCCTCCTAATCAATTTCATTATACCAGAGCTGAGGAATGACGACTGGCCATTACTCCAACTGATTTGTTCAAATCATGGTAGCGCTAACATGACCGACTACGTTATACTCAATGTATAAGATATTTTAGGAGGACGCCATGAACGAACAAGAAAAAATGCTGGCAGGCAAGATTTACGATCCATCGGATATGGTACTTCAGGCTCAGCAGCATCATGCCCACAGACTATCAAAGTTATGCAACGACACCTTTGACGAGGATACTGATAAACGGGCCAAAATCATTGCAGAGATGCTTCCAAAGGCTGATTCGAGTATTTACCTGCAAGGACCGGTTTTCTTCGACTACGGCATTTATACGACGATTGGCGACCACTTTTATGGGAATGCCAACCTAACCATTCTGGACGACTGTCCGGTAACGATTGGCAGTAATGTCATGTTCGGGCCCAATATCACATTGGCAACACCGATGCATCCCTTCCGCTACCAAGATCGAAACGTCAAACAGCGACCGGATGGATCAGAATATGACGATGAATATGCCAAGCCGATTACAATTGGCAATAATTGTTGGCTGGCAAGCAACGTTGTGGTAATTGGCGGTGTGACCATTGGTGATGGCTGCGTCATTGGTGCCGGAAGCGTCGTAACCAGAGATATCCCCGCAAACTCTCTGGCAGTCGGTAATCCCTGCCGAGTTTTGAGAAAGATTACTGATCAAGACGATATTCACCTGCAGAAAAATTTGTTCTAAAAAAGGATTAGAGGCAGAGACAAAACTAACTATTTTGTCTCTGCCTCTATTTAGTGTTCAATTATTTGTTTTTAGCTAATTTACGTGACTGATAAGCTAAGAATGCCCAGGCAATCGCACCAAAGAAGATTGGTCCAATGATTGTCCAGAAGGCAGTAACGTAATCATGTTCCAAGATTGGGTAAATGGCGGTAAAACCAATTCCGGCAATCAAAACAATCAATACGATAACTGAAATTGTGTCAGCCATCCAAAGCTTCTTATAAATTTCAAATGGTCGTTCCAAGCCCTTCTTACGTTTAAAGAATGGAAAGGCGGCAACCAGGAAGATATATGGAAATGATGTGGAAATGTTTCCCATGTTGGTCAAGATGACATAGAACTGCTTGGCACTTGAACCACCAAAGGTAACGAAGAAGATGACAACGGCCAACGATAATTGCCTGTGTCCACATTGCAAATCCAGGCATCCCCTTTTTGTTCAATTTGGTCATTCTTTCAGGCCAGAATTTAGGGTTGGAACCCATGATGAAGGACTTGAGTGGTGAATAGACCAACACGAAGAATGACCCCATGTAAGCCATAAACATACTCAATCCGGCAAACCGGGCGAAGCTGGTTCCCAACAGCGTGCAGGTTGCAGCTGACAAATGAAGGCTTTGACCCAATACCACACCCAAGTTAGCCATTAAGACGTAGGTGATGTTTCCAAGGTTAACGGTACCGTGGCCAAGAACTGAATGCCAGTTGGCCGTAATTCCCCAAAGGAAGATTGAAAGTGAGTACGTTACGGTAATCACCAAAGTCGAAATAATCAGTCCCTTTGGAAAAGTCTTGGCGGGATCGTGCATGTTATCGGTCACACCACCAAGGGTTTCAGTTCCGGCGTAGGCAAACACGGCGTAAACCATGAATGAAATCAGGGCAATTGGCGACGTGAAGTCGGGATTTGGTGAGTGGATGAAACTCCCAACACCACTAACCGGCTGAGCCAAGTGGCCGCTGTTCAATACCAATACAACCACGCTGGCAATCGCAAAGATAACAGTCAGTAATGAAACGAAGATTCCACCAACTGACGAAATCTTTGAAATGGAATCCATTCCGCGAACCGCAAACCAGGTAACTGTGATAATCCACAGGATTGCCAGTAACCCGATGGTCTTGGTTGAACTAAGACCAAAGAAGCTCCATGACTGGGTCGTATCATGACCAAACAAGGTTGTGGCAAACGGAATCCAAACCTTGGAAGCCGTGGACATCATCCAAATAATCCAGGATGACAACCAGATAAAGGTTCCGATAAAGGCCCATTCCTCACCAATTGATCCGGCCAACCATGAATAGATTCCACCATGAGAGTCCTTAAAAGTTGAGCCGTATTCGGCGAACATCATAGCTGTTGGCAGTAAGAACAAAATAGCAGCCAACACATACCAAATAATACTTGCGTACCCCATCTGCTCGTAGGCAACGGTGGTATTCGCAAAACCATAGATAGTCGTAAAGATCATTAAGATCAATCCAACTAACGTAATCTTTTTCTTCGACATAATATAGATTCCCCAATTATCAAATTTTGTGATATGTAAAACATATGATTGCTGAAAATCAAGTCATAGAATAGCATTGGATTATTAAAATTAAAGAACAATAACTTTCATTAAGGTTAGATCTACATTAAAAATGAAATTGGTTCCCGCCTTTAGCGGTATCAAGTCCCCCTGTCGTGATTAAATTTACATGAAACCGAGCTGACAAAAAAAGCTTTATTGCCGAATGATCGGCAATAAAGCTTTTAAGTATCAGAAATATTAGTCTAACTTAGTCTTACTTACAACGTTCAATTTGTCATCGAAGTCATAAACCACTGGTTCACCAGTAGCCATTTCAAGATTCATGATGTCTTCATCAGAAATGTTTTCGATGTACTTTGAAAGTGCTCGTAATGAATTACCGTGGGCAGCAATGATAACGTTCTTGCCGTCAAGCAATTTAGGAGCAATTTGGTCTTCCCAGAATGGCATTACTCGTTCGAGAGTAACCTTAAGGTTTTCACCACCAGGGATAATATGTGGATCAAGGTTGGCATAACGACGGTCGTGAACAGCTGAACCTTCGTCATCAGCCTTCAGGAGTGGAGGCAATACATCGTATGAACGACGCCAGATATGAACCTGTTCGTCACCATACTTTTCAGCAGCCTTCTTCTTGTTGTGGCCTTGCAAAGCGCCATAATGACGTTCGTTCAAACGCCATGTCTTAACTTCTGGAATCCAAAGTTGGTCTGAGTATTCCAAAGCATAATGTAAAGTCTTGATTGCTCGAGTCAATACTGAAGTAAATGCAAAGTCAAATTGGATGCCGGCTTTTTTGATTAACTTACCAGCATTAATGGCTTGCTTAACCCCTTCTTCACTCAAATCAACATCGACCCAACCAGTAAATTGGTTAGATAAGTTCCATTCACTTTGTCCATGACGAATTAACACAAGTTTTGCCAATATAATTACCTCTTTCTTTATCTCTATCAGGTTGATTTTACACCAAACGGCAAAATTTTTCAGCCTAATTGTGAAACTTTTATAAAGTGCTTATTTTTATAAATGGTCGTCAGTCCTTGTTTATCAGCTTTTTAGGCTGAGCGACAGTTTTCTTGACGCCTAAAATATCCAAGAAGAACGTAAAGATTGGAACCCCACAAACCAGGCCCCAAATACCGAAGAAGTGCTCCCCTACCAGCAACACCACAAAGGTGTAAAAGATTGGCAGGTTGGTCTTGGATGCCATGAAGTTTGGATTGAGAACATAAGCCTCAAACGCATGAATCACAATGATCGTAATCAATAAGTAGAGGACGTACTTAACACCACCGACCGAAAAGCCGACCAATGAGAGTGGAATAAACGAAATAATCACACCGGCCACTGGGATCAGGCTAAAGATGAAGACCATCAGTGCCAAGGCTGCCAATTGCGGCAAGTGCATGACAAACATCACGATGGTGGTCAAAGCGGTGTTGCAAAGGGCAATGAAGAATTGGGCTTCAATAACAACCCCAAAAGTTGAAACGAATTTCTTACCAAAAAATTGAAGATCTTGGAAGAACCAGCCAAAGTCACTTTCAACAAGTGATTCGGAAAAACGGTCCATCTCTTTGAGTTCGATTGCAAAAAAGAAACTCAGAATCATGGATAAGAACAAGGTAATTCCCATTGTTCCAACACCGGTCACGTACTTCCAAACAAGCGAAACCCCGTTCTTCATCTGGGCCATCGCATTGCTCTGCTTGATCAGCTCATTGACCCAGGACAAAGTATTGTCATCCGGCAGATTCTTGGGATTCGAATAAAAATTGATAATGTCTTGGGTGACATTAATGGTCTGATCGGCAACCTTTGGAATGTATTTGGTAACCGCAAAATACAGCCCCAATACAACCAGTAGGTATAGTACCGTAACAATCAGTGTCGCTGGAATCTTGACATACTCACGAATCTTGTTGGTTAACTTCACAACCAACAGACAGAAAATAAATGTCAATAACACCGTACTAATCATGCTTCGAGTAACGTACAGCACGAAAATGACTAACAGTAAAACTGTAAATCGTCTAAGTGGTACGTTGTTAACAAACCTTGCCCAAAGTGACAAACCCTCAACCCCTTTGTGGTTCCATAGTTAAAACTAAGTTTACTCTCGGAAAGCGGTTCCTAACAAGCATTATTACCAGTGGATAATGAAAATCTCAGAGATTGGCATCCCTGAGATTTGTCATTCGTTCATTTTTCTTTTTAGTAATGGGCTTTGACGTACTGACCAATGGTTTCACCATTCTTGTGGGCACCCTTGATCACATTTCGAACATCTTGATCACTCATTGCGTTGGAATCAACACCGGCAGCAGAAATCTTCTTTCTTGCACTGGAAATCTGAGCGGCAGTAATCGGCTTACCGTCAAGATCCTTATCCTTCTTGGTAACGGTGTATTCGTTTGAACCCTTGTAAGCTGCTGCGGCTTTCTTTTCGGAAGAAGTTAAGCTGGCACTATTCCCGTTGACGTTAGGATTATTGTTGGTGTTGCTGTCAGAGCTGCTTGATTCGAAACTGCTTGAACTGCTGGTTGAAGTATTGCCGCTGATTGCGTCATTATTCTTATCACGCAAATCTTCAGCCTTCTTCAAAATATCAGCATAATATGTTTGATGGATTGATTTATCTGAGAAAATCTTATCCAATGTGCTGTTTGACTGAGTATACTGAGCATCGCCGGCCTGATCAAGCGCCTGTTCGTATATCTTGTTATAGTTCTTGCGGTTCTTTTGAATGTTCTTAATCTTGTCAACTTGAGCTTTGGCTCGGTCAGATAAGAGTTGGTTGCCTTTTTTGGTATCAACAACTGATTGATACTCACTCTTTGCTTGGCCAAACTTGAGCGAATCAAATAAATCTTTTGCGGCAATAAACGATTGTGTTTGATTCAAATTGGCATTTGCTTTGTCATCGTTTGGCTTACGCCTTAACGCGTTGGTAAACGATGTTTCAGCTGCAGTGTATTTTTTATTCGAAATTTGAAGGCGGCCTCGCTGCATAGCCTCTGCATAAATCTTTTCATTTTGGCTATGACGGGCGTATGCGTAACCACCAATTGATGCACCAATAACGATGGCGATTACAATCCAGATCCATTTTTTCAAATTGAAGCCCTCCCAATAAAATTTGTTCAAATTTATTATAACATTTTTCTGGAACCGGCATTTTAAGGAAGCAAACACCTTTTCTAAAAATTTGGAAACTTGATCGTTAAAGTATATTATAGCAAATGATAGATGAAGACTTTCAACGAAATTTTTGGTATATTGAACCTAAACATCGTAAAAGAAAGGAATCTGCAAATGGCTGACAGTTCAGAAGAGTTTATTAAACAGCATATGTTTGGCAATCCTCAAATCAAGCCTGACGAAAAACGGGCATTTCTTGGAAACTTCCGGGAACGAGTTGCTCTGGCACTCACGATCGGCCAGCTGCAGCAAGCCGGCACCAACAAGATGGTCGCGAAGGTCCTGAAAAATTATCCCGAATACCACTTGTACATCAATGGCAGGATGGATCAGGAACTGATCGACCCATTTATGGACATGGCAATTAAGGACAATTACAAATACACCATCCTGGTACAAAATGGGATGCGGGTGGATCAACCGCTTGGCCCTAATGACTTCGGTCTGGTGGTTGCCAATCCAACTGAAAAAATTAAACGAAGAATTCTATTGTAATGAAAAAGGGG
>NZ_BJVK01000028.1 GCF_007989105.1 Lentilactobacillus kefiri | reverse complement strand
CCTGTAATAAAAAAGATCGATTATAATCGATCCAAGTTATTACTATACACGGGTAACTTTACCTGATTTAAGTGTTCGGGCAGAAATCCAAACCTTCTTAGGCTTGCCATCTACAAGAATGCGAACTTTTTGTAAATTTGGCTTCCAGCTGCGACGACTTGAGTTTAAAGCGTGTGAACGTTTGTTACCAAAGTGGGTACGCTTACCGTTAATAAAATCCTTTGCCATGGGTAACAAATCTCCCTTCTCTTTGATTTTAGTGTTAGAGTCTGTTTCATTACACTAGAATAATTTATCATAGATACATTGATATTGCAATACTTTTCTTTCAAGTAATTATACTTGACAGTCATTTTTCGAGGCTTTATGTTTACTTTGGTTTTTAGCGTTATTGTGGTAATATTAACTATCGTTAATAGGTAAATAGAAAATTAAGGAGGCTGCTGCACATGGCCGTCAAAATCAAAACAAGATTTGGAACAGTTGACATCGACAACAATGTTATCGCAAATGTTGTTGGCGGTGCTGCAACTGACAATTATGGTGTCGTTGGTATGGCAAGTCGCAACCAGCTAAGAGATAACGTCAACACCATTCTGAATCGTGAAAACTATTTCAAAGGTGTTGTGGTTAAACAACACAATAATGAAATTGAAATTAACGTTTATATCATCGTAGCATATGGAAACAAGATTTCAGAAGTTTCCAAAAATGTTCAAGCAAAAGTTAAGTATAATCTGCAAAGCATGCTTGGCGTATCTGCAAATTCGGTCAATGTAATCATTCAGGGCGTTCAAGTAATGAACGACTGATTACGCAAGTGACCAAGGAGGACAAGGTAGTTGAAAGTTACAGAAATTACGAATACCGAATTTACGGCAATGGTTCAAGCAGCCGCAACTAAATTAAATAAAAATTCTGATTTTATCAATTCATTAAACGTTTTCCCGGTTCCAGATGGAGACACAGGAACCAACATGAGCCTCTCAATGGCTTCGGGATACAAATATGTTAATAAGGACGTTAAAACCGAGGTCGGCGATCTGACTGCCGCTTTGGCAAAGGGCCTTTTAATGGGTGCCCGTGGTAACTCAGGTGTTATTTTGTCACAAATTTTCCGTGGCTTTTCAAAGTCCACCGAAGGCAAAACAACTTTGAGCGCCCAAGACATCGCTGACGCATTTATCGCTGGAACGGAAATTGCTTATAAATCTGTTATGAAGCCAACCGAAGGAACAATTCTGACGGTTGTCAGAATGGCAGCTTCTGCCGGTAAAAAGGCCGCCGCAACGACCAATGATGTTGTGGCCGTGATGGATGCAATTTACAAAGCATCTCAAAAAGCCTTGGAAAAAACACCTGATCTGCTGCCTGTTTTAAAGCAGGTTGGCGTTGTTGACTCAGGTGGTCAGGGACTGGTCTTTGTCCTTGAAGCCTTTGATGATGTATTAAATGGTCGAAACGAAACCGAATCCGGTGAGTATCAACCAAACGATGCCGAAATGAATCAAATGATCAAGGTCGCTGATCAAAGTGTCCAAAGCAAACTGAATCCTGAAGACATCGTGTATGGGTACTGTACCCAAATCATGGTTCGAATCGGCAAGGGTCGAGAAGTCGACCACAAATTTAACTATCAAACATTCTATGATTATTTAGCCAAATTAGGTGATTCTTTGTTAGTCATCAATGATGATGACATTGTCAAAGTCCATGTTCATACCGAACACCCCGGCAAAGTTCTTGCCTGGGGTCAGGAATTTGGTGATTTGGCAACTGTTAAAGTCGATAACATGCGTCTTCAACAAGAGACCATCATCGAAGAAGACGAGGACAATTCTCAACAGGATTCACCAATCCAAAAGGCTGAGAGTATCAATACTCAACAACCAGTTTCCGATACAGCGATTATTTCAGTTTCATCAGGAAAGGGTCTTAATCAATTATTCGAAAGTTTAGGCGTCAATCACATTGTGAGCGGCGGTCAAACGATGAATCCAAGTACTGAAGATATTGTTAACGCAATTAAGAATACGAAAGCCAAAAAGGCGATTGTGCTTCCTAACAACAAGAACATCTTTTTGGCAGCTGAACAAGCCGCTAAAGTCGTTGATATTCCAACCGTGATTGTCCATTCAAAGACAATTTCACAGGGAATCACCGCAATGCTTGGTTTCAATCCTGAGAACAGCCTTGAAGATAATCAAAAGGCCATGGAAGACAACTTGCCAACCGTTAAATCCGGTCAGGTAACAACTGCCATTCGGGATACCAAAATTGATAATTTGGAAATTAAGAAAGACCAGTTTATGGGAATTGTCGATGGTGACATTGCCACCGTTGGTGATGATTTGATCGACACAGCAGTTAAAATGGTCAAAAAGATGCTGGATGAGGATAGTGAAGCCATCACCATTATTTATGGTGAGGACACTGACAAATCAACCGCTGAAAAAGTGCAGGAAGGCATTTTGAAGTTGGATGACGAACTGGAGGTTGAAATCCACGAAGGAGATCAGCCGGTTTATCCATTCCTCATTTCTGTTGAATAAACAATTTGTAAAAGTTTGGTCACAACTGGCCAAGCTTTTATTTATATCATGAGTAAGGGAGGGATAGTATGACCAGTTTAAGCGATTCGGTTGGGGTCCTCAAAGGCGTTGGTGAAAAACGTTTAACAGCACTTAATAAGTTGGGAATTAATACGATCAACGACTTGCTGACTTATTATCCCCGCCGATATGATGATCTTTCATTAAAGGACTTGAGAACCGCAGTCGATGGTCAAAAAGTGACTGTTAAAGGAATTGTCATTAGTGAACCGACGGTCAACTTCTTTGGGCGTCGACGAAGCCGGCTGTCATTTCATCTCAAAATCAATGATGAAATTTATAGTGTTTCTTTTTTTAACCAGCCATGGCTGATGAAACAATTGGAACTGGAATCGCCAGTAATCATTTTTGGAACATTTGATCGCAACCGCAATCAAATTCAAGGAATGAAATTTCTAAATGGTGATAAAAGTGACACCTATGATTCAATTTATCCAAGTAACAAAGAAGTTAAACAAAACACAATCAAGCAACTGATAAAGTTGGGGTTTGATGAATATGAAGGTCAATTAACCGACATTGTGCCGGCTTCACTTCGACAAAAATATCGATTAGAATCCTTCCACGATACGATTCAAAATATTCATTTTCCAAAGTCCCCCGAAGCTGCTCAAAGAGCATTCCGAAACGCAAAGTTCATGGAATTCTTCTTATTTTCCATGAAGGTCCAAATGCTTAAAGCAACTCACAGAAAAACAGATCCAGCTGCCAAAATTACGTATGATCAAAAGCTGATCGACAAGTTTATCAGTCATTTAAAATTCAAATTAACCGATTCCCAATCAAAGGTTGTCAGTGAAATTTTGGATGATATGAAAAGACCTTTGGAAATGAACCGTTTATTGCAAGGCGATGTCGGCAGTGGAAAAACCGTCGTTTCGGCAATTGCCATCTTAGCTGCAATCAGTGCTCATAAGCAGGCAGCCATTATGGCTCCGACCGAAATTTTAGCTGAGCAGCATGCCAATACGTTTGCTCAAATGTTTGACGGCCTTAACGTCAATATTGCCTTATTGACCGGTGCAACCACCGGTTTGGCTCGAAAAGCCATGCTGCCAAGGATTGCCGACGGTGAAGTCAATTTGATTGTCGGCACCCACGCGCTCTTTCAGGATCAAGTTGATTACCACGACCTTGGGTTAGCGGTGATTGACGAACAGCACCGATTTGGTGTCAACCAAAGACAGGCGTTACGTCTGAAGGGCCACAGTACGAATATGCTGGCAATGACTGCTACGCCGATTCCCAGAACTTTAGCGATCACGATGTATGGTGATATGGACGTTTCGGTCATCGATGAACTGCCAAAAGGCAGAAAGCCGATCAAAACGACTTGGATCACGTCTGCCAAGACAGATTCAGCCATTCGATTTGTGAAAAAGCAGCTCGATTCCGGAAATCAAATTTACGTTGTAACGCCTTTAATTGAAGAATCTGAAGCTGTTGACATGAAAAATGCCATGGCAATTTTCGAACGGTTCAAGGCCATCTTTGAACCCCAGTACACGGTTGGTCTCTTACACGGTCGGATGTCTGACCAGGAAAAAGATACCGCCATGCAGGATTTCAAAGATAACAAGTTTCAGGTGTTGGTTGCCACAACCGTGATTGAAGTCGGCGTGGACGTGGCCAACGCGAATACGATGTTAATATTTGATGCCGACCACTTTGGCTTGGCACAGCTGCACCAGCTTCGTGGTAGAGTTGGCCGGGGAGATACCCAGTCATACTGTATCTTAATTGCCGATCCGAAAAATGAAATCGGTAAAAAACGGATGAAGGCCGTTGCCAGCAGTACCGATGGCTTCTTCCTCTCCCAAAAGGATTTGGAATTACGCGGTCAAGGCGACATAACCGGCAGCAAACAATCCGGAATGCCTGATTTCAAAGTGGCCGACCCGGTGGGTGATTTAAATATTCTTCAGGTTGCCAACCAAGAAGCTCAAAGCATTACCGTTCACAAGGATTGGCAAAAAAATCCAGAAAATGTACAATTATCACAGTATTTAAAATATAATGAAACAATTACTACTGACTAAATAGGAGTTAATTATGAAAATTGCAGTTGACGCAATGGGCGGCGATTACGCCCCAAAAGAAGTTGTTGAAGGAATTGAATTAGCTCGAGATGCTTATTCAGATGTTGAATTCCAATTATTCGGCAAAACCGATCAGATCAAAAAGTACTTAAAAAATGATGACCGGATTCAAATTATCCAAGCCGATGAAGTGATTGAAATGGGTGATGAACCCGTCAAAGCTGTTCGGACCAAGAAACAATCCAGTATCGTTTTGGCTGCGACAGCCGTAAAAGAAGGGACTGCCGACGCCTTCTTCTCAGCCGGCAATACCGGTGCAATCTTAGCTGCCGGGTTATTCATTGTTGGCCGGATTAAAGGAATCGACCGACCTGGATTGACGACCACTTTACCGGTTATTACCGGCAAAGCTCAAAATAAGTTTGTGATGATTGATGTCGGCGCCAACGCGGATACCAAGGTCTTAAACATCTATCAGTACGCATTAATGGGTAAATATTATGCCCAAAACGTCAACAAAGTGGCTAATCCACGGATCGGTTTGTTAAACAACGGAACCGAGGCTGACAAAGGTGACATGAACCATCGTAAGGTTCACGATTTGTTGGCCGCTGATAAAGATATTAACTTTATCGGGAACGTTGAATCACGTGAGTTGTTGAATGGTGCTGCCGATGTTGTGGTAACCGATGGTTTCACTGGGAATGCCGTCTTGAAGAGCATTGAAGGCACCGCATTATCGATGCTCAAATTAATCAAAAACACCATCATGTCAAATGGTACTAAAGCCAAATTTGGTGCATTGATGCTGAAAGACACCTTCCACAAAATTGGCGGTTCAATGGACTACTCCCAATACGGTGGAGCTGTTTTGCTGGGTGTCAAAGCCCCCGTTGTTAAGACCCATGGAAGCAGTAAGGCTGATACAGTCAAAAATACCATCGGCCAAATTCGTCAAATTATTTCATCAAATATGATCCCTGATTTAGACAAATATGTCACTGATCATTCCGATGAAATGAAACAAATAAAAGATAGTATCAAAAGCAGTAAATAGTTGATATAATGGGTATTAGCAAATTAATTTTATGAAATAGGTGTTTATCAAAATGGATAAAAAAGATGTGTTCAACAAGATTGCCGATTTGGTGGCTGACCAATTTGATGTCGACCGAAGTAAAATTACCGGAGACCTGAATTTTAAAAATGATCTGGACGCTGATTCAATTGATTTCGTTGAATTCGTGTTGGATCTGGAAGATACTTTTAATGCTGAAATTTCCGATGAGGATGCAGAGAAGCTGAATACAATTAACGAAGCTGTGGACTACATCATGGCTCATCAAAAATAATACAGATAACTAGAAATTGGAATTATTTCAAGACTGATATAATTTCAATTTTTTACTGTTATTTGACTTTATGTGGAGGTAAAAGATTGATAAAAGGCTTAAATGATATGTTAAAAAAGGATTTTAATATCCATGTTGATGATCAGGATTTATTAGACGAAGCATTCACACAGGCATCATACGTTAACGAACACCGTGGTGAAGGCCTCAAGTTTTACGAACGGTTGGAATTTTTGGGCGATGCTGTTTTACAGTTAATCGTTTCCAACTATATTTTCAGACGTTATCCAAAGATGCCGCAAGGGCGATTAACTCGTCTGCGTGCCGCAATGGTTAACGAACAAAGTTTCAGTACTTTCGCCAGAGAATGTCACTTTGATAAATACATTCGTTTGGGCAGAGGAGAAGAAAAAGCCGGTGCACGTGACCGGGATTCTTTGCTATGTGATATTTTTGAGTCGTTTGTCGGCTGCCTGTATCTTGACCAGGGTCAAGATGAGGTTACCAAGTTCGTAACCAAAGTGATTTTTCCAAAGCTTGACGAAGGGATGTTTGCCGAGTTCTTTGATCATAAAACAGAACTTCAGGAACTTGCCCAAGCCGATGGCCCAGTTGCTATTGATTATGAATTGGTTGATGAATACGGCCCTGATAACGACCGTTCATTTAAAGTCAACGTTTCAATCGACGGTAAAGATTATGGTGTCGGCATCGGCCATTCAAAGAAGGGTGCCGAACAAAAAGCCGCTCAACAAGCACTTGAGCACTTTGATACAGAAGGAGACAATCTAGTTTAGACTGGAGAATGATTGTGCAGCTTAAATCCATTGAAATTATAGGTTTTAAATCATTTGCAGATAAAACACTGATCAAATTTCCCGGTGGAATGACCGGAATTGTTGGCCCCAACGGAAGCGGTAAAAGTAATATTGCCGAATCAATTCGCTGGGTGATGGGAGAACAATCTGCCAAAAACCTCCGTGGATCGCGAATGCCTGATGTTATTTTTTCAGGCTCCGCTGATCGACGGTCTTTAGGCATGGCCTCAGTGACGCTAACCCTGGACAATTCCGATCACTTTATCAAAACCCCATTTGATGAATTGAAGCTGTCCAGAAAGCTCTTTCGAAATGGTGACAGTTCATATTATTTGAACGAAAAGCAGTGTCGACTAAAAGATATTACCGACCTCTTTATGGATACCGGGATTGGCCAAGGATCGCTTTCAATCATCTCTCAGGGTAATGTTGAACAGATTTTTAACAGTAAACCTGAAGAACGCCGTTCAATCATTGAAAATGTGGCCGGTGTTTATAAATATAAACAGCATAAGAGTACGGCTCAAAAAGAGATCGATGAAACCACCGATAACTTAAACCGAGTTGAAGATATCATCTCTGAACTTCAAGGCAGAATGGCACCATTGGAAGAGCAAAGCAGCTTGGCAACCGATTATTTGGATCAAAAAAAGCGACTTGATCAATTTTCAAAGAAGCAATTAATTCTGTCGACAAAAAAGTGCCTGGCAGATTCTGAAAAGCTCAAAGCCACTGTGAGTGATAAATCCACATTGGTTAATAAAATTTATGCGCAGGTTCGTCAAGACGAAAACTCACGCGATAAATTAAAAGCCAAGCTGACGGTCGACCGAACAACCATCGACCAATTAAACGATCAGATCCTTGATATAACCGAAAAAATTCAATCACTTAAGAGCAAGCATCAACTTTCTACCCAGGAGAAATCCTTTAAAGATGCAGATTTAAAACGAATCTCAGAACAAATTAAATTAACCGACAAACAGATTGACGACTATCAGGTAAAGCTGAGTCAATCAGTTGATGCCGGAAAACGTTTGTCAGCCAAGATTGACGACAAACAAACGCAATTTGATAAAGTTTCCGCCGAAGAAAAGGCCAACAATGTTTCAACGATTGAATCTGAAATCGACAAGCTCCGTAGTCATTATGTTGACCTGCTTCAGCAAAAGACTGACATCAAAAATCAGATAACGATGAAGACTCATGATGATCAGCAGTTGGAAGAACGTTTGGAATCTCAGCGAAAGCGAATTGCCACGGCAACTGCGGATTTGAAACGTGTCCAAGCCCAACTTGACGAAAAGCGTCAAACGTTGGTACATGCTAAAGCAGAACTGGCAGAGGTGTCCGGCAAGCTGGCCGATTTGACCAAACTCAGGGATACCCGGAAGCAAGCTGTGGACAGCTCCCAGTCAAACTGGCTGGCCGCTCTCAAGATTGCCGAACAGGCCAAAGCCAAGGCTGAATCGCTTCAAAATCTGCATGATTCGTACCGGGGATTTTATCGTGGCGTTGCAAATTTATTAAAACGAAAAAATGAATTAACCGGAATTTTAGGACCAGTGTCCGATTACCTGGAAATTGACGAGAAGTATGTCAAAGCCATTGAAACAGCTCTTGGATCACAAGCTCAACATATTATTGTTGAAGACAACCAAGCAGCGTCAGCGGCCATTCGTTTGCTGACAAAAGAGCGGCTTGGACGAGTGACCTTACTGCCAATTTCAACGATTAATGAACGTCATTTAAATAGCGGAATCGTGCATAATGCCCAAAATACAGCCGGCTTTATTGGAATCGCTGCCGACTTGGTTACCATGCCCGACAATTTGAGCAAAATCAAAGGGTTTCTGTTGGGGACAACACTGATTGCGGATTCACTCAATAACGCCATTAACATCAGCAAACAGATCAACCACCGAACCCGAATTGTGACTTTGGACGGTCAAGTGGTCAATGCCGGCGGTTCTTTAACCGGTGGTGCCAACCGTCATGATAATCAAGGGGTGTTGGTTCAAAAAAATGAACTTGAATCCTTAAACAAGTCCACGGCGCAAATGGACCAAAAGCTGGCACAAAACGAAGAACAACTTCAAAGCGCCAAAGATGAACTGGCCAAAATTGAAGCATCTCACGAACGGGGCCAGCAAAAAGCCTTTCAGCTCAAGCAGCAGGTCAAGGGATTAGCGGATGACTGTCAGTTAGTTGAACAAACAATTACCGACAAGCAGCGAGAAATCAAAACACTTGAGCTGGCCATGAAGAACGCCATGCAGCCTGAACAGGAAACGGCCAGTTCCACATTGTCAAAACAACAGGATACAATCGACGAACAGTTGAAAATGACCAACGACCAACTGGACAGCAAACAAGTTCAACTCGCTAACGTCAAAGAAACCGCCCAGAAGTATGCCGTTGAAAAACAATCGCTACATGAAAAGATTGTCGTCGAGCAACAAAAGCTCAACCAGCTGAAAGTCGACCAGTCAGCCATCAAAAAGCAAATCAGTGATCATCAACAAAATCGCACAGATTTAACTCAACAGCAGACATCATTAAAAGATGAACTGGACAAACAGGTTGATTCCGGCAGTTTAAATCAGCAAATTGAAGCCGCTGGCAAGAAACAAACGCTGCTGAACGATCATTTAAAAGAATTAAAAGAAGCCGTTCAAACCAATCAAGATGATTTGGATAACCTAAATCAGACCATCCAAGATGAGCAAATCAACTTAAACAACGCCAAGTATGAACTGACCAATGCTCAGCAAAGTGCAGCTAAGAATTCTCAGGAACTTGATCATGATCTGACGACTCTTCGTGAAGACTACCAGATTGAGCAGCTGGATTTGAAAAATCCGGACTGGAACTGGGATGAAAAAGAGATTGCCGGCCAGATTAAAATGCTGAGGACCGGGATCGATGAGATTGGACCAGTAAATATTGGCGCCATTCAAGAATTTAAAGAAGTTTCCAAACGATTTGATTTCCTAACCAAGCAAAAGCAGGATTTAATTGATGCCAAAGATCATTTAACATCGACCATGCGCGAAATGGATTCGACAATTACGACCCGTTTTGGGGATGCCTTTAACAAGGTCCGAAGATCCTTTGCGAAGGTCTTTGTCGACATGTTCGGCGGTGGGGAAGCCAAACTGGTCTTAACCGATCCCAATGACTTGCTTAATACTGGAATTGAAATTATGGTCAAGCCGCCTGGCAAGAATTATCGTAATTTGAACCTGTTATCAGGTGGTGAAAAAGCTTTAACTGCTATTACCCTTTTGTTTGCCATCATCAAGGTTCGACCGGTTCCGTTCTGTATTTTGGATGAGGCTGAAGCTGCATTGGATCCATTTAATGCGGACCGCTTCGCCAAATACTTAAAGCGGTTTGGTGATGAAACCCAGTTCGTTGTCATTACCCATCGTAAGGAAACCATGATTTATGCCGATCAACTGTACGGTGTTACCATGCAGGAATCAGGTGTTTCAAAAGTTGTAACCGTCAATTTGGATAATTTAAAAACAGAGGTGAGTTAATTGGGTCTTTTTGATATTTTTAAACGTCGTTCCAAGAAAAATGAAGAAAAAGAATCAAAGAAATCAACTGAACAAGCTGAGTCAAAACCAAATGCCGAACAAACGGAGAATGAATCTTCAGACAAAGCAACTAATGAGAATAAAACTAAAGAGAATGCAGCTACAGAAAATACTGCTAAAGAAAACGCTAATGAAGCTCCTGCAAATGAGGCCTCAAAGGCGACAGAGAAGCAAACCGCTTCTCAGGAAGAATCACCCGTTGAACCCAATTCAACGGAACAAGCCAAAGAAACAGAGACTGCTGAGCCAGCTTCAGAGACGTCTAATAACCAACAGGTAAATGAAAGTCAGTCGTCAGAAGCCGAAAACTCTCAGGCTGCCGAGGGACACGATGAAACTTCAGCAAAAGAGTCTTCAAACGAGACCAAAGCAACTGAAGCCGAGACTGAACCAGCCGATGAAACCACCCAAGCTGCAGAAAACGATGAATCCACAACCCAACAATATGAAAAGGGATTGGAAAAGTCGCGTTCTTCATTTGGTGAAAAGCTGAATGCCTTACTGGCAAACTTCCGGCACGTTGATGAAACATTCTTTGACAATCTTGAAGACATGTTGATTGAATCAGATGTTGGCTTTGAGACCTCAATGAGAATTACCGATGAGCTCCGGGATGAAGTGAAGCTTCAAAATGCCAAGAAGCCGAAGGACGTTCAGAACGTTATCGTCAAAAAATTGATTGATATGTATGACAAAGCCGGTAACGGTGAAAATCCTGCCATTAACATGGCTAAATCCGGTCCGACTGTCATTTTGTTTGTCGGCGTGAACGGTGTTGGTAAAACAACCACCATTGGAAAAATGGCCAAGATGTACAAAGATCAGGGTAAAAAAGTTGTTTTGGCAGCTGCCGATACCTTTAGAGCCGGCGCTATCGAACAGTTAAACGTCTGGGCTGAACGTGACGGCGTTGATATCGTCAAGGGCAAAGCCAAAAGCGATCCCGCTTCAGTTGTTTATGATGCTGTTCAAAAGGCCAGAGACGAGCAATACGACATCTTAATGGTCGATACTGCCGGACGGCTGCAGAACAAAGTTAATTTAATGAACGAATTAAGCAAAATGAAGAAAATCCTTACCCGTGAAATTCCGGATGCACCTCATGAAGTCCTGTTGGTTCTTGATGCAACAACAGGTCAAAACGCTATGAATCAGGCAAAGATGTTTAAAGAAGCCACAGACGTTACCGGAATTGTCCTGACAAAACTGGATGGGACAGCCCGAGGCGGAATTGTTCTGGCAATTCGCAGTGAGCTGCATTTGCCGGTTAAATATGTAGGGCTTGGAGAAAAAGTGGGCGATCTTCGACCATTTGATCCTAATGACTTCGTTTATGGTCTGTTTAAGGGACTTATTTCTGAATAGCCGGTATTTTGACCGTTGACTGATGTTGTATAAATCGGTACGCTATATTACGTATCGGTCTACAAAGGAGTTTCAGTATGGAACTGGAAAAAAACAACTATATTAATTCTCTGTTTGAATTTTACGAGCCGTTACTAACCAAGAAGCAGGCAAATTACATTGAACTGTATTATGCCGACGATTATTCACTTGGTGAAATTGCGGGTGAGTATAGTGTCAGTCGACAAGCGGTTTACGATAATATCCGACGGTCCGAAAAAATTCTGCAGCAATATGAAGATAAGCTGAACTTATACCATAGTTTTATCGACCGCAACAATAAACTGGATCAAATTCAGACATATGTCGGCAAAAAATATCCACACGATGAAAAATTAAATTCAATGATCAAAAATTTGGAAACAACCGAAGAACAATAAGGGGTGAATTAATTGGCTTTTGAAGGATTAACCGAACGTTTGCAAAACGCCATGAAAACTTTACGGGGTAAAGGAAAGGTCTCTCAGTCAGACCTTCGTGCAACAATGCGCGAAATCAGGCTTGCTTTACTGGAAGCCGATGTTAACTTCCAAGTCGTCCGTGAATTTGTTAAAACCGTTGAAGAACGGGCAAATGGCGCCAAAGTACTTGAAGGCTTAAATCCGTCTCAACAAATTGTTAAAATTGTTGATGAAGAATTAACCAAAACCATGGGGGAAGAAGCCGTTCCCCTCAACAAATCCGAGAAGATTCCAACCATCATCATGATGTCTGGTCTTCAAGGTGCCGGTAAAACCACCACGGCAGGAAAATTGGCTTTAAAGCTGAAGTCAGAGCAAAATGCCCGACCGTTATTAATTGCCGATGATGTTTACCGTCCTGCTGCGATTGACCAATTACAAACCGTTGGTCAACAGATTGATGTCCCCGTTTTTCAATTGGGAACCGATGTTGATCCCGTTGAAATCGCCAAACGGGGAGTTGAAAAGGCCAAAGAAGATCATAATGATTATGTGATCATCGATACCGCCGGTCGACTCCAGATTGACGAAAAGCTGATGGGTGAGTTAAGCAACATCAAAGATGCTGTTCAACCTAATGAAATCCTGTTGGTTATCGATGCAATGACTGGTCAAAACGCCGTTGCAACGGCTGAAGGCTTTAATAAAACATTAGACGTCACAGGTGTTGTTCTTACCAAATTGGATGGTGACACCCGTGGTGGTGCTGCCTTGTCAATTCGAGCCGTTACCCACAAACCAATCAAATTTGTTGGTCAAGGTGAAAAAATGTCTGATTTGGATGTCTTCTATCCAGATCGAATGGCATCTCGAATCCTTGGAATGGGTGATATGCTATCGCTTATCGAAAAGACTCAAAAAGAATATGACGAAAAACAGGCTCAGGAATTAACAGAAAAAATCAAAGAAAATACCTTTGATTTCAATGATTTTGTTGACCAGTTGAATCAAATTCAAAAAATGGGTCCTTTAGATGAAATCATGAAAATGATTCCTGGAATGGCCAATAATCCACAACTTAAGAACGTCAATATGAACCCTAAAGACATGGATCACCTGAAAGCCATTGTTTACTCAATGACCGAACAGGAACGAACAGATCCGGATGTTTTGAATCCATCCAGACGTCGTCGAATTGCCCGCGGGTCTGGTCGACCAGTCCAAGAAGTCAACCGGATGATTAAGCAGTTTACCCAAATGAAGACCATGATGAACAAAGTTTCCAAAGGAAACATGTCCGGAATGGAAAACATGATGAACAGCACCGGAATGGGCGGCAAAATGTCCAAACTTGCTATGAAGCAGTTCAGCCGCAAGATGAAGAAGAACAAGAAACGCCGGATGAAGAAAAACAAGAAGCGTCGTAAATAGCGACAAGTTATTCTTGTTGACACCTCAATTTTGAGATTATCTGGTTCCAACATACCCAATAAACAAGCCATTTTGATGGTGTAAAGAAAAAAACCTTTACAAGCTTTCAAATTACTGGTATATTATTAATCGTTAAAACATTACAGGAGGTAAAAGCATGTCAGTTAAGATTCGTTTAAAGCGCATGGGTTCAAAAAAGCGTCCATATTACCGTATCGTTGTAGCCGATTCACGTAGTCCTCGTGATGGCCGTTTCATCGAAAACGTTGGTACTTACAGCCCATTAGCTCAACCAGCCAAGATTACTCTTGAAGAAGAATCAATCATGAACTGGTTAAACAATGGTGCACAACCATCTGATACTGTTCGTAACATCTTATCAGATGCCGGCATTATGAAGAAATATCACGAAGCTAAATACTCAAAAAAGTAAGTGAGTGATTATCATCATGACAAGTATTGATGGTCTAATTAAGAAAATTATCTCACCGTTGGTAGATTATCCTAAAGATATTGAGATTTCGCATAATGAATCCGATCGATTTATGGAATATCATCTGAGGTTAAACGAAGAAGATATTGGCAGAATCATTGGAAAGCATGGCCACGTGATCCAAACAATCAGAACAATTGTGTATAGTGTTCCGGTTGAAGGTCAAAAGAAAGCTCGTTTGATCGTTGACGATGGGAAACAATAGGGTTCTTAAGCGAAACGTTTGTTTTGCTTAAGAGCTTTTTTCTTATTCAAATTTGGATTGAATTAAAGCTGGAGGAAATATTTAATGAACTATTATAACGTTGGCAAAATTGTCAATACCCAAGGCTTGAAGGGCGAAGTCAGAGTCATTTCGATTACTGACTTTCCCGACAAACGTTTTAAAATTGGTCACACTGTTTTTGCCAAGCTGCCAAATAAAAAAGATTTGGTCAGTTTGACAATTGATGGTGTTCGAAAGCATAAGGGCTTTATTCTGCTTCACTTTAAGGACCATCCTTCAATTAATGATGTTGAGTATTTAAAACCATCCGAACTCAAAATTGATGAAGAAAGCCTATCTAGTGACGACCTTAAGCCTGGTGAATATTATTACCACCAAATCATTGGCTTAACGGTTGTTGACCCGCAAGGCAACCAGATTGGCCAGGTGAAAGAGATTCTGTCTCCTGGTGCAAACGATGTCTGGGTTGTCGAGCGTGATGGTCAAAAGGATTTGCTTCTGCCAAAAATTGATTCAGTCATTACCAAGGTTGACCTTGATAACGGCCAAATCACTGCCGATGTTCCGGAGGGATTAGACGAATGAGAATTGACGTATTAAGTCTATTTCCGGAAATGTTTGCCGTTCCAATGCACGATTCAATTATTGGCAAAGCAATTGAGAAACACATCATTGACTTGGATGTCACCAATTTCAGAGAATTCACGAAGGATAAACACCGTCATGTTGACGATTATCCGTTTGGCGGTGGGGCAGGAATGCTGCTTCAGGCGCAACCCATTCTCGATGCCTACGACCATACCAAACAAGTCGCTGAATCAACCGGATACCCACAGGGAAAAGTTATTTTGATGGATCCAGCTGGAAAGCAGTTCAAGCAACACGATGCTGAAATGCTCTCACACGATGAACATCTCACTTTCATCTGTGGTCATTATGAGGGTTACGATGAACGAATTCGTTCGATTGTGACCGATGAATACTCGCTGGGAGACTTCATTTTAACTGGTGGGGAATTACCAGCTATGGTCATGATTGATGCGATTACCCGTCTCATTCCGGGGGTATTGGGCAACAACCAATCAAGCGTTGAGGAATCATTCTCGACAGGACTTCTGGAAGAACCCCAATATACAAGGCCAGCCGAGTTTCGTGGTATGAAAGTACCCGAAGTATTGATGAATGGTGATCACAAAAAAATTGCCCTTTGGAATCAAAAAGAAGCATTACGCCGCACCTATCTTCGTCGCCCGGATTTGATTGATCACCGAAATTTGACCAGCACGCAAAAGAAGTTGTTTGCCGATGTTCGAATTGAGGAAGAGGAAAAACAAGCCAAGCGTGACGCTGACAAGAAAAACTCCTTTACAGACAAGTAAGGATTGTGGTACACTAATTTTTGGCGCAAGCCGCAAAACAACATTCCGCTGTCAAACAAGATAATGAATGTTAGTGAAAGGAAGATTTGTTTATGCGACAAAATCAATTGATTGACAAGATCAACGAAAAGCAACTACGTAAAGACATTCCAGATTTCCGTGCCGGAGATACTGTTAAGGTTTACGTTAAAGTTGTTGAAGGTACCAGAGAACGTATTCAGTTGTTCGAAGGTGTTGTTATCAAACGCAAGGGTTCAGGAATTCAAGCTACCTACACTGTTCGTAAAGTAAGTAATGGTGTTGGTGTTGAACGAATTTTCCCACTTCATTCACCACGTGTTGATAAAATCGAAGTAGTAAGACAAGGACACGTACGTCGTGCTAAGCTTTACTACCTGCGTGACTTACAAGGTAAGGCTGCTCGTATTCGAGCTTCACTTCGTTCACGTGCATAAAGATCCAAAAACGACTGAATCGATTTTCGATTCAGTTTTTTTGTGCCTATTTTTATTAAATCAAGTTAATCAAAAGTTAAATTCAACTTAAGCATGTGATCAATCACTACCAAATTACGATGAAGTATGTAAAATGACGGTTAATTCGATGACTCATATCGAATTTAGTTTTCGTTAATTTCGGTGTAATTCGGGCACAATCATCGTTTATTTGCTATGATATATATTAGTACTTGAACGCGATTACATCGTTGAGGATGGTGGGTAATGACTGAATTAAGTAAAGATCAAAAAAATATTCAGTGGTTCTTAAAATACTTGCGCAGTGACCGGAATTATTCCGATGATACTGTCCAAGCTTATCAGCAGGCAATCACAGAATTTTGTGATTTTCTTGATGAAGTTCCCACGGATAAAAAAGAACTGACAAAAGTTGATTCATTTGACGTCGAATCATTTTTAACCAATTTGTATGAAAAGCAATATGCCAGGAATTCGATTGCTCAAAAGGTTTCGGCACTCAAGTCGCTTTACGCATTTTTAGTTAAAAATGAAGTGATCGCTAATAATCCGTTTGAATATGTTCATCTGAAAACCAATAACCGGCGATTGCCGCGTTTCCTCTATCAAAACGAAATGCGGGCGCTCTTTGAGGGTGCCAAGCATAACGCCAACCCGCAGCTTGGATTGAGAAATTCAGCAATCCTGGAAATCTTGTACGCCACTGGCATTCGGGTTAGTGAATGTGCTGGCATTCGGCTGAATGATATTGATTTGGACAATCGGACGATTTTAGTAACTGGGAAGGGCAACAAGCAAAGGTACGTTCCCTTTGGGGGATATGCTCAAGAAGCAATTGAAAGCTACCTGAGCGGCGCCAGAGAGCCCATCATGAAGCA
Source organism: Lentilactobacillus kefiri (assembly GCF_007989105.1). Taxonomy (GTDB): domain Bacteria; phylum Bacillota; class Bacilli; order Lactobacillales; family Lactobacillaceae; genus Lentilactobacillus; species Lentilactobacillus kefiri. The sequence goes on along the minus strand of NZ_BJVK01000028.1, from coordinate 10,515 downwards.
GTATCATCAAACTCACCAGTTCTTGTTTATCAATCACTACGGCCGCCGGTTATCTGCACGGGGCATTGAATATATCATGGATGAAATTGTGAAACAAAGCAGTCTCACCACCAAGATTCATCCCCACATGCTGCGACATACTTTTGCCACAGAGATGCTCAATAACGGTGCTGACATGCGGTCGGTTCAGGAGTTACTAGGTCACAGCAGTCTGTCCACCACCCAAATTTATACACACGTTACCAAGTCACATTTAATGGATGATTATAAAAAGTACTTTCCCAGAAATAATGATTCATTAAAATCAAACTAAAAAAGGGGTATATTATGCCAATCAAATTTGAAGCAACTACCATCGTTGCCGTTCGTCATAATGGCCATCTGGCCATGGCCGGAGACGGTCAGGTCACAATGGGTGAAAAAGTTATCATGAAGGGAACCGCACACAAAGTCCGTCGAATCTATAACGACAAAGTTGTCGTTGGATTTGCCGGAAGTGTTGCCGATGCATTCAACCTTGAAGAACGTTTTGAAAAGAAACTCAATCAATTTGACGGTGATCTTAAACGATCTTCCGTTGAACTGGCTCAAGAATGGCGTGGCGATCAACAGCTGCAAAAGCTGGAAGCTCTTTTGATCGTCATGAATGATAAAGATTTACTCCTGGTTTCCGGTCAAGGAGAAGTCATTGAACCCGACGACGATATTTTGGCAATTGGTTCCGGCGGCAACTTTGCATTAGCTGCCGCAACTGCAATGAAGCATCATGCCAAAGACATGACTGCCAGAGAAATTGCCGAAGCTGCCATTCACATTGCCGGAAATATCGATATTTTCACCAATCAAAACGTTATTTCTGAAGAATTATAGGAGGAACTTAAATTGACTGAGTCAACTCAAACACCAAGAGAAATCGTTGAAGTTTTGGACCAGTACATTGTCGGCCAAGACGAAGCGAAAAAAGCGGTAGCAGTTGCTTTACGTAATCGATACCGCAGAATGCAGTTATCAAAAGATATGCAGGATGAAATTTCCCCAAAGAATTTATTGATGATCGGACCGACCGGAGTTGGTAAAACTGAAATTGCCCGCCGCTTGGCAAAAATTGTCAATGCACCGTTCGTCAAAGTCGAAGCAACCAAGTTTACCGAAGTCGGCTATGTTGGTGGCGACGTTGAGTCAATGGTTCGAGACCTTGTCGAAAACGCCATTCAACTCGAAAGAGCCGATCAGTACAAGCAGGTCCACGTTGAAGCTGAAAAAAGAGCCAACAACGAACTGGTTAAATTATTAGTACCTGCCAAGAAAAAAGAAAATCGTCAAAATGACATGCAAAATTTGATGAACATGTTTACCCAGCTGCAAAAAGGTCAAGCACCAACAACCGACGATTCAGACAAAGAAGAAGTAACCGACGATATTCGTGAAAAACGGATGTCAACTGCTGAAAAGTTAAAAGACGGTTTATTGGAAAATGATCAGGTTGAAATTGAGATGGACGATCCGTCACAACAGCCAGCTGGTCAAAGTACAATGCTCAACCAGATGGGAATTGATTTAAACGATACCCTTGCCGGCTTAATGCCCAAAAAGAAGATCAAGCGAACGGTTCCGGTTAGCGAAGCCCGTGAAATTTTGACCCGTCAAGCGTCAGAAAATCTGATTAACAAGGCTGATCTGTACCATAATGCGATTGTTCGGGCTGAAAACACCGGAATCATCTTCATTGATGAAATCGACAAGATTGCGCCAGGTAAGTCACAAAACAGTGGTGAGGTTTCTCGTGAAGGGGTTCAACGTGATATTTTGCCAATCGTTGAAGGTTCACAGGTTAATACCAAATATGGTTCAGTAAACACGGATCATATGCTGTTTATTGGCTCAGGAGCCTTTGCTGAAAACAAGCCTTCTGATTTAATTCCCGAATTGCAAGGCCGGTTCCCAATCCGTGTTGAGCTAAAGGATTTAACCAAAGACGATTTTGTCAGAATTTTGACCGAACCAACCAATTCTTTGACCAAACAATACATTGCCTTAATTGGAACTGACAACATTAAAGTCACTTTCACGATTGAAGCAATTAACCGAATTGCTGAAATTGCGACCGAAGTCAACCACAATACGGATAATATTGGTGCCCGTCGTTTGCACACGATCCTTGAAAAGCTGCTTGAAGATATCCTTTATGAAGGACCTGATATGCAGATGGGAGACATCACCATTACCGAAAAATATGTCGATGACAAAGTCGGTAAATTAGCTAAAAACAAAGATCTTTCACGTTACATTCTTTAATAGTTGGAGGAAGAGATTTCATGATTACATTGAAGAATCAGTATCTCACGGTTTTAATTAATGAATTTGGAGCAGAACTTACCAGCGTTAAGGACACATCTGGGCTGGAGTATATTTGGCAGGCAGATCCGAGCTTTTGGAAACGCCACGCGCCAATTCTATTTCCAATTGTCGGCCGTTTAAAAGATAATCAGTATGACTATCAGGGAAAGACATACCAAATGACCCAACATGGTTTTGCCCGGGACAACCAATTCAAGGTTGAATCACAATTACCGACGAAAGTTTCCCTAGTTCTAAGACCAACAGATGAAACGCTGGCCAAATATCCATTTAAATTTGAGCTCCGCATCATTTATGAGCTTGTGGATCATCAGCTTAAAGTCAGTCTAAACGTGATGAATCCTTCTGAAGACACCTTATTATTCTCAATTGGTGCCCATCCAGGCTTTAACATCCCATTGGTTAAAAATGAGGGGAGCTTTGAAGACTCATTTGTGAGAGTTGCCCCTAAGAAACGCTATACCCAAATTCCTCTAAAACCGCCTTACAGTGATCCTGAGGATTCAAAGGTAATTGATCTGACAAAGCCTTTACCACTCAACCACGACCTGTTTAACAGCGACGCCATCGTTCTCAGCCTCGAAGGTAAGGAAACGACCGTCATGTTGGCCAACAGCCAAAATGACCACGGGGTTTCATTAACCGTCGAAAATGCGCCATATGTTGGCATCTGGTCACCATATCCCAAGAAGGCACCATTTGCCTGCATCGAACCTTGGTGGGGACTGGCTGACACTGTCGACTCAAACGGCAAGCTGACCGATAAGTTTGCGATCAACAAGTTGGAAGGTCGACACGCATTTGCTGGTAAATATCAAATCAGTTTCTTTTAAAAATTGCAAAACAAAAACGAGTGACTCCTTCAAAAAGAATCGCTCGTTTTTGATTTTTATATTGTTACTCCAAGAATTATTGGGCTTTTTTCTTCCGTATCATATTTCCGAGTCCAAATGGTACCATGCTTTCAGTTCCGTTTTTAATCCGACTGATGTTTGCCCGGTGCCGATAAAAAATAAACACGGTTAAAACGGCTGCCAAAATACTCAAGAATACATCGTGAGTGAAGAAAATCGCGATGGTGGTTAATGTAAAGCCGATCATACTGGCCAAGCTGACCATGCTGGTTAACAGAATGACTAAAATCCAAATGCCAGCCGCCAGGAAGAAGAAAGCCGGCTTATACGCCAACAGCATCCCCGCACTGGTAGCAACTGCCTTGCCACCCTTGAACTTATCAAAGACGGAAAAGGTATGCCCCAGAATTGCCATCAAGCCAAATACCAAAGGACTAATCATTGTGATGTGGAAAAAGGTTGGTAGTAACGTTGCAACAGCACCTTTGGAGATGTCCAGGGCCATGACAATGGTCCCGGCAATCGGACCTAAAACACGATATGTATTAGTGGTACCGATGTTTCCCGAACCGTGGCGGCGAATATCTACGTGAAAAAAGATTTTGCCGATCCAAACACCACTTGGAATCGAGCCCAGTAAATAAGCTGTTACTAACAGCATTATAATTTGTTCAATATTCGAATTCATCTTAAACCTCTCAGTAATCGCAATTAATAAACATAATAGCGTTTCTCATTTTAGCATGTAATTTGCATTCAGCCAATAAAATTTCGTTTCCATAACCGTAAATTTAGGTTATTATGAAGTAGATTGCAAAAAAAGGAGTCATAACGAATGGTAAAGCAAAAGCAAAAATATGATGATTCCTCGATTCAAATTCTTGAGGGACTCGACGCAGTTAGAAAGCGTCCCGGAATGTACATCGGCTCCACAGACTCACGCGGCTTGCATCATCTAGTTTATGAAATAGTTGATAACGCCGTTGATGAAGTCTTGGCCGGTTATGGGGACGAGATCCAAGTATCAATTCATAAAGACAACAGTGTTACGGTTGTCGATCATGGAAGAGGAATGCCAGTTGGCATGCACGCTTCAGGTAAACCAACACCTGAGGTTATTTTGACGATGCTTCATGCTGGTGGAAAGTTTGGCCAAGGTGGTTATAAGACTTCCGGAGGCCTGCATGGTGTTGGTGCCAGTGTCGTTAACGCCCTTTCATCATGGCTGAAAGTTGTGATTGTCCGTGATGGTTACCGTTATGAAGAAGATTTTAAAAACGGTGGTCATCCGGTTGGAACCCTTAAAAAATTGGGTAAAACACGTGCCCATAGCGGAACAACCGTAACTTTCAAGGCGGATCCAACGATTTTCACAACCACAGTTTATAACTTCTCAATTCTTTCCGAACGGCTCAGAGAATCTGCTTTTCTACTCAAGGGAACTAAAATTACCCTGACTGATGAACGGACCGGCCAGGAGCAGGAAGAAGTCTTCCACTATGAGGAAGGAATCAAAGAGTTCGTTCAATACTTAAATGAAGACAAGCATACCCTTGGGGACATCATGTTTTTTGACGGCAAAAAAGACGGTGTTGAAGTCGAAGTTGCCGCCCAATATAACGATGGTTATTCAGAGACCATGCTATCATTTGTTAACAACGTTCGGACCAAAGATGGTGGAACTCACGAAGCCGGGTTACGAAACGCCTGGACAAAAGCCTTCAATGACTATGCCAGAAAAGTCGGCATGCTTAAAGACAAAGATAAAAACCTCGAAGGTAGCGATGTTCGGGAAGGCCTTTCGGTTGTCCTGTCATTGAGAATTCCAGAAGAAATTCTTCAATTTGAAGGTCAAACCAAAGAGAAACTGGGAACTCCCGAAGCCCGTTCAATCGTTGACAGTGTTGTCAGCGAGAAGTTGGGCTACTATTTGATGGAAAATGGTGAGTTTGCTCAGACGCTGGTTCACAAAGGTCTTCGTGCCCGTGAAGCCCGTCAAGCTGCCAGAAAAGCTCGGGATCAAACACGAAGCGGCAAGCGCCATAAGAAACAGGAACGTTTATTATCCGGTAAATTAACACCCGCTCAATCCAAAGATTACAGCCGTAATGAACTGTTCCTGGTCGAAGGTGATTCTGCCGGCGGTTCTGCTAAACAGGGCCGTGACAGACGTTACCAGGCCATATTACCGCTTCGAGGCAAGGTCTTGAACACTGAACGGGCCAAGCTTCCTGAAATTATGAAAAACGAAGAAATCAATACCATGATCTACACCATTGGAGCCGGTGTTGGCGCTGACTTTAACATTGATGATGCCAATTACGACAAAATCATTATCATGACCGATGCCGATGATGATGGTGCCCATATTCAAATTCTTCTGTTAACTTTCTTCTACAAATACATGCGACCAATGATTGATAACGGTCGGGTGTTTATTGCGCTGCCACCACTCTATAAACTTCAAAAAGGTGCCGGCAAGAAGTTAAAGGTTCAGTATGCTTGGACCAATGAAGAATTAGCCAAAGTTTCCAAAGAATTTGGGAAAGGTTACAGTCTCCAACGATTTAAAGGTCTGGGAGAAATGAACGCCGATCAATTGTGGGAAACCACAATGAATCCAGATACCAGAACTTTAATTCGGGTTCGAATTGATGATGCTGCCCTTGCTGAAAAACGGGTAACCACCTTAATGGGGGACAAAGTTGAACCCCGAAGAAAGTGGATTGAACAAAATGTGAAGTTCAACCTGGAAGAAGACGGCAGTATTTTGGATAATACTAAAGAATAGGGGGGCAGCGAGAAATGAGTAAAATTGAAAGTTTGACCCTCGAAAATGTCATGGGGGAACGTTTCGCCAGATATTCCAAATCAATCATTCAAGAACGAGCTTTACCGGATATCCGCGATGGCCTCAAACCAGTTCAACGCCGAATCTTATACGCGATGAACAAAGACGGTAATACTTACGATAAAGCATTCCGAAAGTCGGCCAAGTCAGTCGGAAATGTCATGGGTAATTTTCATCCCCATGGCGATAGCTCGATTTATGAAGCGCTGGTTCGAATGAGTCAGGACTGGAAAGTCCGCGAACCACTGATTGAAATGCACGGTAACAATGGATCCATGGATGGTGATCCACCTGCTGCCATGCGTTATACCGAAGCTCGATTAAGCAAAATTTCCAGTGAAATGATGCGGGATATTGATAAGGACACCGTTGATTGGGTGCTTAATTTTGATGATACCGAGTACGAACCAGTTGTTTTACCAGCCAGATTCCCCAACCTATTGGTGAACGGTTCAACCGGTATCTCAGCCGGTTATGCAACCGATATTCCACCGCATAATTTAGGCGAAGTCATCGATGCCATTTTGTACCTGCAAAAGCATCCCGACGCAAGTTTGGATGAATTAATGCAGTTTGTGAAGGGCCCTGATTTTCCAACCGGAGCAATTGTTCAGGGAATTGATGGCATCAAGAAAGCTTACGAAACCGGACACGGTAAAATCATTGTCCGCTCGAAAACATCCATCGAACCACTGAAGGGTAATAAATCACAGATTGTCATTACCGAGATTCCTTATGAAGTTAACAAGGCCCAACTTGTTAAACGAATCGATGAAATCCGTCTTAACAAAAAAGTTGATGGAATTTCTGAAGTCCGTGACCAAAGTGACCGTAACGGACTGAGTATCGTCATTGAATTAAAACGTGACGTCGACTCCAAAGGAATTCTGAACTACTTATTCAAGAATACCGATCTGCAGGTATCCTATAACTTCAATATGGTTGCGATTTCTCATATGCGTCCAGAACGGTTATCATTAAAGAAAATTCTGGTTGCCTACTTGGAATTCCAACAACAAGTTATCAAGAAACGTACCAAATACAACCTGAAAAAAGCTCAGGACCGTCAACACATTGTCGAAGGCTTAATCAAGGCGCTCTCAATTCTTGATAAAGTAATTAAAACAATTCGTGCCAGCAAGAACCGAAAAGACGCCCACGACAATTTAGTCAAAGAGTACGACTTTTCAGAAAAGCAATCCGACGCAATTGTTGCCTTACAACTTTATCGCTTAACTAATACCGATGTCATCGAGCTTGAAAAAGAACATCAGCATCTTTCAGACGAGATTACCAAGTTCAAAAAGATTATTGATAGTCCAAAAGAACTTAATCGTGTATTAGCTAATGAATTACGTGCCCTGGCAAAGACTTATCGCAGTGCCCGGCGAACTGAAATTCAAGAAAAAGTTTCAGACATTAAAATTAATACCGATGTTTTGGTTCCGGATGAAGACGTTGTCGTTTTAGTCAGTCATGACGGTTACATCAAACGTAGTAGCATTCGTTCATACAAGGCTTCAACAACGGATACCGGCTTGAAAGACGAAGATTATCCAATCTTTATGGAACAGTTGAATGCCCGTGATCATCTGTTTATGTTTACCAACAAAGGAAACTTAATTTATCGTCCAGTCTATGAATTGGCTGATGTTAAATGGAAAGACACTGGTGAACATATTTCTCAGACAATTGGTCTTGATTCCGATGAAGAAATTATCGGCACCTATGCTTTCAGTTCGCTCAAAGAAAAGGGAATCTTCCTGATTGCAACGGATGAAGGACATGTTAAGCAGACCAACTTTGCCGACATGACGCCTGGCCGGACCTACAAGTCGCATGCCTATACTTACGAAAAGCTTAAGGACCAAGGCGACAGAGTTGTTTCAATCCATTATCTGCCAACTCCACAAGCCACTGATCAGTTATTGTTGATTTCCGAACACGGATTAGCCTTGCGTTACAACATCGACGAAGTTCCTGTGAACGGTGCCCGAACAACCGGCGTTAAATCAATGGCACTTCGTGGTGAAGATAAAGTTACCGATTTACAGCTTGTTAAAGATGACGGCGTTGTTGCCATTGTCACTCAACGCGGTGCATTCAAGAAATTAGCCATCAAGGAAATTCCTAAGACATCCCGAGCTCGTAAGGGAGTCATGATTCTCCGTGAACTCAAGAACAAGCCACATCGAATCGTTGATTTCTGCACGATTGCCAGTGACGATCAACCACTTGAAGTGCGTACCGATCATCGCCGGGTTCATGATATTTTACCAAGTGATTACTCATTAGGTGGCCGATACTCCAATGGATCGTTTGTCATTGATGTTGACAGTGAAGGCACGCCGGTTTCCATTCGACCAAAATTTACCGACTTATCAATTGATTAAGTTTTTACCATATTAATTGATTGTGTTAGTAATAAGAATTATCATAATAGCAGTATCCTGTTAATTATTGAAGGTCGCAAGGGACCGATAAGGAGAGTCTGAATGAAAACCACTCAGGAAAATATTTTTGCATCAAAAACTTTATCGTATTTCCTCCAATTGTCCGAAACAATGAACTATACCCAAGCTGCTCAAATTTTAGGAATTACTCAGCCAGCGCTGACCCAACAAATTAAGAAGCTTGAGCGGACAATGGGAACTGAACTATTTTACTCAGTTGGCAAAAAATTACGGTTGACTGACGCAGGGGTGATTATGTTAAAGACCACCCGGCAAATTTACGACCTGTTAAATGACGCTAACGATCAGATTCAGCAAGCAACCAGTTCAACAACCGGTCAAATTAACCTAGGCATTTTGGCTTCAATTGAAACCAAAGTTTTTGAAGATTTTGCCTTGGAATTATATAAAGAAAATCCCGACTTGGAAATCAACTTCCATATGTTGACGAGAAAAGAAATTTGGGAAAGTCTTGAAAACAACCGGATTGATTTGGCGATTATGTATCTGCCTGATGAGTCTATCAAAAACTGGAAACCATATAGTTCCAAAAAGATCATCTCCGATGATTTATTGTTTATCCATCACAATCCAAGCCTGGCTAAACGTAAGCGGGTACGCTTGAAGGATGTTAACGATCGACCATGGGTGATGTATCCACAAGATTATTACCTGAACCAAACTTTACATGAATCATTCAAAAATCAGATGGTTGATTGGCCAAAGGTCGTTGCCCGATACACAATGCCTGAGCAAATTTTGAAGTTTGCAATCAATTCTCACACCAATACGGCGTTACCTAAATCTTATATGTTGAACATCGACTTGAAGAAGTTGACTGACGACGACATTTGGGTCACTGAATTGGATCCAAAAGTGAAGTTTGATTTGAATTTTGTTTACCGCAACCGGAAGAATGAAATTCCACGAATTGAAAGATTCCTAGAGAAGTTCGACGATTTTCTCGCAAAAGAAGATTATTTAACCCGTTTAGGGAAATAAAATATTAATAATAAAAGGAGATCATTTAGATGAGTAAAGAATTAGTTTTTGGACATCAAAGTCCTGATACCGACGCCATTGTTGCTGCTAAAGCATTTTCATACCTTCAAAACAAATTGGGATATGATACTGAGGCTGTTGCTTTGGGTGAACCTAATTCAGAAACCGCATTTGTCCTTAATTATTTTGACGAACCAACTCCACGAGTTATTAAAACTGCTAAAAACGAAGTTGATTCAGTTATGTTGGTTGATCACAACGAATTTCAACAAAGTGTTAGTGACATCAAAGATTTGACGATCACCCATGTTGTTGATCACCACCGAATTTCAAACTTCCAAACTGATCAACCATTGTATTACCGTGCTGAACCACTTGGCTGCTGCAGTACAATCATCGTTAAGATGTTTAATGAAAACAAGGTTGAGATTCCAGCCAAACTTGCCGGATTAATGTTATCAGCAATCATTTCTGATACATTACTTCTCAAATCACCAACTACCACCGATGAAGACAGAACTGCCGTTAAGAATTTGGCAAAAATCGCCAACGTCGATTATGAAAAGTATGGTATTGAGATGCTTAAAGCTGGAACCAACGTTTCAGCCAAAAGCGATCAGGAATTAATTGATGGCGATGCCAAGTCATTCACTATGGGTGGCAAGAGTGTTCGTATCGATCAAATCAACGTTGTTGAATTCAGCGAAATCGACAAGCGTAAAGCTGACATCGAAAAAGCAATGAAAGCTGAAGCTGCTGATAAGGGTTACGACTTATTCTTAGTTTTGATTACCAATGTTTTGAACAGTGATTCCAAGATGATTGTTGTCGGTGAACCGGCATCAGCTGTTGAAAAAGCATTTAACAGCAAGTTATCTGACAGCACATTGTCATTACCAGGTGTTGTTTCACGTAAGAAGCAAGTTGTACCTCCATTGAACGATATTTTAAACTAATCAGATCTTCACTAAAGCGACCATCGCCAATCTTTTTGATT
>NZ_BJVK01000027.1 GCF_007989105.1 Lentilactobacillus kefiri | reverse complement strand
GTCATTAAAAAAGTCCTTCAACTTAAATGGTTGAAGGACTTTTTGTGTTTAATTGTTGTTTTTATCTTGAGGCTCTTTCCAATATTTCGCGCTTGTCAGCAGTTCTTTTGAACGATCATCGGCTGGTACAAAACCGATGTTGAACAAATGCTTAAAGTACATCATATTGTAAATCAGCATCCAAACGATTCCAAGACCGTATGAACCGAATGAATAGGCAATTTGGAAAGGTTCACCCATTCCAAGTGAGAGTGCCATTCCGGCGATAATTTCAACTCCGGCCATACAGAGGAGGTTGTACCAGTCCGACCTGAAAATTGGCACCCAGAGATTAAACAGCAGGGCGGTAAATGATGGTCCCACCTTGGCGATTCGAATCTGACCGTTTGTTTTATTGACAACCGTCGCAAAGTTTGGTGGAATCGGCAACCCCATTGGATTGTTGGGATCGTTTTGATTGTTATCATCATTGTTGCCGTTACCAAATGGATTTTGCATCGGGAACCTCCTTTCGGATTATTGATTATTTTTTCTTGAATTTAACAACACATTCACAGCGTGAAGTTTGTGGCATCAAATCAACTGATTGAATGTATTCAACATTATACTTCTCAGTCAATTTTACTAGATCCTGAGCCAAAGTCGATGGATTACAGGAAATATAGACAAACTTTTTCGGAACGATGTCCAAAATTGTGTCGATGAGTGAGTCGGCCAAGCCAGTCCGTGGTGGATCGACGATCAGGGCATTAGGTGTCCAACCGCCTTCAATCCATTCCGGCAACAGGTCTTCAGCTTCTCCAACTTCGTATAAACAGTTAAAAATACCATTTCGAACTGAATTGGCGTTGGCGTTTTCGACAGCTTCGGCGATGGTATCCATCCCCCGAACTTCTCGAACCTGCTTGGCAACGGATAATCCAATCGTTCCGACACCGGAGTAAGCATCAACCAACTTTTCATCACCTTTAAGGTCAAGTGCTTTGAAGGCTTGCTCATAAAGAATCGAAGTCATCTCAGGGTTGGCCTGCAGGAAGGCTCTTGCGGACAAATCAAATTTCAATCCGTTCAAGACTTCGGTAATGGTTTCCCGGCCGGCCAGATGAATCATTTCTTCTCCCCAGATCAGGGAAGTTTTACCAGGGTTGACGTTTTGCATGACAGAAACAACTTCTGGTAATTCTGCTTTAATCCGTTCGAGTAATTGATGCTTCTTGAGTAATTTCTTGCTTTGGGTGATGAATGTTACCTGAACCTGATCCGTGGCAATTGCTGCCCGGACAACCACCGTCTTGATGATGCCGGCATTCATGTCTTCATCATAAGCAGGGATTCCAAGCTCATCGATCATCGTCACAATCGCCCGCATGACTTTCATCGTCAATGGGTATTGTAAGGCAGAAGTTTTCAAATCAACAACGTCATGACTGCGGGCTTTGTATAATCCGGCAATCGTGTTGCCATCGGCGTCTTTTCGAATCTGGAAAGTGGCCTTGTTTCGGTAGTGGGTTGGATCTTCCATCCCAATAGTTGGTAACAGCTTAAATCGGCGGTAACCGTTTGGCTGGTACTTTTCCAAGGATTGACGAACTACGTCACGCTTGAATTCCAGCTGCTTTGGATAGGCTAAATTCTCCAGCTCGAAACCACCAACGTTATTGGCATAATCGTCGACTGGTTGAATTCGATCCTTACTCTTTGTCAAAATTTCAACTAAGCGTGCCCGAATAAAGTTATTTAAATCGTCGGTAACTTCGACGACCACTTTTTCAGTTGGCAGGGCACCGGGTACAAACACTAATTTTCGTTCGTAATACCCGATTCCTTCACCGTTGATGCCCATGCGCTTAATATCAATTGTTAATTGTTCACCCTCGTTTACGTGAACTTCATTATTATCGTTATACATTGAACCGTCCTTATTTTCTGTGACCTTTAATATTCCTAGTTAATAGTATGATAGCACATCACGTGTGAAATTCGTATGTGAAGGGGAGTGGTGGGCTAATAAAAAGAAGGCCGGAACAAATGTGAAAGTTTTGTTCTGGCCTTTTTGAAATGATTGTTTATTCAAATTGATGTGGAATTCGGGTTAGTGGTGAGTGGGCGAATGTTAACTGGTTGAAACATCCTGTCCTTATCATTACCTAAACGTGTTTCGACGGCCGGCTGAAAGCTTGCCTAGCCTACTTGGCGACGTACCTGACCTTGGCCTTGTCATACTCTAAACGTGTTCCGACGGACCTGACCCCTACTGCATAAGCTAATTCAATCAACAAGGAACTAAGCCCGTTCCTTATTGCTCGAATCACCTTATGCTCCGGGGCCACCCGGTCCTCGTCACACTCTAAACGTGTTTCGACGCAACTGAGGCTAACTTCTAAGTGCCATTAAATCAAACCCCAGAACCGGGGCTTTAATCGAATGACCCTTAGAAACCGCCTCACCCGTTGCTCGTCACACTCTGCTCCTTACCACGTCGCCTTATCCGGATCCGTTGCCAATCCTGCCTTGCCGTGGAAGCCGTCAATTGTCTTCATGTCTGAATTTGATAAGTTGAAATCAAATATGTCGGCATTTTCCTTGATATACTTCTCATGAACTGACTTAGGCAGTGGTAGGAATCCGTGCTGGAGTGACCAGCGGAGGACCACTTGTGCCGGTGTCTTATCGTACTTTCTGCCAATGGTTGCCAATTCCGGAATCTTGAAGATTTCGCCGGTACCAAGTGGGCTGTAAGCTTCGGTTAAAATATCGTGATCGTCGTTATATTCAACGACTGCCGGCTGCAGGTCCGATGGGTTGATGAACATTTGGTTGACCATTCGCTTTACCTTGGCCGTTTCCAATAAGGCATCCAGGTGTTTCGGCCTGAAGTTGGAAACACCAATTGCCTTGGCAGTTCCCTGGTCATAAAATTCTTCCATGGCTCGCCATGATTCGGCGTTGGCCTGCTTCCAATTGTCACGGAAGGCAACTGGATTTGGCCAGTGAATTAAGTAAAGATTGACGTAATCCAATCCTAATTTATCAAGCGAGCGGCCGAATGCTTCCTTGGTCTTTTCATAACCGTGATCGGCATTCCAAAGCTTTGTGGTGACGAACAAGTCCTCGCGGGGAACGCCGCTGTCCTTGATTGCCTGGCCGACACTTTCTTCGTTACCGTATGCGGCAGCGGTGTCAATGTGGCGGTAACCGGCATTTAAAGCAGCCAGCACAGCGTGATAGGCTTCATCACCGTCAGCTGACTGCCAAGTACCAAAACCAACTTGAGGAATCTTAACTCCGTTATATAAGGTGTAAGTATCTGTTAATGACATATTGAATCCTCCTTATGTGTTTCTACCTTTATTTTATAGAAATCAAATATTAAGTACAAAGAATTTATCCATCGAGGAGTGTTCACCATTGTTGAGGGGATGGCCCAAGTCGGTAAATCCGTATGATTGATAAAGGTGGACGGCTTCTACGAGTGAATGATGGGTTTCCAAATAAATGGTTTTGTACCCGGCGCCTTTGGCAAACCCCATGGCAGTGTCCAAGAGCCTGTAACTGAGATGCTGGCCGCGGGCGGATTCTGTGATATACAATTTTTGAAGTTCAGCAATCTTGTTAACCGGATCAAATTCAGCGATCCCATTGCCGCCAAGGACGTCATTATATTTATCGACAGCGACAAAATATTCCCGGTTATCTTTTTTATCGTAAAAGCTGCTTAAATGATCTAATTCTTTGTCAAAGTAGGCAGTGCCGGGGATGTCGAGCCCGTATGATTTTAACGAAGCACGAATAATCGTTGCCATCCGGGGATCGTCGCCAGCTTCAATCGGCCTGATTTTTACCATACTGTCAGCTCCTTTCATTAATGTTTGATTAGCATGTTACCACTTTTGGAATTGCAGAGTAAAGCCCATGTGAGCGCTTTAACGTGATATACTGGAATTAATTTAAGACAAGTTCGGGAGGGATCACTATGGATCAAAAAGTTGCGATTGTTACAGGTGCTTCATCAGGAATCGGCAAGCAGATTGCCAAGAACCTCTATCGAAATGGAATGAAAGTCTATGCGTTGGCTCGTCGGGTTTATGCGATGAATGAACTCGATGACTTGGGCATTCACACAATGCATCTTGATGTAACCGACCATGATGAAATTGATCGGGTGGTGAGTCAGATTGTTGCGCAAACTGGTCGAATTGACGTTCTGGTCAATAATGCCGGAATTGGCTCATTTGGTTCTGTCGAAGAAATGACACTGACTGAAGGCGAGTATGAATTTAAGGTCAACGTCTTTGGATTGGTCAAAATGATTCAGGCGGTCCTTCCGGTAATGCGTAAACAACACAGCGGCCGGATCGTCAACATGTCGTCAATGGCTGGTAAGCTGGGTAACATGCTGCTTGGCAGCTGGTACATCGGCTCAAAGTTTGCCGTTGAAGGCATCAGTGATTCACTGCGTCAGGAACTGAAACCATTTGGCATTGACGTGGCGGTTATTGAACCCGGCGCAATTCAATCCGAATGGAAAGATGGCGCAATGGATCGAATGATGGAAGCTTCCGGCAGTGGCCCATATGCTAAATTGGCCCGCAGATCGGCAGCGTTCTTCGCCATCTCATATAAGTTTGCGGCAGCACCAAGAGTCGTCGCTCGTGCCGTGGATCGGGCAGTCTTTTCAAGAAGGCCGAAAACCAGGTACGCAGTGGGAACTGGTGCAAGACCAGCGTTGCTGATGAAGCGAATTTTGCCGGACAAGTGCCTGGATGCATTCTTTGAGGCGTTGAATAAGTATGCTCAACAGGTGGTTAACAGGGAAACAAGTCAAAACAGATAGCAATTGACCACCTTAATTAAATAAAGTACCATTAAATCAGAACCACACTAGGGGAACTGCTAGAAGCAGCTGAGACCGACCTGAAAGGCCGAAACCCTTGGAACCTGTCAGTTAGGACTGGGGTAGGAAAGTGAGAGAGTGCGACGAGGACCGGGTGAGGCGGTGTGTAAGGTCGAAATAATTAAAATCCTGGGTTTGGATTTAAATTATTTTGGACTTACACGTTAGCCTCAGGTCCGTCGGAGCACGTTTCAGCTAGGTGAAATGCGAGCATCACACCCAACATTTACACCCAACCGAAAGCCAACTAAAAAATCACAAACCAACCACAACCCGGAGCTGCAGACACCAAGTGTCTTCAGCTCCTATTTTTGTAGAACTAATCAAAAAGGAGAAGAAAAGATGAAAATCGATTTACTAGATACATTACGGAAAAAGAACCCAATTGCTTTTAACATTTCAAACTTTGTGACTGTTCAGGATGTTGCCAACGGAATTAACGCATTAGGGGCATCACCAATTATGTCCGAGGAGAAAAACGAAGCTGAGCCAATGGTTCAAATGGCTGACTCAGTGACAATCAACCTGGGCGCATTTACCGAAGGCCAGCTAGACCAAATTAGTGCGGTTACAGCATTTGCCAACAAATACAAGAAGCCAATCATTATTGATCCGGTGGCTGTTGGAGCAGTTGAATACCGGAAGGAACGTTGTAATGAGTTGCTCGATCAAATTGATGTTGCCGTTATTCGTGGTAACGCAGGTGAAATTGCCGCATTAGCTGACGTTAAGTGGAATGCCAAGGGAATTGATGCCGGTGAAGGCAGCGGTAACTTGGAAGAAATTGCCAAGAAGTTGGCTAAGAAACGCAATTGTGTGGTTGTCGAAAGTGGCAAAACCGACATTATCACTGATGGTGATGCCGTTATCCGAATTTTCAATGAAACCGATTTGTTCAAACTTCACGTAGGTTCAGGCGATATGCTGTCCAGCACGATTGGCTGCTTCTGTGGAATTGAACATGATTATTTTGAAGCAGCTCAAACAGCAACGGCCATCTTTGACGTTGCCGGAGAAGTGGTTGCCAAAGCAATGGACAAGCCACTGGCAGGATCATTTGGTGTGCGGTTAATTGATGAATTGCATTTGATTGATACAAAGACGGTGGAGAAGAACGCAAACTTTGAATAGAGTGTGACTCGCAACGGGTGAGGCGGTTTCTAAGGGTCATTCGATTAAAGCCCCGGTTCTGGGGTTTGATTGAATGATGCTTAGAAGTTAGCCTCAGGCCCGTCGCCAAGTAGGCTAGGCAGGCTTTCAGCCGGCCGTCGAAGCACGTTTCGAGTGTGACGAGCAACGTGGCAGACAGCAAGTCACAAGTCACACCGTAAAACCGAGGACAAACTAACGGAGGTCAAAGGATAATGACAAACGAAACAATTCAAACTTTAACAATTGCCGGAACTGATAGCGGTGGTGGTGCCGGTGTTATGGCCGACATCAAGACCATGCAGATGCGGCACGTTTTCTCAGCTGCCGTCATTGTGGCCGTTACCGCTCAAAATACGATCGGGGTTCAAGATTTCATGCCAATTCCGAAAAAATTGATTGATGAACAATTTGCCTCAGTGGCATCTGATTTAAAGATCCGTGCCTGCAAGACGGGGATGCTTGCGGATGTCGCCACCGTTGAAGCGGTTGTTGAAAACCTCAAGAAATATGATTTGGGTACTTTGACCGTTGACCCGGTCATGGTAGCCAAAGGCGGTGCCCGACTGCTCTCAGAGGATGCCATTAAAACGGTTCGTGAACAATTATTGCCTTTAGCCGACATTTTGACACCTAATTTACCGGAAGCCGAAGAATTAACCGGGATGAAGATTGAAAGCAAAGATCAGATGATTGATGCTGCCAAGAAGCTCCAAGACCTGGGCGTTAAAAATGTCTTGATCAAGGGTGGCCATCAGACTGAATCAAAGGAATCTTCTGATTTCATCCTGCTTGAAAGCGGCAAATCGTTCTGGGTCAGCGCTCCTCGAATTGATACGGTTCGAACTCACGGAACCGGCGACACGCTTTCATCATGTATTACTGCTGAAATTGCCAAGGGTGCTGATGTGGAAACGGCCATTCGAATCGGTAAGAAATACGTTCAGGCAACCATCGCCAATGGGATTCAAGTTGGCCATGGTCACGGACCGTTGAATCACTGGGCAACCTTTGAAGGGGACGGTGAATAATATGGGAATGAAATTCGAGCCGGATATGCTGCGGGCATATTTCATTGCCGGCACTCAAGATATCAAAGATAAGAGTAAGACGCTGCAGGAAGTTGCCAAGCAGGCAATGGAAGCCGGCATTACCGCATTTCAGTACCGTGAAAAAGGTCCAGGATCATTGTCCGGATCTGCAAGGGATGAAATGGCGGCCGACCTTCGAGAGATGTGCAGTGATTATGAAATTCCATTTATTGTCGATGATGACGTCGATCTGGCGATCAAGACCAATGCGGATGGCATTCACGTGGGCCAAAAGGACGAACGGGTTACCAAAGTGATTGAACAGGTTGGTACCAAAATGTTTGTCGGCCTTTCTTGTGATACCAAAGAACAAATTGATATTGCCAATCACATCGATGGCATCAGCTATCTTGGAAGTGGCCCAGTATTTCCAACCGGTTCCAAAGCGGATGCGGATCCTGTAATCGGTGTCGATGGATTGGCAAAATTAGTTAAAGTCAGTCAATTACCGGTTGTGGCAATTGGCGGGATTACCGAAAAAAATATCGTTGAATTGCCGAAGACCGGAGTTACCGGTGTTTCAGTCATTTCAATGATTGCCCAAAGCGATGATATTTTTCGCACGGTGAAGGTAATGAATGATACATTCAGAGTGTGACGAGCAATGGGTGAGCGCAAAATAGGCTCAGCAGTGTAAAAGGGCTCAATGTAAAATCAAATAATATTGAATATAAAATTAAAAGATTGGGGCAGGATGAATTCCTGTTCCAATATTTTTTGGTTGTTTTAGTTTTTGGGGGTTTGAGGGTTCTAGTTACGGTTGTTGTTTATTACTTTTATTTAGCCGAAACGTGTTCCGACGACCCAGATGCTAACTTCTAAGAAAACTTTGATTAAAGCCCTCAAGACCAGGGCTTTAATCAAAGTTCCCTTAGAAACCGCATCTCCCGGGTCTCGTCACACTCTAATCCAAATTAAATCCTTCCACATCCGCCTTTGGCAGCTGGTTTACTTCACCCGTCATTGTCTTCATGACATCGGTGTTGTTTCTTGTATAGTAGTAAACTTTGTACGGCGCTGTTGCGTCCTGCTTTCCTTTATATGTTTCAAGGACTGGCTGCTTAAATCCAGCGACGTTTCGATTGCTTACTCTTGCCAAGCTGACATCGGACGTATTTGGTGTGCCAAATGCCTTCCAAGTCTTTGACGATGTCGGGCCGAAGACGAAGTAGTTTCCTGATCGGTCGTAAAATGTCTGATCTGAATGATAGCTGACACTGTGCTTACCGAAATAGATGTCGGCTTTATTGCCATACCAAGCACCTCTAAATGTTTTGGAAACTTCACTTGGGTTTGATGCCGACGCATCGTTGTGATGATGGGCAACCACGCCTGAAACCCCGATTGTGGCTACAAAGATTAATGTTAATAATACTGTAATTGTCGACTTTTTCATGATTATCCGCTCCCCGGATCTATCTCTACCTATTAACACTTATAGCGTAACGCGGCAATGTAAATTAAGTGTAAATATTAGGTATCAAGAATGTATAAAATCCATATTACCCTCAGATTACAAATGTTAGGTTTGGATGAAAAACATGCATAAAACTTGTGATTTAGTGTAAAAGTCGGTTTAATAGAAGGTGAACACATTTTTATTATGCAAAAATTTAATTGGGGTGAGATTGAATGAAAGGACATTTTAAATTAGCTCTAGCAGCTGCACTGGTCTTTGCAACTGCCGGAGTATTTGGCATTGCCGCACCGAGTGCCAATGCGGATGTCATTGCAAATCCTGGTTCTGCAGGATCAATTCCGCAAGTTAATTCCGGCAACGTGCTGAAAGATTACAATGAGAATTCACTCAATGTAGTCAACAACTCGACGCCACAGGGGAATGTAAGTAAAAAGTATACAAAATATTCACTGGATCCAACTGGTTACAACTACGGTAATTCATACAACACAATTGCCGGCAGTTCACAAAGTAATACATTTAAGACCAAATTTTTCCTGCCAGATGGATTTAACGTTTCCAACTTCCAACATGGTAACTTCCAAAGTGTAACCCTTGATGGTGACGGTAATATTTACTTCATCGAATCAAACGGTACCAACACTAACCAAGGTGCTATTGTTAAGTTCAACATGGCCAAGCTTCAGCAATTAGGTGTTGGATCGGATGTATTGTTGTTATGGCGTGCATTTGATTACTTCAACCCATACACAACTGATGGTCAGGCTCATAACGATGAATACAACCAAGTCAACGCTCAATTACAGGGTGCATTCAGCAAGGTTCAATCATTAACAACTACTTTGAACCAAAACAAGTCTTGGCAGAATAACCAGAACAACTACATGAAGAATGCGCAAAAGTGGTACTACAGCTGGAAGAACAAGAAAGCTAAGTACAACAAGATTGCCAAGTCTTCAAGATATTCATACAACACCCGTGCCAAAGCTAAGAAGACTGTGAAGACAGCTACTTCGAAGATGGCTCGTTGGATGAAGTCATACAAGATGCACAAAGCTAAGATTGCCAAATACAATACTAAGATCAGCGGCATTCAATCACAGATTGATACTTACCAAGGTCAAATTGACGATGCCAAGGCTCAAAACCCTGACATGTTCAAATACGTTGATATTGCCCAAACCGCTCAATTGTCACCAGAAGTTGATATTGGCCATGGTCAAACATTGTCATACAACCCACAGAACAAGCATATCTACTTAGCCGAAGATAATACTTTGACTGACCTTGCTTCACGTGATGACAACAACACGGTTCTTGAAATGGATCCAAACACTTTGAAGCCAATCCGTGAATACAACTTCAAGATGTACCATGGTGATAGTGCCAACCTTCAGTTACACACATTGGCATTTGATAAAGATGGTAATGCCTACTGGGGTCGTAAGTTAAATGGTGGTTATATGTTCTTCTATGGTCGTCTTGACGAAAATGGTGTCAGCTTCCAAGCTTCGTCATCAATGGTCGGCAAACGTGGTGGATCAACTAACCAAGGTGTTGCAGTCAACCCTGCAAATAACCGTTTGTACTTTGTTTCTGATGATATTTTAACTTCAGTACCAACATCACAAGTTCAAAGCGGTAACTTCTCAGCTAACGATATTCACTATCAAGCCTTTGATTCAGGCCGTGAGTTCGAGAGCTTAGCCTTTGACCAAGATGGTTACGGCTACTTGTTGGCATTGTGGCCACCTGAGTTGATGCAGTCAACTGAACCATTGAATTAGTTCAATAAGTTTGTAAATTCAAAAAGATTCAAGCCTTTAATTGGGCTTGGATCTTTTTTATGGCTAAACAGCGGGGGCAATGCGTTATCAAGTAGCCGGCGGATACATTACTGCCAATGCCAAATTTGTGAAAACAATCAAATAGCCAATAAAAAAATTCAAGTTCAGAATTCGAACTTGAATTTTTTTATTGTCTCGGAATGCTTGAACGGTAATGGTTTCAATTACTTACTTACTTTTAATGGGTTGACGGAAAGATAACTTATTTGTTAAGTTAGGCTTGTGAAGTGGCTAGGGGAATTGTGAGCGCAAATGGTTGACACACGTGTCATAATGGCTGTTTTACGATAGATCATCAGGGATGTAAGCATAATAAATTTGTTCTGGGGGGAATGAATGATGAAATATAGCGTTTTTTTAGGCAACTTGAAGAAGTCGGTCTTTGCGATTGTAATGATTCTTCTTTCAGTTGTCTTTTTGTCTGGATCGCTAAATGCGCATGCCCAAGCAGTTAATGGGTCACCAACGCTTTCGGCAGTTCAGAACACTTTGTCACAAGCAACAACGAATCCGAATAAAGCCGTGCCCAATGATCCGAGCTTGGATTCAGCATCATCGACTAAGGAATCCGGTGTTATCTTGAAGAATAGTACGGTCCAACTTGACCCCGCTATTTTTAAAGATCCGAAAACGGAAAACAACTTCTATCCGGGCGACACCATCAACATGCTTGCCTTGATTGAAGCGTAAGGAACCGGGCAGGATTATGTCGATGGCCATGTCAAAATTTATTTGAGTAAGGATATCTTTAACGAAGTCTCAGATAATGACATTTCATCCAGTGATTTCTTGTCGTCTCCGGCCAAAGTCACCGAAACGGATACGGATTGGGTTATCAATATGAACTTGAATAAGGTTCCAAGTGGTGCCCATATCGGGATTCCGTTTATCGCAACTTTAAAGCCTGGCAAGATTCATAACAATAAGGACTATAAAGTTCCAAGCGAATATTACGACAGTAAGAATACGTTACTGTTTAAGACCGATGACTTCGCCATCCATACGCAAACAACTGATCCAACCTCGTACGGTCCCGGAGTCTCTGAGGATTTGGATGCCAGTGATTGGGATTCAAATGATGCTTTGAAGGCCGCAACCGATGTATCCGTAAATGGAAGCGGATTTAATTATTATGACTATCTGCCAAGTCTCCATTATACAAACCATAGTGAGCCTGGTGATTATACAGTATCTGTTAAGCTTCCTGCAGGGTACAAAGTCCCTTCGGGCGGTGCTGGTAATTGGACGTATGACGCTGCCAAAAATACGTTAACTCAAAAAGTGACGTTGGATACAACGAATGCCACAAGTTCAGATAGTATCCAATCGTTAGGTAGCTTTACATTGACCGTACCAAAGGGCTATAAAGCAGGTACTTCAGTGGAGCTGCCAACTACCACTACCGGTCCTAACGGGGATGTGTCGACAAACAGTTATTATTTGAATCTTGATAAAACCTATGTCAATCCGCCGACTCCAGATTACTTTTATCCATATGCCGGTAAGTCTATGAAGTTCCAAGATATTGGCTCTTCATCCGATGTCAATAGAATTAAATCATCGACACCAGTTGTTTCTACATTGCAGCCAATGAGGTACTATAATTCCAATGGCACCAGCAAGACGCCTAGTTCGATGGCATTGAGCAGTGTTGAAGACAATCCACAATTTGATTATCCAACTAATGAAATTTCCTTTGTTGACAGTAGTAGCATAAGTTCCAGCAAGCAGGACGAATTAAACGACAATACGGTCACTGGAACGTATATGGACGGTTCGACACAAAAGAAAGTAACACTTGGATCTGTCCAATTTGGCAAACCGCTGAAATATAATGAGCAAAATTATACCAATATTACGGTTACTTTCAAATCTCCAGTTGATTTGAGTTTAAACGAGCTTGAAAACGTTGAATTGCAAATTACCGGTCATATGACTGATGACACGATCAACGCCTTCAAGAAGAGTAATAATACCCAGCGCGACTATGACAACGCTATGACGGCAACATTTACCAAGACTAAGCTTTCATCCTATACAGGTTCACTCAGTACCGATGGCTATGTCTATTTAAACCAAGATATGCCAACCATCGGTTATTATGATTATGACAGTGACGGTAACGGCTTAAGTCTTTCTGGTCAAAATGATCAGAATGGTACAGTTCAAATGCTTGGTGGTAAGCCGTTAATCGCCCAAATGGGTGTTTATGCCTATAACAACGGCAGTGATAAACTGCAACCCAAAGACGGTAAAGTAGTTTTCATTGTTCCAGATGGCATTTCGTATGATTCAAAAGATACGGCTGATGTCCAAAATCTAAAGAACATCAAAACCGTTCAAAACTATGCGGGTTCAGGTAAAACTGCCGTGATTGGCGACATTACCAACCCAAGTAGTTTTGAAACATCAAGTGGAACCATCAACTATCAAGTGCCATTAACTGATGATGGTTCGATGATTTCTGGTTCATATAATATCCAGTCATTCTTTGTCTTCACTAACAATAATGGTAAGCCCGGAAATATGACTGATTTCCAAGTTGACAGCAATGCAAAACGGACCGCTGACACTTATGGAATTTATTCATCAACTAACAACAAGGACAATGTCATTTCCGACACCAAAGACTTTACTTACCTGCCTGACCGTAAGCTGGTCATGGTCAATAAAGTAAAGGTCTTTGACCCTGAGACAAATGCTTGGAGTGAACCGGTACGAAATACTGGTGACAATGCCTTCATCGGTGACAAGCTTGAGTATGTCGACACTATGTCCAATGATGGACTTTCACCATATACCTACTTGGATGTCGTGGGAGTCTTACCTTACCCAGGTGATGAAAAGATCGATGGCAGTCGGGGCTCCAATGTTCAAATGCACATTACAGGGCCGATTAAGTTGGATACGGACGGTTATACCGTTTCCTATTCAACTGCCAAGCCTGACAAGACGCTCTTGAATAACTACAAAGCAACCTTCACTTCTGATGTATCGAAGTGGACTGCATCCGATTGGAATAAGGTCACGATGATTCGGATCACATCCAAATCAGGAACTGTCTTGAATATCAATCAGACGGTCAACTTCACTTATCCATCAGTTGTACCAAGCGTTGCCAAGGACAGTTCAATCGCCAACAAGGCGACAGGAATTAATACCTTTATTGTCCGGACCAGTGATCACGATGTGAACTTACTGGAATCCAAGTCGGCAACTGTTAATATCAAGCAGCCTTACGTTCCGGTAAACCTCCAATTCTGGACGAAAGACCAGGATGGCACTGAACATCAAATTGCCACCGCAAAACAGTTTGCCGATCAAAAGATTGGTTCGAAGTTCACTAAGAACGCCGCCGATTTTCCAATTGATCACTACATCCCAGTCGATAGTAAAGATCATACAATCACGGTCAGCCGAAATGCCAACAATAACGTATTGAAATTATGGTATAAGGCAAAGCCAAATGACGCCACTGTCAAAGGCGTTGTTAAGTTCCAGGATATGTCGGGGAACTCCCTGGCAAAGGATGTCGCCTTCAGCGGAACCACCGGTTATCGATATGACGTTAATACGATCGATGCCGTTAAGACCGCATCCAAGAAGATTTTGGGTGAAGGATACTTCCTTTCCGCAACGGTTGGCGCACCAACCGGAATCTTTGCTTTAGGCAAGCCGGTAAAGGTTATCTTCAAGTATGACAAGCATGTCACACCACCTAACCCAAATCCGAAACCGAAGCCAAATCCAAATCCAAATCCTAATCCAACACCAAATCCAACTCCAACTCCGACGCCAACACCGGTTCCAGGTCCAAACGAGCCGGATAATGTTGCAAAGAAGAACGAAGCGGTTTACGCCTTGAAGAAGGTGTACCTCTACCAGAAGCCAACCTTTAAGAAGTCACAGCGTAAAGCCAGTTATGTATCCAAGCCACGAGTTTACCGTCCAATGTTTGTTGTAACGGGTTATGCCCGTTCAGCTAATGGCATCTTGCGGTACAAAGTCCGTGACGTCAACCATCTGACAAAGAACCGTCATAAGACTGGTTACATTACCGCACGATGGGCTTATATCCGTCCGGTTTATTATCAAAGCAAACACAAGACCATCACCGTGATCAATCCACGTGGGGTCAACGAATATAAGAAAGCCAACTTGACTGGTAAGGTTCGTAACTTCAAGCAGGGTAAGGTACTTAAAGTTAAGAAATTTATCCACCACAACTTGACGACCCGATATGTTTTGACAAATGGTCACTACATTACCGGTAACCGGAAGTTGATCAAGATGGGCAAGACGCACTTCCCTAAGTACGTTAAAGCTAAGAAAGCTGTTAACCGTTATAAGACAGTTAACTTGCACCACAAGAACAAGCATTACAAGAAGGGTAAGGTATTCAAGGTTTACCGCATTGACTACTCACATGCCAACAGTGTTACCAAGCACGGCACCATGCGTTACCGGGTAGCCGGTGGGTATATTGCCGCCAACCCTAAGTTCATGAAGACAGTTAAATAGTCTAAATGGATGCAAAAATCCGCGAGCAAGTAAAATTGTTCGCGGATTTTTAGTGTTTTTACTTGTAAGCCTGCTTGATGCCGGCAATGTCACCGGAAGTAATCGTGTTATCGCAAATTGATGGATACATGACGCTATGGGGATCGGTCGAATGTCCTAGTCCCAGGGCATGGCCAAGTTCATGTTCCCCAACATGGACGCGCTCCGAAGTGGTGTATTTGAAGTAGCTGCAGTTATTGGCGTAAATCGTTGAGGTAGTGGGCGCCAAAATATGGAGGCCGTTTTTCGTCGTATTAAAATATTTGATGAAAGTCATCCCGGCATAATTTAAATTCTGCGTGGTTGTCACCTGCAGGGTAATATCCGGATGGCTGTCAGTTGTTGGAATTAAATTGACCGCTTCGGTGCTATTCCAGGCATCAACCGCCTGTTGCCAAATGTTTGCATAATAGGCCGAAGTTTGATCGATTTTATATGTAATGGTATTAGTTGGCCAACGGTATTTGGCGGGCGTTATCACCATGGAATTCGGCTGTGATTGCTGTGACTGTGAAGTCTTTTTGGCAATGATCGCTGGTTTCTTGGCTTGCCGTTTTGAGTGGTGCGCTTTGCCTCTTTTGGCATATGCAATTTCGGTACTTGATTGTGGTGCGGCCTGAGCAGTGGCTGATCCAATGAGAAGGGCAGTAAAGGCAATGAGAATGATTGCCTGACTTGCCACGAGGAATTTGATGATTCGTTTCATGATGACACTCCATAATATTTTATTTGGTGAATCGTCCCTCCATACATCCCCGTGTACAGCAATTCACTACTGAAATTGATTATACTATCTTATTATTTAATTGCAATAGTAGTATAACCGATAAGTGATAATACAACATCCCATAAAAAGTTTATGACCACTTTGTTTTAGTTAGTAGAACTGTGTGTTTAAACAAAAAAAGCAGCCGTTTTATCAACGACTGCTTGCTTCTTGTTCTGTGTACAATTCAAATAAGTAAAATCCAGTGATGGGACTTTTAAATATTTCAGTTTTACACCATTGTTGCTTGTTATACCTAAACGTGTTCCGACGGCCGGCTGAAAGCCTGCCAAGTCCTGTGGGCGACGCCCAGCTAAAAGCCTGCCAAGCATACTTGGCGACGGGCCTACCCAGCCCTCGTCACACTCTAAACGTGTTCCGCCTCACCCGTTGCTAGTCACACTCTAAACGTGTTCCGACGGGCCTGACGCTAACTTCTAAGGATACTTAAATCAAAGTTCCAAAACCAGGAACTTCAATTCAAGCACCCTTAGAAACCGCGTCACCCAGCCCTCGTCACACTCTCCTAAAAGAAATACCATCCCGCTAACATCAAGCCTACCAAGCTTGTCAGGACAAAGACAATTCCCAGTGTCCAGAAGATGTTGGCCGACAAATTGTGGTGGGTCTTTCTTGCAAAGCCGATTTCCAACAATGCAATAACTGCCAAGCCCAAGATGACCTTAACGCTTCCCAGTACCGGGTCGCGCGGGACTCTGAACAGCGCCAGCATGAAGCCGGATGCCAAAATAGGGATGTATAGAACTCTTGTAATCATCATAAAGATCATCGACATTTTATCTTTCAAAGCAAATGCCAATACCATCGTGACGATCAGGCAAATCCATGAGATCAAATGAATGTTTACCCAAATCAATATAACTGCCTCCTAATTAGTCTGTAGTTTAGTATAGTATTATTTGTTTGCTTTGTGCAAAGGGTAACAGACATATTTCTTGCTAACCCTTGTTAAATGGGCTATTTTTGAGGTAATGAGATGACCAATCGAGGGGGTAGTCACAATGGATGGATTAACTTATACTCAGGAATTTGTACTATGTGTGCTGAACCAAAAGCCGAAAATCAGTGCGTTTAAAAATCGTAAAGTGGCGGCTTGCCTGCTTTTGTCAGAAATTGTCGAGCTGCTAAAAGACGGTACGATGGCACTGACACCTGCTAATCGAATGGTCATTGCACCGGTGTCCAAAGCACCAGTCGATTATCTCAAGCCGATTACGGAAAACATTAAAGGCGGTCAACCGCAGTCTGTCAGCAATTATGTTCGGGATGCTGTCTTATCAATCAGAAGACGTCGGGTGACCAAATTCGCCCAGGCAATCTGTGACTCATTGGTTAAAGATGGTTATCTGGAAGAGGATCACAAGACCTATTACGATAATCAGACGTTGACCGATCGCATTTTGACCCAGCTGTATAATGATGCCACGGCAAAAAAAGAGCCTTCGGAAAAGAATTCGATGTTGGCAATTCTTTTGGTTAACTCCGGGTTGATTGATCAGATTTTTCCAAAGGATGAAGCTCAGACCGTCAAGCTCCGATTAAAGGAAGTTATGAGATCCGGCCAGTATCATTTGATTTCAGATGTTACCAAGAAAATTAATACGGATTTGGGTACGATTATTGACGCAGTTTCGTTTGCCCGTTAATGGATGGGCCTCAAATTAAACTCATAAAAAATCACCACAACATGAGAAATATTGATTCCACGTTATGGTGATTTTTATTAGTTTCGTTGTAAGGCATTCAATGCGGTCACATAGTTCATGGTTGGCAGGCTGCCGGCTTTGAAGTCAGCAAGCTTACTTTCTTCGATGCCCATGACTTTGATGGCCTGGTCGTCTGAAAGACCAGCTTTTTGTTGGGCGTCCTTGATCCGCTTGAGCAGTTCCTCTGGTGATAGGCTCAACAGATACAGCCGTTTGATCTGGGTCAAGGTTCCCTGATAGGCACTTTCGGGTGCTGTCTTTGCCCGGTAGGCCTTAATTTCATCCGGGTCGAATTCCACAATATTGAACAGGTAATCATCTGCCAAGTTCAATTTGTGCTGATATGATTCAATTTCGGTGAGCATTTCATTAATTGTCATGTCTAACTCCATTGCTTTATTTAAATTTTCGGATCTTTCTTCTTATCTATAATATGACAAATCATCCGAGATTTCTAATCGAATTGCACTTTGGCGCCACAAACGCACCGGGAATACTTAATGTCACTGTAACGTTGCATATGATAGGATAGAACTGTAATAATAAAAATTAAAGGTGGTAAATAAATTGGCAGAAAATAATGATTGGCAATTAGTAGGTATTCGCTTGGACAACTTGAACTTTGATCGGAGCAACTTCAATCCTCAAAAGGGTCCTCAGATTAACGCTGAAACTCAACTCACATTGCCTGCAGACCCAACAGGTAAGACAGCAATGCCCGTTGTTCAAGTTACTTCAACATTCAAATTGTATGACAAGGAAATCTCTAAGAGCTACTTCAACGCAAAGATTGCCGGTGTCTTCAAAGTTCCCGACAACTTGACTAACGATGACGCCATTCAAAAGTCAATTGATGACGACAAAGACTTGCGTAACAGCTTTGCTCAACCAGTTGTTGATTACTTAATCTCAACTTTGGCTGACTTAACCTTGAAAGCATTTGGTACACCAACCATTTTGCGTCGTGAACAACTTATCGAAACATTATTTGGCGCAAAACAAAACTAATATCGATTTAATGAACCGGAGCATAAGTATTCTGTACTTATGTTCCGGTTTTTGAGTACTTCAAAGGGGGAGAACTGGCGACAATCCAGCATCTCCAGTACCAAAATTGCTAGAATTGCGTTAAAATGAATCAATATGCAAATCGTAAAGCATCACGAATGGAGGAGCAAATGAGCTACTTAGAGTTACATAACATTAAAAAATCCTATTATCTTGCCAGCGAGGAATTCCCGGTATTGACTGGAATTGACCTGTCATTTGAACAGGGTGAATTCGTTTCAATCGTCGGTGAATCCGGTGGTGGAAAGACGACCTTGATGAATATCATTGGTGGTCTGGATAGTAATTATTCCGGGGATGTTGTCTTAAACGGCAAGTCTCTGCGCCACGATACCGCCAAACAGTTGGATGCGTACCGCCGTCAGACAATTGGCTTTATCTTTCAAAACTTTGATTTGATCAGCCATTTGACCGTCTTTAACAACGTCATGGTTTCCCTGCAGATGACCAAATTAAGCCATAAGCAGCAGGAAGCCCGAGCTCGTCAATTACTTGAACAGGTGGGCTTGAAAGACCACATGCGCAAGTATCCCAACCAATTATCCGGTGGTCAAAAGCAGCGGGTGGCAATCGCCCGGGCGTTGGCATCCGATCCGGAAATCATCATTGCTGATGAGCCAACTGGTGCGTTGGACAGCCAAAACACCCAGGAAATTTTGACACTGCTGGACCAAATTGCCAAGGACGGCAAGCTGGTTATCACGGTTACCCACTCGGAAACGGTGGCTAATCACGGAACCCGAATCGTTCGCCTGGCCGATGGAAAAATCAGTGAGGACAAGAAACTCAAGCCGGGTTACGAAAAATCACAAGCCAACGAACTGGCAACCCACACATTGAGATTTGGCGCTACCTTGAAGATGGCACTGGAGAACATGCGCTACAACTTGAAGCGAAACCTGTTGATTGTCTTTGGCGCAGCGATTGGAATCTTCAGTGTGATTGTGATGCTGGGACTGGGAAATGGTGTTCAAGGATACATTAACCACGAAATTTATTCCCAGGTTAATCCAAATGCGGTTCAGGTAACGAAAAACGTGCCGACAGACTCCAACACGGATATGACCAAAGTCAGCATGCAGAAGAAGGACCAGAACCGTTTAAAGGATATCAAGAACGTTGATAGTGTGAAGAATGGCTACTTCGTTCAAGGCGGTACGCAATTGCGGATGGGCCGCAAGACAGCCTCAATCTCATTTATGCAGACCCATAACAGCACGATGCTGACCAAGAGTATTTCCAAAGGCCACGCACCCAAGAATAATGAGATTATGCTGACCAAAGAATATGCTCAGAAGCTGAACAAGAAGCACCCATATTCTTTGATTGGGAAGAAAGTTACCTTCTATCAAAATACGTTAAATAGTAAAAAGCGCCCGGTCATGTTGAGCAAGACACTGAAGATCAGTGGGATTGCCAAGGCCGGTACGGGATCGACTTCAATTACCTATAACACAATGAAGTCATTGTACAAATCAAAGGGAATTAAGATTCAGCCTAACTTCGTCACGGTTGAAATCAAAGGTGACGTTAAGAACGTTAAGCCGGTTCAAAACAAGATTAAAGCCTTCAAGAATGATAAGAAGAAAGCAGCCTACCAAATCACCGGTGTCGGTGGCTTCGTGGATACGTTGAACACCTACATTACTTTGGCAGTTAATGTCTTGGCAACAATTGCCGGCATTTCACTGTTGGTATCAGCAATCATGATTATTGTGGTGCTGTACATCAGTGTTTCGGAACGAACCAAGGAAATCGGAATTCTTCGTGCTTTGGGTTCATCTAAGGGAAGTATCAGAAACCTGTTCTTCTCGGAAGCATTCTTCATTGGATTGTTCTCATCGGCGTTGGCAATTGCCCTGGCAGAATTGCTGCAAGTGGTTGCCAATCATATTGCCCAAAGTGGGATTAATTATTCAATCATGCAGATCACAACCGGAAATGTCATATTCGGATTCGTGGTAGCCATCTTGATCTCATTGTTGGCGGCATTGGCCCCAGCAGCATCGGCAGCAAGATTGGATCCAATTGAGAGTTTGAGTTATGAATAAGTGTGCGACGAGCCCCGGGTTGACCCCGGAGCACAAGTGAAAAATGCTATTGATGAACGTTCTTTGTTCATCGATAGCATTTTTTATTTGTGCAGTAGGGGTCAGGGGTGTCGGAGCATAGCTCAAAGGTAGAAGGGAGCACTAAATAAAATAAGAGCTACAACCCCTATAACCTAAGCCAAAAAAGACAATGCGAAAAGGCCCACCAATCCACTAATCCACCAATAAATTGATAAATTCTTTCGTATATAAACTGAGTGTTGAAGTTCTGCTACATGTTATAATCAAGTTATAATTCAGAAGATGTTCTCAGGAGGTAAGCGAAATGAATAAAGTGAAAGTTCGAAAAATTGGAAATTCGTTGGGGGTTATATTACCCAAAGAAAGTGGTGTCCATGAGGGGGATTTATTAGATTTGGATATTGAAGCAGATAAGATTGTTTTAGGCAAAAAAGAAGCTCAGTTGGCTCAAGACCGGGCAACAATTGAAAAAGCCTTCGAGGATGTTGATAACGGTAAATTATTGACTGAAGCCGATATGGCCCGTAAATTTGGCAAGTATGGGTGGCATGACTAGTGGAAAAGTATGAATTACTTTATACTGATTCATTTGCGAATTCTTTAGACACATTCATTTCAGACTGGAAAAAGTTGAAATTATCTCAGAAAAAGATTGACCAGTATGTCCAGAAAATATTTGAGCTGGTTCATTCATTAGAATATTTTTCGGATCGATTTGCAGATGTCACTGACTTGTACCAGTTTGATCAGCGAACCCGACGGATTTTGATTGGCAGGCAATATGCCATCATGTATCGGGTCGACCAGAAAAGCAGGCGGGTGTACGTCGGAAGTCTAGTCAGTCAAACACAAATGAACTTTAAGTTTTAATCATTCAACGAGAACAACATCAACACTGGGGAATGGTCGGGATGGCCATTCCTTCTTTTTGTAAGGTATTGACAACCCACATATGTGGTATACAATACTACATAAATAGTATTTGAAACTACGTACAAGTTAAAAGGAGACTGCCGATGCCTGAAAAGATAGCGATTCTAGCTGATTCCGGTTCTGATGTGCCTGCAGAACTGTTAAACAAATACGATAATATTGAGGTTGCACCAATGCTTGTGACCATGGCAGGCGAGGAGTACCGTGACAATGTCGATATCACGCCGGAGGAATTTTATGCCCGACTTGGTAAAGCCGACCAATTTCCAAAGACCGCCGCACCTACTCAAGGAAGCGTGGAAGCCCACGTTGATGCATTGAGAAAACGCGGCTTTAATCACATCATTGGGATTACCGTTTCAGCCAAGCTGTCAACGACATTTGGAATCTTCACAAATGTGGCCCGTGAATTGACCGACATCAAAATGGAAGTTATTAATACCAAGAATATTGGGATCGGCAGTGGACTGTTTGCCGTTTATGCCGAAGAAATGATCGACTGTGGTCAGAGCTTCGAGGAGACGATGAGTTTTCTCAAGCAGTCAATTAAGAACAGTCGGACATTCTTCTATATTCCAAGCTTGAAATATCTCCGAGCTGGCGGACGCATTGGCCGGGTTGCCGGTCTTGTTGGTTCCGTATTGAACATCAAGCCGGTGATTGCTACCGATTCTAACGGGGTTTATTTCCCAGTTGCCAAAGCCCGTTCCGAACAAAAAGCCATTTCTAAAATGGTTGCGCTGGTTGAAAAACTGATTGCTGCCAACAAGAGTGTTCGTGTTGGGGTGGCCAACGGTGCCGATGTTCCCCTCCAGGAAAAAGTCTATGACCGCTTGCACAAGACTTTTCCACAGCTTAAAATCTATAGAGGAAGTATTTCACCGGCGCTGGGTGTTCACACAGGCCCCGGTCTGGTTGGCGTGGGCGTTCACATTGGTGAAGGCAAATAATATAAGGGAGTGATTCAATGCCAAAGACGACCACTGAACTGCAAATTAAATTACCATTGTGGGATGAGCTGCCGACATTTTCACTTCATCTGGACCAGTTATTGGATCTGACGAACGGATATTTGGAGCCAATTATTGGCGATAAAATTACCAAGACAATGCTCCACAACTATTTTAAAGCCAAGATATTAATGCCACCGGTTAAGAAAAAGTACCAGCGAACTCAGTTGGCCGGCGCAATTGTCGTGGGATTGCTGAAGAACATCTTTCGGCTCGACGAAGTGAAGGGCGGTTTGATTGCCCTGCTTGGAACCGGCTCACCGAAGAACGGTTATAATAACTTTGTGATCATGTTTAATGAGCAGGCTGCTAAAGCGGGGAAGGAACTTTCCGATCCCACCAGCTTGGAATTAAAATCTGCCAGTCAGGCAACTTTAATGCAGTATGACGCTGTTCAATCAATTTTATTCTGGCTGTCGGCGAAGAACAGACTTGATGGATTAATGGATTGCACTAAAAACGAAGCAGCGACAAAAGATTAATTTTGCCGCTGCTTTTTATTATGTAGATTTGAAATTTTAAGTGTTCAAGAAAATTTGTTAAAATATTATCAAACTTTCAAGGTATAATATAGTTAAATAATAAATTATATATTCGTTGTGGGAGGGAATTAAACATGACTAAACGGTTAAATAAAATTGGCTTGTGGATGCTGGCCGTGGGGGCATTGCTGCTGACGCTTGTTGTTGGTGGGTTAAATGCGCAGGCTGATGTAGATCCAAATGGGGCTGAGGCAACCATTAATATTATTGATACTAAGGGGAATGTTCTAAAAGCACCGGAAAAGATCACATATGGACCAGATCTTAAGAATAAAAATGTTACTGTTCCAGGATACCCAGTTTCAGAAACTTTGAGGAATGTGGAAATAGCCTACGATAATCCAGCACTTACTGTACTATATAAATCAAGTAAATATACTGCAAATGAAAAAGACCAAGCTTTGGATGCTTATCAAACATTTATTCCTTCTCAAAATCTTGACCCATCAAATACTCGTATTACGAAAGAGGAACTTGCTGCTGAAGACGGGCCGTACAAAATTCAGTGTACAACAATGAGTGATGGACTCGCCAAATTCATGGATTTTATGGCGATAGGAATTGCCTTTTACAAGTCAGAAAATGTTAATTTTGAATATTTGAATCTAGGAATGGTTCCAACCTCATTCACTGTTATCTACGACTACCAAGAAGCCACCATGCCGGTTGAATACGTCAACGACAATAATGGTCAGGTTGTTAAAAAAGATACGATTACTGGTTTCTTAGGAAAGAAGGCCGACTACACACCAGTTGCTCCATCAGGCTATCAGTTAGTTTCCAGCAAGGCTGTCAGCTATGACTTGAGCAGTAAGACCAACGCCAAGATGGTCATTCATGTTGTTCCGATCCGTGTCGCACCGGTAAATCCGACTCCTGTGACGCCAACACCTGTCACTCCGCCAACCAATGATAATTGGAATCCAACGACACCAAAGCCAGCTGATGGCAAGACAGGACTTCCTAATTATGCCGAAGCTAAGAAGTCTGCTATCTATGCTATCAAGCCGATTTACATGTACAGTTCACCAAACTTTACGAAGAGCGATCGAATTGCCAAATATCCAATGAAGACTCGCTTGAACCGGCCAATGTTTGTCATTACCGGTTACGCTCGTTCCAATAACGGTGCATTGCGGTACAAGGTTCGTGATGTGAACCACGGTAGCAAGACCGCTGGTAAAGTTGGCTACATTACTGCCAACAGAAAATACGTCGAAAGTGTCTACTACAAGTCAATTCCCAAGAGCAAGAAGATCACGGTCATTTCCAAGAAGGGTGTCAATGCTTATCGACACGCCAACTTGACTGGGAAAACGGCTCATTACAAGAAAGGCGCTCATCTTCGGGTTACGAAGCTGGTTAAGCATAATTTGACCACTCGGTACCAGTTGCCAAATGGCCGTTACGTAACTGCCAATAAGTTGTTGGTTATTCAAGGAACCTATTAATTGAAATCAAAAGTTCACTGTCCTTTTGCGACAGTGAACTTTTTTGATGGAAAAGATTTCAAATCACTCCGAAAATTTGTTGGGGAAACATCTCCAAGCGAGTATACTTGATTCACACAAGGAGTGTCGATAATGTATACCGAAAAAATTGCTTATTTATATATTGAAAACCAAGTCAATCATCAGTCTGCCAGCAGTTACTTTTTAATTGACAAAAATCAGCCCAGCATTGAGTTGACGGTTAACTGGTCGTTCTTTAACCTGCGCAAGGGTAATGATTATTTCATTAATTTTTCCATTATTCGGGATGGTGCAGTAATGGTCTGGAATCAACAAGAGACGCCGGTTGATACCAAATCAATGGTAAGTGAACCCTATGATTCAATGTGGGCGAAATACAAACCGAAAATTTCAAAGCCCAAAGTTGGTACGTATCAAATGACCATCGAATTGTTGAATTCAAAGAAGGACTATGTGGATTCCAATACATCCTATTTTGAAATTGCTTTGAAAGATGACGAGAATTCGTCAGCGAAAAATGATAAATAAGCCCAAAAACAATGAAAGTGCCCACAGCAACCAGCCGTGAGCACCTTTTCATATCTATTTAACTCTTAATAATACCAATCCATGTCCGGCAATCGTCCAAACTTCTGGCATGTTCTGCACTGCGGTGGGGAACATATTCCAGTGACCTTCGGGGCTTTCCTTGAGCTTGTCGGTTTCTTCCTGATCCCTGGCGTTCAGATGCAACTCCTGTCCCCGGGGGAGATTATCAATCGTATAGAGCATGTATAAGTCGAATTCATTTTCGGGAATGTTGGTTTTACCGGTCTTTGGATCGTACTCATAGGTTCCCTTTTCGACTTCAACATCATACTGAGGTGTCTTTCCTTCATATATTCGGGGTTCTTGAGGTGCCGCAGCTTCCGTTTGTTCCTCCCCAACATTGAGCATGCTGAAACAGATGATCGCAACACCAAAGCAGGCAATTGATATAAGAAATATGATTCCATATGATTGCATTATAATTCCCCCAAATATCCATTAGTACTTAATTATAATTCAATATGTGATGGAAGAGTAAAAATATTAGAATAACATACTAACAGATTGAATTTGAAAGTGAATTTTGTATAATAATGTGTGACATGTGATAGTACCGATCCAGACAAAGAGGTGTTGATTATACCAATGAAGGACAAAACAATTTCAATAAGAGTCAGTGAACAAATAGCAGATAAAGCTAAACGGAATTTGGAAAATGCTGGAATTACTGTTTCAGAATATTTACGAATGGCTTTAATTTCGGCTGCTGAAAACGGTGTGACTGACTTGCTCAATTCTCCAGAAGCAATGGAGGCTAAGTATGACACTGAACATGGGAAAACAAAGGATATTGGTACGCTCGAAGACTATAAGAAGTGGTCTGACAGCTTATGAACCAAGTTTGGGTTGGAGCTATCCGTGGTTTAAAAAAGTTAATCATCAATTACTGACAAATAAGTTATCATAAAAATCATATCAGACAAAAAGCGTTCGCCATTACCACTGAGGTAACAGCGAACGCCTTTGCATTCTTTCAAGCTTATTGTTGAAAGGTGTCATTTCGATGCTCAAACACCAGATTTTCGACATAAAGCCGGAGTCGGTCAGGCATTGTTTGAGGTACTAACATGAAGACTGTGCAATCATCGTGGGTCGAAAATAGTGTATCTTTGACAACCCCATCAACTTTGAAGACGCCGTCCACTGAACGATAAACATCATAACCAAGTTCAGATGAAGTGTATCCAATGGCATCGCTCATTTCATCCATAGATGTATTGGCAACTGTTTTAGTGAGGCCAATGACGTCACCATGATCAAAATCAAAGATATGGTAACGCCTGTCATTTGGGGCAAATGTTCTAATGACTGCTCTGTAGTGGCCTGAGTTTTTCTTATATTGTTTCTTTACTCGTTTCAATTTTTCGGCGTTCATTGTTTCAAGACTCCTAACATGTGCCATTCATTTCCAATGGGGTTCACGATTACAACTAAATTTGTTATAGCATACAACATTTAGTGATAGAGCACAATTCAAATTCAATCGATTTAGTCGATAATTCTGGTTGTATTCTCCCAATCACCCACATATAATCGACCTGTACAATAAAATATACGTGGTCTGGGGTGCCGAGAGGCTGAGAAATACCCATCGAACCTGATGCAGTTAGAACTGCCGAAGGAAGCACCAGAGTGCGAGGAGAGCCGGGTGGTGCGGTTTCTAAGGCGAAATTGATTTAAATCCAGATTTTGGATTTAAATTAATTTTGACTTAGAAGTCAGCGCCAGGCTTGTCCGAGCACGTTTAATCAAGGTAACATTGGTGCTCAAAAGAAAGCCGATGTTACTTTTTCTACTCCAAGCTCCCCGAACCACATTGGGAGGAACAACCATGTCATTATCTCAAGATATCTTGTTTGAAGCACAGCCGTACTTGATCGCCAATGAAAAGCATCCGTTTGTTCAAGGCATTATCACCGGTAAATTAACGCCGGAGCAGCTCAGCTATTATGATGAGCAGGACATTGCCTTTGAATATAACGAGGTTGGCGTGATCAATGCGTTAATCAACTACAGTACGAATACCAACCAGGCCTTGCTGTTCCACAAGCGCCAAGACTTACAGCTTCACATGCTTCATGATTGGCTGGCCCGGGAACCAGAGTCAATGCCACACAATTGGCAAACCCTCAAGCAGACAACGATTCAGCCGATCAATCAAATGTACCGTCAGCACATGGTGGCCACCATTCAAACCCACAGTGTTCTCCAAATTCTACCATCCTTTGCCGCAGGGGAGTGGATGTACATTGAGTTGGGTAAATGGATGCGAAATCAAACCAGAGTCCAGGAACAGCCGTTCAAGGACTTCTTGAACATTGGCGGTGGTGACTTCGAAGGACCAAATGGTTACATTCAAAAGTTCTTCGACATCATCGACCATGAAGCTGAATCAGCTACCAAACGTGAGCAGGAACAAGCCAAGCAGACATTCCTGAAGAGCTGCTTGTTAGAGTGGTACTTCTGGGATGCCGCCTACAAACAGATTACTTGGAATGATTGGAAAGACATTGCGTTGAACGGAAAAGATAACGCCATGCTGTAATTTATAATTTATTGAATGAGATGGGCTTCTTCACGGAAGCCCATCTTTTGCGCTTTGATCAAGTAAAACGTTCATCTTGTGATTTAATTAACAGTCAATTTATAATAACCTACAATCTCGTTATATTTTCTCATCAAATTCATAGAATTGCCTCAAAATGTATTGATTAATGAATAGAAACCGCTTACAATACCACTAATATATCAATTATCCCAGTCACAATACAATCTATCTAAGAGGCAAAATCAAATGGAAATAAACAGATTTAAGGTTTTAGCTGAAACAGGAATCATGTCACGGCCAGCAACCCGATTGGTCATTGCTGCGCAGAACTATGTCTCAAATGTCAGGCTGACTTACAATGGCAAGACGGTCAATCTCAAATCAATCATGGGCGTGATGTCATTGGGAATCCCACAGGGCAGTTATATCCAAATTTCCACAAGCGGTGACGATGAACAGGAAGCGATGGCTGGGATCGTTGAATATCTCCAAGACGGCCACGTTGTTGAACAAGTTGAATTGGATGCAAGCTAGATATTATTTTAAATACGTTAATAAGGATGTGGTCAAATTGACCGCATCCTTTTTCGTTTCCTCGGATGAATATGTAAAACGGCTTTTGGGGCCCGCAAAGCCTGACCATAATTATATGTTACTAATTGATATAAGAACAACCTGGTTATGTTAAAATAAACTTGTAAACGGGGTTACATAGTCATTTATAAAAACATTTGAGGGGTGGTATTATGGATC